>CAXTBG010000017.1:0-72549 GCA_964242105.1 uncultured Nakamurella sp. | reverse complement strand
CCTGGAAGGACGGCGACCTCGACGTCGTGTCCGAGGTCGACGACGAGCAGATCGCCGAGGTGCTGGCCAACTGGACCGGCATCCCCGTGGTCAAGCTGACCGAGGCCGAGACGGCTCGACTGCTCCGCATGGAGGACGAGCTGCACAAGCGGATCATCGGCCAGGACCAGGCCGTCAAGGCCGTGTCCCAGGCGATCCGCCGTACCCGCGCCGGTCTGAAGGATCCTAAGCGGCCGTCCGGCTCGTTCATCTTCGCCGGCCCGTCCGGTGTCGGTAAGACCGAGCTGACCAAGGCGCTGGCCGAGTTCCTGTTCGGCGACGAGGACGCGCTGATCCAGGTCGACATGGGCGAGTTCCACGACCGGTACACCGCGTCGCGGTTGTTCGGAGCGCCTCCCGGATACGTCGGCTACGAAGAGGGCGGGCAGCTGACCGAGAAGGTCCGCCGCAAGCCGTTCTCCGTGGTGCTGTTCGACGAGATCGAAAAGGCACACCCGGACATCTACAACACGCTGCTGCAGGTGCTGGAAGATGGCCGGCTGACCGATGGCCAGGGTCGCACGGTTGACTTCAAGAACACGGTCATCGTGTTCACGTCCAACCTCGGCACCCAGGACATCTCCAAGGCCGTGGGCATGGGCTTCTCGCAGGGCGGCGACGAGTCGAACTACGAGCGGATGAAGTCCAAGGTCAACGACGAGCTCAAGCGTCACTTCCGGCCGGAGTTCCTCAACCGCATCGACGACGTGGTGGTCTTCCACCAGCTCACCACCGAGCAGATCATGACCATGGTCGACCTGATGCTCAAGCGCGTCGAGGGTGCACTGAAGAACAAGGACATGGGCCTCGAGGTCACCGACGCGGGCAAGATGCTGCTCGGCGAGCGCGGGTTCGACCCGGTGCTCGGCGCCCGGCCGCTGCGCCGCACCATCCAGCGGGAGATCGAGGACAAGCTGTCCGAGAAGATCCTGTTCGACGAGATCAAGCCCGGGCAGATCGTGCTGGTCGACGTCGAAGGCGAAGGCGCCGACAAGGTGTTCACCTTCGTCGGTGTGCCGCGTCCCTCGGAGATCCCGGACTCGGTGGCGGCCCTTGCCGTCGAGGGTCCCGGGATCAGCTTCGAGAAGGAGTAGACCCGCCGGCCGGCGTCCGGTAGGTCCGGGACAGCGCTGTCTCGAGAGGGCCCGTCCCGCACACGCGGGGCGGGCCTTCTCTCGTTCCCGGTTCGCCGCGGTCCGGGTGATGCCGATGACGTCGGTGACGGCTCGGGCTTGGTCGGGTCGCGCGGGCGCGTTGTGTTGCGGCGCGTGGGTTGTGTTGCGGTGCGCGCATTGTGTTGCGGCACGCATTCCTGCCGTATGCGAATGCTGCAAACGTGCTCAAGAGCCCGCAACGCGCTCGGCCGATCCAGCCGCCTGGGTGCCCTGTGCATGGGTGCATAGAGTGACTGGGCTGCCTGGTGCGCAGGTGGTGCCGGACGCAGGCGAGTGCTCGGGTCAAGACGGCAACGTCAGGCTGCCGTCCGGCAGGAGGGTCACGAGGCGGTCGGCCACCAGCGAGTACACGCACCGCTGCCGTTGCTGCTCGTCAGGCCACGCCTGGGCGATCTCGTCAGCCGGCACGGCGGAATGCGCCGCGCGGAGCAACGCCAGGATGCGGCCGCGGACCTGCCGGTCGGTGCCCGCCCAGGTCTGCACCGCGCGCCTGGCGACCGCGGCGGGACGGCCGGACGCGCGCCAGCGGCAGAGGTCGCTCAGCGGACAGTCCGGGCAGCGCGGATTGGTGGCCGTGCAGATCAGCGCGCCCAACTCCATCAGGGCGGCGGAGAACCTCGCTGCCGTCGGCGGGTCGTCGGGTAGGAGCCCTTCGAGTTCGCGGCGGTCGGACTGCGTCGCCGGTTCCCGGATGCTGTCGACGCCGCGCACCACACGGGACAGCACACGGCGGACATTCGTGTCGACGACCGGTGCGCGGGCACCGAAGGCGAACGCGGCGATGGCACGGGCGGTGTACTCGCCGATCCCGGGAAGCGTCAGCAGCTCTTGCACCGAAGAGGGAACGCGGCCGCCGTGGTCGATCGCGATGGCCGTCGCCGCGGCGTGCAGTCGCAGTGCCCTGCGCGGGTACCCGAGCCGTCCCCACGCACGGACCGCGTCACCGGTGGAGGCGGCCGCGAGATCGCCGGGCGCCGGCCAGCGGAGCATCCAGGCCTGGTACACGGGCAGCACCCGCACCACCGGCGTCTGCTGCAGCATGAATTCGCTGACCATCACGCCCCATGGCCCGGCGTCGACGCGGCGCCAGGGCAGGTCACGGGCGTGCTCGGTGAAGAAGCGCAGCAGACGGTCCACGTCGAGCGCCGCCCCATCCGGCCCGGCCGGCGGCCGGAGGGCGTCTGCGGGCGAGAGGAGCCCGTGGGCGGGCGAAGGGAGACGGTGGGCGGGCGAAGGGAGCCCGTCAGCCGGCGAAGGGAGACGGTGGGCGGGCGAAGGGAGACGGTGGGCGGGCGGGTTCAGTCTGCGTACACCTCCTCCAGCAGGCCGGACCTCACGTCGAAGATGAAGCCACGCACCGCGTCCGTGTGCTTGAGGAACGGTGACTGCCGGACCCGGCGCAACGATTCCCGGACCGAATCGTGCGGATCCTTGAACGCCTGGACAGCCCACGTGGGCCGGTAACCGGCGAACTCCGCCAGTTGCTGGCGGAAGGCATCCTCTTCCAGTCGGGCCAGGCCGCAGTCCGTGTGATGCACGATCATCACCTCGACGGTTCCCAGCGCATGTTGTGAAATCGCCAGCGATCGGACCACGTCGTCGGTGACGACGCCGCCCGCGTTCCGGATCAGGTGGGCCTCGCCGGGCGTCAGGCCGAACGCGGCGTGGGCATCGACTCTGGCGTCCATGCACAGCACCATGGCGACGGCCATGGTCGGCGTCGGCCCCAGCGACTGGGGGTGCGAGATCGCCGTCGACTTGTTGCGCTCCAGGAGCTGCTCGATTGCCGTCATGGAAGTCCCTCTTCGTCGGGGTCGGGTGGTCTGGCGACTGGGCTGGTCTTAGGACCGCAGGTAGGTCTGGGGGATTGCAGGGGGTAGGGCGGTCGCGGCGCTTCGGGGACTGCTGGTCGGGGGGGTGGGGCGAGTGCGGTGGTTCGGGGACTGCTGGTCGGGTGGGGGCGACTGCGGTGGTTCGGGACTGCTGGTCGGGGTGGTCGGGCGACTGTAGAGGTTCGGGACTGCTGGTCACGGTGTTCGGGCGACTGGGCGTGGTTCGGGACTGCTCGGGGTGGTGTCACCACTGCCGCGCCCTCCGCAGAGTGCGCGGTCCGCCGCCGGTCCGGATGGTCGACAACGGCCGTGCCTCCCGGGATTCCGGGCCAGTCGAGGTTACCGTCGGGCTCGTGATGCATCCCGTCGGTCCCCGCCCGCCAGCGGTCTACTGGGTTCGTCGGGTGATCTTCATCGTCGTCGTGATCGCCGTTCTGGTCGGCGTGATCTTCCTCGTCATCGGCCGGACCGGAGCCGCCAAGGCCACCGACGGCGGTTCCGGGAACGGCGGCGTCGGCGGCACGGTGACCCCCGTGCTGACCGGCGTGCTGGCGTCACCGTCGGTTCAGGGAGTGGCGCCGCCCGCCTCCAGCGCACCGGCCTCCGCGGCGCTCCCCACCCCAGCCGCCGCGACCGGGTCGGCGACGACATCAGCGGGCACCACAGGACCCGCCACGCCGCCGGCCTCGAAGACCACGCCGGGCAGTACGCCAGCCGGGGCGCGGCCCGGCAGCACAGCCTCGTCGGGGTCAGTGCCGAAGGCGACCGGAGCAGCCAAGACCACCGCACCTGCGACGACGAGCCCGAAGACCACCGCGCCCAAGGGCACCGCCCCGACTTCGCCCGTGACGACAGCGCCGGTGACGCCGAAGACCACAGCACCGGCCAAGACCACCGCAGCGCCGACCGGCCCGCCGGCCAAGCCGACCACCCCGCCGGCAAGCACGTCCCCCACCACGGCCACCACTACGGCACCGAGCACCGACGCGCGGGGCCGACTGCTCTGCGCCGACAGCGTGCTGAAGCTGGTGGCCACCACCGGTGCTCCGCAGTACGCGGTCGGGGACCAGGTGGTGCTCGGTGTGGCGGTGACCAACTCCGGCGCGGTCGACTGCACGCGGGACCTCTCCGGTCCGCTGCAGGTGTTCACCGTCTACACCGCCGCGGGCGCCCGCGTCTGGTCGACCACCGACTGCTTCCCCGGCGAGGGCACAGACGTGCGGACCCTGGCCGCGGGCACCACGGTGCACTACAACATCAAGTGGTCCGGCACGAGCTCCAAGCCGGGCTGCGCCGGTGTCCGGTCACCGGTGCCCGCGGGCCGCTATCAGGTTCGGGTGGACGTCGGGTCACTGCACGCCGCTCCCGCCACCCTGACGATCAGCTGACGCCCGGCCGCGCACCATGACGCCTCGTCGGGCACCGTGGCGATCGGCCGCGCACCATGACGCCTCCAACCGGGCACCCGGGACGCCCGGCTCACTGAACCTCCGCCGGGCCCCCGGCTCAAGTGGCCACGGTCGGGCATCGACTTACAGCGGCGCGCCGTAGCGGTCGACGATCGAGGACTCGGCGAGCCGGGACAGTCCCTCGCGGACCACCCTGGCGCGCGCCTCACCCACACCCTCCACCAGCTGGAGGTCGGCCGCGGTCGCCGCGAGCAGACCCTGCAGGGTGGCGAAGTGACTGATCAGCCGGTCGAGGATGACCGGAGGTATCCGCGGGATGCCGGCCAGGAGGCGGTAGCCGCGGGGGCTGGTCGGTGCGTCCAGACCGTCCAGCTGTGCCGGGTATCCGAGCACCTTCGCGACGGCGGAGAGGTCCAGGATCGCGGTGTCGTCCAGCGCCCGGAGTCCGTCCAGAACATCGGCCACCGAGCGGTCCGACTGATCGCTCGGCAGGTAGTCGCGGATCAGCAGCTCCCGCATCTCTTCGGTGCCGCTGACCAGCTCCTCGAGCTGCAACCCGAGCAACCGTCCGTCGGTACCCAGCTCGATCACGCTGCTGGTCAGCTCGTCGGCGATCCGCCGGACCATGAGCAGGCGTTGCAGCACCGTCATCGCGTCCCGCAGGGTGGCGAAGTCCTCGATCTCCAGCGCCGACAGCGTTGCGGTCACCTCGTCCAGGCGGAACTTGTACCGCTGCAGCGTCGCCAGAGCCTGGTTCGCCCGGCCCAGGATCGCCGACGGCTCGGCCACGACGTGCCGGGCACCACCGAAGTACAGGCTGATGATGGCCATCGAATGGCTGACCGCGATCACCGGCAGGTCGGTCTGCAGACCGACGCGTTCGGCGGTGCGGTGCCGGGTACCCGACTCGACCGTCGGAATCGCCGCATCGGGCATCAGCTGCACGTTCGCCCGAACGATCTTGGTGGCATCGTCGTTCAGCACGACGGCGCCGTCCATCTTGGACAGCTCGCGCAACCGGGTGGCGGAGAACTCCACGTCGAGCCGGAACCCGCCGTCGCACAACGCTTCCACGGTGGGGTTGTGGCCGAGAACGATCAGGGCGCCGGTGCGCCCACGGAGGATGCGTTCGAGACCCTCGCGCAGCGGCGTTCCGGGCGCGATGCGGGCCAGCACCTCCCGCAGCGCAAGGAGCGATTTCCGCTCTTCGATCACCGCGCCCCTTTCGCTGATTCACTCCGCCGGCCGCGGCAGACCTTCGGTGTGCTTCGCAGCGCCGCCCCGACCCGCCGAGCGTGGCAAGTCTAGTTGCCGCCGGGCGGCGATCAGTTCGCCTTGCGTTCCAGCCAGCGCACCACACCCTTGTCGTTGCCCAGCGCCCGCATGGCAGCGCCCAGATCCGCCACCCGGTCCACCCGCATTCCTGGCGGCCACTCGGCGTCCCCGCCCACCGGAATGATGGCGTGGTCGAAGCCCAGCCGCGCGGCTTCGGCCAGCCGCCTCGTCATGTGCTGCACCGGGCGGATCTCGGCGGACAGACCGATCTCACCGAACAGGACGAGCCGCGGCGCCAGCGGTATGTCACGGACCGAGGACCAGACCGCCATCGCCAGCGGCAGGTCCGCGGCCGGTTCCACGACCCGCACGCCGCCGACCGTGGCTGCCAGCACCTCGCGCTTGGCGACGTTGACGCCGCCCAGCCGATGGACCACCGCCAGCACAATCGCCGCCCGCGACGCGTCCAGCCCGGACAGCGTGCGGCGGGCGGGGCCCTCGCTGTCCGACGTACCGACCAGCGCCTGCAGCTCGACCGGGATCGCGCGCCTGCCCTGCATGGTCACCGTGGAACAGGTGCCGGGGATGTTGAACCGCCGACCGGACAGGAAGAGGCCGGACGGGTCCGACAACCCGACGATGCCGTTCTCGACCATCTGGAAACAGCCGACCTCGTCGGACGGGCCGAACCTGTTCTTCACCCCGCGGATCAGCCGCAGCGAGGAGTTCCGGTCGCCCTCGAAGTGCAGCACCACGTCGACCAGGTGCTCGAGCACCCGCGGGCCGGCGATCGCGCCGTCCTTGGTCACGTGCCCGACGAGCACGCACGCGATGCCCCGCTCCTTGGCGATCGCGGTGAGCGTGGCCGCCACCGCCCGCACCTGCGTGACCCCGCCCGCGCTGCCGTCGACCTCGGCGATCGAGACCGTCTGCACCGAGTCGAGGACCAGCAGGCCGGGGGAGACCGCGTCGATGTGGGCGAGTACGGCGGACATCTCGGTCTCGGCCGCCAGGAACAGCGCCGGGTGCAGGGCGCCCATCCGGTCGGCTCGCATCCGCACCTGGGCGGCGGACTCCTCGCCGGTGACGATCAGTGCGGGAGTGGAGTGCGTCCCGGCCCAGGCGTGCGCGGCGGCCAGCAGCAGCGTGGACTTCCCGACGCCGGGTTCACCGGCGAGCAGCACCACGCCGCCAGGGACCAGTCCGCCGCCGAGGACCCTGTCGAGCTCGGCCAGCCCACTGGGTTTCGCGGTGACCGTGGACGCGTCGATGTCACCGATCGGGACGGCCGGCGCGCTGACCGGCCCCGGCGTCACCTTCCGCAGCATCGTCCGGGTGGCGCCGACCTCCGCGAGGCTGCCCCACGCCTGGCAGTTGGGGCACCGACCGGCCCACTTGGGTACCGACGCCCCGCATTCGGTGCAGTGGAAAGCGGGCTTGGCGACCTTGGGCGCCCCCCGACCGGCCGGCGCGGCACCGCCGCGGTTCGAGCTGAAGGACGACGAGCGGGCGGACGGAGTCGAGTTCACTGACATGGATCGAACGCTAGTTCACCCCACCGACAGTGGCCCCCGACCGGGCCGCGCGCCCGGTCGACCGAGTGGACCGCGGCGGGTCAGCCGCCTTCGCCGGCCGCCTCGCCGGGTTCCCAGACCGAGCCGCTCTCCGACGGCGCCATGTCGATGGAGGGCCGACCGGTCGTGCGTTCTCCGGGGATGGCGACCGGCACGTTGATGGTGACGCTGCCGGCGCTCTTGAAGCTGAAGGTGACCGGCACCGAGACGCCGTACTGGATCGGCGAGGTCAGCCCTTTGAGGGTCACCTTGTACTTGGTCCCGAAATCTTCGATGCTCTGGGCCTGCGCGACCGCCGTCCCGGTGATGGCGCCGGACGCGGCAACCGGGCTGCTGATGCCGGTCAGCGTGTCCGGGTCGAGACCGTCGTTGGACACCCAGACCTGCAGCGGGGCGTCCGAGCCCTTCGGGTATTCGGTGCCGCTCGGCGAATTGAACTGGACGTTCAGCACGTCGATCTCGCCGATCTTCCCGCTGCCACCGCTGACCGCGGACACCTGCCCCGCCGTCTGGGTGATCTGCCCCGCGGCGCACCCGGCCAGAGCGAGCGCAGCGGCCAGGGCCGGGACCACGAGGAAGCGACGCTTCGACTGGGCGGTGCGGGACACGGCGGTTCCCCTTTTGCTCGGGCGGGCACTGCTGGCGGTGATGTGCACAGATTAGTCGTCCGAGGGTCCGCCGTGTGCGGGGGCGTCCCGCGCACCAGAAAAGGGTCGCGTCCGGCCCGCCGGCCCTCGCACCTGCGCGCTGGGCCGAGCCCCCGGCAGCTGTCCGGGCCGTGGCAGATCCGCGCCGGGGCAACGACATCGCCCGTGCTGGGACTCTCCGACCACCTCCGGTGTGCTCGTGCGGGCGGCCGGAGCGGCACGCGCCGCGGTCGGCCGGTGCCGCCGAGGGCGCCGATCCGTCGCTGGATCGGGTGGCGCCGCGCCGCGGCGGTGACCGTCCGATGCATGGCGCAGCAGCATTTGTCAAGACCCATGCGGCGCCCTGACCTGCAGTGATGGGTCCATGACACCTGCTGCGACGTGTTAAGCTGGGCGTATCGAAAGGGGTACCAGACACATGGTTTTCAAGGTCGGCGAAACTGTCGTCTACCCCCATCATGGGGCCGCTCTGATCCAGGCCACGGAAACGCGGATCGTCAAGGGCGAGGAGCGTCTCTACCTCGTGCTGAAGGTCGCCCAGGGCGATCTGACGGTGAAGGTTCCCGCCGAGAACGCGGAGATCGTCGGCGTGCGCGACGTGGTGGACCAGACGGGATTGAACAAGGTGTTCGACGTACTCCGGGCGCCGCACACCGAAGAGCCCACGAACTGGTCGCGCCGCTACAAGGCCAACCTGGAGAAGCTCGCGTCCGGTGATGTCAACAAGGTCGCGGAAGTCGTGCGCGATCTGTGGCGTCGGGACAAGGAGCGCGGGCTCTCCGCGGGCGAGAAGCGGATGTTGGCCAAGGCCCGGCAGATCCTGGTGTCCGAGTTGGCACTGGCCGAAGGCACCGACGAGGACAAGGCCGAGGGCATCCTCGACGAGGTTCTTGCTTCCTGACCCACAGCGATACCAATGACACCGGGTACGCCTGCGGTGTCGGCATGACGGTGGTGGCGCTCGTGCCGGCCGCAGGCCGTGGCGAGCGCCTCGGCCTGGGTATCCCGAAGGCTTTCGCGCGCGTCGGATCCTCGACCCTGCTGGAACACGCGGTGCGTCGCCTGCGCGAAGCCGGCGTGGAGCAGGTGGTCGTGGCGGTGGCAGCCGACGACGTCGATCGCGCGGAGACCCTGCTGGCCGGGCTGGCCGACGTGGTGGTCGGCGGTGCCGACCGGGTCGCATCCGTGCGGGCGGCGTTGCAGCACGCCAGCCCGGCGGCCGACGTCATCCTGGTGCACGACGCGGCGCGCGCCTTCGTCCCCCTGTCGGTGGTCCGGGCCGTCATCGATGCGGTCCGGTCCGGTCAGGCGTCAGTCGTGCCCGTCCTTCCGGTGAGCGACACCCTGCGGGAGGTCGTCGACAGCCCCGCGACCGGAGGCCCGACCGTGCGCCTGGTGGATCGTGACCGGTTCCGAACCGTGCAGACGCCGCAGGGCTTTGCCCCGGACCTGCTACGGCACGCCTACGCGCAGGCACTGGCCGACGGCGTCACGGCGACCGACGACGCCGGCCTGGTCGAGCGGCTCGGTGTGGCGGTCAGCCTGGTTCCCGGGCACCGTGCGGCGTTGAAGATCACCACCTCGGCGGATCTGGAGGAGGCACGCAGGATGGTCCAGCACTCCACCACCCCGCGCATCGGCAGCGGCCTGGACGTGCACCCGATCCAGGCCGGTCGCCCCTGCTACATCGCCGGGCTGCTGTTCCCCGACGACGACGGCTGCGAGGGCCATTCCGACGGGGACGTCGCCGCGCACGCCCTGTGCGACGCCGTGCTCTCCGCCGCCGGGCTCGGTGATCTCGGCGCCGTCTTCGGGACCTCCGACCCGCAGTGGTCCGGCGCCTCCGGAGCCGCGCTGCTCACCGAGGCCCTGCGCCTTGTGGTGGCGGCGGGCTTCCTGGTCGGCAACGCGACGGTGCAGGTGGTGGCCACGACGCCGCGCCTGTCGCCGCGCCGCGCAGAAGCCGAGCGGGTGCTGTCGGCGCTGCTCGGTGCCCCGGTGTCGGTCGCCGCCACGACCACCGACGGGCTGGGCCTGACCGGCCGTGGTGAGGGTCGCGCGGCGCTGGCGACGGCCCTGCTGCTCCCCGCCTGAGCTGCCCCGACGCCAACGCCCGACCAGCTCTCCATCCGAGCAGCGCCCGCCCGACCAGCGCCGCCGGGCCCCATCCGACGAGCGCCCCCAGCCCCATCCGACCAGTGAGCCCGACCGGGGATCAGGATCGACCGGCTCCCGCGGGCAGCTCGTCCTCGACGAAGCGCGGCCGCGCCGAAGCCACCCCGAAGCCGAGATGGACCACCACCAGGGCCATCAGCATGACGAGCGGCACCGACCAGCCGCCCGTCACGTCGTGCAGCAGCCCGAACAGCAGCGGCCCCGCCGAGGCGAGCAGGTACCCGAGGGACTGCGCGAAACCGGATAGGGCCAGCGTTCCCGCCGAGGTGTTCGCGCGCAGACCCACCAGGGTCAGTGCCACGGGGAAGGCGCCGGTGCCGATGCCGATCAACGCCGTGTAGAGCCAGGTCGGACCGGACGGCGCGAGCAGCAGCCCGAGGTAGCCGGCGAGGTAGCACAGCCCCATCGCAACGATCACCACGATCGCCGGCACCCGCGCCAGCAGCCCGGGAACGACCGCCGCGATGACCACGCCGATGACGGCCAGCAGGGAGACGTACAGCGCGGCCACCGTGTCGGACGTGCCGCCGCTGGTCAGGATCTCCGGCAGCCATCCGAACATCACGTAGGCCTGCAGGGCCTGGGTGCCGAAGTAGCCGGCCATCACCCAGGCCAGCCGGGTGTGCGCGAGCTCCCGCAGGGCTATCCCCCGCGCCGGTCCGCGGGCGGCGAACACCGGCCCGCTGCCGGCCAGCGGCAACCACGGCAGCAGGGCGAGCGCAGCCGGGACGGCCCACAGGCCGATGCCCAGTCGCCATCCGCCGCCGAGCGCGTGCTCGATCGGCAGCGTCACCCCGGACGCGATCGCCCCACCGGCCGACAGCGCCGTGGTGTAGACGGCGGTCATGGCGGCGATGTGGTGCGGGAAGTGCAGCCGCACCAGTCCGGGCATCAGCACGTTGCCCACGGCGAGCCCCGCCAGGGCGACGACGGATCCCCCGAACAGGGCCGGGAGGCCGGGAACCGTGGAGCGCAGCACCTGCCCGGCCACCAGCGCAACCAGGGCCGCCAGCACGGTCCGGTGCGTGCCGAACCGGGCGGCCAGACCGGCCGCCGTCAGCCCCATCAGGGCGAAGGACAGGGTGGGCAGGGCGAGCAACGCGCCCGCCGCCGTTCCGGTAAGACCCGTCGACGACCGGAGCTCCGGTGTCACCGCCCCGATTCCGTTGACCGCCGGTCGCAGGTTCAACGCCAGTGCGACGAGGGCGGCAAGCACCAGGGCCCTACTGCGCGGGCGGCCGGTGGCGGGGGAGCTCACCGGCACAGGTTAGGTGGTGACGGCCCGGCACCCGGCATGGCAGGAGGCGGGCCTTCTGGCAGTCTTGGGCACCATGACGACGATCGCGATCCTGGGGGCCGGAAAGATCGGCGAGGCGCTGCTGGCCGGAGTGCTCGCCGCCGGCCGGACCCCGGACACGCTGATGTTCACCGAGCGCTATCCGGCCCGGGTGCGCGAGCTGACCGAACGGTACGGGGTGCGCGGCGTGGAGACCGCGGAGGCGGCCCGGCTGGCCGACGTGCTGGTCGTGGCGGTCAAACCGCAGGACATCGAACCGCTGCTGACCTCCCTCGCCGGCTCCATCACGCCCGGCACCCTGGTGGTCTCGCTGGCCGCTGGGCTGCCGACGGCGCTCTACGAGCGTCACCTCCCGGCGGGTACTCCGGTGGTCCGGGTGATGCCGAACACCCCGATGCTGGTGGGCGAGGCGATGAGCGCCATCTCGCCGGGTACCCATGCGACCGGCGACCACCTGCAGCTGGTCGAGGACCTGCTGACGTCGGTCGGCAAGGTGGTCCGGGTTCCGGAGGCACAGCAGGACGCGGTGACCGCGCTGTCCGGATCAGGTCCGGCGTACTTCTTCTTCCTGGTCGAGGCGATGATCGACGCCGGCATCCTGCTGGGGCTTCCGCGCGACGTCTCCACCCAGCTGATCATCCAGTCAGCCGTCGGCGCGGCGACCATGCTGCGTGACTCCGGTGAGCATCCGGTGGCCCTCCGGGAGGCCGTCACCTCACCGGGCGGCACCACCATCGCCGCCGTTCGGGAGCTCGAGAACCACGCCGTGCGAGCGGCCCTGCTGTCGGCGATCGGCTCGGCCGCGCTGCGGTCGGCCGAGCTGGGCCGCGCACACCAGTAAAGCCGTGACCCACCCGATCGACCTACGGAGAAATATTGGTGCACCCGTCGGCGTGGCGCGTCGGCAACAGAGTCAAGGTGGAGTAAACGCGATCGTCGCTTTCGTCCCATCAGTCACGCTAGAGTGCACGCAGCACGTCCGTGAGTGTCCACCGGAGGGGAAGCCGGTGGCGCGAATCGTGCTGGAAGACGGTGCCCCATGGCCTTCGAGCCAGTTGACCCTGCCCAACGGGATTCGCCGCTGGCAGAGATGAAGTTCCTGACCGTTGCCGAGGTGGCCGCCGTCATGCGCGTGTCGCGGATGACCGTCTACCGGCTGGTGCACTCCGGCGAGGTTCCGGCCGTGCGGGTCGGGCGCTCCTTCCGGGTACCGGAACGGGCGGTGCACGAGTACCTGAGGACCGCCTTCAACGACGTCGGCTAGGCGGCGCTCCCTGGCGTGACGTCCGGCCGCCGGGCAGCCGGTAGGATCCGTGCAGCAGAGACATCGCCGGTGTTCCCGGCCCGGCACGGCCGTTCTGCAGTTCGTTCTCGTTCACCAGCCGCGGGTCACCGCCGGCTCACCTCCAGTGGAGAAGGTTCGTTCATGGGTTCAGTCATCAAGAAGCGTCGCAAGCGGATGGCCAAGAAGAAGCACCGCAAGCTGCTCCGCAAGACCAGGGTGGCCCGTCGCAAGGCCGGCAAGTAGCCACCTCGCCCCAGGAGCGATGATGCGCGCGGCACAGCAGGGAACGCCACCGTTTCCCGCGGTGCCGCGCGTTCTCGTGTGCCCGGACCGTCCGGATGCCGGGCCCCGCCGATGACCGGGCGGACGGTGCTGGTCACCGGGATGAGCCGGTTCATCGGTTCGGCGCTCGCCGGACGGCTTTCCCGGCACCCCGCTGTCGACCGCGTCATCGGGGTGGACGCCGCGCTGCCCGAACCGGCCAACCGGGAGCGGATGGGAGCGGCCGAGTTCGTCCGGGCCGACATCCGCAACCCGCTGATCGCCAAGGTGCTGGAGGCGGCGGGCGTCGACACCGTCGTGCACGCGTCGGCGTCCTCCACGCCGACCGGCTCGGCCGCCCGGTCCATGGCCAAGGAGATGAACGTCCTCGGGACGATGCAGCTGCTGGCCGCCTGCCAGCGCAGCGACACCGTCGCGCACCTGATCGTCCGGTCGACCGACGCCGTGTACGGCGGCTCGCCACGCAATCCTGCGGTGGCCACCGAGGAGACGCAGGCCAGGGTGCTGCCGCCGACCGGGAGGGCCAGGGACGCGGTCGACATCGAGGGCTACGTCCGAGGCTTCGCCCGGCGCCGCCCCGACGCACGGGTGGTGATCCCGCGGTTCGCCGCGGTGATCGGCCCGACGGTGCGCACGCCCCTGACCCGGTACTTCGCGCTGTCGCCGGTGGTGCCGATGGTGGCCGGGCACGACGCCCGGATGCAGCTGCTGCACGAGTCCGACGCGGTGGCGCTGTTGGAACACCTGGTGCTGGGCGACTTCGCCGGCACCGTCAACGTCGCCGGCGACGGGGCGATGTCGGTCGCCCAGGCCATCCACCGGGCCGGGCGACTGCCGCTGCCGCTCCCGTCGCCGGCGCTGGACGTGCTGGGCCGGACGCTCGGCCTGCTGGGGATGACGGGGTTCTCCGCGGCGCAGGTACGGGAGCTCTCGGCGGGGCGGGTGCTCGACACCTCCCGCCTTCGCGACGAGGTGCGCTTCACGCCGGCCTTCTCCACCAGTGCCGCCTTCGACGACTTCGTGGCGACGCTGACGCCGGCGATCGACCGGGACACCGTCCGGTCGGCGGAGGTACGGATGGCCGGACTGGTCGGCGTTCGGGCCGAGGAGCCGGCGGCCGCCGGGGCGCCACCGCAAACGGGCACCGACGCACTCGGTGGGATGCCGTCCGGAACGGCTCAGCCCAGCGCGGCGCAGCCGGGTGACGTGCTTCCCGAAGACGGCGAAGACGGCGAGGTCACGGGCCGGCCCGACGACCCCGCGCCGAGCCGTCCCCGGTTGGTCAGCATCGGCGGGCACGGCGGCCGGCGGCCCGGCCGGCCACCGCGCCGCACCGGGAGGACGCCGTGAGCAACTACGACCCCGATGCACCCGCGGGCTCCGGTGCGGCATCCGCCCGACCGCTGTCGGGGGTACCGGCCGACGGCACGCCGGAGGCCACGACGGACGGCACGGTGGGCGGGCCCGACCCGGAGGCGCCGTGGAAGCAGGGTGTCGCCGCGTCCCTGGCGTTCCTGCGCCGGCGGCTCACCGGCGACTACGTCATCGACGACTTCGGGTACGACCCCGACTTCACCGAGAACGTCGTGCTGCCACCGCTCCGGCTGCTGTACGAGAAGTGGTTCCGGGTGGAGGCGCTCTCGGTCGGCAACATCCCGGCCGACGGTGGTGCGCTGCTGGTCGCCAACCACTCCGGCACGCTGGCCATCGACGCGCTGATGGCCGGACTGGCGGTGCACGACCACTCTGCCGGCCACCGCACCGTCCGGATGCTGGGCGCCGACCTGATCTTCGACACACCGGTGCTCGGACCGCTGGCCCGGCGGGCCGGCATCACCTTGGCCTGCAACGAGGACGCCGAGCGGCTGCTCACCGCGGGAGAGGTGGTGTCGGTCTTCCCGGAGGGCTTCAAGGGGGTCGGCAAGCCGTTCTCCCAGCGGTACCGGCTGCAGCGGTTCGGCCGGGGCGGGTTCGTCTCGGCGGCCGTGCGGACCGGGGTGCCGATCGTGCCGTGCGCGATCGTCGGCGCCGAGGAGATCTATCCGCTGCTGGCCAACATCAAGCCGCTGGCCCGGGCGCTCGGGCTGCCCTACTTCCCGGTGACCCCGACCTTTCCGGTGCTCGGCCCACTGGGTGCCATCCCGTTGCCGAGCAAGTGGCTGATCGAATTCGGCGAGCCGATCGCCACCGACCAGCTGCCCGAGGGTGCCGCGGAGGATCCGATGGTCGTCTTCAACCTGGCCGACCGGGTCCGGGAGAACATCCAGCAGGCGCTGTACCGGCTGCTCCTGCGGCGCGGGCACCCCTTCTTCGGCTGAGCACCGGCCCGGGCCGCGCGGCGACGAGGGCACCGGCGTCACAGGGAGCGCAGCCGGCGGCGGACGGCGAATCCGGCCGCCACCAGGCCGCCGACGGCGCCGGCGCCCAGCACCGACGGCACGCCGATCTTCGCTGCCTTGCGGGCGGAGCGGTAGTCGTAGATCTGCCACTGGCGCCGGCGGGCGATGTCGCGCAGCTGGCCGTCCGGATTGACCGCGACGGCGGTGCCGACGACGGACAGCATGGGAACGTCGTTGATCGAGTCGGAGTAGGCGGTGCAGCGCCGCAGGTCGAGACCCTCGCGGGCGGCCAGCGCGCGGACCGCCGCCGCCTTCGCCTTGCCGTGCAGCAACTCGCCGACCAACCGTCCGGTGTAGATGCCGTCCTCGGTCGCCGCGACGGAACCCAGCGCACCGGTGAGGCCGAGACGCCGGCCGATGATCTGCGCCAGTTCGACCGGCGTGGCGGTCACCAGCCAGACCCGCTGCCCGGCGTCGAGGTGCCGCTGTGCCAGGTCCCGGGTACCGAAGTAGATGCGGTCGGCCATCAGCTCGTCGTAGATCTCCTCGCCCAGCGAGACGATCTCCGCCACGCTCCGGCCGGCGACGAAGGACAGTGCCTCCTCGCGGGCGTCGGTGGCATCGGCCAGGTCCTCGCCACCGATCCGGAACTTGATCTGCCGGACCGCGAAGCGCACCAGGTCGCCGGTGGTGAAGAACTTCCGGGCGGCCAGCCCGCGGGCGAAGTGGAACACCGAGGCGCCCTGCATCATCGTGTTGTCCACGTCGAAGAACGCCGCCGCCGTGAGGTCGGCGCCGGAGGCCAGCGGGGCGACGACCGACCCGTCGTCAGCGTGCTCGGCCTGGTAGGCGGCCTCCGCCGACGCCTCGCCGGCCAGCTCCGCCCGGGCGGCAGCCTCGCGGGTCCTGCCGGCGCGCCCGAATCTCACCTGCGGTGTCCCTTCACGCGGTCGTCGTCGGTCAAGACTAACCAGCGGCTCCCCGCGCGGCCGTCGCCACGGCGGCGGGCGGGCCCGGTGGAAGTCCGGCCGGCCAGGGGACCGCAGCGTCTATCGTCGAAGCAGGTACCCGGTGCGCCCGGCGCGCCGCCGGCCGCGTCGGACCGACGACCACCTGGTCCCCACGACAGCACCGGCACGAGGCCAACGAGGTGAGATGAGCGCAGCAATGCCTCCCGGCGGCGACCCGGCAGGCAACGTGTCGGACCTGGTGCGCAGCGCCGCCCAGGCCTTCGCCGGCCGGACCGCCATCGCCTGGTCCGGCGGGGAGCGGACCTGGGCCCAGCTGGACCGCGCGGTCGATGCCGGCGCCGCGGCGCTGCGCGGATCCCTGCTCGAGCCCGGCGACAGGGTGGTGGTGTCCATGCCGACCGGGCCGGACATCATCGCCGCGCTGTTCGCCGTCGTGCGCGCCGGCCTGGTCGCCGTGCCCGTCGGACCGGATCGCGAGCTGGCCCCGATCGTGGACCGGGTCGGCGCCCGAGGTGCGCTGACCGACCGCGACGCTGCCGTCGATGTCGTGCTGCCGGAGTCCGCCGTGGCGCAGTGGTGGAACTCGCCGGACCCCGAGCCGGCGACGGCCCTCGGCGGCGGGGAGGAGCTTGCCGTACTGGCCAGGGCGGCGAGCAGCGACCGGCCGGTGATGGTGTCGCACCGGGCGATCCTCGCCGCGGTCGCCGCCATCGGCGCCGCGCCCAGCCTGCACCTGCGGGCGGAGGACCGGGCGATCCTGGTGTTGCCGCCCTACCACCTGGCCGGATGGGTGACGGCCTTCCTGCCGCTGTGTGCGGTGGGTGCCTGCGCCGTGCTGCCCGATCCGCCCACCGCTGCCACCCCGTGGATCGACGCGGTGCTCGCCACCATCTCCGCCAGGCGGGTCACCGTCGTGCCGGGGGCGCCGAGTCTCTACCGGAGGCTGCGGACGGCGACCGGGGTCGAGCGGGCTCTGGCCTCGGTGCGCCTGATGACCTCCGGCGCCGCGCCGCTCGACCCCGGCGACTTCTCGGCGATCAGGACGCTGACCGGGCAGTCCGTGTGGGAGGGCTACGGCATCTCGGAGGCGGCCTCGGTGGTGTCGACCGGCCTGATGACGCCCGTCGCCCGCCCGGGTTCGGTGGGCCGGCCGCTGCCCGGCATCGAGGTCAGCATCGTCGCCGAGGACGGCTCGGACCTGTACGCCGATGTGCCGGAAGAGTCCGACGCCGCCGCGTCGGCCGGACGCTCGGACGACCCGGCGGCCGACGCCGGCGCGGGCGGCGAGGTCGGCCGCATCCGGATCGGCGGCCCGACGCTGTTCTCCGGGTACTGGCCGGACGGCGCCGACGGCCCCGGCGAGGACGGCACTTTCCTCACCGGCGACCTCGGCTACTTCGACGACGCCGGCGAGCTGCACCTGGTCGACCGCGCGACCGAGACCATCCGGATCGCCGGCTTCACGGTGTACCCGCGGGAGATCGAGGACGTGCTGACCCACCATCCCTACGTGCGCGACGCCGCCGTCATCGGTGCCCCGGGGCGGGTGGGTGACGCGGTCGTCGCCGTGCTGGTGCCCCAGCGCGGGAAGCACCCGACGACGTCGGACCTCGACGACTTCGTGGCCGAGCGCCTGCCGGTCTTCAAGCGGCCGCGGGAGTACCAGCTGGTGGACCGGTTGCCGCGCAACGACATCGGCCGCATCGACCGGGATGCCGTTCGCACCCTCTACCACGGCGCACGGCCGGACCCGTCGTGGCCGGCGTCCGGGGGGCTGGACGAGGCGACCGACCCGCCGGCCGAGGACGGCGCCCCGGCTCCGGACCGGACGACCTCCGACCAGGCTCCCGACGGGACCGTCACCGACGGGACCGGTCCGGGCAGCACCGCTCGGGACAGCGCCGCTCCGGACAAGACCGCTAAGGACAGCACAGCTTCGGACAGCACCGCTCCGGACGGCACGGCTCCCAAAAAGACGGCCCAGGGCAAGACGGCCCAGGGCAAGACGGCTCCGGACAAGACGCCCGCCGCCCCGGTGGTTCCGGAAGCGGCGGCACCACTGGAGAGCCTCGGGTCCCGGCTGCCCGGCACCGGACAGCGCGGGCGCCGGGGCGAGAACGATACTGACGACGACCTGTTCTAGCCGCGCTGCGGCACGGACCCCGACAGACGGCCGTCAGCTCCCATCGAACGGCCGTCGGTGCCCGGCGGGTGGCCGCCGACGCGCGGCGGACCGCCGACCGGCGGCCGGGGCGCAGCCGCAGCGCGGCGAACAGAAAGGGTGACATGTCGATTCCTCTGGCTCCGGCCGTGATCGAGCGCGAACTGCCCACCGACGAGGCGGCCGACCTGATCGGGCTGACCCGCGACCTGGTGCGGGGCGAGCTGCTGCCGCAGGTCAGCGCTGCGGAGGCCGCTGGCGCCTTCCCGCGCAATGTGTTCACCACGCTCGGGTCGGCCGGCCTGCTGTCGCTGCCCTACTCCCCGGAGTTCGGCGGCGGCGGCCAGCCGGCCGTGGTCTATCTACAGGTCGTCGAGGAGCTGGCCAGGGCATGGCTCGGCGTCGCGATGGGCGTCAGCGTGCACGTGCTCGCCTGTCACGCGCTGGCCTGCTTCGGCAGCCCCGACCAGCAGCAGCGCTACCTGCCCGACCTGCTGGGCGGGGACCTGCTCGGCGCGTACTGCCTGTCCGAACCGCAGGGCGGCAGCGACCCCGGCGCGATGCTGACCAAGGCCGTCCGGGACGGCGATCAGTACGTGGTGACGGGGGAGAAGGCTTGGATCACCCACGGGTCCATCGCCGACTTCTTCCTGCTGATGGCGCGCACCGGGGAGCCGGGGCCGCGGGGGATCAGCGCGTTCCTGGTACCTGGTGCCACCCCGGGCGTGGTCCCCGGTGCTCCGGAGAAGAAGATGGGCGTCCGGTCGTCGATCACCAGTTCCTTGCGGTTCGAGCAGGCCCGGGTGGACGCCGACCGGCGGCTCGGCGCCGAGGGGCAGGGCTTCTCGATCGCCATGTCGGCGCTGGACTCCGGACGACTCGGCATCGCCGCCTGCGCCGTCGGCCTGGCGCAGGCCGCGCTGGACGTCGCCGCCGAGTACGCCCGGACGCGTCGCGCGTTCGGCAGCCTGATCAGCGACTTCCAGGGCGTGTCGTTCCCGCTGGCGGACGCGGCCTCCCGCATCGCGGCCGCACGTCAGCTGTACCTCTACGCCGCACGCCGCAAGGACGCCGGCCTGCCGTTCTCCACCGACGCCGCGATGGCCAAGCTGATCGCCACCGACATGGCGATGGCGGTGACGACCGACATGGTCCAGGTGCTGGGCGGCGCCGGTTACGTCGAGGACTACCCGGTGGAGCGCTACATGCGGGAGGCCAAGCTGCTGCAGATCGTGGAGGGGACCAACCAGATCCAGCGGCTGGTCATCGCCCGGTCGCTCAACCGAACCACCAGGGCCGCCCGCCGGGCCGCCACCGAAGCAGGCCCGGCATGAAGAGCGTCACCTTCTTGACCCGTCCCGGCTGCCATCTCTGCGACGACGCCCGCGCCGTCGTCCTGGACACCGCAGCCCGGTGCGGGGCGCCGGTCACCGAACAGAACGTCGACGACGACCCGGAACTGCGCGCCGAGTACGGGGATCTGGTGCCCGTGGTCCTGCTCGACGGGGTCATCCACGGGTACTACGTCATCGACGCCGACCGGCTGCGGCGCGCGCTGGGCGGTGCGGACCCGGGTTGAGACCCCCCGGTTCCCACCCACTGGGAGATCCGGCCGCCGCGGAATTGGTTCCTGGTACACCGTCTGGCTAGTGTTCACTCCCGTGGAGCGTGTACCACACGCCCTCCTCTCCCAGCGGGGCCGGGGTTCCCGGGTGTGCTGGAGCTGGACTCCAAGGTGGTCAGGTGGCGCTTGTGACAACGGGGCAGGGCAACGATGCCGGGGACTCCTCCGGCGCGCCGTCCGCGATCCGCGCCGCCCGGGCACGCGCGATTCCCGAGGCGACCGTGGCCAGGCTGGCCGTCTACCTGCGCGTGCTGACCGATAGGGCCGACCGTGCCGGGATGGTGAGCGGAGCCGCCGGCCGGGCGATCGTGTCGTCGGCCGAGCTCGCCGCGGCCGCGGGGGTGCACCCCGCCGGGCTCCGCCGGGATCTGTCCTTCCTCGGCACGCACGGCGTGCGCGGCGTCGGGTACGACGCGGCCCGGCTGGTGCGGGAGATCCGGCGGGTGCTGGGCGCGTCGCAGGCGTTCCGGGTGGCGCTCGTCGGCATCGGCAACCTGGGGCAGGCGCTCGCCGGGTACGCCGGGTTCGGCGGGCGCGGGTTCGTGCTCGCCGGCCTGTTCGACGTCGACCCCGCCAAGATCGGCCGCGAGGTCGGCGGGCTGCCGGTCCGCGCCGTCTCCGACCTCGGTGCGGTCTGCGCCGCCGAGGCGATCCCGATCGGGGTGATCGCCACCCCCGAGGCCGCCGCCCAGGACGCCGCCGATGCGCTGGTCGCCGCCGGCGTCTACTCGATCCTGAACTTCGCTCCCGGCGTGATCTGCGTGCCGCCGGGCGTGGAGGTGCGCAGCGTCGACCTCGCCCTCGAGCTGCAGATGCTGGCCTTCCACGAGACGTCCCGCCACACCGGAGCACTCGGTTCATGACGCCTTCGCTCCGTTCCGCGCACCGCTCCGGGCAGATCGCCCGGGCGAGTGCAGATTCCGGTTGTTCTGGGCACAGACCACTGCAGATTTGCCGGGCAGTGGTGAGAAAGCACCGCATTCTCGGTCGGCCTAATGCCGGCGCACATCGACGGCATCGAAGGAGCACTTCATGACCCGCGCGCGAAGGACAGGCGGCCGCATCGTCTTCGTCGGTGCCGGCCCCGGCGATCCCGGGCTGCTCACCGTGCGCGCCGTGGAGGCGATGACCGGCGCCGGGCTGCTGGTCACCGATCCGGACGTGCCGGCGGAGGTGATCGCCCTGGCCCCGGCCGCGGAGGTGCACCCGGCCGTCGGCGAGGCGGCCGAGGTGGCCAAGGTGCTGGTGGCCGCCGCCAAGGCCGGTCAGCTGGTGGTCCGTCTGGTGGCCGGCGACGTGCTCACCGCCGACCCGGTGGTCAAGGAACTGCAGGCGGTGGCCCGCACCGCGGTGCCGTTCGACGTGGTCCCCGGCGTGTCGTCCGCGTGTGCCGCGGCGTCGTACGCGGGCATCGCCGTCGGGTCGATCCATACCGTCGCCGATGTCCGCTCCACCTCCGACTGGTCCAGGCTCGCCACGTCGCCCGGCACGTTGCTGCTGCAGGCCTCCGGCGGCCACCTGGCCGACGCGGCAGCCTCGCTCGCCGAGTCCGGGTTCGCCGCCGAGACGGCGGCATCGGTGACGGCGGGCGCGTCGCTGCCGACGCAGCGCACGGTCGACGGCACGCTCGCCACGCTGGACGGCATGGGCCGCGACCTGACCGGCCCGCTGGTGGTCACCCTCGGGGCCAACGCCGCCCAGCGGTCGAGGTTGTCCTGGTGGGAGTCGCGGGCACTGTACGGCTGGCGCGTGCTGATCCCGCAGACCCGCGACTCCAGCGAGACGATGGTCGAGCTGCTCCGGTCGCACGGCGCCATCCCGGAGCGGGTGCCCACCATCGCCGTCGAGCCGCCGCGGACGCCGGCGCAGATGGAGCGAGCGGTCAAGGGGCTGGTCGACGGGCGCTACCAGTGGATCGTCTTCACCTCGATCAACTCCGTACGGGCGGTGTGGGAGAAGTTCACCGAGTTCGGCCTGGACGCCCGGGCCTTCGCCGGGGTCAAGATCGCCTGCGTGGACAACGCCACGGGTCAGGCCGTGCGGGCGCTGGGCATCAGCCCCGAGCTGGTGTCCGAGCACCCGGAGTTCTCCGTCGGGCTGCTCGACGACTTCCCGGAGTTCGACGACATCCTGGACCCGGTCGACCGGGTGCTGCTGCCCAGGGCCGACATCGCCACCGAGACGCTGGCGGAGGGCCTGCGCGAACGCGGCTGGGAGATCGACGACGTGACCGCCTACCGGACCGTGCGCGCGGCCCCGCCGGCCGCGCCGATCCGGGAGGCCATCAAGGCCGGCGGTTTCGACGCGGTCTGCTTCACCTCGTCCTCGACGGTGCGGAACCTGGTCGGCATCGCCGGCAAACCGCATGCGCGGTCGATCGTGGCGTGCCTGGGCCCGAAAACGGCCGAGACTGCCCGCGAGTTCGGCCTGCGGGTGGACGTCCAGCCGGAGGTCGCCGACCTGGCAGCCCTGGTGGAGGCCCTGGTCGACCATGCCACGCGTCTGCGGGCCGAGGGGGCACTGCCGCCGCCGCGGAAGTCCCCGCGCCGCCGATGATCCCCGGCGGGTCGATGCCGCCCGTCCGGCCGGAGCCGGTCCGGCCGGTAGGTTCATGCCCATGAGCTCTCCTGCGCCCCGTCCCAAGAAGGGCTTCCTGGCCGGTCTGCAGGCCGCGATGGTTCCGGTCGTACCGGACGACGGAGCGCCGCTGGTGCGTCCCCGCTCGGTCACCGTCGCCGCGGTGCTGGTGATCATCGCCGGTGTGCTGTTCCTGCTGATCGGGGCGATATCGGTGGCCACCACCGGCTCCCAGGCCCGGACGTACGAGACCTTCTACACCGGTGCCGTCAAGCAGTGCAACGACCTCGTCGGCGGCATCGGCACCGCAGTACCCAGCACGGTCGCCACCCCGACCAGCGGGCCCACCACGCCGCTGGCGCTCACCGCCCTGCCGGGCAGCTGCCGGCAGATCACCGAGCCCACCATCTCGGCCGACGCGCTGTCGTCCTACAAGCGCACGCTGGCCACCTTCTCGATCGTCCTGGCGGTGATCGGGCTGATCACCGCCGTCAGCGGATGGTTCCTGCGCGACGGTCGCCGTTGGGCCCGGCGGGTGCTGATCGGCGTGGTGGTGGTCCAGCTGGCACTGGCGTTCCTGTTCCAGGTCTCCAACACCGTGACCCTGGTGGCGACGCTGATGATCGTGGCCGGTCTGTCCACCACCTTCCTGGGCCGGGCGTCGAGCTACTTCATCGGCGTGGCGCAGCGCAAGAACGCGCACTAGCCGCATGCGGCCATGAGCTCTCCCGCGGGTCCCCCCGCCTGGTCGGAGACCGACACCGCCCCGCAGGACGCGGTCGACCTGCCCTGGTCGCCCGCGGAGTCGCAGCGGGCGGCCACCGGCATGGGACGGGTGCTCCTGGTGCGCTGTTTCGTCTCCGGGATCGCCGCCGTTGCGCTCCTCGCCGCCGCGGTGCTGCTGTTCCGGCACGGCATGCGGCCCGGAACCTTCCCGCCGTACGCGACCGGCACCACCTCCACCGTCATCACCCGGTACTCCGGGCCGTGGATCGGCGGCGCCGCGGCGGCCGCCCTGCTCGCCGGGCTCGCGGCGACGTGGTGCGGGATCGACCTGGCACACCGGCTCCAGCTTCGGCGGGATCGCCCTCCGGCGTGACCCGACGCCGGCGCCGGCCGGGCGGGCGGTCCCGGGGGCGATGCCGGGACGTTGGTCCTACTGCTGGCCCACCGCGGACCTGGGACACTGGAGAGGTGCGCCCGCCTTCCCCTCCTGACCTGCCCTCCGGGGACTGTCGATGAGCCGTACCGTCGTTCATCTGCTGCGGCACGGCAAGGTGCACAACCCGTCCGGCATCCTCTACGGGCGGCTGCCCGGGTACTCGCTCGCCTCCTCCGGGCGGGCGATGGCAGATGCCGTCGCGGCCCACCTGGAAGACGCAGACATCACCTATCTCGCAGCATCGTCGCTGGTCAGGGCGCAGGAGACGGCCGCCCCGCTGGCAGCTGCGAAACACCTGACGGTCACCACGGACGACCGGGTGATCGAGGCCGGCAACGCGTTCGAGGGGATGAAGGTCGCCGTCGGGGACGGGGTGTTGCGGGAGCCGCGGTACTGGCTGAAGCTGCGCAACCCGTTCCGGCCGTCGTGGGGCGAGCCGTACCTGCAGATCGCCCACCGGATGCTCGGCGCCGTGTACTCCGCCGCGGCCGCGGCCGACGGCTCCGAGGCGTTGATCGTCTCCCACCAGCTCCCGATCGTCACGATCCGCCGGTACCTCGAGGGGCTCCGGCTCTGGCACAACCCGAGCAGCCGGGAGTGCAGTGTGGCCTCGCTCACGTCGCTGACGTTCGTCGACGGGGTCTTCGCCGAACTGGCCTATTCCGAACCCGCCCGGCACATCGCAGCGGTGGACGACATCGGCATGCCGCAGCCGCCCGGCCTGCCGGGAACCCGGCCCGCCGGGACCGCAGGATGACCGGCCACCGTAGGGCGACCGGCGACCGAGGGGCGACCGGCGACCACAGGACGACCCGCGACCACGGGACGACGGGCACGATGAGCGGCGGCCGCAGGATGACCGGCGGCCGCAGGACGAGCAGGGCGCGACCAGCGTTCGTCGCCCTCCTGCTCGCCGTGGCAACCGTGTTGACCGGCTGCACGTCGGGCAACGACGCCACCGTGTACGGCGGCTCGTTCACCTTCACCTCGCCCGGCGGCAAACAGGAGTTCAGCTACCCGGCAGGCACCCGGCAGGAGATCGGCGCGCTGTCCGGCCCGGACCTGACCGGCGCCAAGACCGTCGACGTGGCGGGCTACCGGGGCAAGGTCGTCGTGCTGAACTTCTGGGCGTCCTGGTGCGGGCCCTGTCGGGACGAGGCGCAGGGCATGGAGGCGGCGTACCAGCAGTACCGGGCCGATGGAGTCCAGTTCGTCGGTGTGGACGTCAAGGACACCACCTCGGGTGCGCTGGCCTACTACCAGGACAAGGGCATCACCTACCCGTCGATCTTCGACCCCGCCATGCGCACCCTGCTCTCGGTGCGCGGGCTGCCGACCGGGTCGCTGCCGGTGACCCTGGTGCTGGACAAGCACGGCCGGGTGGCGCACATCTGGCTGCACCCCATCACCATGGGCGACCTGGACGACGTGGTGCCGGCCCTGGTCAAGGAGACCTGAGGTGCTCGCGATGATCGCCGCCGCTGGGCCCACCCAGACCGTGGTCGACGGCCCGTTCGTGCTGGCCGCCGGGCTGGCGCTCGCGGCGGGAGCCGTCTCGTTCGCCTCGCCCTGCGTCCTGCCGCTGGTGCCCGGCTATCTGTCCTACCTGATCGGACTGGTCGGCGCGGAGGCGGGAAGCGTTCCCGGCGGTGCAGCGCCGGCCGGCAGCACCAAGGTCCGCGGAGGGATCCGCGGACGGGTGGTCGGCGCTGCGGCGCTCTTCGTCGCCGGGTTCACCGTCGTCTTCCTGGCCGAGCAGAGCCTGGTGCTCGGCGTCGCGCAGACCCTGGCGGTCAACACCGACTGGCTGTTGCGGATCGGCGGCGTGGTCACGGTGATCATGGGCCTGGCGATGCTGGGCCTGATCCGGCCGATGCAGGCCGAGAAGCGGATCCATGCCCGGCCGACGGGGCGGGTGTTCGGGGCACTGCTGCTCGGCGGCTTCTTCGGCCTGGGCTGGACGGTGTGCATCGGCCCGACGTTGGCCGGAGTCATCTCGTTGTCGGTGGCGACCGACTGGAACGGCTCCGCGTGGCGCGGAGTGTTCCTGATCCTGTTCTACTGCGCCGGGCTCGGCGTGCCATTCCTGCTGCTGGCGCTGGGCTTCGGCTGGGCCGGCACCGGCCTGCGGTTGCTGCGCCGGCATTCCCGCACCATCCAGGTGATCGGCGCCGTCATGCTGATCCTGGTGGGGCTGGCCATGGTGACGGGGGTCTGGGCGCAGTTCATCGCGTGGTTGCGGGTCCATCTGCTCACGACGG
Source organism: uncultured Nakamurella sp. (assembly GCA_964242105.1). Classification (GTDB taxonomy): domain Bacteria; phylum Actinomycetota; class Actinomycetes; order Mycobacteriales; family Nakamurellaceae; genus Nakamurella. The sequence goes on along the minus strand of CAXTBG010000017.1, from coordinate 46,464 downwards.
GAACCCTGCTCTGATGGTCACCCGGGACACCACGCACCTGGTCGGCGGGCTGCCCGCAGAGGCGCCCGCACCCCCGCGACGACCCACCCGCCGCCAGGGCCCGGTACGCGGCGCGCTGGCGTTCCTCCGCAACATCTGGCGCCAGTTGACGAGCATGCGCACCGCGCTGGTGCTGCTGTTCCTGCTCGCGCTCGCCTCGCTGCCGGGGGCGCTGCTGCCGCAGTGGTCGCTGAACACCGCCAAGACCGCCCAGTACATCCTCGACCACGGCTCCTTCGGGCAGCTGCTGAACCGGCTCGGCTTCTTCGAGGTGTTCGCCTCCCCGTGGTACGCCGCGATCTATCTGCTGCTGTTCACCTCGCTGATCGGCTGCCTGCTGCCCCGCACCTGGGACTTCGTCGGCCAGATCCGGATGCAGCCGGTGGCCACCCCGCGCAACCTCGCCCGCATGCCGCACGCTGCGTCGGTGCCTGCCGCCGGCGCCGAACCGGCGGAGGTCGCCCAGCGGGTCAGTGCCGGGCTGCGCGGGTGGCGCAAGGTCACCCGCACCGAATCGTCCGGGGACTCCGGAGGCCCGACGGTGGTGACCGTGTCGGCCGAGAAGGGGTTCCTGCGGGAGGTGGGCAACCTCGTCTTCCACTTCTCGCTGCTCGGCCTGCTGGTCGCTATCGCGGTCGGCAAGCTGCTCGGTTTCGAGGGCTCGTTGATCGTGACCGCCGACGCCGGTGCGACCTCCTCGTTCTGCTCGTCGACTCCGACGGTGTACGACAACTTCCGGCCGGGTCTGCTGGTCGACGGCACCCGCCTCGAGCCGTTCTGCGTCTCGGTCGACAAGTTCGCCGCCACCTATACGAGCACCGGCCAGGCCAGCTCCTTCGTGGCCTCGATCCGCTACCAGACGGCCGACCAGATCGACTCCGGCCGGTGGACGTCCCGGCTGCTGGAGGTCAACGACCCGCTGCGGATCGAGGGTCAGCGGCTGTACCTGCTCGGCCACGGCTACTCGCCGAGCTTCACCGTCACCTACCCGGACGGGCAGACGCAGGCCGCGACCCAGCCCTTCCAGCCGAAGGATTCGGCGTTCACCTCCGAGGGCGCCGTCAAGTTCCCCGACCCGCCCGGTTACACCGGTAGCGAGGTCCGGAAGCACCAGCTGGCCGTCGTGGGCATCTTCGCGCCGAGCGCGGTGCTGCACGAGGGCATCATGACGTCGAACTTCCCCTCCCCGGACCAGCCCGGCGTCGCCATCCAGGTCTACCGCGGCGACCTCGGCATCGAGGGCGGGCAGGCGCAATCCGTCTTCTCCATCGACGCCGACCAGGTGGCCAGCGGCAAGCTGGTCAAGCTCAACCGTGCCAACCTGGCGCCGGGGGAGTCGATGACGCTGGACGACGGCACCAAGGTCACCTTCACCGGGTACAAGCAGTGGGTGTCGCTGCAGACCTCCTACGACCCGGCCCAGGGCTGGGCCCTGGTGTTCGCGATCTCGCTGCTGGTCGGGCTGATGCTGTCGCTGACGATCAAGCGCCGGCGGGTCTGGTTCCGCGTGACGGGCCCGGCCGGACAGGTCGACGCTGGTCAGACGTCCGATCCGACGCTGTCGGGGCAGGCACGTACCGTGGATCTCGAGCACCGGGTGACGGTGGACCTCGGCGGACTGGCCCGCACCGACCAGGCCGGCTACGGCGACGAGTTCGGCTCGCTCGTCCTGCTCGCCGAAGGCGGTTCCGACACCGGCCGGCGCCGCCGACCGGGCTAGCCAGCGCTCGGACCGGTCGGCATGCCACCGCCCCGGTCGTGATTGTCACGTCAGTGCAGTACCCGCAGGTTCGAGGGACAAGAAGGGCAGTGCGATCCGCAATGGCTGTCAACGATCAGCTCGGGGACATCTCCTACCTGGGGTTCCAGGCGGCGCTGGCCGGATACATCGCGGCGCTGGTGTGCTTCGGCGTGGAGTTCTCCGCCGCCCGCGGATCGGCCCCGACGGCCGCCGAAGCGGCCAGCATGACGCTGCGCGCCGCAGCGGGCCGCAGCCGCACCGCGGTGCTGGACCGCCGCAACGGTGGAACGGGCGCGGCCCCGCCCGCACCCGATGCCGGGGCGATCGGCCGGATCGACCGCCCAGCCCGCTCGCGCAAGCCGCTCGGGCCGCTGTTCGGCCGGGCCGGCATGCTGGTGACCGTCGTCGGCTTCGTGGCGCAGCTGTTCTCGATCGTCACCCGCGGCATCGCGGCCGGTCGCGCGCCGTGGGGCAACATGTACGAGTTCACCTCGATGATCTGCGCCGCGGCCGTCGCCGGCTTCCTGTTCGTCATGTACCGGACGCGGGCCCGCAGTACCGGCTTCTTCGTGATGATCCCGGTGGTCATCCTGATGTTCGTCGGCGGGACCAAGCTCTACACCCAGGTCGAGACGCTGGTGCCGGCCCTGCACTCGTACTGGCTGCTCATCCACGTGCTGGCTGTCTCGCTGTCCAGCGGTGTGCTGATGGTGTCCGGGGTGGCGTCGGTGATGTACCTGCTGCGGTCGCGCTACGAGCGCAAGCTCACCGCGGAGCAGGCCTGGGCGAAGGAGTCGGGGCACGAGCGGCTGGACACCACGCCCGGGACCGCCATGCCGGCCACCGCGTCCGGGTTCGTCCCGCAGTCCACGGTGGCGGACAAGTCACGGCTGGCCTCACTGCCCTCGCTGGCGGTGCTGGACCGGGTGGCGTACCGGACGGCGATCGTGGCCTTCCCGGTCTACACCTTCGCGGTCATCGCCGGTGCCATGTGGGCGGAGGTCGCCTGGGGACGGTACTGGGGTTGGGATCCGAAGGAGACCTGCGCGTTCGTCAGCTGGGTGTTCTACGCCGCGTACCTGCACGCCCGGGCGACGGCCGGCTGGCGCGGGTCGCGCGCAGCGTGGATCTCCGTGCTGGGGTTCCTGTCGGTGCTGTTCAACCTGTTCGTGATCAACATCGTGGTGTCCGGTCTGCACTCCTACGCCGGGCTCAACTGACCCGAGTCACTCCGATCGGGAGCGGACGGGACGGGTGGGAGCAGTGCTGCGCGCACCAGCCGGCTGGTGAGGCCGACGCCCTTGGGTGCCGGGCGACCTGAGGGCGGCAGCTGCGGTGGTCCGTTGACGCGACGGCGCTGACCGCCGAGGGCGTCGTTTGCGCTCGAATGGAATTGCTGGTCACTCGTGGTCCTGCGCTGGCAGGAAGTCGACAGTGCAGCCGGCCGCCTCTCGAGGCGATGCGGCGGTTTGGCGTGAGTCGAGGAGTGGCCGGCGCGGGCGATCAACACGCTGCCGGCGGGCCGCTCAGCTGCTCTTGTCCTCGCCGCGCAGCTTGCGATCGATCTCGCGGAGGAACTCCGGGTCGTCGTCCGGCGCCACGGTGCGTGACCTTGGTCGCGGACGGCTGGGCTTGGCCTGCGACGACTGGGCGGACTCGTCGCCGCCCGCTCCGGCACCGATCCCACGCCACGCCAGCGCGATGACCAGAACGGTCACTGCGATTGCAATCAGCATGTACATCCGGCACCTCCCTTTGTCTGCTTCCAGAGTACGCACACCGGCTGTGAACCGCGCCCCGCCTGCACTTCCTGCTCCGGCTACCCCCGGACGGGTGGAGAGCCCGCCTTCCGTGTCCCATGCGGGCCGACGACAACGCCCGCCAGCTCACCGGTGACGGTGGGCTGGCGGGCGCTGTGGTTGCGGACCGATCAGGCCGCGAAGGCGCGTCAGGCGGTGTGCCTGGACGCCTCCACGGTCAGATCGGCGAGCAGGACACTCACTTCTGACTCCCGGAACCGGCGGTGACCTCCCGGTGTACGGATGGATCCGATCCGGCCGGCGGAGGCCCAACGGGTCACCGTCTTCGGATCCACCCGGAACATCAGCGCCACCTCGCCCGGCGTCAGTAGCCGCTCCGACTTCTCCATGCTTCGTGCCTCCTGTCAGCTCAGGCCCCGACGGCCTCGCACGCCCCGACGGCGATACCGACCATTGTGCCCTCTTTGTGCCGGTTATTCGACAAGCGTTTTAATGCAAAATTAAGCCCGCTGGTACTTATCGACCGATATATGCGCGCTCAAGGAGAATCAAACTTCCGGCGGGTGGGCGTCGCGGCACGGTTCGAGCGACGGCATCGCAGCCCCGTCGACCGCGGTGGAGGCTGCGTCGGTCGGCGCCATTACGGTGTGGTGCGGGGCCGGCATCATGATCGGCGCGGCGATCCGGAGGCGGCATGGATCTGGTGGACCAGCAACTCATCGACGCGCTCCGGGCCGACGGCCGGGCGAGTTATGCGGAGCTCGCCCGGTTGGTCGGCCTGTCCTCCTCGGCCGTGCACGAACGGGTCGGCAAGCTGGAGTCGTCGGGGATCATCACCGGTTACCGGGCCGTCGTGGAGCACACCGCGATCGGTGTCGGTGTCACCGCCATGGTCGGGATCGAGCCGGGCGAGAACGGCCGCGACGAGGTCATCGCGGCCGCGCTGGAGGCGATGCCGGAGGTGGAGAGCTGCTACTCCGTCGCAGGCGACGACGCCTTCAGCGTGATGATCAGGGTGTCCAGCGTGGACGAGCTGCATCGGTCCCTCGGTCGACTGCGCGCGATCGACGGTGTCGCCCGGACCCGGACCACCGTCGTGCTGGCCACCCGTTTCGAGCACCGTCCGTCGTCGCTGGTCGACCGGGCGCGGACGTCAGGACAGGGCTGACCACGACCGCTGGACGTGGCCCAGCGCGGACGTCGGGGCACCGCGCGGACAGGCGGGTGGCGCATATCCTCGACGGGTGGATGCCACGCCCTACCGACCCGATCCCGACAGCCGGCCGGACGGCGAGCGTCCGGCCGGCAGCGTCCAGCCCGCCGACCGCGTCCAGCCCGGCCTGGTCCCACCTGGCGACCCGGGCGCGCCCGGCGCCCGGGTTGCCCCCGGCGAGCTGACGTCTGCGGCGGGCGATGCAGCAGAACCTGCGCACCTGGCGAAGTGGCTGGTCCTGTACACGGCGATGCGCTTCGCGGTGCTGATCGTGCTGGCGCTCGGTCTGTATCTCGCCGGCCTGCCACTGATCGTCGCGCTGGCGTTCGCGATCGCGCTCGCCCTGCCGGTGTCCTGGCTCCTGCTCTCCCCGATGCGCAAGCGGGTGACGAGAGCGATGGCGATCGCCTCGGCGGGACGCCGCGCCGAACGCGACCGGCTCCGCGCCGCCCTGGACGGGCGCGACGGGCAGTGACCGACCCGGGGAGCACCGTTCGCCGCACCGCGACCGGCCCGTCCACCACCGGCCCGTCGCCGGTCGATTTGCCCACCTACCCGTCCGCCGCCCCGTCCATCTCCGGTGCGTCGACCGCCGGCCGATCGATCACCGTAGACCGGTCCGACCCGGCCGGTCGGGCGTGGGTCGCGGCCGCGGTGCGCAGGATCGAGGCCGACGCCCAGCGCAGCGCCGACACCCACCTCATCAGGTTCCCGCTGCCCCCGGTGCTCGGGGTCGACCTGTACCTCAAGGACGAGTCGACGCACGTGACCGGGTCGTTGAAGCACCGCCTGGCACGGTCGTTGTTCCTGTACGCGCTGTGCAACGGATGGCTCGGCGAGGGGACCACCGTCATCGAGAGCTCGTCCGGGTCGACCGCCGTCTCCGAGGCCTACTTCGCCCGCCTGATCGGCGTCCCGTTCGTGGCGGTGATGCCGTCGAGGACCTCCCTGGAGAAGATCGAGTTGATCCGCCGGCAGGGCGGCCGCGCTCACCTGGTGGACGACCCGACCGCCATCTACGACGTCGCACGGCAGCTGGCATCCGACTGCGGCGGCCACTACATGGACCAATTCACGCACGCCGAGCGGGCGACGGACTGGCGGGGCAACAACAACATCGCCGAGTCGATCTTCGCGCAGATGAGCCTGGAGCCGCACCCGGTCCCGGAGTGGGTGGTGATCGCCGCCGGCACCGGCGGCACCAGCGCGACGATCGGGCGGTTCATCCGCTACCGCGGCCACGAGACGAGATTGTGCGTTCCGGATCCGGAAAACTCGGCGTTCTTCGGGGGATGGTGCGGCGCCGATCCCGGGCACCGGGCGGCCGGTTCCCGGATCGAGGGCATCGGCCGCCCGCGGATCGAGCCGTCGTTCGTCGGGCAGGTGATCGACCGGATGGTGTCCGTGCCGGACCGGTGTTCGGTGGCCGCGATGCGCGGGGTCGAGGAGGTGCTCGGCCGGAAGGTCGGCCCGTCCACGGGCACCAACCTGTGGGCGGCGTTCGGCCTCGTGGACCAGATGGCCCGGGCGGGTCGGACCGGCTCCGTCGTCGCTCTGCTGTGCGACGGCGGCGAGCGTTACGCACCGACCTACTACGACGACCGGTGGGTCGCCGAGCAGGGCTGGGACCTGGCCGAACCACTGGATGCGGTGCGGTCGTTCCTGACCACGGGGCAGTGGGCCGACCCGCAGAACTGACGGCGACCCGTTGGTCAGCGCAGGGACAGGATCCGCGAACGCAGCCAGTCCAGCACGTTGTCCCGGTCGCCGATCAGGTGCCTGGTCATCAGGATGTGATCGGGTGCCAGCTGCCAGGCGTGCTCGGTCTGCACGGGGATGACGGTCAGCCGCAGCCGGAACGGGCGCGACTGCCACATCCGTCCCAGCTCCTTGGCCAGTTCCTCCAGCCCGTCCCGGGGGGAACTGTGCGCCCGCTTGACCCGCGGGTCGGTCGAGATCGAGTCCGTCCACAGGCTGGCGCGCTCGTGGTAGATCTGCAGCAGAGCGCGCAGCGACGGCGTGGTGGCGAAGGCGGAGAACCGCGGCGGCCGGAGACTGCCGGCGCCGGCAGGGCCCTCGGCAACGGCGTGCCGCCACCAGCGGGCCCATTCCCGCGCGGTCTGCTCGCGGTCGAGCAGTCCGGCGAACGGGTCGGGCAGGGTGACCAGGCCGTCCGACGGCCGGGCCGCCCAGGCCGGCCAGATCTGTGACGACGGGTCGAGCGGCGGGATCTCGGGCGCGGTGAGCCCGGAGATGCCGATGACCTCACGGATGTACAGGGCGATGATCAGGGGCGCGGGCTCGTCGACGGAGATCTGGCAGCTCCCCGAACCGACGATGTACATATCGGACATGGTCCCCTGGAGATCGCGATTTTGCACGCCCCCGGCCTGCCGGGCTTAGTGTGCGGCCGTGGCAGGCAGCGCCGCGCCCACCGCCGCCCGGCCGTCAGCGACCGAGCACCAGCCCGACGGTGAGCAGCACGGCATAGACGATCTCCAGCCGCCCGATCGCGCCCAACGCCCTGATCAGGGCGAATCCCTTGTCCCCTGCCAGCACGGAGCGCACCGGCGGCAGCGCCAGCGGCGCGCTGAGCAGTGCCAGGAGGCACCAGGGATGCCGCAGCCCGACCACCAGCACGGCCAGGAAGGCGCCGCCGATGGTCAGCACGAGTACCGACCTCGCCAGTCGATCGCCCAGCAGCACGGCAAGCGTGCGCTTGCCAGAGTGCACGTCCGTGCCGACGTCGCGCAGGTTGTTGACCATCAGCAGCGCGCAGGCGAGCAGCCCGATGCCGATGGCCGCCGCGACAGCGCTGGGCGTGATGCGGGCGCTGTTGACGTAGGTGGTGCCCAGGACGGCGAGCAGCCCGAAGAAGACGAAGACGAAGAGCTCGCCGTACCCGGCGTAGCCGTAGGGCTTCGGCCCGCCGGTGTAGAACCAGGCCGCGGCGACGGCGGCGACGCCGAACGGGATCAACCACCAGGTGGTGACGGCCGCCAGCGCCAGGCCGGCGACCCCCGCCAGGGCGAAGCAGCCGAAGGCCGCGCGCTTGACCGCGCCGGGCGCCGCGGCACCCGACCCGACCAGGCGCATCGGGCCGACCCGGCGCTCGTCGGTGCCGCGGATGCCGTCGGAGTAGTCGTTGGCGTAGTTCACCCCGACCTGCAGAGCCAGCGAGACGACGAGGGCGAGCAGGCTCTTCCACCAGGAGAACTGGCCGATCGCCGAAGCCGCGCCGGAGCCGGCCAGCACCGGCGCGACGGCCGCCGGCAGCGTGCGCGGACGGGAGGCGGAGACCCACTGCGTTGCTGTTGCCACGTGTGCCAACCCTAATGGGGTCGGACGGGCTGCCCCGCCGGCTGCGCCGACGCCGCATCGACGACCTGCGACGACGCCGCGTCGACGACCCGGTCGGAAACCGTGTCGACGGCCTGGGACGACACCGCGTCGACGGTCTGGGACGACACCGCGTCGACGGCCCGGGACGACACCGCGTCGATGGCCTGGGACGACAACCCGTCGACGGGCCGGGTCGACGAGGAGTCCACGGCCCGGGCCAGCTCGGCGGCGGCCGCACGGTCGGGCTTGCCCGGCCCGCGGCTGGGCAACTCGGGAACCACCAGCACCTGGCGCGGCGCCAGTGCCGCAGGTACGCCGGCCGCCCTGCACGCCGCCCGCACCCGATGAGAGTCGGGCGCCGCCGATCCCGGGGCCAGCGTCAGCACCGCCACCAGCCGCTGTCCCCACTCCGGGTCATCGACACCGACCACCAGGACCTCCGCGACCTCGGGCAGCGCGAGCACCGCGTTCTCCAGCACCGCCGGTGCAACCTTGACCCCACCGGAGATCACCATGTCGTCCGTCCGCCCGAGGATGCGCAGCCGGCCGCCGGACCACGTGCCGAGGTCGTCGGTACGGAAGACGCCGCGCTCGGCGAAGGCCGGGTGCCCCGGCAGTCCGCGATAGCCGCGGCCCACCATCGCCCCCCGGAGCCGCACCCGGCCCTCGGGATCGAGCTCCACCCGGACGCCGTCCAGCGGTACGCCGTCGTAGACGCAGCCGCCGCACGTCTCGCTCATGCCGTACGTGGTCAGCAAGGCGATCTCCGCCGCTCGGGCCCGTTCCACCAGTGGCGGCGGCGTCGCAGAGCCGCCGACCAGGACCGCGGCGAACGTCCGCAGCGCATCGGTCGCCGCAGCGTCGGCCAGCAGGCGATGCAGCTGGGTGGGCACCAGCGAGACGAACCTCGGACCGTCGGGCAGCGCCGCAGACGCCCGGGCGAACCGTTCCGGGGTGAACGGGAGCCCGGTGTCGAGCACGTGCGGGCGGCTGCCGGTCGCCAGCGACCGCAGGAGCACCTGGAGGCCGGCGATGTGCTGCGCGGGCAGCGCCAGCAACCACGTGCCGGCCGCGCCCAGCCGGGCGGCGGTCGCGGCCGCCGACGCGGTCAACGCCGACCGGGTCAGCAAGGTGCCCTTGGGCGTGCCGGTCGAGCCCGACGTGGCGACCACCAGCGCCGTCGGGTCGTCGGGGTCGTCCTCGCCGTCGGTCAGCGGGGTACCGGTCCGGAAGGCGGCGTGCAGCTCGGCGATCCGCGCCCGGTCACCCGCCGCGACCGGGGCGAGCGCCGGTCCGTGGCCGGCCAGCGCGTCGGCCAACCGGGGCAGCAGGTCCAGCAGCGCCGGTCCCGTCGGCAGCTCGAGCAGCTCGACGGACCGGGACGTCACCGGCCGTCCCAGGAGCGATGTCGGTGCCGTAACCGGGCCACCGACGCAGGGACACGACAGACCGGCACCCGATCACCCTACGACCAGACCCGCGGAGCCGGCCCGAACCGGATCCGAACCCGATGCTCACCGCAGGCGGACACCCGATGCCGGATGATGTCCGGTGCCCGGCCGCCGGTCGACGTCTTTCCTTCGAGCGTGCCGGCGCACGATGGGTGCGGACGGCGGGAGGACGGCGATGAGTCAGGCGACCGGAGCCGGGCAGTCCCGTGGGCTGGTGCTGGTGGTGGAGGACGAGAGCACGATCGCCGACGTGGTGCGGCGGTATCTCGCCGCCGCCGGGTTCACCGTGCGCACCACCGGTTTCGGCCGCGAGGCGCAGGCCATCATCCGGCAGGACCGGCCGGTCGCCGTGGTGATGGACATCGGCCTGCCCGACATCGACGGCCTGACCATCTGCCAGCAACTGCGTGCCGCGGGCGACTGGACGCCCATCCTGTTTATGACGGCGCGGGACGAGGACGTCGACCGCATCCTCGGTCTGGAACTGGGCGGCGACGACTACCTGGTCAAGCCGTTCAACCCCCGCGAACTGGTGGCGCGGGTGCGGACCGTGCTCCGCCGGTCGGGCGGCTCGACCACCGGCGGTTCGCCCGTCCTGGTCGCCGGCCGGCTCCGGGCGGACGTCTCGCAACGCCGGGTGTGGGCCGACGCGGACGAGATCACCCTCACCGCGACCGAGTTCGACCTGCTGGTCCACCTGATGAAGCACCCGGAGCGGGTCTTCGACCGGCAGAGCCTGCTCAGCTCGGTCTGGGGATACGCCGCCGCGTCGGGGCTGCGGACCGTGGACGTGCACATCGCCGCACTGCGCTCCAAGCTCGGCGATGCCAGCCCCATCCGCACCGTCCGCGGCGTCGGGTACGCGGTGGAGTCGTAGGTGACGTCGCACCAGGACGGTTCACGGCGCTCGTCCCTGGCGGTGCGCATCACCCTGCTCGTGGTCGCGGTGGCCGTCTCGGTGGCGATCATCGCCGGCGTGGTCGGCGCCGCGATGATCCGGAACACCGCGGTCGACGTCACCCGCAACTATTTGTCCAACCAGGCCGACGTGGTGCAGGACCAGCTCACCGGTGAGGATCCGGGCTACCGGATCGGACTGGCCCGGCTGGCCGAGGTGTTCTCACGGCAGGGCATCTCGGTGGTGACTGTGAGCCGGACCGGGCATCTCGCGGGTGCCGACGCGACCGCCGTCCGGATCGCCACGGACGCCGGCGTGGCGCGGATGACGGCCGGCGAGTCGATGTCCCGGACGGTGAACACCGGCGGATCCACCCGACTGTTGGAGGCCAGGGCGGTGCCCGATCGTGGCTTCGCGCTGGTTGCCTCCGCCGACATCGGTGCCGGAACGGCTCGGACGCTGCAGCGCCGCGTGCTGCTGGCCCTGTTGATCGGTCTGGTGGCCGCCGTCGTCGGGGGGCTGCTGGTCGCCCGACTCGTCACCCGGCCACTGCGCAGGACCGCCGACACGGCCCGGGCGATGGGCGCCGGCTCCCGGCAGACGCGCGCACCGGTCGCCGGGCCGAGCGAGGTAGCGGACGTGGCGATCGCGGTCAACGAACTGGCCGACGCACTGCAGCACAGCGAGTCCCGGCAGCGGGAGTTCCTGACCTCGGTGTCCCACGAGCTGCGGACGCCGCTGGCTGCGATCAGCGGTCAGGCGGAGGCGCTCAGCGACGGCATCGTGCCCGAGGCCGAGGTCCCGCAGGTCGGCCGGACGATCCGGGCCGAATCCGCTCGGCTGGAACGCCTGGTGTTCGACCTGCTCGACCTGGCCCGGCTCGGCGCCGACTCCTTCCGCCTGGAGGTCGGCCCGTGCGACCTCGCCGGGCTGGTGCGCGAGATGGCCGCGGTGTGGCAGGTGCGGTGCGACCAGCGGGCCGTGCCTCTCGTCGTCACTGTGCCGCCAGGCCCCGTCGTGGTGTCGACCGATGCGCGGCGCCTGCGACAGGTGCTGGACGGCCTGGCCGAGAACGCGCTGCGCCTGCTGCCGCCGGGGCGGCCGCTGGTGCTCGCCTTGGCCGCGCCGCTGGTGCCTGGGCCGCTGCTGCCGGGCGGGCCGCTGCTGCCGGGCGGGCCGCCGGTGCCGGGCGCTCCGCTGCTGCCGGGCGCTCCGCAGCGGCCGGGCGCCGGCGGGCCGTGGGTGGTGCTGCAGGTGCGCGACGGCGGGCTGGGACTCGCGCCGGAGGACTATCCCGTCGCTTTCGAACGGGGGGCGCTGCACGACCGGTACCGCGGTCGACGGCCGGGCGGCGCCGGTCTGGGACTGGCGTTGGCGCACAGCCTGGTGGAGCGGCTCGGTGGCCGGATCACCGCCGGCCCGGCGGCCGAAGGCGGCGTCAGCATGACCATCGAGCTACCGGTCGCGTGATGCCGGCCCGGCGGGCGTCGGTGGTGCTGCAGCACATCGTCGCTGGTCCAGGCTCGGGATCAGCCGGTCGGCGCATCTGCGATCCGGACCTCCTGCGACGCACCCGGTGCTGCGGCGGCCAGCAGTCGGCGGGCCTCCCCGTCGATGGCTGTCCGGTCGCGGGCGCGCAGCGCCGGTCCCGGAAGCGATGTGACCTCCAGCGCAGCCTCGCTCCTGGTGGTGTGCAGCTTCCATGTGGCGCGTGCGAATCCGTCGACGAGCACGGTCGCGTGGATGATCCCGTTCTCGCTGAAGATCAGCCGCCGGTGCTCCGGCGCGAACATCCGGCCGCGTTCGGCATGCGAGAGCAGGATGTTGTCGAACTCCGGCAGCAGCCGCACCGGCGCCGGCAGGTCCCCGGGCGGTCGCGGCGCGTCCGGCAGGTCGAACAGCTCGGTGCCGGACTCCGAGCGGAAGGTGAGAAGGTCTGGGCGGAGGGCCTCGAAGACCGGCCTCAACCGGGTCAGCCCCGACCAGGCCTGGGCGTCGGCCACGCTGGCCGGGCCGTAGGCGGCGAGATACCGGCGCATCACGGCCTCGACGTCGGGTGCGTCCAGCGGGCGGCCGATCCAGTGCTCCGCGCTGGTGCAGCGCGCCTGCCCGGACCTGCCCCACTGCCCGCGCGGCGGCACCTGCACCAGCGGCACCACGGCGCGCACCGCGTAGGCCAGCGCGGCGGGCGCTGCGCCGGGCCAGCGCTCGCCCAGTGCGGCAGCGATCTGCGCACCCGTCAGCGGCTGCGCCTCCACCAGCGCTCGCCCCAGCCGGCCGAGTTCGTCCAGGTCCACACCGGCCAGTGCCCGGCCGTAACCGCTGCCGGGCGTCATCGCCCGGTATTGCGCCGGCTCCATCGCCGGCCGGAGGCGTAGGCAGTCGTCAGCACTGACCAGATGCACGGTCGACCGCATCACCGCGATCCGCACCACCCGACGGTCGGCGTAGAGCTGCGAGAGCTGGTCCGGCTCGAAGCCGTCCAGTCGGGCCCAGAGCCCGAAGTACGGTGGCGTCGGCAGCTGGGACTGCATGCCGACCAGGTGCTCGATGGCGTGCAGCGGCGACAGCGTGCTCCGTTCCAGAAGCAGCTGCCGGGCGAGCAGGGCGCGATTGAGCGCCCGATCGTCCAGCACCGCTGGCGCGTGCGGATTCCGACCCACCGTGGATGCGCCTCCTTTCCCCCGCCGCAGGGGTTTTGCTCGAGCACCGGCCACGCCTGGCCGACGACCCCATTCCAGCACCGGCCACCGACAGTCCGCAGGTGTCGGCAGGTTAGATGACAGGCGATGGACCTGACCGAACTACTTGCTACCGCCCGGGTGTTCGCGATCCCGCTGCGCCATCGGTTCCGGGGCATCACCGTCCGGGAGGGTGTGCTGCTGCACGGGCCGGCCGGCTGGGCCGAGTTCGCACCGTTCCTGGACTACGACGACGCGCAGGCCGTGCCCTGGTTGCAGTCGGCGGTGGACACGGCGCTCACGCCCTGGCCGGTGGCGGTCCGCGACAGCATCGAGGTCAACACGACGGTGCCCGTCGTGGACCCTGCACGGGCCGCTGACCTGGTGCGGGAGTCGGGCTGCCGCACCGCCAAGGTCAAGGTCGGCGGGCTGGACGGGAGCGTGCGACCGGGGTCGGCCGGACCGAACTCGCTGGCCGACGACGCGGCGCGGCTGGGGGCGGTGCGCGGTGCGTTGGGTCCGGGCGGCAGCATCCGGATCGACGCCAACGCCGGCTGGTCGGTGCCGCAGGCGTTGGCTGCGATCCCGGTGCTCGACGGGGCGGCCGGCGGGCTGGAGTACGTCGAGCAGCCGTGTGCGTCGATCGAGGAACTGGCCGCCGTGCGCCGTCGGGTGGGCGTGCCGATCGCCGCTGACGAGTCCATCCGGCGCGCCGACGATCCACTGCGGGTGGCGCTCGCCGGAGCTGCGGACATCGCGGTGCTGAAGGTGGCGCCGCTGGGCGGCGTCCGGCAGGCCCTGCGCGTCGCTGCGGCGGCCGGGCTCCCGGTGGTGGTGTCGTCCGCGGTGGACAGTGCGGTGGGCCTGGCCGCCGGGCTGGCTCTGGCCGGGGCGCTGCCGGTCTTGAAGCACGCCTGCGGCCTCGGCACCGCGTCCCTGCTGACCGGTGACGTCAGCTCGCGCAGCCTGCTGCCGGCTGACGGGCGGTTGCCGGTGCTCGACCGGGCGCCCGAGCCGGACCGGATCGACGACTGGGCCGCCGATGGAGAGACGACCGACCTCTGGTTGGCCCGCCTGACCCGGGTCGCCGCCCTGCTCCCGCCTTCGCCGCGCTGATCAACTCCGCCCGCGCTGATCAACTCCGCCCGCGCTGATCGACTCCGCCCGCGCTGATCAACTCGTGCCGCGCTGATCAACTCCGCCCCAATGGGACTGGTGGGGCGCAGGTCGCCGAGTTCGTTCGCGCGACCGGATGGAAGCGCCGAGCCGTGCACCGTGAGCGCCGCTCGTCCGGGCCTCAGCCGCGGTGGCTGAGAGAATGGCCCGGTGAACCCGTCGACCGCCTTCGCCCGCGTGGTGGTCGACGAACTGATCGCCGGCGGCGTGACCGACGTCGTACTGGCTCCCGGGTCGCGGAACTCGCCGATGTCCCTGGCGATGTTCGACGCGGACGCCGCCGGACGGGTGCGCCTGCACGTCCGGATCGACGAGCGGACCGCGGGGTTCCTGGCCGTGGGGTTGGCCCGCGCCACCGGCCGGCCGGTCGCCGTCTGCACGACGTCGGGAACCGCGGTGGCCAACCTGCATCCGGCGGTACTCGAGGCGAACCACGGTGGCGTGCCGCTGGTGGTGCTGTCGGCCGACCGGCCGCCGGCGATGCGGGACGTCGGGGCCAACCAGGTCATCGACCAGCGCAGTGTGTTCGGGTCGGCGTTGCGGTTCTTCCACGAGTTCGGCGTGGCCGCCGAGCGACCCGGGCAGAACGCGCTATGGCGCTCGATGGTGTGCCGCGCCCTGGCGCAGAGCCTAGGCGCCGGAACGGGTTTCGCGGGTCCGGTGCAGCTCAACCTGCCGCTGGTCGAGCCGTTGCTGCCCGACGAGGACGGCAGGTGGCCGGAGAGCCTCGACGGCCGGACGACCGCCGACGGGCACCGGTCGCCCTGGACGCTGATCGACACGGCCGCCCCCGACGAGGTGCTCACCGGCGTCGAGGTGCCGACCGGCCGGGTGCCGATGATCCCTGCCCCGGCCGACGGGGAGCGGGTGTTGTTCATCGGGGACCTGACCCACCCGGCTGCCGGCCCGCTGGCGGCTCTCGGACACGTGGTGATCTCCGAGGCCGGCGGCGCGGCCGGGTCCGCCGTCGTGTCCACCGGCCTGCACCTGCTGGCGGTTCCCGGCTTTCTCGAGCCCGGACTGCCCGACCGTGTCGTGGTGCTCGGCCGTCCCACGCTGTACCGGCAGATCTCCGCGCTGCTCGCGGACTCGATGATCGCGGTGGACGTGCTGGCGTCCCCGTTCAGCTACGCCGATCCCAGCGGCAAGGTCCGCCGGGTGGCTCCGGTACTGGCGCCGTTGGCGGGCCCGGGCGACACCGAGTTCGTGCAGGTCTGGCGCTCGGCCCAACAGGTCGCGCAGGTGACGGTGTCGTCGGCGGTGGCCGGGATGGACATCGGGTGTTCGCCGCGACTGGCGGCCGAGGTGGTCGCGTTGCTGCCCGACGGGGCCACCCTCGTCCTCGGGTCGTCCCAGCCACCCCGGGACGTCGGGCTGGCCGCCGCTCCGCGGGACGGGCTCCGGCTGCTCGCCAATCGCGGGGTCGCAGGCATCGACGGAACGGTGTCCACCGCCGTCGGCGCGGCGCTGGGCGCGGCTGCCGACGGGGGGCCGACGACCGCGCTGATGGGCGATCTCACCTTCTTGCACGATGTCACCGGTCTGGTCATCGGCCCGCACGAGCCGCGACCCGACCTGACGATCGTCGTGTCGAACAACGGCGGCGGCGGCATCTTCCACACCCTGGAACCTGGAGAACCGTTGCACGCCAGAGCATTCGAGCGCGTGTTCGGTACGCCGCACGACGTCCAGCTGGCCGGCGTCGTGGAGGCGGCGGGCTGGGAGCACGTGCTCGTGACCAGCGCCGACGAGCTGCCCGACGCCCTCGCCGACCCGTCGGGGATCCGGGTGGTGGAGATACCCACGGGCCGGACCGACCTGCGGGAGCTGCACACCGACCTGCGTGCAGCCGTCTCGCGGGCCGTCCGCGGCTGACGCAGCCACCGGCTGGCGCCCGCCGCCTCGGGTGACGCCCGCCGCCTCAGCTGAACCGCGCCCCGGGCTGGACCGCCGCCCCGTCCGACGCAGCCTGGGGCCCGGCCGGTCAGGCCTCGAGCGCGTCGCGGATGGGGATCATCTTGACCTGCGCCTCGCGGGCCTCGGTGGGCGGATCGGAGTCGGCCACGATGCCGCACCCGGCGATCATCCGGACGCTGTGCCCGGACACCGACGCGCACCGCAACGCAATCGCGAACTCGCCGTCGCCGTGCGCGTCGAGCCAGCCGACCGGCGCGGCGTAACGGCCGCGCGGGGCCGGCTCCAACTCCCGGATCAGGGCCACCGCGAGGTCGGTCGGCGTCCCGCCCACGGCCGCGGTCGGGTGCAGCATGGCCGCCAGTTCGAGCGCGCTCGGTCCGGAGGTGCCCAGGCGGCCGGTGATGTCGGTCGCCAGGTGGGTGAGGTTGGCCAACGGCAGCGGGTGCGGACCGTCCGGCACGTCCAGCTCGGACACCACACCGCGCAGCACCGCGGCGACGGAATCGACGGCGAAGGAGTGCTCGGACAGGTCCTTGCCGCTGACCATCAGGTCGTCGGCCACCTGGTCGCCGGCGTGTTCGGCCCACTTGGTCCCGGCCAGCACCCGGGAGGTGATGGCACCGTCCACCCGTCGCATGAGCATCTCCGGGCTGGCCCCCACGAGACCGTCCACCGAATAGGTCCAGCAGCTCGGGTAGGCGGTCGACAGCTGCCGGAGCAGGTGCCGCTCGTCGACCGCGTTCTCCGTCGTCGCCTCGAGATCGTGGGCCAGGACCACCTTCTGCAACGCCCGACCTGCGGGGTCGGCGCCCGCGCGGTCCGTACGGATGCGGGCGGTGGCCGTGGCCACCGCCGAGGTGAACCCGGCCACCGAGAGGGTGCCGTCGGAGTACCGAACCCGCCCGGGGACCGTGACCGGGGCCGGGTCGGTCAGTCCTGGATCGCCGATGACGGTGCTGAACGCCCTGCCGTTCCGCACCCCGAGGACCACGGCAGGTACCACGGCCACGGCGACGTCGCGGTCGTCGAAACCCAATGACACGAAGGCGACCGGGCCGCTGCCCGGCTGGGACACCTCGTCGGAGATCGCCAACTCGGCGACGATCGAATGGAACCAGCGCTGGATCTGCGCACCGGCGTCCGGCCCGCTCGCGGTCAGCCGGGCGTACTCGCCCCACCCGACGAGCCCCTGCCCGTCCTGCACGAACGAAAGCGTCCCGGTAGGCACCGGCAACGCTGCGACGAGGTCGACAACCGCCGGCAGCAGGCGGCTGACTGCCCGGACCTGAGCCGGGGCGACGGGGGATGCGGACACGATGCTCCAGGGTAGACCGACGGGCGCAGCGGGCCGGGTGGATGAGATCGGGAGCACGTCGCGGCCGGGTTCGCCGACACGGGCGGGCCTTCGGCAGCCCGTCCGGAGGAGCCGGAGCGACCGTGTGTGCCGGGCGTTGCCGACGGGCTACTCCGGTTTGCGGGCGGCCTGGAACGCGTCGCCGATCCGCTGCAGCGAGTCGGCCATGACGGTGTGCAGCGGATCCGCGCCGTTGGATTCGATCCAGCGGCGGAGGGCCGTCTTGACCACCCCGACCGCTGTTTCTGCGACGACGGCAGCGGTCAGGTCGTCCACGCCGCGCTGCCGGAAGGCGTCCGTGATGGCCTCGACCAGCTGCTCCATCTTGCGGAGCTCCCGTTCGCGGAGCCCGTCGTTGCCCTGGACGATCGCTCTGCGGATCGACAGTTGCTCGACCCGGCCGTCGAACGCCCTCGCCAGCAGAGGAAGTCCGTGCGTCACCACGTCGATCGGCCCGAGGTCGGGCGGGGCCCGCAGGACGAGATCGGCTGCCAGGGCCGGCATCCGGTCCGCGTCGGCGAACAGCACCTCCCGTTTGTCGGCGAAATGGCGATGGAACGTGCGCGTGGTCAGACCGGCGTGGGCGGTGATCTCGGGGACGGTGACCCGGTCGAAGCCGCGCTCGAGGAACAACTGGAGGGCCGCCTGCTCGAGTCGAGCCCGCGCGTCCGGTTCCCAGCGTCCCACGAGGTGATCGTAGACGACACGGCGTGTCATGATGATACCGTCATGACATGGCATGTCATGCGCTCCCACCGCGGGCACCCGTCGGGTATGCGCCAGACATCGACGACCGGAGGCCGGCATGAGCGCAGAGATCTGGGTGTTGGGTGCGACGGGCCGTTCCGGCCGCGGAATCGCCCGACGTCTGCGGGAGACCGGGCACACCGTCGTGCTGGCCGGGCGCGACCCACAGCGACTGGAGTCGATGGCGGCCGAACTCGGCGGTGCCGCCGTGGTGTCCGGCTCGCTCGAGTCGCTGCTGGACCAGGTCGCGGCCGCGGCGCCGGCGGTGGTCGTCAACACCGTCGGCCCATTCGCCCGGACCTCCGCACAGGCCATCGCCGCCTGCCCACCGGGCACCCATTACCTCGACATCGGCAACGAGCTGCCCGGCGTGCAGGCGGTCCTCGACGGGCACCAGCGGGCGGTGGACAACGGGAGCACCGTCGTCACGGGCGCCGGGTTCGGGGTGCTGGCGACGGAAAGTGCCGTGCTGCACCTGTGCGCGGGACGCCCGGCGCCGGCGCGGATCCGGGTCGACGCGATCCCGGCCCTGGCGACCGACGCGGGAGTCGTGGGTGCGGCGCTGGCCGGCAGCATGCTGGACGGGGCGCCGGACGGCGGTCGGCGCGTCGAGCACGGTCGCCTGGTCCGGTTTCCGGTGGCGGGCGCGCGCCAGCAGCTGAGCACTCCCGCCGGCGACACGGTCACCACCGCTGCGCTGCCGACGGGTGACCTGCTCGCCGCGTGGCGCGCCAGCAAGGCGCCGTCGGTCCTCTCGGCAACGTCGGCCGTGCCCTCCGGCCCGGCCGTCCGGGCCGGATTCCCCGCGCTGTCGCTGCTGATGCGGTGGTCAGCGCTGCGCCGATTCGCGATCGCCCGGGTGGCCCGCTTTCCGATTCGTGCCAGCGAGCGCTCCACCGACTCCTGGGGACACGCCAGGGCGGAATGGGACGACGGCACGACCGCCGACGCGTGGCTGCGCCTGGGCGACGCGCAGCACTTCACCGAGATGGCCTGCGCGGAGATCGCCCGGCGCCTGCTCGCCGGGTCATCTCCCGGCGCCTACACGCCGGCTGCGCTGTTCGGTCCGTCGCTGGCCACCGATCTCGGTGCGCAGTTCTGCTGACGGCAGCGCGTCGCCCGGCCGCCCTAGACTCGGCAGGTGACCGCCGATGGCCTGCAGTCAGCGGCCGCCGCACCGGCCGTCCGCCGTGCCTGGTTGGTGACGTCCTGGGTCCTGATCGTGCTGGTCGGCGTCGTGACGTTACTGGTCGTGGTGGTGGCGGTCGCCCTCCGGCTGGACGACCGGCAGATCGAGCGGCACCTGGGCACGGCCACCGCCACGGTCCTGTCGATTTCCGCGCTGCGCACCGGCATCGAGTTCGTGGACGCGGCAGGGGTGGCGATCCGGCCGTCCGGCGGGGTGCTCTACCCCGGCCTGCTGTCGGTGGGTCAACGTTTCCTGGTCGAGTACTCCACCCAGCAGCCGACGCTCGTCCGGGTAGGTGGCCGCGACGCCGCGGTGGGCAACGCCGGGCTGGGCATCACCGCGGTCGCCGCGTGGGCGATCGGCGGCGGCGGGGCCTGGTGGTCACGCCGACGGGCGAGCAGGCCGCCGCGCCCTACCGCGCGACGGCATTGACCAGGTCGACCATCTCGGCGGCTACGGCCGGCGCGCTGACGATCAGGCCGTCCAACGGCAGCAGGGCCGGGTTGCCGCCGAGATCCGTCACCGTCATCCCGGCCTCCAGCGCCAGGCTCAGCGCGCCCGCGACGTCCCAGACGTGGTAGCCGGCGGACGGCAGCACCGCGGCGGCCGCCCGGCCCAGCGCCACCTGGGTGACCGCCAGCGCTGAGGAGCCGACCACCCGCAGACCCGCGTGTGCCGCCCTGGTCCGGTCTGCCAGCTGGGCGAGCTCCGGCTGCTCGCCCGGCTTGCCGGGTTCGGCGAAGACCAGCGAACCGGACAGTGACCGCAGCGTGCTGGCCGGCACGCGGCGGCCGTTCGCGCGCAGGCCGAGGCCGCGGGCGGCGGCGTAGATCTGCCCCTGGTAGGGGTCGGCGATCACGCCGACCAGCGGGCCGTCGGCGTCAACCAGGGCCAGGGAGTAGCAGCACCAGGGAATGCCGGCGACGTAGTTGGCCGTCCCGTCCACCGGATCCACGATCCACAGCAGGTCGGCCGCACCCGGTTGTCCAGGCAGCGCGAGCGGATCGTCGCCGCCGCCGGAGGCCCCGTACTCCTCGCCCAGCACGGCACTGCCGGGGAACTCTGCCGCGATCACCCGCCGGGTGTGCCGCTCCAGCGTCCGGTCCGTCTCGGTGACCCAGTCGAACGCGTGCGCCTTGGCGCCCGGTGAGGCGGACCGGCCCGCCGTGGCGGTGATCACCTCGGCCGCATCGTTGGCCAACCGGCCCGCCAGATCCAGTGCCCGTGGGATGAGGCCCACCGGCAGGGCGTGCGTCGCATTGCCTACGGGAGCAGCCATGCCTTCCAGCATGGCAACCGTGTGTGTCGGTTTGGCCACGCTCGCATGAATGGGCCGTGCCGCCGTCGTGATCATCGTCTCGTCCGCCGGGCACGGCGCCATCCCGGTGACGATCGCCCGCGGTGCGGCCGGCCCGCATCGTCGTCGTACCCGCCGGATTGCTTTCCTTGTCCGACCGCCGGATTGATGTTGTCAGCCGTGCTCCAGCGGGGCGCTGGGTAGGCTCTGCAACCATGGGACGCGCCGGGCTGGAGAAGAACCCGCGACAGGTCGCGGCGATGTTCGACGGCGTCGCCGGCCGTTACGACCGGACCAACACGCTCCTGTCGTTCGCGCAGGACCGGCGGTGGCGGCGGCACAGCGTCCGGGCGTTGGGGCTGGTGCCCGGCAGCAAGGTGCTCGACGTGGCGGCCGGCACGGCGGTGTCCACCAAGGAGCTCACCCAGACCGGTGCCTGGAGCGTCGCGGCGGACTTCTCACTCGGCATGCTGATGGCGGGCGCCGGGCGGCGGGTGCCCAAGGTGGCCGCCGATGCGTTGCACCTCCCGTTCGCGGACGGCACCTTCGACGCGGTGACGATCTCGTTCGGGCTGCGGAACGTCCAGGATCCGGGGCGAGCGCTGACCGAGTTCGCCCGGGTGACCAAACCGGGCGGCGAACTGCTGGTCTGCGAGTTCTCCCGGGCGCGGCCGGCTCCGGTGCGCTGGGGATACCAGTGGTACCTGGCCAACGTGCTGCCCCGGCTCGCTCGTCGCTTCTCCTCCAACCCGGACGCCTACACCTACCTCGGCGAGACCATCAATTCGTGGCCCGACCAGCCCCGGCTCGCCCGGATGATCACCCGATCCGGGTGGGACGAAGTCGCCTGGAAGAACATGACCTTCGGCGTCGTCGCCCTGCACCACGCGGTGCGCCGTCCCGCCTGACCTTCTCGTGCTGCCATTCGGGTGGATGCGCGTGGGCTCGACCCGCAGGATCGCCTCGCCCGGGTCCCAACCTGTTGTGAGCGGTCTTACACTGGGGACGCGCCACTTAGTGAACGGTTTCACAAGGTCGTTCACGGCGTCGGCCGGGGCCTGCTGCCGCAGCTTCCCGACGCCGACGGCAACACCGGCGTGAAGGGTAGGAAGGTCGTCATGACCGCTGCATCGAACGACCACGCCTCCCTGCCAACCTCCTCTTCGGCCCTGCGCCATCCCGACAACACGGCCGACGTCATCATCGTCGGCGCCGGCCCGGCCGGTTCGACGGCTGCCACCTACCTCGCACGGTCGGGTGTCGACGTCCTGCTGCTGGAGAAGTCGGTGTTCCCGCGCGACAAGGTCTGTGGCGACGGCCTGACGCCACGCGGGGTGAAGCAGCTGCTGGCGCTGGGCGTCGACGTCTCCGGCGACGACTGGCTCCGCAACCGGGGGCTCCGTGTGGTGGGCGGCGGGACTTCTCTCGAGCTGCCCTGGCCCGTGCTGCAGGACTACCCGGACTTCGGCCTGGTGCGCCCGCGTCGCGACTTCGACCAGATGCTCGCCGACCTCGCGGTGAAGGCCGGCGCGAGGTTGCGGGTCGGCACCACCGTCACCACGCCGATCCAGGACGAGAAGACCGGTCGCATCGTCGGTGTGAACTCGCGGACCGAGGACGGCCCGGTCGCCTTCACCGCCCCGCTGGTGCTCGCCGCCGACGGCGTCTCCGCGCGGATCGCCCTCGGCATGGGCATCAACAAGCGGGACGACCGCCCGTTGGGGGTCGCCGTCCGCCGGTACTACCACGCGCCTGCCAAGACCCATGACGACTACCTCGAGTCGCACCTGGAGCTGTGGGACCGCAGCAACGCCGCCGACCCGAAGCTGCTGCCCGGCTACGGCTGGATCTTCGGGCTGGGCGACGGCACGGTCAACGTCGGTCTGGGCATGCTGAACTCTTCCAAGGCGTTCGGGCGCACCGACTACCGCAAGCTGCTGAAGACCTGGCTCGACGGCACCCCGGAGGAGTGGGGGCTGCGCGAGGAGAACGCGATCGGCCCGATCGGCGGGGCCGGGTTGCCCATGGGGTTCAATCGCACGCCGCACTACGTCAACGGCCTCGTGCTGCTCGGCGACGCCGGGGGCTCGGTCAACCCGTTCAACGGCGAGGGCATCGCCTACGCGATGGAATCGGCTGCGCTGGCCGCGGAGTCGGTGCTGCAGGCGCTGGGTCGGCCCGACGGCGTCAGCCGGGAGGCGGCGCTGGAGGGCTACGCCGCCGCCATGAAGGATCACCTCGGCGCCTACTACCGGCTCGGTGGCATGTTCTCGACGCTGATCGGCAAGCCGTCGATCATGAAGACCGCCACCCGGCTCGGGCTGCCGCGCAAGCGGCTGATGTACCTGGTGCTCAAGCTGCTGGCCGGCCTCTACGACAGCCGGGACGGCGACTGGGCGGATTACGTGGTCCGGTCGCTGACCAGGATGGTGCCCAGTGTGTAGCTGCTGGAACGACGTCGACCGGAGGTTCGGATCGTGAGTGCCTACCTGCCCATCCTGATCATGCTGGTGGTGGCCGGGGGTTTCGCTGTCACCAACGCCACGGTGGCCACGGACCTGGTGGGGCCCAGGCGGTTCAACCGGGCGAAGCTGGACGCCTACGAGTGCGGCATCGAGCCGACGCCGCTGCCCGCCGGCACCGCTGGCCGCTTCCCGATCAAGTTCTACCTGACGGCGATGCTCTTCATCGTCTTCGACATCGAGATCATCTTTCTCTACCCCTGGGCCCAGAGTGCCGTCCAGCTCGGCGTTTTCGGGTTGGTCGAGATGGGTCTGTTCATCGTCACGGTCTTCGCCGCCTACGCCTACGTCTGGCGCCGAGGCGGCCTGGACTGGGACTGACCCCGCGCAAGCCCGCTCTTGGCTTGTGCGGAACGCTTTTCGCCCTTGGCAGTACGCGCAGTAGACAGCGTTTTCATTCCAAACCCCTGCGGAGCAGTGATATGGGTCTTGAAGAGAAGCTTCCCAACGGCATCCTGCTGACCGGCGTGGAGAAGCTCGTCAACTGGACGCGGAAGGCCTCGCTCTTTCCCGCCACCTTCGGTCTGGCGTGCTGCGCCATCGAAATGATGACGACAGGGGCGCCGCGGTACGACCTCGGCCGGTTCGGCATGGAGGTGTTCCGGGCATCCCCGCGGCAGGCGGACCTGATGATCGTGGCCGGCCGGGTGACGCAGAAGATGGCGCCGGTGCTGCGGCAGATCTACGACCAGATGGCCGAGCCGAAGTGGGTCATCGCGATGGGGGTGTGCGCGTCCTCGGGCGGCATGTTCAACAACTACGCGGTGGTGCAGGGCGTCGACCACATCGTCCCGGTCGACATGTACCTGCCCGGTTGCCCGCCCCGCCCGGAGATGCTGATCGACGCCATCCTCAAGCTGCACGCGAAGATCATGGACGAGCCGCTCGGTCCGGTCCGCGCGGGCGAGAAAGCGGGCCAGCGCACCGATCTGGTGCCGTCATCGGTGCGCTACGGGCGCAACGGCGTCTACCACGGCCAGCGGTCGCCCAGCGACGAGCAGCTGGCCGCCTCCGCGGCCGCGGTCGAGGGCAGCCAGTGGAAAGCGATGCGGCCGTGACCGGTCCGGCGAACCCGAAGGGTGCGGCGTCCGATCTCCAGCCCGGCAACCTGGCGCCGGGTGCCGCGTCGTCGGTCGACTCCCCGGCGACCGCGCCCGAGGGCACCACCAAGGACGCTTCGCACCAGAGCCCGGTGGGCGAGAACGACCCAGCCGACGGCGGTGTCTCGTCGTCCGTCGCGCTGGCCGAGCCGACCGGGCCGGGCGCCGCACCCGTCGGTGTCGAGCGCACGGGCATGTTCGGCGTGCACGGCTCCGGCGACACCTCCGGCTTCGGGTTGCTGGTCAGCACGCCGTACGCACCGGCGCCCGCCGAGCGGCCCTTCGGATGGGGAGGAGTACGCGGAGCCAGGGATGCCAGCAGCAGTGGGTCCAGGGGTCGAGGCGACCTGGACGAGGTGGCCGACGCTCTCGCCGGCGCGATGGCCGAGCGGTCCATCCCGTCGTCGGCGCTGCTGCAGACCTCGGTCGCCAACGGCGAGATCACCTTCTACTTCGCCCGCGAGCACCTGCCGGCGCTGGCCTGGGCGCTGCGGGACGATCCGTCGCTGCGCTTCGAGCTCGCCTCGTCGATCTCCGGGGTCGACTACGGGCCGGGCGTCGCTCGCCGCCTGCACGTGGTCTACGAGCTGACGTCGATGACCTACCGTCGACGGATCCGCGTCGAGGTGGCGGTCGGTACCGAGGACCCGCACGTGCCGAGCATCGTGGCGACCTATCCGACGGCCGACTGGCACGAGCGGGAGGCGTGGGACATGTTCGGCATCGTCTTCGACGGTCACCCCGGACTCACCCGCATCCTGATGCCGGACGACTGGGAAGGTCACCCGCAGCGCAAGGACTACCCGCTCGGCGGCATCCCCGTCGAGTACAAGGGCGCAGAGATACCCGCACCGGACCAACGGAGGTCGTACTCGTGAGCACTCCACCCACCTCGGACTCGCGGCCGTTCTTCACCGAGGACTTCCTGCCGGACGACCTCCGCGGGACGCCCCGCGTCGCCCGCGGCACCAGCACCACCGAGGGCCGGGTCTTCACCGTCACCGGTGGCGACTGGGAGGACATGCTGGCCGACGGCAACTTCGGCGAGGGTGACGGCGGTGCGTCCGACGAACGCATCATCATCAACATGGGGCCGCAGCACCCGTCGACGCACGGCGTGCTCCGGCTGATCCTCGAGCTCGAGGGTGAGACGGTGGTGCAGGCCAGGTCCGTCATCGGGTATCTGCACACCGGCATCGAGAAGTCGTGCGAGTTCCGCAACTGGACGCAGGTGGTCACCTTCGTCACCAGGGCCGACTACCTGTCGCCCGCCTTCAACGAGGCCGCCTACTGCATGGCGGTCGAGAAGCTGCTGCAGATCGAGGTTCCGCGCCGCGCCCAGGTGATCCGCGTGCTGTTGATGGAGCTGACGCGCATCTCCTCGCACCTGGTCGCCATCGCCACCGGCGGCATGGAGCTCGGCGCGCTGACCGGGATGACGGCCGGCTTCCGGGAGCGGGAGGAAGCGCTGCACCTGATGGAGTTCCTCACCGGACTGCGGATGAACATGGCGTTCATCCGTCCCGGCGGCGTGGCGCAGGAGCTGCCCGCGGATGCCATCGACCACATCAACGCCTTCATCGCCAAGATGGAGTCGCGCCTCCCGGAGTACGACAAACTGCTGGCCGGGCAACCCATCTGGAAGATGCGGACCAAGGGCGTGGGGATCCTGCCGCTCGAGGCCTGCATGCAGCTGGGCATCACCGGACCGGTTCTGCGGTCGGCCGGGTTGCCGTGGGATCTGCGGAAGACCATGCCCTACTGCGGCTACGAGGAGTACGACTTCGAGGTGCCGACGGCGACCGAGGCC
Organism: uncultured Nakamurella sp.; assembly: GCA_964242105.1. Taxonomy (GTDB): domain Bacteria; phylum Actinomycetota; class Actinomycetes; order Mycobacteriales; family Nakamurellaceae; genus Nakamurella. The sequence goes on along the minus strand of CAXTBG010000017.1, from coordinate 20,227 downwards.
GACTGCTACGCCAGGTTCCTGCTCCGGGTGGCCGAGATGCACGAGTCGCTCAAGATCATGAAGCAGGCCGTCGTGAAACTCGCCGAGCCTGGCCCGGTCATGGTGGCGGACAAGAAGATCGGCTGGCCGGCGCAGCTCTCGATCGGCGCCGACGGCATGGGCAACTCGCTGGACTACATCAAGAAGATCATGGGCAGCTCGATGGAATCCCTGATCCACCACTTCAAACTGGTCACCGAGGGCTTCCACGTGCCGGCCGGCCAGGCCTACGCCGCCATCGAGAACCCGCGTGGTGAACTGGGTTGTCACGTGGTTTCCGACGGCGGGACGAAACCGGTGCGGGTGCACCTGCGCGATCCCGGATTCGTCAACCTGCAGGCCATGCCGGCGATGAGCGAGGGCAGCCTGATCGCCGACGTCGTCGCCGCGGTCGCCTCGATCGACCCGGTGATGGGGGGCGTGGACCGGTGACGTGCACGAGAAGGGACGGCTCGGCATGAGCAGTCGTATCGGCGTTCCCGAGTTCCTCGCCACCGACCTCGTCTTCGACCAGCTGACGCACGACCGCGCCGTCGAACTGATCGGCCGGTACCCCTCGTCGCGATCGGCGCTGCTGCCGCTGCTGCACCTGGTGCAATCGGTCGAGGGATTCGTCAGCCAGCCGGGGATCGAGTTCTGCGCCGACAAGCTCGGCCTGACCTCGGCGGAGGTCTCGGCGGTGGCGACGTTCTACACGATGTACAAGCGCACACCGTGCGGGCAGCACCTGGTGAGCGTGTGCACCAACGCGCTGTGCGCCGTGCTCGGCGGGGACGCCATCTACGCCACCCTGTCCGATCACCTCGGCGTCGGCCACGAGGAGACGGCCGGCACGCCGGGCTCCGTCGGCTCGATCACGCTGGAAACGGCCGAGTGCCTGGCCGCCTGCGATCACGGGCCGGTCCTGCAGGTGAACTACGAGTACTTCGACAACCAGACACCCGACGGCGCACTGGACCTGGTGATGGCCCTGCAGGCCGGCGCCAAGCCGGCGCCGACCCGCGGCGCACCGCTCACCGACTTCCGCACCGTCGAGCTCGAGATCGCGGGCATCATGCCGGATCTGGAGGCCGAGGTCGGCGGGCCGTCGGCGTCCGAGATGACCCTGCGTGGTTCGATGCTCGCGGAGTCGACCGGGCAGCAGGCACCCGCCATGCCGGACCACGTGGATTTCCCGCCCCTCCCGGAGAAGAAGTGACCCGATGAGCACACCCGTCGCCGCGGCGACCCCGCCGACCGGCCCCGCCCGGCTGACCCCGGTGCTGACCCGGCGGTGGCCGTCCCCGCAGTCCTGGTCCATCCGGACCTATCGCGAGCTGGACGGCTACCAGGCCCTCCCGCTCGCGCTCGGGGTCGAGCCCGGCCGCGTCGTCGAGCTGATGAAGAACTCGGGCCTGCGCGGGCGCGGCGGTGCCGGCTTCCCGACCGGGCTGAAGTGGTCGTTCCTGCCGCAGGGTGACGGCAAGCCGCACTACCTGGTGGTGAACGCCGACGAGGGGGAGCCGGGCACCTGCAAGGACATCCCGTTCATGATGGCCGATCCGCACGCGCTGATCGAGGGCTGCATCATCACCTGCTACGCCATCCGCAGCGAGTTCTGTGCCATCTACGTCCGCGGTGAGGCCATCCACTCCCTGCGCCGGTTGGTCAACGCGGTGAACGAGGCGAAGGCCGCCGGGTTCCTCGGGCAGAACATCCTCGGGTCCGGCTTCAACCTGGAGATCGTCGTGCACGCCGGGGCGGGCGCGTACATCTGCGGCGAGGAGACGGCGCTGCTCGACTCGCTGGAGGGCCGCCGCGGCCAGCCGCGGCTCAAGCCGCCGTTCCCGGCCGTCGCCGGCCTGTACGCCTGCCCGACGGTGGTCAACAACGTGGAGACCATCGCCTCCGTACCGGCGATCGTGCTGGGCGGGAGCGACTGGTACCGCTCGATGGGCACCGAGAAGTCCCCTGGGCCGAAGATCTACTCGCTGTCCGGCCACGTGACCCGCCCCGGCCAGTACGAGGCGCCGATGGGCACCACCCTGCGGCAGCTGCTGGAGTCGGCGGGCGGCATGCTGGGCGGCATCCCGCTGAAGTTCTTCACCCCCGGCGGATCCTCCACGCCAATCTTCACCCCGGAACACCTGGACGTACCGCTGTCGTTCGACGACGTGGCCGCGGCCGGCTCCATGCTCGGCACCACCGCGCTCATGTGCTTCAACGAGACCGTGTCGGTGCCGTGGGCGGTCTGGAAGTGGCTGGAGTTCTACAAGCACGAGTCGTGCGGCAAGTGCACGCCGTGCCGGGAGGGCACGGGCTGGCTGGTGCAGATCCTGCGCCGGGTCGTCAGCGGGTCGGGAACACTCGAGGACCTCGACACCCTCGCCGACGCGGCCGGCAACATCGCGGGTCGCTCGTTCTGCGCGCTCGGTGACGCCGCGGCCACCCCGATCCTGTCCAGCTTCAACTACTTCCGGTCCGAGTTCGAGGACCTGGTGACCGGGCGCACGGCTCCCGTCGTGGAGTCCCGCCTGCTGGTAGGAGCGCACTGAATGAATCGGGAACAGCGATGACGCAGGTACAGAACCGGCCCGCCTCGGACAACAGCGACGACACCGTCGAGAACCCGGTGCCGCCGGGGCACGTCCGGTTGACCATCGACGGGGTGACCGTCGACGCGCCGAAGGGCGAGCTGGTGATCCGCGCCGCGGAACGGATCGGTACCGCCATCCCGCGGTTCTGCGACCACCCGCTGCTGGAACCCGTCGGTGCGTGCCGGCAGTGCCTGGTCGAGGTGGAGATGGGCGGCCGGCCGATGCCCAAGCCGCAGGCGTCCTGCACGCAGACCGTCGCGGACGGGATGGTGGTGCGTACCCAGCTCACCTCCCCGGTGGCCGAGAAGGCACAGCGGTCGAACCTCGAGTTCCTGTTGCTCAACCACCCGCTGGACTGCCCGATCTGCGACAAGGGCGGCGAGTGCCCGCTGCAGAACCAGACGCTGGCCAACGGCGCCGCGGAGTCCCGCATGCACGAGGCCAAGCGGGTGTTCACCAAGCCGATCCCGATCTCCACCCAGGTGCTGCTGGACCGGGAGCGCTGCGTGCTGTGCCAGCGCTGCACCCGGTTCTCCGACCAGATCGCCGGCGACCAGTTCATCGACCTGCTGGAGCGCGGTTCGGCCCAGCAGATCGGCATCAACTCGGCGGAGCCGTTCCAGTCGTACTTCTCCGGCAACACCATCCAGATCTGCCCGGTGGGTGCGCTGACCTCGGCCGCCTACCGGTTCCGGTCGCGCCCGTTCGACCTGGTGTCGACCTCGACGGTGTGCGAACACTGCGCGGACGGATGCGCCCAGCGGACCGACCACCGGTCCCTGACGGTCACCCGCCGGCTGGCCGCCTCCGATCCGGACGTCAACGAGGAGTGGAACTGCGACAAGGGCCGGTTCGCCTTTGCCTACACCGAGGTCGGCGACCGGATCACCCGGCCGATGGTCCGTGCGGCGGACGGACAGCTCGTACCCGTGTCCTGGACCGACGCGATGGCCGCCGCGGCGGCGGGGCTGGCGACCGCCCGGGACACCGGCGGGGTCGGCGTGCTGACCGGCGGCCGGCTGACCGTCACCGATGCCTACGCGTACGCCAAGTTCGCCAGGCTCGCGTTGCACACCAACGACATCGACTTCCGGGCACGGTTCCACTCGGCGGAGGAGGCGAGGTTCCTGGCCGCCCGGGTCACCGGCGTGACGCCGGACACCGGCGGCGTCACCTACGCCGCGCTGGAGAAGGCGCCGGCGGTGCTGCTCGTGGCGCTGGAGCCGGAGGAGGAGTCGCCGATCCTGTTCCTGCGGCTGCGCAAGGCGTCCCGCCACGGCGTGCCCGTGCTGTCGGTAGGGGCGGTGCGCTCGCGCGGGCTGGAGAAGATGGGCGGCACCCTGCTGACCGCCGTGCCCGGCGAGGAACCCACCCTGCTGGCGAAGCTGGCCGACGAGACCTCGGCGGACGCCGGGGTCGCCGACGCGGCGGCGCGCAACTCGGCCGCGGTGGGCCTGCGGGCGTCCGGAGCGGTCATCCTGGTGGGCGAGCGCGCGGCCGAGATCCCCGGCCTGCTGACCGCCGTCGGGACGCTGGCCGACGCCACCGGTGCGAAGCTGGCCTGGGTGCCGCGCCGCGCCGGTGACCGCGGCGCCGTCGATGCCGGCGCCCTGGGCCTGCTGCTGCCCGGTGGCCGGCCGGTCACCGACGCCGCTGCCCGCGCAGAGGTGGAAGCCGCCTGGAGTGCACCGGTGCCGAGTACGCCGGGGCGGGACACGTCCGGAATCCTGGACGCCGTCGGTGCCGGCGGGCTCGCCGGGTTGCTGATCGGCGGCGTCGAGCTGGCCGACCTGCCCGACCCGGCTGCGGCGCTGGCAGCCATCGCGGCGGCCGGGTTCGTGGTGAGTCTGGAGCTGCGCGCGAGCGCGGTCACCGAGTGTGCCGACGTGGTGTTCCCGGTGGCCGCGGTGGCCGAGAAGTCCGGGGCCTACCTCAACTGGGAGGGCCGGCACCGGGCGTTCGGCGCCGCGCTCGGCGAGTACGGCACGCTCGACGACGGCCGCATCCTGGACACCCTCGGCGTCGAGATGGACGTCGACCTGTACACCCAGACGCCGGTCGCCGCCCGCGCCGACATGGGCAGGCTCGGCGTCTGGTCCGGTGCCCCGGCCGGTGCGGCCGCGCTCGAGGCCCCGGCCGCCGGCGGTCCGGCGCCGGAAGCACCGCACCGCACCGCACCGGACGCGGCTCCTGCGCACCACAGCGTGGCGGACCTTGCTCACGACGTGGTGGCCACGCTCCAGTCCACGCTGAAGAAGCTTCCGTTCCTGGGCGCGCCGCACGCGGAGGAGCCGGTTGCGGCGCAGCCGACCGTGCGCGGCCCGGAGGAGCGCCGCCCGGGCGGCAACGGGCCGGGGCTGCTGCTGGCGAGCTGGCGGATGGCGCTGGACGGCGGTCGCGGGCTCGACGGTGAGCCGCATCTGGCCGGCACCGCCAAACCGGAGGTGTGCCGGCTCTCCGCCGGCAGCGCCGACCGGCTGGGTCTGCGTGAGGGCGAGCCGGTGACCGTGACCGGCCCGGCGGGTTCGGGGGTGACCCTGCCACTGGCGGTCACCGAGATGGCCGACGGCGTGGTCTGGTTGCCGGCGAGGGTGCAGCAGACACCCCTGGTGGCCCGGATCGGTGCGGCCGTCGGGGACCGGGTGCAGGTCAAGCGGTCGTCGACGAGCGAAGGGCACAGCCGGTGATGGGTGCGTTCAGGGCCGATATCAGCCCCGGGGTGAGCCTCGACGGGTCCACCGCGGCCCTGCTGGCCGGGGACCCGTGGTGGCTGATGCTGATCAAGGCCGTCATCGTCTTCGTGCTGCTGCTGCTGCTGACGCTCTTCGCCATCTGGTTCGAGCGCAAGGTCGTCGGACGGATGCAGCACCGGCCGGGGCCCAACTGGAACGGCCCGTTCGGCACCCTGCAGTCCATGGCGGACGCGCTCAAGCTGATCTTCAAGGAGGGCATGATCCCGGCCCGAGCCGACAAGATCGTGTTCATCGCGGCGCCGGTGATGTCGGCCATCCCCGCGTTCCTGATCTTCTCGATCATCCCGCTCGGCGGCCCCGTCTCGATGTTCGGCCACCCGACCGCCCTGCAGATGACGGACCTCCCGGTCGGCGTGCTGGCGGCGCTGGCGTTCAGCTCGATCGGCGTCTACGGCATCGTGCTGGGCGGGTGGGCGTCCGGGTCGACCTACCCGCTGCTCGGCGGTCTCCGGTCGGCCGCACAGCTGATCTCCTACGAGGTGGCGATGGGGCTGTCCTTCGTCGCCGTCTTCCTCTACTCGGGCACGCTCTCCACGTCCGCGATCGTCACCCAGCAGGCGGGCGGCTGGTACGTCTGGCTGCTGCCGGTGTCCTTCGTCGTCTACTGCGTGTCCATGGTGGGGGAGACCAACCGCGCGCCGTTCGACATGGCCGAGGCCGAAGGCGAGCTGGTCGGCGGCTTCAACACCGAGTACACCTCGATGCGCTTCGGCCTCTTCTTCCTCGCCGAGTACATCAACATGATCAACGTCTCGGCCATCGCCACCACGCTGTTCCTCGGCGGTTGGCGGGCACCCTGGCCGATCTCGGCGATCCCGGGCGCGAACTCCGGCTGGATCACCCTGGTCTGGTTCTTCGTCAAGGTGCTGCTGTTCATGTTCGCCTTCGTGTGGCTGCGCGGCACGCTGCCGCGCATCCGGTACGACCAGTTCATGAGCCTGGGCTGGAAGATCCTGGTCCCGGTGTCGCTGGTCTGGATCGTGCTGGTCTCCACGGCCCGGGTGCTCAACTCGGCGACCAGCCTGTCCACCCGCCAGGTGCTGCTGTACATGGGGATCCCGCTGCTCGTCATCCTGCTGGTGGCCGCGTTCTGGCCGCAGCGGAAGCCGGCGGCGGACACCGACACCCAGGACGACGACGATCTGCTGGAGCTGGAGCACACCGGTCGGGACGGCGAGGGAGTGGTGTCGCCGCGGCTGGGTGCCTACCCGATTCCGCCGATGGACCTCGCCGTTCCGGTCCCGCCGATCCGGTCCGCCCGCCCGCAGGTGGCCGCACCATCGCCGTCCCTCGCACCGGACAGCTCGGCCGCGACGACAGAAGGAGCCAGCAGTGTCGTTTCTTGACCCGGTCAAGGGTTTCGGGGTCACCTTCGCCACCATGTTCAAGCCGGTGGTCACCGAGGACTACCCGCGGAACCCGCTGCCGACGGCGCCGCGGTACCACGGCCGTCACCAGCTCAACCGGCATCCCGACGGTCTGGAGAAGTGCGTCGGCTGCGAGCTGTGCGCCTGGGCCTGCCCGGCCGACGCGATCTTCGTCGAGGGCGGGGACAACACCGACGAGGAGCGCTACTCGCCGGGGGAGCGGTACGGCAAGAACTACCAGATCAACTACCTGCGCTGCATCGGGTGCGGGCTGTGCATCGAGGCCTGCCCGACCAGGTCGCTGACGATGACGAACGAGTACGAACTGGCCGACGACGACCGGCAGCGGCTGATCTTCACCAAGGACCGGCTGCTCGCACCGCTGCTGCCCGGCATGGAGCAGCCGCCGCACCCGATGCGGCTCGGCGACGAGCAGGACTACTACGTCAAGGGCCCGGAGCTGTTGCGCGACCCGACCTTCCGGCGGGGGAGCGAGTCGCAGCAGGCTGGCCACGTCAACGGCACGGCCGCCGCGTTCGACCTCAACGCCCCCGACGTGCCGGACGTCTCGCCCACCCATGTCGACGGCTCCACCGTGCCACCCGCCGCGAGCGTCACCGGTGCCCTGGCGCCCGGCACCCCGCCGGGGGCGAGTTCCGAGGGCACCACGCCGTCCGGGGTCCGGCCCTCGGCGGACCCCCGATGACGCCGCTGCTGCTGGCCGCCGACGACGCGGCGACCACGGTCGCCTCCGGGGGCGGCGAGCAGATCGCCTTCTGGATCCTCGCGCCGCTGGCGATGGCCGGCGCACTGGGCATGGTGTTCGCCAAGAACGCGGTGCACTCCGCGCTCTGGCTGGTGCTGACCATGCTGTCGCTGGGCTGCCTGTACATGGCCCAGGGAGCGGAGTTCCTCGGGTTCGCCCAGATCATCGTGTACACGGGCGCGATCATGATGCTGTTCCTGTTCGTGCTCATGCTGACCGGCCGGGACGCCGGCGACTCGGTGATCGAGGTGCTGCGCGGCCAGCGCATCAAGGCCGCCGTCGTCGGCATCGGCTTCGTGGCGCTGCTGGTGGCGGCGTTCGTGCGGGCGCTGCGGGGCACCCAGTCGGTGGGGCTCGGCCCGGTGATGGCCGAGCGGGGACCGATCGGATCGTTGGCCGCCGCGCTGTTCACCGACTACCTGTTCCCGTTCGAACTGACCAGCGCGCTGCTGATCACGGCCGCCGTCGGCGCGATGGTGCTGGCGCACATCGAGAAGGCGCCGGGCGAGAAGCGGACGCAACGCCAGCGGGTGCACGAGCGGATGCGCTCGGACCGGATGTCGCCGCTGCCCGGGCCCGGCGTGTTCGCCACCTCGTCCTCCAACGCCACACCGGCGCTGCTTCCGGACGGGTCCATCGCGCCCGGGTCGGTGTCGAAGTTGGTCGAGCGCAGCGAGAGCGTGCGCGTGGTCAACCGGAATGCGCAGGGCGGATCGCTGGCCGCCATCGAGACTGCGGACCACCCGCAGCGCGGTGACGTGGCGGCCGAGCAGCCGGGTACCGGCACGTGGGACAGCCCCGACACCCCGGGTGCCCCGGCTCCCACCACGACGGCCGGCCACGCGCAGGGAGTGGATGTGCGATGAACGCGGACCACTACCTGGTGCTCTCCGCCCTGCTGTTCGGCATCGGCGCGGTCGGCGTGCTGGTACGGCGCAACGCGATCGTGGTGTTCATGTGCATCGAGTTGATGCTCAACGCGGTGAACCTGTCGCTGGTCACCTTCGCCCGGATGCACGGCAACCTCGACGGCGTGCTGATGGCGTTCTTCGTCATGGTCGTCGCCGCCGCCGAGGTGGTCGTCGGGCTGGCGATCATCATGTCCATCTTCCGTAGCCGGCGGAGTGCCTCCGTCGACGACGCGAACCTGCTGAAGTTCTGATCGGGCCGGGGTTCGACCGTGACCATTTCTCTGCTCGGCGCCGAGCTGCTGCATCGCGCCGCGGCCCCGTTGATCGCACTGGAGACCGCGGTGACGCCGGCCACCGGGACGGTGTCGTTGGCCTGGCTGCTGCTGGCGCTGCCGGTGTTCGGCGCCGTCGTGCTGCTGGTCGGCGGCCGCCGGCTGGACCGGGTCGGGCACCTGCTGGGGTGCGCCACGGTGATCGCCGCCTTCGCCGTCGGACTGGCCATCTTCTTCGACACCCTGGGTGCGGACGCGGCCGACAGGACGCATTCGCTCCAGCTGTTCTCCTGGTTCACCTCGGGCACGCTGAACGTGAACCTGGACCTGCGCCTGGATCCGCTGTCGCTCACCTTCGTCCTGCTGATCACCGGGGTCGGCTCGCTGATCCATCTCTATTCCATCGGCTACATGTCGCACGACCCCGGTCGTCGTCGGTTCTTCGCCTACCTCAACCTGTTCGTCGCCGCGATGCTCCTGCTGGTTCTGGGTGGCGGGTTTCTCTCGCTGTACTTCGGCTGGGAGGGCGTGGGTCTCGCGTCCTACCTGCTGATCGGGTTCTGGTCGGACCGGCCGGCCGCGGCCACCGCCGCGAAGAAGGCCTTCATCATGAACCGGGTCGGTGACGTCGGCCTGGCCCTGGCGATCTTCCTGATGTACAAGGAGCTGGGCACCACCTCCTACGACGGCGTCTTCGCCGGCATCGGCACCGTCGCTCCCGGAACGGTGACGGCCATCGCGCTGCTGCTGCTGCTCGGGGCATGCGGCAAGTCCGGGCAGGTGCCGCTGCAGGCCTGGCTGCCCGACGCCATGGAGGGCCCCACCCCCGTGTCCGCGCTGATCCACGCGGCGACCATGGTGACTGCCGGCGTCTACCTGATCGTCCGGTCGCGCCCGATCTACGACCTGACGGCCGACGGCCGGCTGGTGGTCACCATCATCGGCGCGGTGACCCTGCTGGTGGGCTGCATCGCCGGCTGTGCGAAGGACGACATCAAGAAGGTCCTGGCCTACTCGACCGTCTCGCAGATCGGCTACATGTTCCTGGCCGTCGGCCTCGGGCCCGGTGTGTACGCCCTGGGCATCCTGCACCTGCTGACCCACGGCTTCTTCAAGGCCGGGCTCTTCCTCGGCGCCGGGTCCGTCATGCACGGCATGAACGACGACGTGGACATGCGGCACTACGGCGGGCTGTGGCGGAAGATGCCGATCACCTTCGTCACGATCGCGCTGGGCTACCTGGCGCTGATCGGGTTCCCGTTCCTGTCCGGCTACTTCTCCAAGGACCCGATCATCGAGGCGGCCTTCGCGGCCGGCGGGGTGCGGGGCGCGCTGCTCGGCGGCGCGGCGCTGCTGGGTGCCGGGTTGACCGCGTTCTACATGACCCGGCTGATGTTGATGACGTTCTTCGGCGAGGAGCGGTGGCGCGGTCGCCGCAGCACCGACGGCCAGGAGTACCACCCGCACGAGTCGCCGCTGGTGATGACCCTGCCGATGATCGTCCTGGCCATCGGCTCGGTCGGCGCCGGTGCCTTCCTGGCCGGCGGCGACCGGCTGATGAACTGGCTGGCCCCGGTGGTCGGGGAGTTCGAGGAGCCGCACCCTCCGGTGTCGGCCATCGTCATCACCGTCGCCACCCTGGTCGTGGTCGCCCTGGGCGTCGGCATCGCGTACGTCCTGGTCGGCCGCAAGGCCGTCCCGCTGGTCCGGCCCGCGACGGTCGGCCCGGTGGTTCGCTTCGCCCGTGCCGACGCCGGCGGCAATGCGATCAACGAGGCGCTGGTGGCCCGGCCGGGTCTGTGGCTCGGCGGTGCGCTGCTCTACTCCGACACCCGCGGCGTCGACGGGGCCGTCAACGGCATGGCGACCGGACTCGGTGCGCTGTCCACGGTCTGGCGCCGTTGGCAGAGCGGGTTCGTCCGGTCCTACGCCCTGTCCATGCTGTCCGGGACGTTCCTGGTCATCGCCGCCCTGCTCGTGGTGAGGTTCTCGTGAACTCCTACTACCTCCTCGGCCTCATCGCGCTGCCGCTGGTGGGCGCGGCAGTCGTTGCGGCGATGGGCAAGTCGTCGGCCCGCACGGTGAAGTTCGTGGCGCTGGGATTCTCGCTGGTCGAGCTGGTGCTGGCCGCAGCGCTATGGGTGGCCTACCGCAACGCTGATGCGCGCCCGGTAACGGCCGGCGTCCAGAACCTGGATGTCTCCGCTCTTCCACAGCCGCCGTCGTTCCGCGAGACGTTCTCCATCGACTGGATCCCGTCGTTCGGCATCCACTTCTCGCTCGGCGTGGACGGTATCTCGCTGGTGATGATCGCGCTGATCGCGTTCCTGGTGCCGATCGTGCTGGGCGCGTCCTGGGAGGAGCGGCTGCCCGCCGGGCGCACCATCGGTGGCTACTTCGCGCTGATCCTGGTGATGCAGGCCGCGATGACGGGGGTCTTCGCCGCCACCGACGTGTTCGTCTTCTACGTGATGTTCGAGGTCATGCTGATCCCGATGTACTTCCTCATCGGAGCCTTCGGCGGCCTGCGCGGCACCTATGCCGCGACGAAGTTCTTCCTGTACTCGCTGATCGGCGGCCTGCTGATGCTGGCGTCGATCATCGGGTTGTACGTGGCGTCGGGCCGGGTGCCCTCCCGGGTCGCGGCCGGTCTCGGCGGCACGCTGGACTGGGCGACGCTGCGGGGGATCGCCCACGAGATCCCGACATCCACCCAGCTGTGGGTGTTCGCCGGGTTCGCCATCGCGTTCGCGATCAAGGCGCCGCTGGTGCCGTTCCACACCTGGCTGCCGGACGCCGGTTCCGAGGCACCGGTGGGCGCCGGCACGCTGCTGGTCGGCGTGCTGGACAAGGTGGGCACCTTCGGGTTCCTGCGGATCTGCCTGCCGCTGCTGCCCGCGGCGTCGGCGCAGCTGGCCTGGCTGATCATCACCCTCGCGGTGATCGGGATCCTCTACGGCGCCATCGTCGCGGCCGGCCAGAGCGACCTCAAGCGGTTCGTCACCTACACCTCCGTCGCGCACTTCGGGTTCATCGCGCTCGGCGTCTTCGCGTTCACCACCCAGGCGATCAGCGGCGCGGTGCTGTACATGGTCAACCACGGACTCGCCACCGCGCTGCTGTTCCTGGCCGTCGGCATGCTCACCGCGCGCGGCGGGTCCCGGCACATCCGCGACTACGGCGGGGTGGCCAAGGTCGCCCCGGTGCTCGGCGGATTCTTCCTGATCGGTGCGTTGGCCACCATCGCGATGCCCGGCACCAACTCGTTCGTCTCCGAATTCCTGGTGCTGATCGGCACGTTCACCCGCCACCCGGTGTGGTCCATCATCGCGACCACTGGCATCGTGCTGGCCGCGGTCTACATGCTGTGGATCTACCAGCGCACCATGACGGGACCGGTCCGCGGGGACGCGGTGCTGGAGTCGACCGACACCGACGCGACGGGCCCGTCCGCACCGGGGGACGGCGGCCTCGCCGGCCCCAGCGGCCACCCGAGCGCGGTGGGCCACCCGAGCCCCGCCGGCCACGTCGACCCGACCGGCAACCCAGGCCACGCCGGTAGCACGGGGAGTTCGCCCTACGGGGGTGCTGCGGCCGGGGTGGCCGTGGCCACCCCCGCGCCGGCCGGGGTGCGCGTGCGGTTCGGCGACCTGAGCAAGCGCGAGGTCGCCGTCCTGACCCCGCTCGTCGTGCTGATCATCTTCCTCGGGCTGTACCCCAAGCCTGTCCTGGACGTGATCAATCCGACGGCGCAGCGCACCGTCGCGCAGTCCTGCCACACCGACCCGGCCGCGTCCACCCCCACCCCCGCGAGCGGCGCCTACACCAGCACCCTGAACGTGACGGAGGATTCGTGCCCGTGAGCGCTCTCCTGTCGGCCGCGCTCGCTGCGGCCCCCTCGGACCCGATCAAGGCGCCGACCGTCGACCTGACCGCGGTGATGCCCGTGCTCATCGTGTTGGGTGCGGCCTGTGTCGCCGTGCTGCTGGAAGCTGTTCTGCCCCGCGCCCAGCGCTACGCCGGCCAGCTCGCGCTGGCCGTTGCCGCCATTGTCGGCGCCGGCGTGTGGACCATCGTGGAGGGCGTCCGGAACCGCTACGCGATCACCTTCTCCGGCGCCATCGCCGTCGACGGCGGTACCTACGTGATGTGGGGCGTGCTCCTGGCGCTGGCACTGGCGTCCGTGCTGTTGATGGCCGATCGGGTGTCCGAGCCCGGCGGCGCGTTCGCGGCCCAGGCGTCCATCCGGGTGGGCTCGAGCAGGGACCGCACGCAGACCCTGGTCGCCACCCCCATGCAGACCGAGGTGTTCCCGCTCACCCTGTTCGCCATCGGCGGCATGCTCGTCTTCCCGGCCGCGTCCGACCTGTTGACGCTGTTCGTGGCACTGGAGGTGCTGTCGCTCCCGCTGTACCTGCTGTGCGGCCTGGCCCGGCGCCGGCGGCTGATCTCGCAGGAGGCCGCGGTCAAGTACTTCCTGCTCGGCGCGTTCACCTCGGCGATCCTGCTGTACGGCATCACGCTGGTCTACGGCTACGCCGGCTCGATCAAGTTCTCCGACATCGCCGCCAAGGCCTCGGCCGGTGGCAGCAGCGACCTGCTGCTGCTGGTGGGTATCGGATTGCTCATGGTGGGCCTGCTGTTCAAGGGATCCGTCGGCCCGTTCCACATGTGGACGCCCGACGTCTACCAGGGCGCACCGACACCGGTGACGGCGTTCATGGCCGCGTGCACCAAGGTGGCCGCGTTCGCCGCGATGCTCCGGGTGTTCTCCGTCGCCATCGGGCCGATGGCCTGGTCCTGGCGTCCGGTGCTCTGGGTGGTGGCCGTGGCGTCCATGCTGATCGGCGCCGTCATCGGCATCACCCAGACGGACATGAAGCGGGTTCTGGCCTACTCGTCGGTCGCCCACGCGGGGTTCATCCTGCTCGGCGTCATGGCGGTCAGCCAGCGCGGCGCCTCCGGCACGATGTTCTACCTGCTCACCTACGGCTTCGCCACCGTCGGTTCGTTCGCGATCTTCACCCTGGTCCGCAGGGGCGACGGCGAAGCCTCCAACCTGTCGGACTGGGCCGGGCTGGCCAAGCGCTCGCCGATCCTGGCGGCGGTGATGAGCCTGTTCCTGCTGTCCTTCGCCGGCATCCCCCTGACCAGCGGGTTCATCGGCAAGCTGACGGTGTTCACCGCTGCCGTCGACGCCGGGATGGCGCCGCTGGTCGTGGTGGCGATGATCGCCACGGCCATCACGGCCTACTTCTACCTGCGGGTCATCGTCCTGATGTACTTCTCGCCGCCGCGCGCGGCGGTGGACGAGCTGGGTTCGACGGTCGAGCCGTTCGTCGTGGTGCCCGGCCTGCTGACCGCCTCGGTGGTCGGTCTCGCAGCGGTCGTGACGTTGGTGCTGGGCATCGCCCCCGCGTGGTTCCTGGATGCGCTGCAGGTGCCGTGGCCGCTGTTGTCCTGACCTCGTTCAGCCGAGTGAAATCCCGACCTGCCGTAGGGTCGTAGGAGTGAACGCACCAACCGTCCTGGCCGGTATCGAGCTGGCCGACCCGGCTTTGGCGGCGCGGGTGGCGGACGGCCTCGCCCGGGTCGAGCAGGTGCTGGAGCGGGAGCTGGCCAGTGAATTCGACTTCGTCACCGAGGCCGCCTCGCACCTGATGCATGCCGGCGGGAAGCGCTTCCGGCCGCTGTTCACCCTGGTCGCCGCGGGCGTCGGGCCGCATCCGGAATGCCGTGAGGTGATCATCGCCTCGGCGGTGGTGGAACTGATCCATCTGGCGACGCTGTACCACGACGACGTGATGGACGAGGCCGACATCCGCCGCGGTGCCAAGTCCGCCAACGCCAGGTGGAACAACTCGATCGCCATCCTGACGGGTGACTTCCTGTTCGCGCACGCCTCCCGCCTGGTCGCCGACCTCGGCCCGGAGGCCGTGCGGATCATCGCCAACACCTTCGCCGAGCTGGTCACCGGCCAGACCAGGGAGACCGTCGGCCCACGGTCCGGCGCCGACCCGATCGCGCACCACCTCACCGTCCTCGACGAGAAGACGGCCGCGCTGATCGACACCTGCGCCCGCTACGCCGGCATGTTCTCCGGGGCGTCGGACCACGACATCTCCGCGCTTCGCCGCTTCGGCCGCGCGGTGGGCGTCGGCTTCCAGATCTCCGACGACATCATCGACATCACCTCGCAGGAATCCGGCAAGACGCCGGGCACCGACCTGCGCGAGGGCGTGCCGACGCTGCCGGTGTTCTACACGCTGGCCGACCCGCGGTCCGACCCCCGGCTGGTGGAGTTGGTCTCCGGACCGATCACGTCCGAGGCAGAGCTGGCCGAGGCGGTCGGCCTGCTCCGCGAGTCGGCCGGTCTGGCCAGGGCCCGCGCCACCCTGGAGGGCTACGCCGGCACGGCACTGGCGGAGCTCAGCGGCCTGGCACCGTCGGCGTCGAGGGACGCTCTGGTGTCGTTGACGCACTTCGTGGTGGCCCGGACCCGCTGACGCGCGCCCCCGGTCGGCGCGCCTTCCGGACGCCCTCGACGGACAGCAGCACCAGCGCGGTCCACACCAGGACGAACCCGATCCAGCGGGCCGTCGCCATGTGTTCGTGCAGCAGCGCCACGCCCAGCACGAACTGCACCACCGGCGTCAGGTACTGCAGCAGACCCAGCACCGACAGCGGCAGCGCCCGGGCCGCCGCGGCGAACGCCAGCAGCGGCACCACCGTCACCACGCCGCTGAGCACCAGCAGCGTGACATGCCCGATGCCGTGCCCGGCCAGGGTGGACCGGCCCTGCACCTGCAGGACGATCAGGTAGGCCAGCGCCGGGACGAGCAGCACGATGCCCTCGGCCGTCAGCGAGGCCGGCGGCGGAAGCGGCACCACCTTCTTGATCAGGCCGTAGATGCCGAAGCTGACCGCGAGCACCACGGAGATCCACGGGAAGTGACCGCCGGCGACGCCGATGACCAGCACCGCGACGAGGCCCAGAGCGACGGCAGCCCACTGCAGGCGACGCAACCGCTCGCCGAAACCGACCACTCCGAGCAGCACGCTGATGAGCGGGATGATGAAGTACCCCAGAGCGGCGTCGATCACCTGACCGGTGTTGACCGCATAGATGTAGACACCCCAGTTGACGGAGATGAACACCGACGCGGCGACCACGAGCAGCCAGGTCCGTCCGCTCATGGCCCGGATCGCCGACCACTGCCCCAGTGCGGCGACCACCACCGACATGACCGCCAGCGACCACACCATCCGGTGCGCCAGGATCTCGCCGGCGCTCGCCGGTTCCAGCAGCGGCCAGTACAGCGGGAACAGGCCCCACATCGCATAGGCGGCAATCCCGAAGATCACCCCGCGGCGCACGCGGCGGACCCTCCGACGGCGCAGGGATGGCCGGACGGCAGCGCGGCATGCGCGGTGCGGACCTCGCCGGGCGACAGGGGCCGGCGGCTCACCGGTAGTTCGTGAACTGCAGCGCCACGTCCAGGTCGGCGTCCTTGAGGAGCGCGATCACGGCCTGCAGGTCGTCCCGCTTCTTGCCCGAGACCCGCAACTGATCACCCTGGATCTGCGCCTGGACGCCCTTGGGTCCCTCGTCCCGGATCTTCTTGGAGATCAGCTTGGCCTTGTCGGAGGCGATGCCCTGGACGAGCTTGCCCGCGGCCCGGTAGATCTTGCCCGACTGCGCGGGCTCGTCCATGTCCAGCGCACGCATGGAGATGCCGCGCTTGATCAGCTTCTCCTTGAAGACGTCGATGGCGGCCAGGCACCGCTCCTCCGTCGACGAGGTGATGGTGATGCCCTCCTCGCCGGCCCAGGCGATGGTGGTGTCGGTGCCGCGGAAGTCGAAACGCTGACTCAGTTCCTTGGCCGCCTGGTTCAGCGCGTTGTCCGCCTCCTGGTGGTCGACCTTGCTCACGATGTCGAACGACGGATCAGCCATGTCCGGCGCCTCTCTCCTCGAAGTTTCTCCCGGCGTGCAGCGGGCGCTCCCGCCCGGCCGCCGCGGGTGGACCGCACCCGGCGAGAACGGTACCGGCAGCCGAACCGCGCCTGGGCCACCCCGGGCCGCGATTGGGATACTGGGCGCACGCCTAGTACTGTTCACGCGGCAGTACGGGGACCGCTCGCCGGTTCCCACCTGGCAGGTTGCCCGAGTGGCCAAAGGGAGCTGACTGTAAATCAGCCGCGCAAGCTACGGGAGTTCGAATCTCTCACCTGCCACCGCCGTTGAGGCATCCGCTACGCCAGGCCCCGCACCCTTTCAGGTGCGGGGCCTTCGTGTTTCCGGCCTCGTTCGCTCCATCGGTGGACGGCCCCGCGAACAGCAGAGTGAAATTCATCGTCAGCTAAGCGTTTGAGTGCAATCCGACATCTTCGTTGACCCATCCGGAGGTTACGCTCAGCACATGGTGGGCCACGCGCCACGCACGGCACACTGCCGGGCGGTGCGGTCCGTCATTCGGCGGCACCGACCGATGCCCTGACGGAACGGGAGTGCCGCAGTGCCCGACCGTGCCCGCCGTACCTATCCCGCCAAGCGGGTCTATGCGTGGGTCGCCGTGGCGAACGCGCTGGCGGCCGTGGTGCTGTGGACGCTCGTCGCCCGGTCACCGTCTTCCCACCCGCACGTCCCGCCGTCCGCGCTGCTGATTCCGGGCCTGGTCATGGTGCTCGCCTTCATCGGGAGCGAGACCCTTCCGCTGCGGGTGGAGTGGAAGCGGGAGACCTTCCTGGTCAGCCTGTCCGAACTGCCCGCCGTCTACGGCCTGCTGGTGCTGCCGGCCTGGGTGGTCGGGACCGCGCACGTCGTCGCCGGGCTCATCGTCTACCTCTGCCGGCGGGACACCTGGAGCTCGATCCGGCTCAACCTCGCGATCGTCGCCGCGGAGTCGGGCGTCGCCGGCGTCATCGCCACCACGCTGGCCGTCGGCTGGGACCCGGCGAGGGTGCACCCGATCCTGGGCGCCGCCGTCGGCGGGGTCGTCGCCGCACTGGCCTCCACCCTCGCCGTGCGGGCCACCTACTGGCTGGTGGGCACCGCGGAGCCGCTCGGCCGGGTGGTGTCCCGCTGCCTGGTGGCGGCGAGCACCTGCGCGCTGTTCGCGCTGCTGGCCTTCTCATTGGTCACCGCGACGGCCCAACCCCGCGGCTACGTGCTGTGCGGCGGCCTCGCCGTGATGGTCGCCGTGCTCTACCAGGTGTACTCGCGGTTCCTCCGGCAGCACACCGACCTCGCCCGGATGTACGCCTTCGGCCGTCGGCTCACCGTCGTCGACTCGGAACCGTCGGACTGGCACGAGCTCACCGAGCAGATCCGCGACCAGCTCAACGCCAAGGTCGCCCTGGTCTACCTGAACGAGCCGGCCAGCGGCTTCCAGACCATCGCCGTGGGACCCGACGGCCCGCTCGATGTCGCGACGCCGCCCCCCGATGACGCGCTGCTGGCGCTCGCCGCGTCCTCGGGCCGGGCGCACGCCTCGACCGACTCCACGACGGACAAGGTGCTGCTCCAGGCATTGGGCGACCGCGGTGCCTGGGACGTGCTGGTGGTGCCGCTGCGCTCGGGAGACCGCGATCGCGGGTACGTCGAGGTCCGCGACCGGCAGAGCCGGTGGGGACGGTTCCGGGACAACGACCTCACCCTGCTGGAGACGCTGTCCAGTCACGTGGCCACCGCCCTGGACAACCTCCGGCTGCTGGAGACGCTGCGGCACGAGGCCTACCACGACGCCATCACCGGCCTGCTGAACTGGCGCGGGCTCACCGTGCAGATCGAGGCGTCGCTGGCCACCGGATCGATCGCGGCGGTGCTGCTGGTGCAGCTCGACGTGCTGCCGGAGGTGAACAACGCCATCGGTCACGACCGCGGCGAGCAGCTGCTCACGGCCGCCGGCAACCGGCTCGTCGCAGCCATCGCCCGGGAATCCATGGTGGCGCACATCGAGTCCGACCGCTTCGCCGTCCTGCTGCCCGCCTCTCCGGACGGCCAGGTCCTCGAACTCGCGGCGCACCTGCTCGACCTGGTCGGCCGGCCCTACTCCCTCGACGGGATCGAGGTGGAGCCGCACGCCCATGCCGGCATCGCCCACGTCGGCATCTCCCCGGTCGGCGTCTCCCCGGTCGGCATCGGCCACGCCGGAGTCGGTCCTGCCGGGGTCGGTCCTGCCGGGGTCGGTCACGCCGGGGTCGGCCCTGCCGGGGTCGGTTATGCAGGTCTCGCCGCCGACGCTCCGCATGCTGGCGCTCCGCATGCCGGCGCCGGGCATCTCGGCGCCTCGGGGATCCGGCCGGTGGGAGTCGTGCCGGCCGGCCCGGGGCTGGGGACCGACAGCGCCGGCCCCGCCGAGGACGTCAGCACCCTGCTGCAACGCGCGGAGATGGCGCTGATGGCGGCGCAGTCCTCCGACGAGCCGATCCGGACCTACGGCGCCAGCATGGGCCAGGTGTTCCGGCGGCGGTTCCAACTGGTGACGCAGTTCCGCAAGGCCGTCGACGACGGCCTGATCACCGTGCATTACCAGCCCAAGCTCGACCTCAAGGACCGCGAGCTGGTCGGCGTCGAGGCGCTGGTGCGCTGGACCCATCCCGAGTTCGGCCCGGTGTCCCCGGCCGAGTTCGTGGAGGCCATCGAGACGACGGGATCCATCGACACGCTGCTGCGGCACGTGCTGGACATCGTCCTCGCGCAGGTGGCGGTGTGGTCCGCCCGCAACATGCGGATCAGCGCTGCCGTCAACCTGTCGGTCCGGAACCTGTCCGGCCCGGATTTCGCACAGAGCATCCGCACGGCCCTGGCCAAGCACGGCGTGCGACCCGAGTTGCTGACCTTCGAGATCACCGAGTCCAGCGTCATGGCGGACCCGGAACGCTCGCTGCCGATCCTGCGGGAGCTGCACTCCATGGGCATCCGGCTGTCGGTCGACGACTTCGGGACGGGCTACTCGTCGCTGGCCTACCTCCGCCGCCTGCCGATCGACGAGATCAAGATCGACCGGTCGTTCGTCCAGGGCATGGTGACCGACCTGTCGGACCACGCCATCGTCCGCGCCATCATCGACCTCGGTCATTCCCTCGGCCTCCGGGTGGTGGCCGAAGGCGTCGAGGAGGAGGCGGCGCGGGATGCGCTGCGGTCGCTCGAGTGCGACGAGTTGCAGGGCTTCCTGCTGGCCCGGCCCATGCCGATCGAGAAGTTCGAGGCCTGGTTGACCACGCGGACGGCCCAGAGCGCGGGGCTCGGCACCCAACAGGTCCTGCGGCTGGTGCGCTGAGAAAGCCTGTCGGTGCCCCTCGCGGGTGCTCCGGCCCGTCCAGCGCTTTTCGTGTGCGGAGGCGCGGTGAGGTACAGTGGCCGAGGCTCTCAGGCGGGCACCATCTCCACCTGGGAGCAGTACCTTGTGCATCGACTCTCGTCCCGCACCATCGGGAGGCGGCAGCCGGCGCCAGGTGATTACCGACACGCAGGACAGCAGTACAGGCCCCTTTAGCTCAGTCGGTAGAGCGTCTCCATGGTAAGGAGAAGGTCTACG
>CAXTBG010000016.1:39229-73407 GCA_964242105.1 uncultured Nakamurella sp. | reverse complement strand
CGGCCTTCTTGACGTTCATGTACAGGTCGATGCCCTCGGCGTGCGCCATCAGCAGGCCCTTGCGGGGGTGCTTCAGCGAGTCGAACGCGCCCGCCTTGATCAGCGACTCGACCACCTTCTTGGTGCACACCACCGCCTCCACCTTCGACAGGAAGTCGGAGAAATCGGTGTACGCGCCCTTCTCCTTGCGGGTGGCGATGAGCGAGGCGACGGCCCCGGCGCCGATGTTGCGGATCGCGGACAGGCCGAACCGGATGTCCGTCCCGACCGGCGCGAAGTTCTTCTCCGAGGCGTTGACGTCCGGCGGCAGCACCGTGATGCCCATGTTCCGGCACTCGGCGAGGTAGATGGCCGACTTGTCCTTGTCGTCACCGACGGAGGTGAGCAGCGCCGCCATGTACTCCGACGGGTAGTTCGCCTTCAGGTAGGCGGTCCAGTACGACACCAGGCCGTACGCCGCCGAGTGCGCCTTGTTGAACGCGTAGTCCGAGAACGGCAGCAGGATGTCCCACAGCGTCTGCACCGCCGACTGGGAGAACCCGCGCTGCTTCATCCCGGCGGAGAAGTCGACGAACTGCTTGTCCAGCTCGGACTTCTTCTTCTTGCCCATCGCGCGGCGCAGCAGGTCGGCGGACCCCAGCGAGTACCCGGCGACGTGCTGGGCGATCGCCATCACCTGCTCCTGGTAGACGATCAGCCCGTAGGTGTCGCCCAGGATCTCGGCGAGCGGCTCCTCCAGTTCGGGGTGGATCGCCACCACCGGTTTGCGGTTGTTCTTGCGGTCGGCGTACTCGTTGTGCGAGTTGGCGCCCATCGGCCCGGGACGGTAGAGCGCCCCGACCGCGGAGATGTCCTCGAAGTTGTCCGGCTTCATCGAGCGGAGCAGCGCCCGCATCGGGCCGCCGTCGAGCTGGAACACCCCCAGGGTGTCGCCGCGGGCCAGCAGCTCGAACGTCTTCGGATCGTCCAGCGGGAGATCCTCGAGCAGGACGCCCTCGCCGCGGTTGGCGCGGATGTTGAGCAGCGCGTCGTCCAGCACGGTGAGGTTGCGCAGCCCCAGGAAGTCCATCTTGATCAGGCCGAGCGTCTCGCAGGTCGGGTAGTCGAACTGGGTGATGATCGCCCCGTCCTGCTCCCGCTTCATGATCGGGATGAGGTCCTGCAACGGCTCCGACGACATGATGACGCCCGCCGCGTGCACCCCCCACTGCCGCTTGAGACCCTCCAGGCCCTTCGCCATCTCGACGACCTTGCGCACGTCGGGGTCGGTCTCGACCAGCGCGCGGAACTCCGCCCCCTCGTTGTACCGGGGGTCGCCCGGCTCGAAGATCTTGGACAGCGGTACGTCCTTGCCCATCACCGGCGGCGGCATCACCTTGGTGATCCGGTCGCCCACCGAGAACGGCATGCCCAGCACGCGGGCGGAGTCCTTGACCGCCTGCTTGGCCTTGATGGTGCCGTAGGTGACGATCTGCGCGACCCGGTCGTCGCCGTACTTGTCGGTGACGTACCGGATGACGTCGCCCCGCCTGCGCTCGTCGAAGTCGACGTCGAAGTCGGGCATCGACACGCGTTCGGGGTTGAGGAAGCGTTCGAAGATGAGCCCGTGCCGCAACGGGTTCAGGTCGGTGATGCGCATGGCATAGGCCACCATCGACCCGGCGCCGGAACCGCGGCCCGGGCCCACCCGGATGCCGTTCTCCTTGGCCCAGTTGATGAAGTCGGCGACCACGAGGAAGTACCCGGGAAAATTCATCCCGGTGATCACGTCGATCTCGAAGTCGCACTGCTTCTGGCACTCCGGCGGGATGCCATCCGGGAACCGGATCGCCATGCCCCGCCGCACCTCGCGGACGAACCAGGAGTGCTCCGTCTCGCCGTCCGGCACCGGGAACCGCGGCATGTACGACGCCGACTCGTCGAACTCCACCTGGCAGCGCTCGGCGATCAGCAGCGTGTTGTCGCACGCTTCCTTCAGGTCGTGCTTGCCGGCCCACAGCTCGCGCATCTCCTGCGGCGACTTGAGGTAGTAGCCGCCGCCGTCGAGCTTGAACCGCTTCGGGTCGTCCATCGTCTTGCCCGACTGCACGCACAGCAACGCCTCGTGCGAGGGCGCGTCGGCCGGGTCGACGTAGTGCAGGTCGTTGGTGGCGATCAACGGCAGGTCCAGGTCCCTGGCGATGCGCAGCAGCCCGGAGCGCACCCGGTTCTCGATGGACAGGCCGTGGTCCATCAGCTCGACCAGGAAGTTGCCGGCGCCGAAGATGTCCCGGAATTCCGCCGCGCTGGCCAGCGCGTTCTCGTACTTGCCGATCCGCAGCCAGGTCTGCACCTCGCCCGACGGGCACCCGGTGGTGCCGATCAGCCCGGTGCTGTACTCGCTGAGCAGCTCCCGGTCGGCGCGCGGCTTGTAGTAGAAGCCCTCGAGCGAGCTGCGGGAGGCCAGCCGGAACAGGTTGTGCATGCCCTGCGTGGACTCCGAGAGCAGCGTCATGTGGGTGTAGGCGCCGGAGCCCGAGACGTCGTCGTCGCCGCCCTCCGACCAGCGGACGCCCTTCTTGTGGAACCGCGACGTGTTGGGGGTGACGTAGGCCTCGAGCCCGATGATCGGCTTGATCCCGGCGGCCCGCGCCTGCTTGTAGAAGTCGTGCGCGCCGAAGACGTTGCCGTGGTCCGTCATCGCCAGCGCCGGCATCCCCATCTCGGCGGTGCGCTCGAACAACGGCTTGAGCCGGGCCGCGCCGTCCAGCATCGAGTACTCGGTGTGCACGTGCAGATGGACGAAGGAATCCGAGGTTCGATGCACAGATGCAATTCTGGCACGGCGGTACGACAGTCGACCGCCGCGCGACGGCGTGGCGGCCGGCGGGAGGTCAGCCGGCCCGGAGCAGCTCCAGGGCATGGGTCAGGTCGGCCGGGTAGGGCGAGGTGAACTGCACCCAGCGGCCGTCGTCGGGATGGGCGAAGGCCAGCTGGTAGGCGTGCAGCCACTGCCGGTCCAGGCCCAGCCGGGCGGCCTGTGCGGGGTCGGCGCCGTAGGTGAGATCGCCCACGCACGGGTGGTGCATGGCTGCGAAGTGCACCCGGATCTGGTGCGTGCGGCCGGTTTCCAGGTGCACCTCGACGAGCGTCGCCGACCGGAACGCCTCGAGCGTGTCGTAGTGGGTGATGCTGTCCCGGCCGCCGGCGACGACGGCGAACTTCCAGTCCGCCTTGGGGTGCCGGCCGATCGGGGCGTCGATGGTGCCCGACGTCGGGTCCGGGTACCCCTGGATCACGGCGTGGTAGATCTTCTCCACCGTGCGGGCCCGGAACGCGTCCTTGAGCACCGAGTAGGCGCGCTCGCTCTTGGCGACCACCATCGTCCCGGTGGTGCCGACGTCCAGCCGGTGCACGATGCCCTGCCGCTCCTGCGATCCCGAGGTGGCCAGCGACACGCCGAGCGCGGCGAGCGCACCCAGCACCGTCGGCCCGGTCCAGCCGGGGCTCGGGTGCGCCGCCACGCCGACCGGCTTGTCCACCACGACGAGATCGGCGTCCTGATAGAGGATCTCCAGTCCGTCCACCCGCCGCGGCACGACCACCAGCGGCACGGCCGGCTCGGGCAGCGTGATGTCCAGCCACATGCCGGGGGCGAGTCGGTGCGAGCGGGTGGCGACGTCGCCGTCGACCAGCACGCCGCCGCCGTCGATCATCACGCCGACGGCGGTCCGGCTGATGCCGAGCAACCGCGCGAGGGCGGCGTCGGCCCGCATGCCGGCCAGCCCGTCCGGGACCGGGAGTTCCCGCCGGTCAGGCATGGTCACGCATGGTCGGCGGACTCGTCGGTCTTGGTGTCATTGGTGTCTTGGGTCTTCGTGTCATTGGTGTCTTGGGTCTTGGGGTCATTGGTGTCCGTGCTGCCGTTCCGGTCGGTCGGCCCGGTCTTCCCGGCGCCGGTCTCGTCGCTCCTGCCGCGGCGGCTCCGGTTGCCGTCCGTGTCGATGCCGAGCAGGGCGGTCAGCACCAGGGTGACCGCGCCCAGCGTGATGCCCGAGTCGGCGACGTTGAACACGGCGAAGTGCCGGCCGTCGGGTTCGAACAGCGAGACGAAGTCGACGACGTGGCCGCGCAGGAAGCCTGGTGCCCGGAAGATGCGGTCGATCAGGTTGCCGATGGCGCCGCCGAGCACCAGTCCCAGCGCGATGGCCCAGGCCACCGACCGGAGCTTGCTGGCCATCCGGATGATGCCGATCACCACGGCGATGGCCACCAGTGCCAGCACCCAGGTGATGCCGGTGCCGGTGGAGAATGCGGCGCCGGCGTTGCGGAAGAGCGTGAGGTACACCAGCCCGCCGAGGATGCGCCTGGGTTCGCCGGGCGTCAGGTTCGCCACCACCAGCAGCTTGCTGATCTGGTCGAGCACGATGACGACCAGCGCCAGGACGGCCACCAGCCCGGTCCGCCGGGGCCTCACCGGTTCGCTGGCAGTGTTCACGCGCTCCAGTGTCCCAAATCCGGGGCCCTGCTGCGGACCGTCGCACCGGAGCGGTCCGCCTGCGTCACCGAGCCGGGTTGCCGCGCTCGCCGAACCAGCCGGCCAGCGCTCCGCCGCGGCTGATCGCGCGCAGCCGCCGCTCGGTGCCGACGCGGCTGCGCTCCGGGGTGACGATCAGCATCTGGTCCGACGCCTGCAGGCGGAGGTTGGCATCCACCGGCACCGGGGCGCCGTCCCGCACGATCAGCGCGACGACGGCTCCGGGCGGCAGCCGCAGCTGGGACACGTACACGCCGTGCATCCTGGACTCCGCCGGGATGGTGATCTGCAGCACCTGGGCGTGCATCTCCTCCAGCGGCGCCGCCTCCACCTGGATCTCGGTGGCCTGGCCGGGCTGCAGCACACCGAGCGTGGTGGCCACCCACGGCAGCGTCGTGCCCTGCAGGAGCGTGTAGAGGACGACCACCACCACGATGATGTTGACCATCGAGCGGGACTGGGCGTCGTTGCGCACCATCAGCGGGATCAGCGCCAGCACGATCGGCACGGCGCCACGCAGCCCCGACCACGACAGGAAGGCCTGTTCCCGCCAGGGCACCCGGAACGGCAGCGCAGCGGCGAGCACCGACAGCGGGCGGGCGACGATCAGCACCAGCAGCCCGACCGCGGCCCCCGGCAGCAGCGCGGCCGGCAGCTCGTACGGATCGACGTAGAGACCCAGCAGGACGAACAGCCCGATCTGCGCGATCGCACCGAACGCCTCGGCGAAGGACAGCGTGGACGCCCGGTGCGGAACCCGCGAATTGCCCAGGATGACGGCGGCCAGGTAGGTGGCCAGGAATCCGGAGGCGTGCAGGTACTGCCCGCCGGCGTACGCGCCGCCGACCAGGGCGAGGGTGGCGAGCGGGTAGAGCCCGGCCGCCGGCAGCGCGCCGCGCCGCAGGCTCCAGCCGCCGGCGAAGCCGACCGCCGCGCCGACGGCCGCGCCGGCGAGCAGCTCGTAGACCACCAGCAGCGGGTCGGTCCAGTGGATGGCCTGCGTGCCGGCCAGCAGCAGCACCACGATGACCACCGGTGCGTCGTTCAGGCCCGACTCCAGTTCCAGGGCAGCGGCCAGCCGGGGCTTCACCCCGACCCCGCGGAGCACGGAGAAGACGGCAGCCGCATCGGTGCTGGACAGCACCGCCCCCCAGAGCAGCGACGTCCGCCAGTCCAGGTGCAGCGCGGAGCCGAGCAGCAGGTGCACCCCGGCACCGGCGACGGCGATGCTGACCACCACCGAGACGGTGGACAGCGCCGCGCCCAGGCCGAGCGCGGGCCGCAGGTCGGACCAGCGGGTGGTCAGCCCGCCCTCGGCGAGGATGAAGACGAGCGCGGCCAGACCGAGCTGCTCGGTCAGCACCGTGTCGGAGAACTCCAGGCCGAGTCCGCGGTTGCCCAGCAGGATGCCGATACCCAGGTACAGCAGCAGTGACGGCAGGCCGAGCCGCCGGGTCAGCCGGATGGCGATCAGCGCCGCGATCAGAACCAGCGAGGAGAGGCCGAACGCCCGCTGCACGGTGTCGAGGTCCATCGGTCGCCTCCCTGTCTGGACGGTCGGGTCAGGTCTGCAGCGCGGGAACCTGAGCCAGACCCAGGGCGCCGAGAACCTCCAAGGTCGCCTTCGACCGGTTGAACGTGTAGAAGTGCAGGCCCGGGGCGCCCTGAGCGAGGAGCTCCTGGCTCATCGAAATGGCATGCGCCATGCCGATCTCGCGGCCCGCCGCCACGTCGCCGTCGACGGCTCGCAGCCGCTGCGCCAGTTCCGTCGGGACCCGCTGCCCGGACAGCTCGACGATCCGCATCAGCCGGCCGTAGGACGTGACGGGCATGATGCCCGGCAGCAGGGGCACGGTCACCCCGGCGGCCACCGAGCGGTCCCGGAAGTCGACGTAGTCCTCGGCGGAGAACAGCATCTGGGTGATGGCGAAGTCCGCGCCGGCGGTGACCTTGGCCGCGAAGTGCCGGGTGTCGGTGTCCGCATCGGCGGACTGCGGGTGCATGTCGGGGAAGGCGGCGACGCCCACGCAGAAGTCGCCCAGCGACCGGGTCAGCGCGACCAGATCCTTGGCGTAGTTCAGCCCGTCGGGATGGGCGGTCCAGGGGGCGCCCGGGTCCTCCCCCGGCGGGTCCCCGCGGAGCGCCAGGATGTTGCGGACGCCCACCGATGCATAGGACCCGATGACGTGCCGCAGTTCGGCGGTCGAGTGACCGACGGCGGTGAGGTGGGCCACCGGCAGCAATGTCGTCTCGGCGGCGATCCGCTCGGTGATCCGGATGGTGCGGTCGCGGCGTGATCCGCCCGCGCCGTAGGTCACCGACACGAACGCCGGCCGCAGCGGCTCGAGCCGGCGGATGGCCAGCCACAGGGCGGCTTCCTCGGCGTCGTTGCGCGGCGGCATGAACTCCATCGAGAAATGCGGGCCGGGCGCGGCCAGACGGTCGCGGACGGTCACCATCGGCTCAGCTTATCGGCCCGCGCCCGGTGCCCGGGCCACCGCCGGGCAGACTGGGCGGGTGGAGAACCGCGCGGCCGCCGACGACGCCGCACGCAACAGCGCCGACGACACCATGGCCGCCGTGGAGCGCGCGCTGTCCGCGGAACTGGACGAACGGCGTCGCGAGGTGGCGGCGATCGACCCCCGGCTGACCGACGAGGTGGACCGGCTGATCGCCCACGTGGGCGCCGGCGGGAAGCGGCTGCGGCCGCAGTTCCTGTGCTGGGGGTACCGCGCTGCGGGGCCGGCAGCGTCCCTGCCGAGCGGGGTGGTGCACGCGGCGGCCGCGCTGGAGCTCATCCAGGCCTGCGCACTGATCCACGACGACATCATCGACCGCTCCGACACCCGGCGCGGGCGGCCCAGCATGCACCGCGGCGCCGAGAAGGAGCACGCCGGTTCAGGGTGGCTGGGCGATTCCGCGCACTTCGGCGTGTCCGACGCGCTGCTCATCGGCGACCTGGCGCTGGTCTGGGCCGATGACCTGTTCCAGCAGGGTTGCACCGAGCAGGGCCGGCCGCCGCAGGCGCAGGCCGCCTGGCGGTCGATGCGGACAGAGGTGCTGGCCGGTCAGCTGCTCGACCTGCGGATCACCGCCGACGAAGCCCCGAATCCGACGGCCGCCGCGGCGGACGCCATGCTGGTGAACCGGTACAAGACGGCCGCCTACACGGTGGAACGGCCCCTGCACCTCGGCGCGGCCATGGGCAGCGCTACCCCGGGGACCATCGCCGCGCTCCGCCGGTACGGCCGGTCCATCGGGCTGGCCTTCCAGTTACGCGACGATCTGCTCGGTGTGTTCGGAGACCCGCAGGTGACCGGCAAGCCCGCCGGCGGCGATCTGGTGGAGGGCAAGAAGACGGTGCTGCTGGCGCTGGCCCGCGCCGACCTGCTCGGCCGACCCGAACTCGTCGAGCTGGACGCCGGACTCGGCACCGCGCTCGGGCCCGCCGGCGTCGACCGGCTCACCGGCATCATCGCCGGCACCTGCGCCCCCGCCCGGGTCGAAGAGCAGATCAGCGCATTGCTGACCGAGGGTTTAGCGGCGCTGGATGATGTGAAGCCCGACGCTGCCGATGGTCTGCGCCGGCTCGCGCTGGCGGCCACGGCACGCCGGCTCTGAGATTCCGTTCGGCCAGCAC
The DNA here is from genome assembly GCA_964242105.1 of uncultured Nakamurella sp. GTDB lineage: Bacteria > Actinomycetota > Actinomycetes > Mycobacteriales > Nakamurellaceae > Nakamurella. The sequence goes on along the minus strand of CAXTBG010000016.1, from coordinate 65,251 downwards.
GTTGTCCCGATTTTCCGTGTCAAGAAGCGGATGCGCGCCTTTCAGCCATGGGTGATGCCCACGTTGACCGTGGCTCCAGGTCGTGACCAAAAAGTTCCGGTGCCGTTCCGATAACTCGTGGACGCCCGAACGTCTATTCTTCCGTCGGGATTCTGCAATTCAAAATATACACCGTCGCAACAAATCGGATCCTGCGCCAATTTCTCGACGATCCCCACCAGGCCGCCGTTCGACATCTGATCGATCGACTGAGCCTGAGCAACGATGTACAAGGCCGGACCAAGAGGATGTAGGACACGAACCGTCACAACAATCAAGCCTGCTGCCGTCAACGTCTTCCTGGTAGTCGCGAGCAATATTGAATCGGAAGTTGCCTTCAACTGCTGCCCACTCGCTATCCGCCCCGCCCCGCCGCCGAGCTGGACCAACGATCCGTCCGGAAGTTGCCCCGTTTCAACCGTCCCTGCGACGGAATCTGTCAGTTTGGAGCTGACGGCTGTCTTCTCCGCCACTGCGCCGGCTACCAGGTCAGCCTCCCACAGTGGCGCGACGGTATCACCGTCGACAACATCGGGGATAGCGACTGTAGCGTACAAATAATTGCCGGGAGGGTCATTGTTTACTGGTCCGGCCAAGCGCGCCTGGATGATGACACCTCGGTCTACGCCGGCAATCGCCTCGCGAAGGGCTCTGCTCGGGTCCTCCGGCGAGTGCGAACTAGGAGCAGAAACAGACGCATATGCAACGGGCGGAAGGGTCGACTCATTGACTGTCGCGATCGATTGTGCCGTACTCGAAGGAGTGGCGGCGCGACCGCTGTTCGAGTCAGACGCGGGCTGCGAGTTTCTGTCCGATCGAAACCTTGCGGCCGCAGGTGATCCTCAGACAACAAGCAATGTGACCGTAAGGCTTGCCGGGATGAGCTTCAAATTACGTGGAGACATTGAATGCTCCGTTCGAGACATTTCCGAGGACAAAGCACGGACCGGAATCAGTAATTGCACTAATTATGGTACTCCAGGTACCGGAAGAGTTGATCTCATTTGCCATTGGGTAAAATGCGCAAGTGGAATAACATCGTAGATACGACAGCGCCCCCGATAAGGCAGTACCGTCGACTACGCCCGAGAACCCTGTGCTCATTCCTGCGCGCGGGCCACCTCGAAGTTCGCGGGACTTATCATGTGACCGGGAGCATAGCACCCTCGGTCGCGCTGCGAGTTCTCCCAGATGGGCCAGTAAGAAGGCGAGGTCGCTTTACTGCGGCACGACAACCGCCTTGTGTCGAGGTGCGCGCGCGGGCCAGGCACTGCGTCCACCGTTCACACCCCTTTGGGCTAACGAGTGCCGTCTCACTCCAGGACCGGCTCAGAAGCCGGACACCTGGGCGCGGCGGTGGACTTCCCGCCCGCGGTTCTCCCGCAGGGCGGTGATCGGCCGACCGGGCAGCGAGTCGTCGGAGCGGAACATCCAGTCGATGATTTCGGTATCGGTGTACCCGTTGTCGTGCAGCAGGGTGATGGTGGCCGTCAGGCCCTTCACGACGGCGCCGTTCTGGATGAACTCGGCGGGTATCCGCAGCACGCCGTCGACCCTGGTGGCGACCAGGGCCCGCTCCCGCAGCAGCTGGTGGACGCCGGTGACGACGACGCCGAGCGCGGAGGCGATGTCCGGCACGGGCACCAGCCGCGGAGGGCCTGCGTCGGCCGCGGCGCTGGGGCGTTCAGGGGTGTTCGGCACCCGCCCACCCTAGTATTGGATCTCGTGGGCACCTTGGTCGGCACCGTGCTGGACGGGCGGTACCGCGTGGGCGCGATGATCGCCCGCGGCGGGATGTCCACCGTCTACCGTGGTTCGGACCTGCGGCTGGACCGGCCCGTGGCGATCAAGGTGATGCGGCCGTCGTTCGCCGCGGACCCGAGCTTCCTCACCCGATTCGAGCGGGAAGCGCGGTCGGCGGCAGGCCTGGCGCACCGCGGCGTCGTCGGGGTCTACGACCAGGGTCGCGACGGCAACGTGGTGTTCCTGGTGATGGAACTGGTCGACGGCGGCACGCTGCGCGACCTGATGCGGCAGTCCGGGGCCCTGTCGGTGTCGGTGACCATGTCCATCCTGGAACCGTTGCTGGCGGCGCTGGGCGCGGCCCACGAGGCCGGGCTGGTGCACCGCGACGTCAAGCCGGAGAACGTGCTCATCTCCTCCAGGGGCGAGGTGAAGGTCGCCGACTTCGGACTGGTCCGCGCGGTCACCTCGCAGACCGTGGCCACCGGCGACGTGATCCTGGGCACCGTGTCGTACCTGTCCCCCGAGCAGGTCTCCACCGGGGCGGCCGACCCGCGGTCGGACGTCTACTCGGCCGGGATCGTCGCCTACGAGATGCTGACCGGCAGCGCGCCGTACGAGGGTGACAACGCGATGTCGGTCGCCTACCAGCACGTGCACTCGGACGTTCCGCCCGTGACGGACCGGGCGCCGGGCGTGCCCGTGGAGTTCGACGACCTGCTCCTGGCCGCCACCCGCCGCGATCCGATGGCTCGTCCGCGCGATGCCGGCGCCTTCTTGTCCGCGCTGGTGTCGCTGCGGGCCAGGCTGGGTCTGGCGCGGGTGGCGGTGCCGGTTCCGCGGGCCGCCGCCGCAGCGCCCGGCCGATCGGCCACGGGTACGGCGGTGATGGCACCTCCGGGTCCGACGGGTACGGCCGTCACGGGCCGCACGGTGTCCGGCCGCACCGCCGATCCGGGCCGCACGTCCGTGGCCGGCCACCGTGCGGGCCGCGTCGATTCCGCCCGGACCGCCGTCCGGACGCACACCGCCGCGCATCCCACGGTCGACCACTGGGCCGTCCCCGCGCCGGAGCCGGCTCCGGGACCGACGCCGGCGCGCCGACCGTCCCGGCTGCGGCGCTGGCTGCTCGTCACGCTGGTGGTCGTGCTGCTGGGGGTGGCTGCGGCGGCCGGCGGGTGGTGGCTCGGCTCCGGGCGGTGGGCGTACGCGCCGAGCCCGGTCGGCATCGCGCAGCAGTCCGCCGAGAGCCTGGTGCGCTCGGCCGGCCTCGTCCCGCACGTCAGCACGGCACCGTCGGACACGGTCGCGCAGGGCGACGTGGCCGACAGCCGGCCTGCTCCCGGGTCTCGGCTGCTGCGGGGCTCGGACGTCGTTCTCGTCGTCTCCACCGGCCGTCCCGTTGTGCCGTCCGTGCCCGTGGGCACGTCGCTGGACGAGGCACGCCGGGTGATCCAGGCCGCGCACCTGACCCCGGTGGTGGACGACTCGGCCGACCGGTTCGACGCCGCGGTGCCGGCGGGTGCGGTGATCGGCACCGAGCCGGCCGGGGACACGTCGCTGCCGATCGCAGCGCCGGTGGTGGTGATCCGGTCCAAGGGGGCCGAGCCGCAGGTGCTGCCGTCGGTCGCCGGCAAGTCGATCGACGACGCGCAGAACAAGTTGCTGGTCGCCGGGTTCCAGCTGGGTCCGCCGGAGCGGGTCTTCTCGGCCGACCAGGACGAAGGGACGGTGCTGGGCACCGACCCGGCGGAAGGTCAGCTGACCGCCGCCGGCTCGACCGTCTCGCTGCTGATCGCGACGTCGCTGACCGTGCCGTCGGTCCGCGGCGAGACCAGCACGCAGGCCCGGTCGGATCTGGAGAGCCTGGGCTTCACCGTCACCGTCGGACCGCCGGTCTACGACCCGGACGTGGATGGCGACTCCGCGGTGGGCACCGATCCGACCGAGGGGAGCAAGGTCGATCCGGCCGACCCGTCGGTCGTGCTGACCCTGTCGGATGCGGTGGTCGTGCCGGACGTGACCCAGGGCGACGTGGGCGAGGCGCGCGCCGCCCTGCAGGCACTGGGCCTGCAGATCGACCTGACGGCGCTGGTCGGCACCTCCGGCGCCTCCGTCATCGGTCAGATGCCGTCCGCCGGGACCCGGGTGGAACCGAATTCGACCGTGGTGGTCAGCGCTTTTCCGTGACCAGCCGGCGCAGCGCCAGGACGGCGAGGGGCACGTAGCCGAGCACGATCGGGGCCGGCCCGGAGACCCGGATGCCGGTCCGGCTGCCGGTACCCACAGCGGTGACGGTGTGCTCGAGTCGCAGCCGCACGCCGATCGGCAGCGTGGCGATCCAGGTCCACCGCATCGCGTCCGGGTCCACTTCGACGACCTCGAACGGGATCCGGAGGCCCAGCGCCCGCGGCGCGGCCAGGACCGTGCCGGTGCTCCCGGTGCGGATCACCGCATCCGCGCATTCCACGCCGGCGATCTGCGGAGACCAGGTCGACCACAGCGCCGGCCGGACGTACCGCTCCCAGGCCAGCGCGGCCGCCGCGTCCCCGCTGGCCCCGGCGGACAGGGTGGGGGTCAGGAGTGACATCAGCTGCGCAGCATCTCGGCGACCAGGAACGCCAGCTCCAGCGACTGCTGGGTGTTCAGCCGCGGGTCGCAGGCGGTCTCGTACCGGTCGGCCAGGTCCTGGTCGCTGATCTCCTGCGCGCCGCCGAGGCATTCGGTGACGTTCTCGCCGGTCAGCTCGACGTGGATCCCGCCGGGGTGGGTACCCAGGTCACGATGCACCTCGAAGAAGCCCTGCACCTCGTCGACGATCCGGTCGAAGTGTCTGGTCTTGTATCCGGTCGACGCCTCGTGGGTGTTGCCGTGCATCGGGTCGCACTGCCAGATGACCTGGTGCCCGGTGGCCTGCACCTTCTCGATGATGGCCGGCAGGACGTCGCGGACCCGGCCGTTGCCCATCCGGGAGACCAGTGTCAACCGGCCCGGCGTCCCGTGCGGATCGAGCCGTTCCACGTACTCCACCGCCTGGTCCGGCGTGGTGCCCGGGCCGATCTTCAGGCCGATCGGATTGGCCAGGATCTCAGCGAAGGCGATGTGGGCGCCGTCGAGCTGCCGGGTCCGCTCCCCGATCCACAGGAAGTGCCCGGACAGGTCGTACAGCCGCGGCGCCGGGCCGGTCGTCTCCAGCCGCAGCATGGCGCGTTCGTAGTCCAGCAGCAGCGCCTCGTGCGAGGCGAAGATCTCCACCGAGTGCAGGCTGTGCGAGTCCACCCCGCAGGCCGACATGAACCGCATCGCCCGGTCGATCTCGCCGGCCACCCGCTCGAAGCGCTCGCCGGCCCGCGAGGTCGCGACGAACTCCTGGTTCCACTCGTGCACGCTGGCCAGGTCGCCCATGCCGGCGCCGGTCAGCGCCCGCACGAGGTTCATCGCGGCCGAGGCGTTGGCGTACGCGCGGACCATGCGCGACGGGTCGGGAACCCTGGCCTCCGGGGTGGTCGCGATCGAGTTGATGATGTCGCCCCGGTAGGACGCCAGGCCCAGCGAGTCGATCGTCGAGCTGCGCGGCTTGGCGTACTGCCCGGCGATGCGGGCGACCTTGACCACCGGCATCGAGGAGCCGTAGGTCAGCACCACGGCCATCTGCAGCAGCGTCTGGATGTTGCCCCGGATGTGCGGTTCGGTGTTGTCCACGAACGTCTCGGCGCAGTCGCCACCCTGCAGCAGGAACGCCTCGCCCTTGGCGACGGCCGCCAGCTGGTCGTGCAGCCGGTCAACCTCGCGCGGAACGGTGACCGGCGGCACCGCCTCGAGCAGTGCCCGCACTGCCAGGACCTGTTCCGGATCCGGCCACTCCGGCTGCTGCGCGGCGGGCAGGGACAGCGCCGCGTCGAGCTCGGTACGCAGCGATCCGGGCAACGGCGGGAGCGACGGCAGGATGTCTGCCGGTATGTCAACGGTCCAGTTCACGCCGTCCAGCCTATTTGCTCGGCGGGAGCCGCCGGACCAGTCGACTCAGCTGGTCGCCGCCGGCGTGGACGCCGTCAGCGCCTGCTGGGCGGCCTGCCAGCGGGCGAACCCCAGTCGGGCGTCCGCCAGCGCGTGGTGCCGGTCACTGCCGGGGTCCGGTATGGGCGGGCAGCCGGCCAATTCCCAGTGCTGCCGGATCTCCCGGGTCAGCCGGGGAATCTCGTTCGGCATCGCCGGCATCGCACCCCAGAGCTGGCCCAGCACCACGTGGTCGTAGGCCGCGTACCAGGCCCACAGCTCGACCGGCAGGCCGGGCCCGGTGAAGAAGGCGAACAGGTCGTCACGGATCTGCCGGCGGCTGCGCCAGGAGCTGTCCGACGGTGACGGGAGCTTGCCGAGCACGTTGCGCCGCACCCACGGCCCGGCCCGCTCGGGGTCGAAATCGGTGGAGACCGCGTAGAACTCGCGACCGTCCTCAGCGATCACACCGATCGAGACCAGCTCGATGGTGTGTCCGTCCTCGATGAATTCGCAGTCGTAGAAGTAACGGGCGATCGGTCCGGCGGGTGGAACTCGGACCACGCCTACCCGGCCTTCGTGCCCGGCAGCCGTGTCACCGTTCCGGGGCCGCGGCCCTCGATCACCGGAGCCGCCCGCTTGGCGGCCCGGGCGGCTTCGAGGTCGGCCTTGACCTTCGCCGCGTAGACGTCGACGTACTCCTGGCCGGACAGCTCCATCAGGCGGTACATGATCTCGTCCGTCATCGACCGCTCGACGAAGCGGTCACCGGCCATGCCCTCGTACCGGGAGAACTCGAGCGGGCGCCCGAAGATCGCCGTGTAGCGGTGCGGCCGCCACATCTTGGAACCGATCGGGTTGACCTTGTCCGTTCCGATCATCACCAGCGGCACGACCGGGACACCGGCCTCCAGCGCCATGCGGGCGACGCCGGTCTTGCCCTTGTACAGGCGGCCGTCGGGCGAACGGGTGCCCTCGGGATAGATGCCGAGGCACTTGCCCTCCTTCAGCAGCCGCACACCGGTCATCAGCGCGTCGTGCGCGGCGGACGCACCGCCCCGGTCGATCGGGACCTGGCCGACGCCGTTGAAGAAGACCCGCTTCAGCCGGCCCTTCAGGCCCTTCTCGGTGAAGTACTCGCTCTTGGCCAGGAAAGTGACCCGGCGCTTGATGAACAGCGGGGTGAAGAACGAATCGGCCACCGAGATGTGGTTCCCGACGATGATCACGCCGCCCTCGGCAGGCACGTTCTCCGCACCTATCACCTTGGCGGGGAAGAACAATCGAAGCAACGGCCCGATCAGAACGTACTTGCACAGGTAGTACAGCACCCTGAGCGCCCCTTCTCTGCCATAGGTTGCGGGTCGTGCTGTTCGGACCACCGTACGCGCCGGTCGGCCGATCCGAACCATTGACAGGCCGCCGCCGCCGGCGTTTCCGGTGATCCTTGCGCTGCCCCTTTCCCACCCGGTGACGAAGTTCTGGGAGGATGGCCCGACCGGCTCGTCCACCTCTGCCGCCGGCAGCGGATTTGCTTGTGCCGCCCTGTTCCGCCGTGTGCTGCAAGGAGAACGATGAGCCCGACCGGAGCGAGCGCGGCCGTGCCGTTCCGCCACGATGCGGGCGAGGGCAGCGCCGGAATCCTGCTCTGCCACGGCTTCACCGGCGGACCACCCTCGCTGCTGCCCTGGGCCGAGCGCTGCGCCGCAGCGGGCTTCACCGTGCGGCTGCCGCTGCTCCCCGGTCACGGCACCAGTTGGCAGCAGCTGAACCGGACGGGCTTCGCGGACTGGCTCGGTGCCGTCACGCGGGAGCTGACCGAGCTGAGCGAGCGTTGCCGCGCCGTGGTGGTGGGTGGCCTGTCGATGGGTGGCACGCTCGCGCTGCGGCTCGCGGAGCTGCATCCGGAGCTCCTGGCCGGCCTCGTGCTGGTCAATCCGGCGGTGATGAGCCTGCGCCGGGAGATGGTCGCGGTGCCGGTGCTCAAGCATCTGGTGCCCTCGCTCAAGGGCATCGCCGACGACATCGCCATGCCGGGGCGCTCCGAGTACGGGTACACCAGGACGCCGCTGCGCGCGCTGGACCAGCTGCGCACCGGCTGGGTCGCCACCAGGACCGCTCTGCCGAGCATCACCGCACCGGTCCTGCTCCTGCACTCGCGGGTGGACCATGTGGTGGAACCGGAGAACTCGCGGCTGATCCTGGACCGGATCGCCTCCACCGACGTCACCGAGATCGTGCTGGAGCGCAGCTACCACGTCGCCACCCTGGACTACGACGCCGAGCTGATCTTCGACGAGTCCGTGGCCTTCGTCCGGCGTGTCTGCGGGCTGCCGGCATGACCGCACCGCCGCCGGACGACTCGAACCCGACCGAGCGGGAGCGTTCGGCTGCCGAGATCGACGCCCAGTTCGCGGCCATCGTGTCGACGATGCGGGGCTCGATGTCCTGGGACCTGGTCGACGGGCCGGCCGACGATCCGGCCTCCGATTCGGACGATGCCGCGCAGCGGGCCAGGGACCGGGAGCGGCGTCGGGAACTGCGCCGTGAGCAGCGCGCTCAGGAGGTGGCCGAGTTCGAGGCCGCCCAGGCGGATGCGAAGGCCGAGCTGCAGGCCGACGACGCGCACTACGAGCCACCGGACCCGCCGCCGGTCCCCCGCCCGCGTCGGCGCACGGTGGTCGCCCTGCTGTTCATGGCGGTCGGCGTGCTGCTACTGGTCCGCCCGACCCTGCTGCAGGTCACGCCGGACGCCGTCCTCGTGCTCGCGATGCTCGGCCTGACCGGCGGGTTCGCGATGCTGGTCTGGGGGCTGCGCCCGCGGGCGGCCGATCCGGACGACTCCGAGGGCTGGGACGACGGAGCCCGGCTCTGACGACAGGGCCGGCTCTGGTGGCGGGGCCGGTGCTGTGATGGTCCGGTTCTGATCAGGCGACACCGGCTCTGTGACGACGGCGGCTCCGGTGATGGGGCCGGTGCTGATCAGGCCGGGGCGAGGTCGACCGGCGGAACACCCAGCGAGGCACCGGCCAGCAGCGCCGCGCCGATGATGCCGGCCCGGTCACCGAACCGGGCGATCACCACCCGTGGCTCGGGCCGGTGCCCGGCCCCGGTCATGGTGGCGGACAGGTCGGCCGTGGCGATCGGCAGGTAGTACTGCGCCGCCGCGGCCACGCCGCCGCCGATCACCAGCACCTCCGGATCCAGGATGTCGGTGGCCATGGACAGGCCGACTCCCAGCCAGCGGCCGAGGTCGTCCATCGCGGCCAGCGCCACCGGGTCACCGCCCGCGGCCGCCGCGGCGACCATCGTCCCGGTGATGGCCGCGGGTGCGACGGTGGCCAGCGGGCTGGCGTGGCGGGCGGCCGGAGACGCGGCGGCCAGCAACTCCGTGGCCGTCTGGGCCAGCGCCGTCCCGGAGCAGTACCGCTCCCAGCAGCCGCGCTTGCCGCATGGGCAGGGCCGGCCGCCGGGCACCACCACGACGTGTCCTAGCTCGGGGGCGACCCCATGCGCCCCGCGGTAGATGGTGCCGTCGACGACCAGGCCGGCACCGATCCCGGTGCCGAGAGCGATCAGCAGGGCGACCGGCGAATCCTGGGCGGCGCCGGCCCGGTACTCGGCCCAGGCGGCGGAGTTGACGTCGTGGTCCATCACCACGGGCAGACCTACCCGGGCGCTCAGCCGGGCCGGCACCGGGTCGTTCCGCCAGGCCAGGTGCGGCGCGAACATGACCCGTTGCCGGTCGGTGGTGACGAAGCCGGCCACCGCCAGACCGACGGCCGCGACGTCGTGCTCGGCGGCGAGCTCCGCGATCAGTGCGGAGAGCACGTCCTCGGTGTCCGGCACGGTGCGCGGGGTGAAGGCCCGGCGGGACGCGACGACCTGGCAGTGCGCGTCCACCACAGCGGCCCGAACCGACGTGCCCCCGATGTCGATGCCGATGTTCAGGGTCGGGCTGCTCATCGGATGTCGATCCGTTCTGTCCCCGGCTGCGGAGCAGGCGCTGGTTCGGGCTGCTCGCCCGGCTGGGAAATCAGCGAGCGCAGCGTACCGACGATCACCGCGGCGGTGTCCAGCAGCTTCTCGGCCAGCTCCGGCCGGTCACCGCGGAGCAGCTCGGCGCCCCGGCAGACCGGGCACCACGCCAGGCACGCCGTCGCGTCGGTCGGGTGGCCGGCGGCTGCGCCGGCCGCTGGTTGATCGGCGGCTGGCCGGCCGGCGGGTGGTTGCTCGTTGGCTGGCTGGTCGCCGGCCGGATGCTCGTCGGCCGGGTGGCTCGCGGCCGGGCCGGCCCCGTGGTCACTTGCCGGGTTCCGGTGCTCCGCACGCATCCTGGCCAGCCGCACGCTCAGGACGTCCAGCAGCTGGCCGGCCTCCTGAGCCAGGGTGCCGAGCACCTCGGCGTGCCCGGTCCCGTGCGCCGCGGGCGCAGCTGCGGCTGCGCCGTGTGCCACAGGGGCACCCTGCCCGGCGGAACCGCGTGCAGCAGAACCACCCTGCGCAGCAGAACCACCCTGTGCAGCGGAACCACCCTGCGCCGCAGGGCCGCCGCGTGCAGCGGAACCGCCCTGCGCTGCAGGGCCGCCGTCTGCGGCGGACCCGGCGTGCGCCGCCGGCCCGGTGGGCGCACCGGCCCGCTCGCCCGGTGCCGTCATCCCACACCGGCCAGGTCGGTGCCGGGCAGTCCGGCCCACAGCGCGGCCGGCCACTGCCCAGGGTCGGGGACGAAATCGATCACCAGCTCGCCGTCGGCGAACCGCGCGCCACAGGTGCGGCAGCGGCGCAGGGTCGGCGGCAGGGAGATCCGGCGCCGCGCGGACCCCACGGTGAGGACCAGGTCGTCGCCGGCACGGACCAGCTCCAGATCTCCCCGCTCCGCGAACGGCAGCGGCAGGACCAGCGTGAACAGCCCGTGCGCCGGCTCTGGGCGCGATTGCACGGGTGCAGCGGTCGGGTCGGCACCGTCGAAGAGTTGGTCGGCGAGGTCCAGCAGACCCGCCGCGTCGGTCGGCTCCTCGACGGCCGTCATGACGGTTCTGATCGACGTTCCCTGTGCCAGCCCGCCGAACGAATCGGTGACGGAGGCCAGCGCCGCGTCCTGCCGGGTCCGCCACGGCGACAGCTCCGGCAGGTCGGGCAGGAGTCGGTTGACCACCACCCGGGCAACCGGCACGCCGTGCAGCGCCAGCACGGTGACCGTCCGCCGGCCGGCGGCGACCGCCCGCCGGTCGGGTATCAGCACCAGCGACACCGTGGTCACCGCACTGTCCGTCAGCAGGTTCCGGGCGGCGTCCAGCTCGTCGAGCAGCCGGCCGATGGCGTCGGGCAGACCGGCGGCGCCGGCGCGGACCAGCCGGACGGGCGTACTCATCAGTCGCTCCAGGTAGAACCGCACCACCTCCGGCAGCGCCAACAACTGCTCCACCGTCGCTGCGGGTTCGCAGTCCACGACCAGGACGTCGACATCACCGGCCGACCGGGCGATGGCCAGCATCGTCGCCAGGTGGGCGGCGCCCGGCGGCAGCGGCAACTCCTCCGGGCCGACGTGCGTCAGGTCGGCCACACCGAGTGCGCCGGCCAGGTGGGCGCGAACGTCCGGCCACAGCTCCGCGATGGTGGCCGCGGTGTCGATACGGGCGGTGCGCAGCGAATCCACCGAGGCGTCGAAGGCGGGTGCGTCGGCCTGGAGCAGCAGGGTGCGGTAGCCGCACGAGGCCGCGGCCACCGCGGTCGCGGCCGCCACCGTCGTCCGGCCGGATCCGCCGGCCCCGGTGTGCAGCAGGATCCTCATGCGGCCTCGACCCGCTTGCGCAGCTCCTTGAGTGCGGTGTCCATGATCGTGCGTTCCGCCTTGCGGCGTAGCGGGCCGACCAACGGGACGTTGAGCTGCACCGTCAGTGAGTAGGTCACCTCGGTCGACCGTCCCATCGGGCGCAGTGTGTAGGAACCGTGCTGAGCCTTCTGCAACTGGCCGATCACCAGCTCCCAACTGACCGACAGACCGTTGCGCGCCCACGTGTACTCGAGCTCGTAGGTGTCCTTGATCACGCCGGCGTCCAGCCCGAACCGGACGCGGCGGGCTCGGCCGGTGGTGCCCGGATCGGTGATCTCCACGCTCTTCACTGCCCCGGTCCACTCCGGGTACGCAGGGAAATCGGCGATGACGTCCATGATCGCGGACGGCTCCGCGTTCATGGTCAGCGATTGGGTGGAGGAGTCGGCCATCAGCAGAGGTTACCCAGCCGCCGAACCTGCCGGATCCTCACCGCGACCCGGGGTCCCGGTCCGGCGCTGTGGTGAAATCGACCTCGAACGCTGTCGGGAAGCGCTGGAAGTGCCCGACGTTGACGCACTCCGTCCGCCCGCGGCGGGTGCGCTGGGCCAGTGGCTGGTGGACGTGCCCGAACACCGCCAGCAGGGGCTGGTGCTCGTCGATCGCCTGCAGCAGGCCGGGGCCGAACATCTCCATCCGCCCGGGGTACCGGTCGTAGCGCAGGAGCGGCACGTCCGGCGGCACGTGCGAGCAGAGCACGTCCACCGGACCCAGCGAATCGACGACGGCGGCGTACTCCGCCGCCGGACGCACCATCGGGCGCCACACCGAATTGGGCGCCCGCCAACGGGTTCCTGGCCGGGTGGACCCACCGGCGACGAATCCGAACCGGTGCCCGGCCACCTCCACCACCTGTCCGTCGCGCTGCGGCAGCACCGTGCCCGCCGACGCCTCCCATGCGGCGGCCACATCGACATTGCCCAGGATCAGCAGCGCATCGGTGCCGACGGCTGCCAGCACCTCCTGGTAGCGATCGGCCACCACACCGGCGAGCACTCCGTCGGCGTCGTCCAAGGTGTCCCACAGCTGTCGGTTGTAGTCGTGCAGCTCACTGAACGCCCCGCTCGCCCGCAGGCCGGCGAAGTGCCGCACCTTGTCGGCGCCGAACACCCGGCCCAGGATGCCGCCGCCGAAGTCGTGGTAGTCGACGTAGTCCAGCAGGTCGCCCAGGATCACCAGCTGCTCGGCCTTCTCGGCCACCCGCGCCAGGCCGTCGATGTTGCCGTGGATGTCGGACACGAACGAGACCCTCACCGGTTCACGGTAGAGGTTGCCCGGTCAGCCGCTGAGCAGTTGGCTCAGCCGGTCGGCCGAACGCTGCCAGTTCCACCGCCCGGTGACCCATTCCCGGCCGGCGCTCCCCCAGCGGGCGGCGGTTCCCGGATCGCCGAGCAGCCGGATCAGGCTCGCGGCGACGTCGGCACCATCGGTGCCGTCCACCACCAGGCCCGTCTGTTCCGGCAGGACGGTCTCGGGGGCACCGCCGGAGTCTCCCGCGACGACCGCCAGACCGGTCGCCGACGCCTCCAGGAAGACGATGCCGAGGCCCTCCACGTCCAGACCGGCGCCGCGGGTCCGGCACGGCATGGCGAACACGTCGCCGGCCGCATAGTGCGCGGGCAGCTCCGCCCAGGGCACCGACCCGGTGAAGACGACCGACCCGGTGAGTTGCCGCGCCTCGACCAGCCGCTGCAGGCCGGCGCGATGCGGCCCGTCACCGACCAGCAGCAGCACGGCGTCAGGAATGCAGCGGCGCACCTCGGGCAGTGCGCGGACGAGCATGTCCTGACCCTTGCGGGAGACCAACCGGGAGACGCAGACGACGGTCGGACGGTCGCCGAGCTCCAGTGCGGCCCGCACCCGCTGCCGCGCGGCCGGATCCGGCCGGAAAAGATTGGTGTCCACACCGGGTGGGAGGTACTCCAGCGCGCTCAGCGGGCCGAGCGCTGCGGCGATCCGGTGCCGGGCGTAGCTGCTGACATAGGTGACAACGTCCACCTCGCGGCCGATCGCGGACAGGGCCTGGCGCGCACCCGGCAGCATCGACCACCCGACCTCGTGGCCGTGGGTGCTGGCCACCACACGGCAGGCGCCGGCCCGCCGCAGGGTGGGCGTGAGGAGCGCGAGCGGCGCTGCTGCGCCGAACCAGACCGCCTCCAGGCGGCGGCTCCGGACGAGTTGGGTGGCCCGCCGGGCGACGGAGGGAACCGGGAGCATCAGCGACCCTGGGTGCCGGACCACCTCGAACGCCTGACGGGCGTCGAACTCCTCCGCCCCGGGCCAGGCCGGGGCGTACACGACCAGGTCGTCCGGCGGCATCCGCTGGGCCAACGCCTGCACGTAGGACTGGATGCCTCCGGCCCGCGGTGGGAAGTCGTTGGTCAGCAGCAGGGTGGGACGCACGGCGCACAGTCTCGCACCGTACGGCCTCAGTGGTGCGCCTCGCGGCGGGCGTGATGCGTCGCACCGGGATCGGGTGGTCACACGTCAAGCCTGATCCGCCGCGCGGCCTCAGTGGTGCGTCGCGCCGGGATGGTGGTCCGTCACCCGGCGCCGGGGTGCGCCGCATGGGGTGTCGTGCGTCAGCCGCGGGGCACGCGGTGTCCGGTGGGATCCGGCCCACCGCGGTCGACCGGAACGTAGACGATGCCGAGCGCCTCGTCCGCCGCGCTGACCACCATGCCGCCACCCACGTAGATGGCCACGTGGCTGACCGGCGAGTAATAGGTCACCAGGTCGCCGGGCTGCAGCTGATCCAGCGGCACCTGCGGGAAGTTGGCCTGCTCGTAGCTCACCCGCGGGATGCTCACGCCGGCCTGGGCCCACGCCCAGGTCGTCAGGCCGGAACAGTCGTAGGCGTCCGGGCCGTCGCCGGCGTAGGTGTAGGCGAAACCGATCTTCGTCTTCGCGGCCGCCGCAGCGATGGCGCCGGCCGAGTCACCGCCCTCGGCGGCTACGGGCGCCGTCGCCGCGCCAGCCTGCGCCGCCGCGCCGGCAGACGCCTGCCCGGCCGGCTGGTCGGTGTCTTCCGGGTCGGCGGCAGCCGCGAGAGCGCTGGCGGCGCTTTCCTCGTCGTCCTGCGCCTTCGCGGCGGCGTCGGCGTCGGCCTGCTGCTGGGCTGCTGCAGCGGCCGCAGCGGCGAGCGATTCCTGACGGGCCTTCTCGGCGGCGGCTTTGGCCGCGGCCTTCTCCTGTGCGGACAACTTGTCGTACAGCGCCTGGTAGGTCGAGACGGCCTTGTCGAGTTCGGCCTTCTTGGCCTGCGCGGTGGCGGTGGCGGCGGACGCGGCGGTGGCCGCCCGGTCTGCCGCCGTCTTGGCCTGCGACGCACTGACGGCGGCGGCTTCTGCCCGGGTCTTGGCCTTCGCCGCGGCGTCCTTGGCAGCGACGGCGTCGTCCAGGGTGTGCTGCGTGTCCTGCGCGACGCGGTTGATCACCGTCGACTCGTCGAGGAAGTCCTCCGCGGACTTGGCGGTGAGCATCACGCTGAGCTGGCTGAGCTGCGCCCCGCGGAAGCTGGCGTTGGCGAAGGCGTCGAGCTTGCCCTGATATGACGCCACGACGGCGCCGGCGGCAGTTGCGGTCCTGGCCGTGCTCGTCACCGTGTTCTTGGCGGCGGTCAGGTCAGCGGCCGCCTTCTTGGCGTTCGACCGCGCTGTGACCTGGGCTTCCTTCGCACCGTTGAGCTGCTCGCTGGCGATCTCCGCAAGGTGGCTGCTGTTCTGCCAGGCGGCCTTCGCGTCGGTGGAGGAGGTCGGTGCGGTGGGATCGGGCGCCGCCTGTGCGGGCAACGTTCCCAGCAGCGACGCGCCGAGCGTGATCGCCACACCGGAGACCAGGACTCTGGTCCTGCGGAACTTCCGGGCGCGCAAAACATGGACAAGCGTCGCCAAGGTGAGGCGCCTTTCCTCCTCGACGCCTACCGGGTTAGCTGACGGATTCGGGCCAGGAAGTAGCCCTACCCACCGTTCGCGTGCGACGGCGGGATTCACCCCAATGGAACCTGGGTCCTCGGTTCGGTGCTGGGAAAGCAGCTCCGATTCGGCGTGATCTCCCAGGCCACCGGACTGGCGACCACCGCAGAAGATCTCGGTCAGGTTACGAGAAGGACACGGCCGCGTCCACTCGGGCCTTTACGCGATGCCTTCGCTCCGTTGACTTCTAGCGCTGAAGAGAGCGTCAGCAGGCGTCACACGCTCGCTCGACCGGGCCGCTGGTTGCGCAGAGTGACATATCTCACGCCAACAAAGCACTTCAGCCCGCCTCCCGGATCGGCTGGTCGACTGCGCGGACCAGCCGGAGCGGTGGGACCAGGCCGACCGCGGCCAGCGCCCCGACGGCGCGCTGCTCGGTGTCGTCCCACTCCACACCGGAGTGCGGCATGCCCAGCAACACCGTCACCACGCAACCCGAAC
Organism: uncultured Nakamurella sp.; assembly: GCA_964242105.1. Taxonomy (GTDB): domain Bacteria; phylum Actinomycetota; class Actinomycetes; order Mycobacteriales; family Nakamurellaceae; genus Nakamurella. Next base: position 49,222 of record CAXTBG010000016.1, on the reverse strand, counting down.
ACGCCGCGCCCCGAACCGTGCAGCTGTCGCAATCGATGTGCATCTTCGAGTCTCCTTCGTCCACCGCCGGTCGGTCCGGTCGGTGTACTCGAGAACCTAGGGACAGGCACCGACAGTCGCCTCCGACGAGGTCCCGCAGTGCGTCAGCCGAGCAGGCCGAGCAGCACCGGGGCACCGGCGGTCCGTGCCCCGCGGCGCCGCACGCCTTCGGCGACCTCGCGGTCCGAACTGACCACAACCACCACCCGGCCGACCGGTTCGGCCTCGACCAGGTCGCGGATCAGGTCGTCGGCGATCACCCCGGAGGGCGAGAACAGGACGCGGACCCCCCGCCGGGGCGCGGCCGGCACGATGACTCCGGAACCGTCGAAGACAACCGTGATGTCCGCGGATGTGCGCGCCGCCAGGGCGCCGAGCGAACGCACCAGCCGATCCCGCTGCTGCGCCAGCGTCAGCTCCGGATAGCCGGTCTTGGTGACGTTGTAACCGTCGACCACCAGGTGGGCGGCGGGCAGCACCAACCACGAGTGCAGACGTGACGGCTCCCCCGTCGACTCCGGTGGCCGGGCTGTTCCGGGCAGGCCCGCGGCCACCACGTCCGCCGGGTCCGGCCCGCCACCGGCCAGGCTCCACTCGCGGCGGAGCCCGCTGACGGCACCCTCCACCGTCGTCAGCAGCAGGTCCAGCCGGCGGTCGGCGGCCGCCCGCTGCACACCGGCGGCGTCCCGCGCCCGGCCGAGCGACTCCTGGGCCCGGTCGGCTCGGCCCGTGGCCGCCAGCGCCTTCTCCTGCCACTGCACCACCTCGTCGGTCAGCTCCCGGACCTGGTCCTGCAGCTGCTCCGCCCGTTCCTGGGCCGCGCGCTCCACCGTGGTCGCCGTCTGCTCCGCCGCCCGGAGACGGGTGCCCTGATCCCGCAGCCGTTGCCGCAGCTTGTCCACCTCGGCCGCACCGCCGGCGGTCGCCGAGGAGACCGCGGCGTCCCGCTCGGCGGTCACCCTGGCCAGGTCGCGCTGCAGCACCCGGACGGAACGGCGCAGGTCCGCCAGCTCGGGCGAGGACCCGCGCTCAGGGGTCCCGGCCACCGCGGCCAGCAGGTCCGGTGCGTCCGGCAGCCCCAGCAGATGGGCGGTGGCCGCGGCCCGAACCGGGTCGGCGTGCCCCTGGGCAGGAACGAGTTCCTGCGTCCGCACCCGGTCGGCCACGGCAGCTCGGAAGGCCGGGTCCGCTTGCAGGGCCGCGGCGAGGGCTGTGGCGCCCAGCCGGGCCCGCTTGGCCGGGGTGAACCGGGCGACCCTGGCCAGCGCCGGCGGAACCTGCGCGGCCGGCATCTGCCCGAGGGTCTCGGCCGCCCACTGCACGAGGGTCGTCCGCACAGCGACCGGCAGCTCGGGCGGTGTGTCCATGACCGCCATTGTGCGGCCGGACCGGGCTGTCGGTGCCCTGCCCTAGCGTCCGGTTCGTGGGCATTCCAGCGCTGGCGACCGGCCAGCACAGCTTCGACGAGCTGGGCGATCCGCTGCGTGAGGTGACCTTCGTGGTGGTCGACCTGGAGACCACGGGTGGATCGGCGGCCGAGGATTCGATCACCGAGTTCGGTGCCGTCAAGGTGCGCGGCGGCGACGTCCTGGGAGAGTTCGCCACCCTGGTCGACCCCGGGCGCGCCATCCCGCCGCAGATCGTGATGCTGACCGGGATCACCGACGCGATGGTCTACGACGCCCCGGCCATCGGCGCCGTGCTGCCGTCGTTCCTCGAGTTCATCCGCGGGTCCGTGCTGGTGGCCCACAACGCCCGGTTCGACGTCGGCTTCCTCAAGGCCGCGTGCCGGCGGCAAGGCCTGCCGTGGCCGGGGAATCCGGTGGTCGACACGGTCCAGCTCGCCCGGCGCGTGCTGACCCGCGAGGAGGCGCCGAGCGTCCGCCTCGGCCTGCTGGCGCCGCTGCTGGGGTCCCCGGTCACGCCCGACCACCGGGCACTGACCGACGCCAGGGCGACGGTGCACGTGCTGCATGCCCTGTTCGAGCGGCTCGGCCCGCTGGGCGTGCAGAGCCTGACCGAGCTGCAGCAGCTGTCCAGGGATGTCTCACCGGAGCGGCGTCGGAAGCGGACGCTGGCCGACGCGCTGCCGGCGGCGCCAGGTGTCTACCTGTTCCGGGGCCCCTCCGAGGAGATCCTGTACGTGGGCACGTCGGGCAATCTTCGGCAACGGGTGCGGTCGTACTTCGGCGCCGGGGAGACCCGCAGTCGGATCAAGCAGATGCTGACCCTGGCGGAGCGGGTGGACCACGTCGAGTGCGCGCACGCACTGGAGGCGCACGTCCGGGAGCAACGGATGATCGCCATCCACCAGCCGAAATACAACCGCCGGTCCCGCTCGCCCGGCAAGGTCCTCTGGGTGGTGCTGACCAGAGAGGCGTTCCCCCGGCTGAGCATCGTCGCCAGTCCGCCGCCCGATCCGGCAGGGTCGCTGGGCCCCTTCTCGTCCAGGGCGGCTGCCACCACGGCCGTCGAGGCGCTGCAGGAGGTGGTCCGCATCCGCCGTTGCGGCCAGCGGCTGTCGCGCCGGCCGGCCGGATCGCCGTGTGCCCTGGCCGAGCTGGGTCGCTGCGGCGCGCCCTGCGCGGGCCGGGAGGACATCGACAGCTATGCCGCGCACCCGCGCCGCATCACCGACCTGATCGCCGGGTCGTCGGACGAGGTGCTCTCCAGGCTGCGCGTCGAATTGGAGCGGCTGTCCCGGCAGGGCCGGTTCGACCAGGCTGCCCGGCTGCGGGACCGGCTGTCGGTGCTGGCCGACGCGGTCGACCGTCGGCAGCGACTCGGGTCGTTCGCCGGCATCGAGGAACTCGTCGGCGCCCGGCCCGACGGGGGTGGCGGCTGGGAGCTCGCCGTCATCCGGTACGGACGGTTGGCCGCAGCCGGCCGGGCACGGCGCGGGGTGGACCCAATGCCGGTCGTCGACTGGTTGGTCGCGTCAGCCGAGACGGTGCTCCCGCGCGGCGGCGCACTGCCCGGCGCCAGCGCGGAGGAAACCGCGACGCTGCTGCGCTGGGTGGACACGCCCGGCACCCGGCTGGTGCGCACGACGCAGCCCTGGCACAGCCCGGCCAGGGGGGCCGGCCGCTGGCGTCCGTTCATGGCCGCCGTCGACCTGGTGCGCACCGGTCTCCCCGGCTCGTCGTGGCCTAGCATTCGCGACAGGAGCGGCCCAGCACCTCGACAAGGAGAACGCCCATGGTGACGGCAATCGTGATGATCGATGTCCAGGCGGACCGCATCGAGGACGCGGCTCAGGCCATCGCCGACCTGCCCGGCGTCGACCAGGTCTACTCGTGCGCCGGCGATGTCGATCTGGTCGCCGTCGTCTCGGCGTCGGACCACGCCGGTATCGCCGACCTGATCCCCGGCCACCTGTCGAAGGTGGCCGGCGTGACGCGCACCGTCACCCACATCGCTTTCCGCTCCTACTCCCAGCGGGACACCGCCGACGCGTTCTCGATCGGCCTGCAGGACTGAGGGCGCCGGGCCGGGAAGCGGACCGCGGCCGACTCACGCCAGCTTGCCGGCCACCTCGGCCCAGCGGTCCAGCAGGCCGGCTGCGGCGCCCGAGTCGAGGGCCATCGCAGCGCGGCCGAGGCCGGTCTCCAGGTCTGCCTCGAGGTCGGGCCCGAGGCCGGCGTGCACCGCCAGAGCAGCGGCCGAGTTGAGCAGGACGGCGTCCCGGACCGGCCCCGCAGCGCCGTCGAACAGCCGCCGCGCGACGGCGACGTTGAACGCGACCTCGCCGCCGACGAGATCCGCGGGCCGCGCCGCGGCAATCCCCAGTCGGGCCGGGTCGACCGATGCCGTGGTGACCGCACCGTCCTTGACCACCCAGACCGACGACGTCGTGGTGGTGGTCAGCTCGTCCAGTCCGTCGTCGCCGCGGAAGACCAGAACCTCGGCGCCCCGCTGGGCGAACACCCCCGCGATCACCGGTGCCATCGCCGGGTTGCCGCATCCGATCGCCGACGCAGCGGGGCGGGCCGGATTGGTGAGCGGCCCCAAGAGATTGAAGAAGGTCGGGATGCCCAGCTCGCGCCGGGACGGGCCGGCGAACCGCATGGACGGGTGGTAGACCTGCGCGAAGCAGAAGCCGATGCCCACCTCGGCAACGGTGCGGGCCACTGCATCCGGCCCGAGCAGGATCGGGATGCCGAGGCCCTCCAGCAGGTCGGCCGCGCCGCACCGGCTGGACGCGGCGCGGCCGCCGTGCTTCACCACGGTCGCCCCGGCCGCCGCCACCACGATGGCCGACATGGTGGAGATGTTGACCGTGTTGGACCGGTCCCCGCCGGTTCCCACGATGTCCACCGTGCGGCCAGGGACGGAAACGGGCAGGCTGTGCGCCAGCATCGAAGCGGCCAGCCCTGAGATCTCCTGCGCCGTTTCCCCCTTGGCGCGCAGTGCGATGGCGAACCCGGCCACCTGCGCGGCCGTGGCCTCGCCGGACATGATCCGGTCCATCGCCCAGGCGGCCTGCGCGGAGGTCAGGTCCGCGGGCTCCAGCAGGGTCGTCAGGACCGCCGGCCAGCTGTCGGGGACCGCCACATCGGGCACCACTCAGGCCGAGCCCGCGGCCGCCGCACCGGCCGGGGCCGGTAGTCGGCGAAGCAGCGAGGCCACGGTCTCCGCGGCGGTCACCGGGTCGAGCGGGTGGACGAGGATCTCGTCGGCCCTGGCCCAGGTGGCCAGCCACCGGTCGGCGGCGCGCCGCACGGTCAGGATGATCGGCGGGATCGTTTTTGCCTCCTGGTGGATCTGCCGGGAGATGCCGATGCCGCCGGTGGGCTGCGCCTCGCCGTCCAGGATCACCAGCGCCGCCACCCCGTCGTCGATCGCCATCAGCACCTCCGCCACCGAAGCGCACTCGAGGAAGTCGATGCGCCCGACGTCCGGTGCCGGCCGGCGCCCGACGGCCGTCATGATGCGTTCTCGGACATCCTGGCGGTGGCTGTAGACCACGACGACTGGGTTGCTCATGGGGAGAGTTCCGCCTCTGTACCGGGACGAGCTGCGGGCGATCGCTGACCTGCCGATCGTAGAGGTACCCGCGGGGGCGTCGGTGTGCGTGTCGGTAGGGCCGCGACACCGGCGTGTCGGCGCGCCGACGGCAGCCAATTTTTACAAGCTGTAAAACTAAGCTGCCTACCCTGACCTGCAACGATGTGGATTCGGTCGGAGAAACCTGCGTGTTTGGCCCGACCCGCCCCGACATCTGTCGGTGGAGCAGTCCATAATCCATGGTGTGACCACAGCGACCGGCCGGTCAGGGCCCCCCGCGATCAGTTCCCGCATCCACACGCTGAACCGACCCAACATGGTGAGCGTCGGCACCATCGTCTGGCTGGCCAGCGAGTTGATGTTCTTCGCCGGCCTGTTCGGCATCTACTTCACGGCCAAGGCGACCAACACCACCGGCGAGTGGCCGACCAAGCCGACCGAGCTGAACGTCCCCTACGCGCTGACTTTCACGATCATCCTGGTGGCCTCGTCGATCACCTGTCAGATGGGTGTGTTCGCGGCGGAACGCGGAGACGTCTTCGGGCTGCGCAAGTGGTATCTGCTCACCTTGATCATGGGCGCGGTCTTCGTCCTCGGGCAGGCGAACGAGTACCACACCCAGGTGGTGGACGGCACGACCTTCTCCTCGTCGGCCTACGGCACGGTCTTCTTCCTGACCACCGGCTTCCACGGCCTGCACGTCATCGGCGGACTGATCGGCTTCGTCATCCTGCTGGGCCGGACGAAGCTCTCCAAGTTCACCCCGGCCCAGGCCACCAGCGCCATCGTCGTGTCGTACTACTGGCACTTCGTCGACGTGGTGTGGATCGGGCTGTTCTTCACCATCTACCTCGTGCAATGACGCTGCATCCAACGGGGTCCTCCCCGTCGTACTACCTCCACACCCTTCGCGACAGAAGTACGAGGTGCCCCGCATGAGCCGGTCCAAGACCATCCGCCGCATCACCGGTGGGCTGGCATTGCTGTTCGCCCTCCTCACGATGGGCGTCGTCTACACCGCGCTGCAGCCGCACGCACAGACCGCTTCGGCCGACACGGCGAATGCCGCCGACATCGCCAAGGGCCGAGAGCTGTTCGAGGGCAACACCTGCATCACCTGCCACGGCGCCAACCTGCAGGGTGTGGAAGGCCGCGGTCCGTCGCTGGTCGGTGTCGGCCAGGCGGCCGTGTACTTCCAGGTCTCCACCGGCCGGATGCCGCTCGCCCAGCAGGGGGCGCAGAGCCCTCGCAAGCAGCCGCTGTTCAACGAGGAGCAGATCAGCGACCTCGGCGCCTACATCGAGTCCACCGGTGGCGGCCCGGCGGTACCGTGCGCTGCCACGTGCTCCGACACCGTCCTGCAGAACCGCGCCGACCTGGCGAAGGGCGCCGATCTCTACCGGCTGAACTGCGCTTCGTGCCACAACTTCACGGGCCAGGGCGGCGCACTCTCGCAGGGCAAGTACGCCCCGAGCCTCGACCAGGCGACCGACGCCCAGATCTACGCGGCCATGCTCTCCGGCCCGGAGAACATGCCGCAGTTCTCCGACGGTCAGCTCACGCCGACCGAGAAGAAGGCGATCATCACCTACGTGCAGAACAGCAAGAGCACGGTTGATCCCGGCGGGTACGACCTGGGTGGCTTCGGTCCCGCTCCTGAAGGCCTGGCCGCGTTCCTGATCGGCATGGGTGCGCTGGTCGCTCTCACGCTGTGGATGGGAGCACGAGCATGAGCACGCACGGGATCAACCCGCCGTCCGACGACGAGATGCGCAACATGTCCAAGGAGGAGTTGGCCCGGCTCGGCGCCGCCCTGGACGGTGTTGATCTGGTCGAGTACGGCGAGCGCTACATCCCCGGCTCGCCGGCGGATCGGCGCGCCGAGCGCAGCGTCGCCAAGTGGTTCGTCCTGTCGGCGCTGTTCGGTCTCGCCCTCATCGGCGTCTACATCTTCTGGCCGGCCGGCTATCAGACCGCCTACGACGGCAACAAGCAGGTGCTGTACGCGCTGTTCACCCCGCTGATCGGCATCACGCTGGGCGGTTGCATCCTCTTCCTCGGCATCGGCGTCATCGCGCTGGCCAAGAAGATCGCGCCGCACGAGGTCGCCGTCCAGCAACGTCACGAAGGCATGTCCGACGAGGTGGACCGCCGCACCCTGGGCGCGGAGGTCGTCGACACCGTCGACAAGATGGGCCTGGTCAAGCGGCGCGGCATCCTCAAGACCGCGTTGGCGATGTCCGGTGGCGTACTCGGGCTCGCCATCCTGGTGCCGGTCCTGGGCAGCTTCATCAAGAACCCGTGGGCAAAGGGCTCGGAGTCTGATCTCTGGGTCACGCTGTGGCGGCCGGACGGGGACAAGAAGGTCCGGCTCACCCAACTCGACGGCACCCCGGTCCGTCCGTCGGACGTCGACGCCGGCGGGCTGGTCACCGTCTACCCGGGGGTGGCCGGTGGCACCAAGGCCTCCGACTCCCCCGTCATGTTGTTCCGCCTCCGACCAGGGTCCAAGGTGCAGATCCGCAACGGCCAGGACGGATTCGAGTACGGCGACTACTACGCCTACTCGAAGATTTGCACGCACGTGGGTTGCCCGGTCTCGCTGTACGAACAGCAGACCGGCCGCATCCTGTGCCCCTGCCACCAGTCGCAGTTCGATGTGTTCGACGGCGCAAAGCCGGTCTTCGGGCCTGCGGCGCGACCGTTGCCGCAGCTTCCGATCGAACTGGACGCGCAGGGGTACTTCGTCGCCAAGAGTGATTTCGTGGAACCGGTCGGGCCGGGCTTCTGGGAGTCAGATCAGGGCAGATTCAACAGAGGATCGCACCCGAAAGGAAGTTCAGTCTGATGAGCAGTCTCACCACGCGCACCAAGAAGAAGAGCAACCAACTGCTCAACGCCGGGCTCGACGGAGCGGACGTCCGGTACCACGGTGCGCGCCCACTCCGCACGGCGATGAACAAGGTCTTTCCCACGCACTGGTCGTTCATGCTGGGCGAGGTCGCGCTGTACTCGTTCCTCATCCTGCTGCTGTCGGGCGTGTACCTGACCCTGTTCTTCGACGCCTCCATGGGCGAGACCGTCTACAACGGCGTGTTCGACAAGCTCCGCGGTATCCCCATGTCGATGGCCTACAAGTCGACGCTCGACCTGTCGTTCGAGGTCCGCGGCGGACTGCTGGTACGGCAGATCCACCACTGGGCCGCGTTGATCTTCATGTGGTCGATGATGCTGCACATGATGCGGATCTTCTTCACCGGAGGATTCCGCAAGCCGCGCGAGGCCAACTGGATCATCGGCGTGGTGCTGCTGGTGCTGGGCATGGCCGAGGGCTTCCTGGGCTACTCGCTGCCTGACGATCTGCTGTCGGGTACCGGCCTCCGCGCCGTGTCGGCGTTCATCCTGTCCATCCCCGTCATCGGGACCTGGGCGCACTGGGCGGTCTTCGGCGGCGACTACCCCGGCGAGATCGTCATCGGCCGGTTCTACTCGCTGCACATCCTGGTCATCCCGGGTCTGATCCTGGCTCTGATCGCCGTGCACGTCGCGCTGGTCTGGTTCCAGAAGCACACCCAGTTCCCTGGGCCGCGTGCCACCGAGAACAACGTCGTGGGCGTCCGGGTCCTCCCGACCTTCGCGGCCAAGGGCGGTGGCTTCTTCGCCGTCGTCACCGGTGTGATCGCCCTGCTGGCCGGCATCTTCCAGATCAACCCGATCTGGAATCTCGGGCCGTACAACCCGTCGCAGGTCTCGGCCGGCGTTCAGCCGGACTTCTACATGGGCTTCCTGGACGGCATGGTCCGGGTCTGGCCCGCGTGGGAGATCCGCAACCTGTTCGGGCACTACATGGTCCCGGCCGTCTTCTTCCCCGCCATCGGCGGTGCGACGGTGCTGATGATGCTGGTGATGAGCTACCCCTTCATCGAGAAGGCGTTCACCAAGGACAATGCGATGCACAACCTGTTGCAGCGTCCGCGTGACGTGCCCGTGCGGACCTCGCTCGGTGCGGCGTTCCTCGGGTTCTACATCCTGAACCTGATCAACGGCGCGAACGACCTGTTCGCGCTCAAGCTGGACATCTCGCTGAACGTCATGACGTGGGTCGGTCGCATCGGGCTCATCGTGGTGCCGGTCATCTCGTACATCGTGACCTATCGGATCTGCCTCGGTCTCCAGCACTCCGACCGTGACGTCCTCGAGCACGGCATCGAGACCGGCATCATCAAGCGTCTGCCGCACGGTGAGTTCGTCGAGGTTCACCAGCCCCTCGGTCCGGTCGACTCGCACGGTCACCCGATCCCGCTGGCCTACCAGGGCGCTCCGGTGCCCAAGCGGATGAACCAGCTGGGTTCGGCTGGGCTCGCCGTCAAGGGCACGCTCAGCCCCGCGGACGAAACCGGTGTCATCGAGTACACCGATCACGCCGGCCAGGGTTCGCTCGAGATCGGCAGTGGCGCCAGCCGCTAGAAGCAGCATCGTTCGTCGCCGAAGGTCCCCACCGCGCTGCGGTGGGGACCTTCGGCGGTTCGGCAGCAAGACGGATCGGCGCCATCGGCCTGTGTGGCAGGAGTTGCGACCCCCCACGACTCGCCGTCACCGCTCAACCGGCCGCAATGGCCACGTGCACCGGCTCGCAGCCGTCTGCCGACACGGTGACCGTGATGGTGCCGGCGCCGGTCGGGCGAACGACAGCGAGCGCCCGGCCGTCGAAGGTGGTGTGCACGTCATCCTGGTACGACTCGACCGTGGAGGGGGCCGCACTCCCGAACGCCTGCAGCACACCGGGTCCGGCAACCGCCACCCTCAGCTGCCGGTCCACGCCGAGGCACACCGTGCCGGTCTCGTCGGTCAGCCGGAGATCGAGGTAGGCGAGATCGGTGTCGTCGGAGCGGATCGCCGCCCGATCCGCGGTCGCGGCCAGCCGCACCGGTCCGGCCGCCGAGCGCA
>CAXTBG010000016.1:0-39219 GCA_964242105.1 uncultured Nakamurella sp. | reverse complement strand
CCACAACAGGTCGATCTTCTCCGCGTAGGTCTCGGTCCCGACGATGACCCGGTGCGGGAACGCCGCCCGGTCTGCCTCGTAGCGGGCTTCCATGTAGTTCATCCCGGCGACGTCGAGCGTGCTGAACGCTTCGGCAGTCCGGTCGCCCACCAGGGTCGAGGCCGAGAGCTTCGTCATGAAGCCAGGGATGTCGGTCATCATGGTGTTGATGCCGCCGTCAGCGTCCGCCTGGGCCTTCGCCTCGCCGATGACCGCGAGCATCCCGTTGATCCCGTTGGTGATCAGCCGGGTGTCGTCCAGTGCGCGCACCTTCTCGGCCAGCCGCCGTGACCAGGCGGCTCCCCGCGCCGTGCCGAGCTCGGGGATCTCGTTGCCGATCGAGTAGAAGATGACGCTCGGGTGATTGACGTCCTTGGCGACCATCGCCTCCAGGTCACGCTCCCACCAATCGGGGAAGTCCAGCGCGGCGTCGAAGTCGGACTTGCTTTCGGTCCACATGTCGTAGGCCTCGTCCATCACGAGGACGCCCAGCCGGTCGCAGGCGTCGAGCATCGCCCGGCTGATGGGATTGTGGGCGCTGCGGATCGCGTTGAATCCCGCCGCTTGCAGCAGTTCGACCCGCCGTTCGTCGGCCCGGTCGATCGCGGCGGCACCCAGAATTCCGTTGTCCGAATGGACGCACGCGCCGCGCAGTGTGACGGCGGTGCCGTTGATCCGTAGACCCCGTACGGGGTCGACCTGCAGCATCCGGATGCCGAAAACCACCGACGCGTCGTCGGCGGCGGTCGAGCCCTGCTGCAGTGCAACGGTCACCTTGTACAGGGCCGGACTGTCGGGCCCCCAGAGCTGGGGCGCCGGCACCAGCAGGCGCTGCCGCACCACGGCCGGCTCGCCGGGGATCACGCTGACCGGGACGGCGGCGCGCACGACGACCGCGCCGTCCGGTGCGGTGATGTCGATCGCGAGGCCGGCTGCGGCGACGAATCGGCCGAGCTGTTCGACGATGGCCCGCACCTCGACGAGCGCGTAGTCGGGATCCGCTTCCAGCGTGGTCACGCGAATGCCGTCCACTGCCAGGTGCAGCTCCGGCCCGACGAGGAGGTTGACCGGGCGGTGGATGCCCACGCCGGCGTACCAGCGTGAATCCTTGTGGCTCCGGCAGACGACCCGGATCTCGTTGGCCCGGCCGAAGCGGAGGTGGTCGTCGAGGACGACGGTGAATCGGCTCTCACCCGTCGCCTGATTCGCTGCCAGGCTGCCGTTGACATAGATCATCGACCGGCGATTGACGCCCTCGAACTCGACGACAACATGCCGGTTGCCGTATTCGGGGGGAACGTCGAAGATTTTGCGGTACTCGTGCACCGCGCCCGGGAGGTAGCCGGTGGCCGATCCCACCGATGGGTCCCGCACCGCGCTCAGGCCGGCGTCGTGCGGTAGCCGGACCTCCTGCCAGGCTTGGCTCGCGCCGACCATCTCCGCGAAGAAGTTGGCATGCGGTCGGGTCTGCCATCCGTCGTTGAAGGCGATGCGTTGCATTCGATGTCCTCTTCGTCATCAGGGGCCGTGCCAGCGGCGCAGCTAGGCGCCTCCGTTCAGCGGGAAGAACGTCCACCGTGGACCCGTGCCGTAGGGACGCCCACCGGGCGTGCCACTCAATGGCGCGTTTATTCGTGCAGTTACTGCATTTGTGCAGTTGGTGCACTAATCTGCTACGCTTGCTCCATGACAGCCGGGCTTCGAGAGCGCAAGAAGGTCGCTCTCCGCCAGTCGATGCACCTCGCCGCGCTGCACCTTGTCGCAGAACGCGGCCTGGAAAGTGTGTCGGTGGACGACATCGTCGATCGGGCAGAGGTGTCCCAGCGAACTTTCTTCAACTACTTCGCCAGCAAGGAAGACGCGATACTCGGGGTCGATCCGTCGTCATCGGGCAGTCTTGCAGTCGCTTTCGCGGCTCGGCCGTCGCACGAATCAGCGCTGCTGGCACTGCGGACCGTGTTGCGGGAGCGGGCCGCGCAGATGGCGGAGGACACCGACTTGTGGCGCCTGCGGATGCAGGTCGTCGACGCCCATCCCCTGCTCGCCGCCCGGCTCGGGTCGGCCTTCGGTGAGACGGAGCGGGTGTTGGCCGAGGCGATCGGCGAGCGGACCGGTACCCGGCCGGACGTCGACGTCTACCCGACGTTGTTGGCGGCGGTCCAGAGCGCGGTGATGCGGACATCGCTGCACCGGTGGCTGGCCGCCGGCTTCCGCACCTCGCTCCCGGAGTTGGTCGACCAGGCCTGGGACGTGCTGGCCGCCGGACTGCCGGCACCACGGACGATCTGACACCACTGCCCCGGCAGCGGTCGGACGTCCGACGCTGCTCACCGCCTGCTGCCCCCGAGGAGTTCCATGTCGCCCGCCACCAGCACCGCCCCGATCGTCCTGACCAGGCGCCGGATCCGGTTGATCTTCGCCGCGTTGCTGGCCGGCATGCTGGTCGCCAGCCTGGACCAGACGATCGTGTCCACGGCGATGCCGACGATCGTCGGCGAGCTGGGCGGCGTGTCGCACATGGCGTGGGTGACCACCGCCTACCTGCTGGCCAGCACGCTGGTGATGCCGGTCTACGGAAAGTTCGGCGACCTGTGGGGCCGCCGCACACTGTTCCTGCTCGCGATCGCGTTGTTCACGGCGGCCAGCGCAGGAGCCGCCCTCTCCCCAAACTTCGCCTGGTTCGTCGCCTGGCGGGGGGTGCAGGGTCTGGGCGGCGGCGGGCTGATGATCCTGTCGCAGGCGATCATCGCCGACATCGTGCCGGCCAGGGAGCGAGCCAGGTACATGGCGCCGCTCGGTGTGCTGTTCGGCTTGTCCGCGGTGGCCGGCCCGCTGGTGGGCGGCTTCTTCACCGACACGACGGGTCTGGGCTGGCGGTGGTGCTTCTGGATCAACCTGCCCGTCGGCGTCGCAGCGCTGACCATCGGTTGGTTCGCCCTGACACTGCCGCGCAAGCGCTCTGCCGCACCGTTGGACCACGCTGGGATCGTCGTGCTGTCGGTGGCCACCACCTCGTTGATCCTGTTCGCGGACCTTGCCGGCAGTCAGGGCTGGACGGCGGCGCCCACGCTCGCCCTGTTGGCGACCTTCGTGCTCGCGGTCGGAGTGTTGGTCCGGGTCGAACTGCGGGCGTCCGAGCCGATTATCCCGATGTCGCTGTTCCAGAACCGGACCTTCGTCGTGGCGACCGCTCTCGGCGCGATCGTCGGGCTCGGGATGTTCGCGGCCATCGCCTTCTTGCCGACCTTCTTGCAGATGAGCTCGGGCCTGTCGGCAGCCGGCTCCGGATTGCTCATGGTGCCGATGGTCGCCGGCATCATTCTCACCATTCAGAGTTCCGCCACGCTGGTCTCCCGCACCGGGCGGTACAAGGTCTTCCTGACCGCAGGCGTGCTGGTGATCGGCGGGGCGACGACCTGGATGACGACGCTGTCCGGCGGCACCCCGCTCTGGGTGGTCGGCACCATGGTGTTCTGCCTCGGCGCCGGTCTCGGGCTGATCATGCAGAACGTCGTGCTGGCCGCGCAGAACGCGGTGTCCCCCACCATCGTCGGCACCGCCACGGCCACCAACAACTACTTCCGGGAAGTCGGCGCGACCCTGGGCGTCGCGGTCTTCGGCACCCTGTTCACCAGCCGACTGGCGGACAACCTCACGGCCGCGGTCGCTTCGCAGCCGGCGCTGGCTGCGCAGGCGGGACTCACCTCCCCCGACCGCCTCGTTCCCGCTTCGGTGCAGGCCGCAGCCGAACCGCTGCGTTCGGCGATCGTCGACGGCTACGCGAACGCGCTGGCGCCGGTGTTCTGGTACCTGTTGCCAGTGCTCGGTGTCGCGGTGGTGCTGTCCCTGATCCTGCGGGAGATCCCGCTCTCCGACGTGGCCGGGATGGTGGCCAGGGGCGAGGCTGTCACGCCCGACCTACCGGCCACCACGTCCGAGGTGCTTTGATCGATGGACTTCCTTCCGGGTGAATCGTCGATGTCGTCGACGGCGCAACCGTGGATGTCGTCCGGATCGGTACCGGATTCGCTGACGACCGGCGCACAGGCTGCCTGATCGACCGAGAGGCGGGCACGATCAACGGCAGGTCATGACCGTGTTGTCTCAGCGGTCAGCTGCCGACTCAACTTCGTCACCGCTGCGACCACGGCCGCATCGGCGGCCAGGTCGTCGTCCAGAAATCCGATGACAGCGCTGACAGCGGTGTCCAGCGAGCCGGCGGCCATGGCCATGAGCTGCTCCGCGGCCCCATCTGTGACCGGAGCGCCGGCCCCGCGTAGGTGGTTCACCCACGCTGCGACCACCCGTGAGGCACCCAGCGGCAGTCGGCCGCCCGCCCGTTCGCGGCGGAGTACGGGCAGGACCCGGATCGGTAGCTTCTGTGATCCGTCCGCGGCGATCTGCGCCAGTAAGTGCCTGATCCGCGGGTTGGCGAACCGCTCCATCAGCGCGTCCCGGTAGGCCGCCACGTCCTGCTCGGGCAGGCTGAGATGCGTCGACGCCTCGGCCCACCACTGCTTCATCCAGTCGCGGCATACCGGGTCGGCGACCGTCTCGGCGATGGTCTGGTGTCCCCGGGCGCTACCGGCGTAGGCAAGCAGTGAGTGGGCTCCGTTGAGCAGCCAGAGTTTGCGTTCCTCGAACGGGGTGATGTCGTCGACGAACCGGGCGCCGGCGTCCTCCCAGGCCGGCCGGCCGGCCGGGAACGTCCCGGACAGTACCCATTCCGTGAAGGGCTCGGTGACGACCGGCGCGGCGTCGGCCCGGCCGGTGAGCGACGCGGCCGCCTCGACGTCTTCCTGGGTCGTCGCCGGGGTGATCCGGTCGACCATGGTGGTGACGAACGACACGGTGCCGGCGATCCAGTCGGCCAGGGCGGGATCCAGCAGGGCGGCGAATCCGCTGACCATGCGGGCGGCAGCGGCGCCGTTCTCGGGCACGTTGTCGCAGGACACCACAGCCAGCGGGCCGGCCTTGGTGGCACGGCGGGCCGCCAGCCCGGCCACCAAACGGGCCGGGGTGGTGCGGACCGGCGCGGTGCGGTCGCTGCGTAGTGCGGCCAGGTCTTCCTGGATGTCGGGATGCGCGGCGTCCAGGCCTCCGCCCGCGGCCCGGACGTACCCGGCCTCGGTGACGGTGAGGGTGACGATCCGCACCTGTGGGTCGGCCAGGTAACCGAGCCAGGCGTCCGTGTCGGGCCCGGGATGGGCCTTCGACACGCTTGCCATGATCTGGCCGGAGTCGCCCCCGGCGGCCCGGGTGATCAGCGTGTAGAGGCCGTCCTGGACGGTCAGCGCTTCGGCCAGTTCGGTTGACCGGCCGGTGAAGGCGGCGATCCCCCACTCGGCCGCGTCGGACGCCCGCTCGGTGTACCAGGCCTGGTGTGCGCGGAAGAAGTTGCCCAGCCCGAGATGCACGATCCGCACGGGTGCGGCGGCGCGGATACCGTTTCCGGCCCGGGACAGCCTCCCTGTGGGGTCGGAGGCAGCGACATCCCCGGATGCCGTGGACCCGGTGGAGACGGTCATAGTTTGAACACCTTTCGTGGTTGATCGGTGACCAGGCCGACCAGGCTGTCCGCGGCCTCGTCCTCGTCCAGCCGGTGTTCGGCGACCAGCCCGGCCAGGAACCCGGCGTCCAGGCGGCGCGACATGTCGTGCCGGGCCGGGATCGAGCAGAATGCGCGGGTGTCGTCGATGAAGCCGGAAAGCTTTGTCAGGCCGGCGATCTCGGTGACCGCATGCTGGAACGACCGGATCTCGGACGGGTTGTCCAGGAACCACCACGGGGCCCCGGCATAAACAGCCGGGTAGAAACCGGCCAGCGGCGCTACCTCCCGGCTGAAGACGTCGGCATCCACGGTGAACAGCACCAGGTGCAGGTTCGGGTGGGTACCGTAGCGCTCCAGCAGCGGCTGCAACGACTTGGTGTACTCCAGCGCGACCGGGATGTCGTGCCCGGTGTCCGCGCCGTACCGGGCGAGGGTGGCCGGGTGGTGATTGCGGTACACCCCCGGGTGCAGAGTCATGACCAGACCGTCGTCGCACGACATCCTGGCCATCTCCAGCACCATGTGCCGGCGGAAGGCGGTGGCCTCCTCCGGGGTGACTCGGCCGCTGATCGCCGAGTCGTAGATGCGTTGCGCCTCAGCCGGCTCCAGCGGTGTGGTGGCGGAGTCCAGGTGGCTGTGGTCGGCGGATGTGGCGCCGCGGGTGATGAAGAACCGCCGCCGTTGCTCCAGCGCCCGGATGTATCCGGCGTACTGGCCGACATCGACCTGGGCGGCGGCGCCCAGTCCGTGGACGGCGTCGATCCAGCCGACCCGGCCGGGCTCCAGGTACCGGTCGGGTCGGAACGTCGGGATGACCCGGGTCGGGAAGGTGGGGTCCTGGGCGATCTCCAGGTGGGCGGCCAAGTCGTCCGCGGGGTCGTCGGTGGTGGCCATCACCTCGATGTCGAACCTGGCCAGCAGGGCACGGGGGCGGAAGGCGTCGTCGGCCAGCTTGTCGTTGATCTGGTCGTACAGCAGGTCCGCGTTGTCGGCGCTCGGGCGCTCCGTGACACCGAAGATCTCACCCAGTTCGGTATCGAACCAGTACCGGACCGGGGTGCCCCGGAAGATGTGCCAGTTCGCGCACAGCAACCGCCAGGCCCGGCGGGCCTGCGGCTCTGGCAGCGGGCCTTCACCCACCCCGAGATCGGCCAGCGGAACCCCGGAGGCGTGCAGCAGTCGGGTGACGTAGTGATCGGGTTGCAGCAGCAGACTGGTGGGGTCGGTGAACGGCCTGTTCTCCAGCAGAAGCCGAGCATCGACGTGCCCGTGCGGGGAGATGATCGGGCGGTGCTGGACGCTCTGGTAGAGCCGGGCGGCGATACTGCGGACCCTCGGGTCCGCAGGCAGCAGCCGGTCGGGGTGCAGCGTCAATGGCGCGGAGTCAACTGGCATGCGTTCACTCTCGCCTCACTGCCTCGAGCCTGGCAATCGGTGGCCGTCCATTGCCTCGCGTCGCTTGCCGGGGCAGGGCCGACGGGCAGTGCACAGACACGACGGAGACCCCTGACGTCGTCGCGACCTGGACCGCAGCGCGCAGCTCAGGCCCGGCGGGCTGCTGCCCCGATGCCGACGTCGACCGGGCCGGTGCAGAGTCGGCGTCCGGCAGTTCCAAGGGCCTTTCCGCCGGCCAAGGGCTCCTGGTAGACGATTGCTGTCCGGGCCGGGTCATGCTGTGATCCGCACCGGAAGTCCGCCGAATCATCGAAGGAGCCCGCCGTGGTCGACCTGTCCGCCAAGCCGTTCAACCTGGATCCGGACGCCATCGACTGGGTACACGCCACCATCGACTCGATGACCCTGGCAGAGAAGATCGGGCAGCTGTTCATCAACCACAACAACGCTTTCACCCCGCAATACCTCGACGAGATCCTGGACAAATACCACGTCGGTGGCATGCGGTACCGCCCAGGAGACGCCGCAGAGATCCAGGAGCACGCCCGCTACGCCCAGTCGAAATCAAAGGTTCCGCTGCTGATCGCGTCGAACCCGGAAATGGGTGGCTTCGGCAGCAGCAACGACGGCACCTTCGTCTGCACCCACCTGCAGGCCGGGTCGCACCCCGACACCTCGATCGCCCGGGACATGGGACACGTGGCCGGCGCCGAATGCCATGCCATCGGCTGCAACTGGGCGTTCGCCCCGATCGTCGACATCCACTACAACTGGCGCAACACGGTCATCTCCACCCGGGCCTTCGGCAACACCCCCGAGGTCGTCATCGAACGCGCCAAACAGTTCTTCGACGGCATCACCGCACACAACATGGTGTGCGCCATGAAGCACTTTCCCGGCGACGGAATCGACGAGCGCGACCAGCACGTCGTGACCTCCTACAACACCTTGTCGACCGACGAATGGGACAAGAGCTACGGAAAGGTCTACCGGGAACTCATCGACTACGGCGTCCAATCCATCATGGTCGGCCACATCGGTGCCCCGGAACTGTCCAGAAAATACCGCCCGGGCATCCCGACGGCGAGATCCGGCCGGCCACCCTGTCCCCGGAGCTGCTGCAGACCCTGCTTCGCGACGAACTGGGATTCAACGGCCTGATCGTGACCGACGCCTCCCAGATGATCGGCCTGACCCAGGCCATGAAGCGCCGGGACCTGGTGCCGGCCGCCATCGCCGCCGGCTGCGACATGTTCCTGTTCTTCCGCAACCCGGAGGAGGACTTCACCTACATGCTGGACGGCTACCGCACCGGCATCATCACCGAGCAACGTCTACAGGACGCGCTGGAACGCGTCCTGGCGCTCAAGGCCTCGCTGGGCCTGCACCGAATAGCCCGCCAGGACATCGTGCCCGGCCCCAAGGCGCTCGCCGTCGTCGGCAGTGCCGAGCACCGGGCGATCGCTGCCGCCATCGCGGACAAGACGGTGACCCTGATCAAGGACACCCGGCACAACCTGCCCATCACCCCTGACACCCACCCCCGGATCCGGCTGTACGGGGTGTCCGGGGGCAGCGACTTCACCCGCGCCGATTCACTTGGCTACCTCGACCGCGTCCGGGACGAGCTCGAAGCGCAGGGATTCGAGGTGCTCGTGTTCAGGACGGCCGCGCAGCGCCAGGCGGCCGGCGAGACCGGGGTCAACTTCATGTCGGTGATCTCCGAGGAGGCGAGCGGTGATTACGCCGAGAAGTACGACGCCGCGTTCCTCTTCGCCAACGTCAAGGGCTTCGCCCAGGAAGCCGTCATCAGGATCAAGTGGTCCACCCCGATGGCCGCGGAAATCCCGTGGTACGCAACCGAAGTCCCGACCGTGTTCGTATCCCTCGCACAACCCACCCACCTCATCGACGTGCCGATGGTCAGGACCGCCATCAACGCACACGCCGACACCGCCGAGGCGATCCACGCCACCATTCAGAAGATCATGGGCCGATCGGAGTTCCAGGGAACGTTCAACGACAACGTCTTCTGCGACTCTTTCGACACCCGGCTGTAGCGCCACTCCGGCACATGAACCGGACTGTCCGATACGGGACGGTCAGGTGACGACCTGACGGCCGGGCTGCTCACCGGGGCTCGACGTCATCGGCTCCCGAGTAGTGCAGTGAGGTGACCAGCACGTCACCGCGGCTGCACCAGATGCCCATCAGCCGACCCGTCATACCGCCGGCCACCTCGGTGGAGACATAACGGCCATCGAGGCGACCCAGCTCCCGAAAGCCGTCCGGACCGACGACGCCGGCCACCAGGACATCGGGGCCGGTTGCCGTGGAGGAGAAGTGGCCGTCGTCGGGGACGGCGCGAATCTCCAGGGTGATGGGCCCGGCGGGGATCTCGAGGCACCCGAGCTCCTGTCCGAGGGCCCCGACCTGAGCCACCACCCGCACCTGGCTACCGTCGACCTCGACGTCCAGCCGGTGTCGCTCGTCCATCCGCACACCCAGGCCTCCGACCCCGACTCCGGTCTCGATCACCGCCCGTACCCGGGCGGAGAGGTGTTCCTGTCGACGGCCGACGAAGGCGACGCCATCTTCGCGGGCGCTGAGCCACCAACCGTCGGCCGCCCGTCGCAGGTGCGTGGCGGGGAACCTGCCGGGCGACACCCACGACACCGGCAGCTCCGCACCGGCGAGCTCTTCGTCATCGATCCGGGAGACGGAAGATGTCAACCACTTTCCGAGCCGCGGCCAGCCGTTCTTCCAGTCCACGTCGGCGACGAACGTCTCGCGGCCCAGCACGTGCCACTGGGGGCTCGATCCCCGCGGACGGACTCCGTGGAACACCATCGCCCAGCTGCCGTCCGGGCGTTCGACCAGATCGGCGTGCCCGGTGTTCTGCACCGGACTGTCGCTCCCCCGGGCCGTCAGCAACGGATTGTGCGGGCACGGCTCGAACGGTCCAGACGGGGACGTCGACCGGGCGATGGTGACGGCGTGGCCACGTTCGGTGCCACCCTCGGCGATCAGCAGGTACCACCAGCCGCCGATGCGGTACAGGTGCGGCCCTTCCGGAAACCTGCCGCCGGTGCCCTGCCACAGCGGCCGCCGCTCGGTCAGCACCTCGCCGGTCGTCGGGTCGATCACCGACTGCACCAGCCCAGCCGGTCCGCCGGCGCCGAAGCCGGCGTAACTCAGCAGACAGCGACCATCGTCGTCCCAGGCGAGATCCGGGTCGATGCCGTGGGCGGCGCGGATCCGGATCGGGTCCGACCACGGCCCGTTCGGGTCGTCGGCGTGCACGAGCAGCTGCCAGCCGCCGTCGGCGAGGTTGGTGGTGATCATCCAGAACCGCCCGTCGTGATGACGCAGCGTGGGTGCGGTGATGCCGCCGGAGCCGCTCGCGCCGCTCACGTCGAGCTGGCCGGGGCGGTCGAGCACGTTCCCGACCTGCTCCCAGGCCACCAGATCGGTCGAGCGGAACAGCGGCACGCCGGGGGCGTACTCGAAGCTCGAGCACACCATCCAGTAGGTGTCGCCGGCCCGGCAGATGCTCGGGTCCGGATGGAAGCCGGGGAGCACCGGGCGCGCGGTCATCACTGCGCTGCCAACAGGCGACGCAGCCAACTGGCCCGAGCGGCGACGGCCGCGCGCGACAACGACGCCTCCGGAGCGATCCCTTCGAAGCCGTGGTAGCCACCCGGCCACACGTGCAGCTCGGCGATCCCGCCGGCCAGCCAGATGCCGCCGGCGAAGGCCACGTCCTCGTCGCGGAAGGTGTCGCGTGATCCGACGTCGACGAAGGTCGTCGGCAGTCCCGACGGGTCGGTCGCCCGCGCCGGCGCCGCATGGTGGTCGACATCCGGGCCACCGGCGGCCGTGCCCGGGTAGGCATTCCAGCTGAATTCGTTGGCGGCTCGATTCCAGTTCGACATGATCCCTCTTCGTTCGATGTGGAGGCGGAACGGATGCCGGTGACCAGGAGGTTCATTCCGGCAGGAAGAACGGCGCCCGCTTCTCCACCGGCGGCGGCACCACGATCTTCCGGCTGAAGGTGTGCCGTCCGGACCCGACCTCGACCACCGCACTGCCGTCGGGCAGCGAGATCTCGGCGGTGGTGTTCGGTGGGACCGTCACCTGCAGGTCGAACGTCGACCCGGTCAGCTGCCACCCGACAGCAGCGCTGCCGTAGGGGGTTTCGTGCGTTGCCGCGGCGGAGGTGATGCCCGGGCCGGGGCGCGGCGCGATCCGCAGCCGCCGCCAGCCCGGGGCGGCCGCCGCGAGACCGGCGACGGTGCGGTGCAACCAGTCGGCGACCGCCCCGAAGGCGTAGTGGTTGAACGAGGTCATCTCGCCGGGATTGATCGAACCGTCGGGCAGCATCGAGTCCCACCGCTCCCAGATGGTCGTCGCACCCATCGTGACCGGGTAGAGCCACGATGGATCGCCGCGTTGCAGCAGCAGTTCGTAGGCGGTGGCCACCTCGCCGGCAGCGGTCAGCGCATCGCAGACGAACGGCGTCCCGAGAAATCCGGAGGCGATGTGGAAGTCGTCGTCGGCCACCTGCTCGGCCAGCAGCCGACCCGTGGTGTCGCGTTGCTCCGGCGTCACCAGGTCGAACGCCAACGCGAGCGCGTAGGCGGTCTGCGCGGGGTAGGCAAGCCGGCCCGTCGGCGTGACGTACTCGGCCCGGAACCGCGCGGCCGCCCGGTCCGCCAGGGCGGTGAACGCCGCCCCGTCCTGACCCAGCACACCGGCCACCTCTGCGACGATGCGCGCAGACCTGGCCAGGAAGGCGGTGGCGACGACCGGCCACGGAGCCCGGGCGGCGGCCGGATTGTCCGGTGGTGCAGCGGTATCCAGCCAGTCGCCGAACATGAAGCCGCCATCCGGGAAGTCGAGGTCGGCGCCGGCCCGGCCGGCGAAGACCTCGAGCCAGCGCGTCATGCTCGGCCACTGCGCCGCGAGCAGATCGCGGTCGCCGTGCGCCTGGTACAGCGCCCACGGCACCAGCACGGCGGCATCACCCCAGCCCGCCTCCGGCTGCAGCGGCGGGAACCCCGGGGGCGCGACATCCGGGAACGGCACGTAGAGCGGCACGATCCCGTCGTGCTCGGCCTGTTCGGCGGACAGGTCCGCGAGCCAGGACCGCAACATGCCCGCGGTGTCGTACAGGAACGTCGCGGTCGGGGCGAAGACGGCCAGATCGCCCGTCCAGCCGAGCCTTTCGTCCCGCTGCGGGCAGTCGGTCGGGACGTCGAGGAAGTTGCCCCGCATCCCCCACAGCACGTTCTCGTGCAGCCGGGTCACGTCCGGGTCGGAGCAGACGAAGCTCCCGGTGGGCGCCATGTCACTGTGCAGTACCACCGCTTCCAGGTCGTCGACCGTGAGATCGCCTGGCCAGCCGTCGATCTCCGCGTAGCGGAAACCGTGGAAGGTGAACCGCGGCTCCCACTCGCGGGCACCGCTGCCGTCCAGCACGATGCTGTCGGTCTGCCGGGCCAGGCGCAACGGCCGGATTCCGAGCTCGCCGTGCTCGAGAACCTCGGCGTGCCGCACGGTCACCACGGTGCCGGCGGGTGCGTCGGGCAACCGGAAACGGATGCGGCCCACCAGGTTCTGCCCGAAGTCGACCACTGTGGCGCCGCCCGGCGAGGTCAGGATCTCCCGGACGGGCACCGTGCCGGTCCGGCGCACCGGCGGTCCGGGCGGCGCGACCAGCACGGCTGGATCGAGCGTGTCGACCGCCGCCGCCGACCAGTCGGCGTCGTCGAACCCGGGGGTTGACCAACCGGGCAGTTCGCGGGCCACGTCCAGCGTCTCGCCGTTGTAGAGATCGGCCCGGGTGAGCGGACCGAGGGTGGTGCGCCAGTTCCCGTCAGCAGTCACGGTCGTCCTGGTGCCGTCGACGTGCTCGATCTCCAGCTGCACCCAGGCTCCGGTGGCGTCCCCGTACACCGCCCGCTTGCCGCCGAAACCGAGGTACCCGCGGTACCAGCCGTCGGCCAGGTGCACCCCTATGACGTTCGTCCCCTGGCCGACCAGGGGCGTGACGTCGTAGGTCTGGTAGCGCAGCCGATGTCCGTAGCTGCTCCACCCGGGTGCGAGCACCAGATCGCCGACAGCGGACCCGTTGATCTCGGCTTCGTACACCCCCTGCGCGGTCGCGTAGAGCCGGGCCCGGGCCACGGGCTCGTCGAGGGAGAAGGTCCGGCGCAGCAGAGCTGCGGGAGCAGCTCTGTCCAGCGGGTCGCCGGAGATCGGGCGGACCAGGCTGGACGACCTGTCCCCCGGCTCCAGCAGGCCGGCTTCCACCACCGTGTCGTCGCTGAAGGCCGACGGCTGCGTGGCGCCGTCGCCCCAGACGCGGACCCGGACCGCCCGCCGTTCCCGACTGGCGAGCGGCGCGGTCGGCCACGGCACCAGCACCGACTCGGCAGCGTCGATGCGGCCGGACGACCACAGCGGACCGTCGAACGGCTCGACCTGCACCTCGTACGCGGCCTGCCGCCAGTCCGGCGACTCCGTCCGGACCACCCACGACAACCGCGGTGCGGACTCCCCGATGCCCAGCGCCTCACGGTGATGCTCCACCGTCACGGGCCGGACGGTCACGTCATTCATTCCGGGCGCTCCTGCAGGGGTCGTCATCACGTGGTCAACGGGTGGTCATCGGGTGCTGGCCAGCAGTTCCGGTTTGCCGGTGGGCACGGTGCCGCCGAGGGTGTGGGTACCCGGGCCGATACTGCTGGTGGTGCCGTCCGGGAGCACCACCTCGGCCGACGAGCCGGCAGGAACCGTGACGGACACGGTGATCTCGTGGCCGGCCAGTTCCCAGGCGACCTCGATCCGGCCGTACGGCGATTCGTGGGCCGCCCGGGCCCAACTCAGGCCGCCGCCGGGCTCTGGCTGCACCCGGAACCGGCGGTAGGCGGGCTCGCCCGCCAGCAGCCGGATCCCGGCGACATGGCGGTGCAGGAACGAGATCACGGCGCCCTTGGAGTAGTGGTTCAGCGAATCGTGCGCGATGCCGTCAGCGCCGACCCCGTCCCAGGCTTCCCACATCGTCGTGGCACCACGGTCGATCATCGTCAGCCAGCTCGGTTCGGTGTCCTGGAACAGCACGTCGTAGGCGACGCCCGAATGCCCGTGGTCGGCCAGCACCGGCAGCAGGTCCGGGGTGGCCAGGAAGCCGGTCCCGAGATGTGTCCCGGCGGAGCGGATCAGCGTGACCAGCCGGTCGGCGACGGCTGGCCGTAACGGAACCGGGACGAGGTCGAAGGCCAGTGCCCGGACGTGGTTGGCCTGCGTGTCGGGGGTCAGCGTGCCGTCGTTCCCCAGGTATTCGGCGCGCCAGGCGTCGGTCACCCGGTCGGCGAGATCGCCGTACCGGACGGACTGGTCGTCGAAGCCGAGCACCCCGGCGACGAGCGACATCACCCGGCTGCTGTGCGCGAAATAGGCCGTCGCGACGTCGCCCTTGTCGGTGCCGGCAAAGGCAGCGAGATCCGCGGCGCTGTCGTCGCCCGGCACCAGCCACTCACCCCAGTGGAAGCCGGTGTCCCAGAGGTACTGCTCGTGCGCAGCGGGCTCCGGGCGAGCGGCACGACGCGACGGGTGCCGCCCGGTCCGTGCCATCCGCTCGGCGCGGTCCAGCCAGGCCACCATGGCCGGCCACATCGTCCCGAGGATGTCCACATCGCCGTAGGCACGGTAGAGCTGCCAGGGCACGAGTACGACGGCGTCGCCCCAGCCCGCTGAGCCGTTGAGGAAGGCGATCGGGCTGTCCCGGCCCTCCGCGGGCAGCGTCGGCGAGATGTTGGCGATGGTGCCGTCCGGCCACTGGTCGGCGGCCACGTCCAGCAGCCACTTGTTGGACAGACCTGCGACGTCGTAGAGAAAGGCCGCCGTCGGGACGTACAGCTGCCAGTCCCCGGTCCAACCGGCACGCTCGCGGTGCGGGCAGTCGGTGGGGATGTCGCAGGCGTTGCCACGGAAACTCCAGACCGCAGCGTCGTGCAGGCGGTTCATCCGATCGTCGCTGCAGGTGAACCAGCCGGTGCGGCGCATGTCGGTGTGGACGACGATCCCGGTCACCTCCGCGGGGGTCAGGTCGCCGGGATGCCCCTCGATCCGGACGTAGCGGAAGCCGTGGGTGGTGTGCCGCGGCTCGAAGGTGTCGCCGGCTACGCCTGCCGACACCACCTCGTCGACCTGCCCGGCGGGCAGCGGCGCGGGCAGGAACGGCAGCGCGGGCTGGAGGTTGCGGACGTCGACATCGCCAGCGGCGTCGAGTATCTCGCCGTGGGTCAGCACGATGCGGGTACCCGCAGGGCCGAGGTCGGTCAGTCGCAGCCAGCCGTTGATGTTCTGCCCGAGATCGACGATCTGCCGGCCGCCGGGCAACCGGCTGACCGAGAGCGGAGCGATCTCCTGGATCCGTCGGACCGGTGGCGCGGGCGAGCCGACCAGACCGGCGAAGCCGTGGCTCACCGCCGTGACGCCGGCCCAGCTGCTGTCGTCGAAATCGGGCCGGTCCCAGCCGCGTGGCAGCCGGCGGAGATCGACCGATTGACCGGCGATCAGGTCAGCCATCACCACGTGCCCGACCGCGCTCCGCCATGACGGCCCGGTGCCGAGCACCGTCACGCTGCCGTCGGGGTGGGTGAGCTGCAGCTGGCACAGGAACGCGAGCCGATCGCCCCACTGGTCGGCAGCCCTGGTGACGCCGAGCTGCCCGCGGAACCAGCCGTCGGTCAGGATCACCCCGATCACATTGCAGCCGGATCGGATTGCCTTCGTCACGTCGAAGGTCTGCACCTGCAGCCGCTCGTCGTACTGGGTGAAGCCCGGGGTCAACTCGGCGTCGCCGATCCGGGCGCCGTTGAGGAACCCCTCGTAGAGGCCCTGCGCCGTGGCGTGCAGGCGCGCCGTGGCCACCGGCCGGTCGACGTCGAAGGCGTGGCGCAGCAGCACCCCGGGCCGGTACCCCGCTGTCCCCTGCGGCACGTCGCCCGGTTCCACCCAGGTCGCCTCCCAGTCGTCGGCCCACAGCAGGCCGGTCTCGAACCAGCCCGGGGCTGACGGCGCGCTCTCGCCGAGATCGGTGCGGACCGCGACCCGCCAGTCGACCCGCTGCGCGGAGCGGAGCGCGGGTCCCCCGTAGGGGACGAGCAGCTGCCGGTCATCCTCGATCCATCCGCTGTCCCAGCCGTTGTCGGTGGTGATCCGATATCCGGTCTGTCGCGAAGCGCCGTCGGGCAACTGCCAGGACAGTCGGGGCTCCACGGTATGGATACCGAGCGGTTCGTCGAGATGTTCGACGCGGAGCTGGTGCGGCACAGGAGGGATCGCCACACCCGCACCGCCCGTCATGGTCTCGGCCCCGCTGCGGTAGGGGCGGAGGTCACCGGTGCGCGAGCTGCACGGCAGCCGTGGCGGAGCGGACGAACGTCGCATAGACCGCAGCGCTCGGCTTCGGTGTGCGGACGAACGTCTCCCGGTCGACCTCGTGCAGCCCGAAGTGCTTGTGATAACCGAAGATCCACTCGAAGTTGTCCAGGAGGGTCCAGTGGAAGTAGCCGAGTACCGGTACGCCGTCGTCGATCGCATCCCGCAGACGGTCCAGGGACGGCTCGACGAACGCCGCACGGACGGCATCGTCATCGGTGCCGATGCCGTGTTCGGTGACCAGTACCGGCTTGCCGCTCACCTCGTGGGCGTACCGAGCGGCACCTGCGAGTGATCCGGGATCGACAGCGGTACCCATCTCGTTGAGCACTGCGCCCTCCGGCGGGGGCAGCACACCGTCCGGCCCGTACACCAGGGTCTCGTAGTTCTGCACTCCGATGAAGTCGTCCTCGCGGGCCACGGTCAGCCAGTGGTGGTAGACCTCGGCGCGCTTGCGATCGCGGGTCTCCTCGCCGCCGGCTACTGCGGTGTCGTGGCAGATCGCGATGCTCAGGCCGACGGGGAGGTCGGGGCGCCGGGCCTTGATCGCGGCCCGGGCCGCCCGGTGGGCCGCGGTCATTCCGGCGCGCATGCCGTCGAAGTCCTCCCGCAGCATCACGTTCCCGGCCCGGTACCGCTGCACGCCGGCCGCCTTCTCCGCGGCCGCCAAGGTCGCCCGCTCCAGCTCGGCGACGAACGGCGGCAGATCCGCCCAGCTCAGCATCTCCGGCAGATCAGGCTCGTTCAACGTGACGGCGATGGCGATCCGGTCACCGAAGGAATCCATCACCCGGCCGCAGAACCGGGCGAACAGGGTCGCTGCCGCAGGATCGAGCCATGCGCCGCGGCAGGCGAACCAGTGCGGTGAGGTGAAGTGGCTGAAGGTCACCGTCGGAGCGAGGCCCCTTTCCAGACAGCCGTCGACCACCGCTTCGTAGTGCCTCAATGCTGCCTCGTCGAAAGATCCTTCGGTTGGTTCCACCCGGGCCCACTCGACCGAGAACCGGAAGGCGTTGAGCCCCATGCCTTTGGCCAGATCGAGGTCGGTCTCCCAGAGCTCCCAAGAGTTGCAGGCCGGGCCGGACCTCTCCTGGAAGATGGACGGCGAGACGTTTTCCAGGAACCAGGTGTCGCTGCTGGAATTGTTTCCCTCGTTCTGGTGCCCGGCGGTGGCGACGCCCCAGGCGAAGTCGGTGGGAAAAGCGCGGTCGGTCATCGGGGTTTCCTTGCTGCAGGTGGGAAGTGGACAGGCATGCGGAAGCCGGGCCGGAGTCGACCGGTCAGGCGACGCTGGACAGCTGCGGGACCTGCTCGGCGTGATGGCAGGCGGTCGAACTGGCCCCGACCTGACGCAGGGGTGGCCGCTGCTCCCGGCAGACATCGGTGACGAGCGGGCAGCGGGTGGCGAACGGACACCCGGTCGGCGACGGCGACGCGGCACCCGCAGTGCCCATGCCGAGCGCCTCGCGAGCTTGCCGGCGCGCGGCCTGCTCGGCCGGCCGGGGCACCGGAGCGGCCGCGGTGAGCGCCACCGTGTACGGGTGACGGGGATGCAGGTTCACCGCGTCGACCGGACCGGTCTCCATGATCTGGCCGCGGTAGAGCACCACGACCCGTTGCGCGAGGAACCGCACCACACCGAGATCGTGGGCGACGAACAGGAACGCCAGTCCGTGCTCGTCGCGGAGGTCGGCCAGCAGGTTGAGCACCTGCGCCTGGGTCGAGAGATCCAGCGCACTGACCGGCTCGTCGAGCACCACGACCTTCGGGTCGCAGACCAGCGCCCGGGCGATGGCGATCCGCTGCCGCTGCCCGCCGGAGAACTGGGCGGGATAACGGTCCACCGCATCGCCGGGCAGGCCGACCGACTCCAGGCCCGTACGGGCTTTTCGTAGTGCCTCGCCGGCGCCGACGCCCATCAGCCGCAGGGGCTCGACCAGCGTCTGGCCGATGGATCGCGACGGGTTCAGCGACGAGTACGGGTCCTGGAACACCACCCGCAGATCGGCGGCAGCGGTACGGCGCTGCTTCAGCGACATCGACGTGATGTCCTGCCCGTTGAGCTTCACCGTGCCCCCGCTCGGCGCCTGCAGACCGAGCACGGCCTTGCCGATGGTCGACTTGCCGGACCCGGATTCACCGACCAGACCGACGGTCTCGCCCGGGGCGATGTCGATGCTGACCCCATCCACGGCCGGTGCGGCCTTCGCGGCCTTGCGGCCGGAGCCGTAGCGCACGACCAGATCGCGGATCTCCAAGGCTGCCGGCACTGATCCTGCCGCGGCCGGCATGGCGGTCTGCACAGGGTGGCTCATGACGTGGCTCCGGCGGTGCTCGCGGTGCGGGAGGTCAGTTCCGGCGGCAGGAAGTCGTCGGCGTGCACGATGGTCTCGGCGCCGACAGCGTCGGCGTGCCAGCCGATTCCGGCGAGGGCGACGTCCCCGACCCGGATGCACCGGACCGATCCGCGCTCGTGCGCCGGCAGTGCGGAGAACGGCTTCCTGCAGTTGTCGGTGGTGAACTGGCAGCGACCGGCGAACCGGCAGCCGACCGGCCAGGTTCCGGGAGCCGGCACCGTCCCGGCGATGGAGGCCAGCCGCAACGGCACCGGTTCGTGCTCGGGGACGTGCGGGTTGGCGCCGAGCAGGGCCATCGTGTACGGGTGGGCCGGGTGGTCGAGAACCTCCACCGCACTGCCCGATTCGATGATCTCCCCCGCATACATGACGGCGACGTCGTCGCAGATGTCGGCGACCACACCGAGGTCGTGGCTGACGATCACCACCGCCAGTCCGGTGCTGCGCACCAGAGCCCGCAGCAGGCTGAGGATCTCGGCCTGGACGGTGACATCCAGTGCCGTCGTCGGTTCGTCGGCGATCAGCAGCTTGGGTTCGCCGGTGAGCGCGAGCGCGATGGCGACCCGCTGCGCCATGCCGCCGGACAGCTGATGCGGATAGGACTTCAGCACCCGCTGCGCGTCGACGATGCCGACCTGCTCCAGCAGCGTGACCGCGATTCGCTTCGCCTCGGCGCGCCCGACCTTGCGGAACCGGCGCAGCGGCTGGGTCAGCTGCGCCGACACCGAGAACATCGGGTCCAGCGCCACCATCGGCTCCTGGGAGATCATCGCGATCTCGCGGCCGCGGATGTCGTTCAGCTGCCCTTCGGTCAAGCCGGCGAGATCGGTGCCCTGGAACAGGATAGAGCCGCCCGACACCGAGACACCTTCCGGCAGCAGGCCCATCAGCGACCGCGCGGTCATGGTCTTGCCACAGCCGGACTCGCCCACCAGGCCCAGGACGTGACCGGGAGCAAGCCGGAACGAGACGTCGCTGACCAGGGTCGGGCCGTCGTCGACAGCGACCGACAGGGCGCGCACCTCGAGCACCGCGGTCGGGTCGGCGCTCTTGAGATCGGTACCGGTGGCCGCCTGGGCCTTGGCGGCGGCCCGGCCTGGGCGCCGGCGCCGGCGCGGCACTTTTTCGCTCGCGCGGCCGGCGAGCGCGTCGGCGAGTTCGTTCGCGGCGACCACGGTCAGCGCGAGCACCAGGCCGCTGGGCACCATCAGCCACGGCGAGTCGTAGATGTTCTTGGAGGCGTCCTGGATCATGAAGCCCCAGCTGGGTTGTGGTTCACCGGGGCCGAAACCGAGGAAGGCCAGCCCGGCGTTGATCAGCAGGCCGATGCCATACAGTTGCGCGGCCTGGACGGCGACCACGGTCGCCATCGACGGCAGCACGTGGACCAGGTTGACCCGGATCGAGGCCAGGCCGTTGACCCGCGCGGCGTCGATGTAGAGGCGTTGCCGCACCGACTGGGCGACACCCAGCATCACCCGGTAGACGGCGGCCGAGATCAGCACGCCGAGCACGGCCATCACCAGGTACGTGTTCGAGCCGACCACACCGATGACGACCAGCAGCAGGATCGTCGCCGGCAGGGCCAGCATCACCTCGGTACTGCGGCTGAGCACCTTCTCGACCAACCGACCGCGCTCGGCGGCGATCAGCGCCAGGGGCAGTCCGATGCCGAAGGCCACCAGGACGGTGACCGCAGAGCTGAGCAGCGGGGCGGCCCCGGCAGTGAAGATCCGGCTCAGCAGGTCGCGGCCCAGCGGGTCGGTGCCCAGCCAGTGGGCGCCGGAGGGCAGCGCCAGCCGGTTCGCGAGATCCTGTTCGTCCACGGCGTAGGGCCGCCACAGCGGGGCCGACAGGGAAGCCACGATCATGAAGGTCAGCCAGGCGGCCCCGAAGATGCCGCCCGGGCGGCGCAGAAACGCCGGGAGGCCCCGCCTTTTCCCAGGGGGTGCCGGTTCGGTGGCGACCTCGTCGGCCGCGTCCATCGGCAGAACACTCATGTTTGATCCCTCTTCGCGCAAGCGCTCATCGTCATTCGCTCCGCCCTGTGTTGGTCGGCTCCGACGAACCGAGCTCGATGCTCACTCGGCGTTTGATCCCTCTTCGCGCAAGCGCTCATCGTCATTCGCTCCGCTCCTCCCTCGTGCCTCGCTCGATGCTCACTCGGCGTTTGATCCCTCTTCGCGCAAGCGCTCATCGTCATTCGCTCCGCTCCTCCCTCGTGCCTCGCTCGATGCTCACTCATGAGGTACGCACCTTCGGGTCCAGGGCGGCGACGAGGAGATCGAGCAGCAGCAGCGTGATCACCACGACGACGGTGGCCACCACGACGACGCCGATCAGCGCCGGGAAGTCGTGGGCCGAGGTCGCGGCCTGGCTGGCCTGCCCCAGACCCGGTAGCGCGAAGATGTTTTCGATGATCACCGAACCACCGAACAGCGCGATGAACTGGATGCCGAGCACGGAGACCACCGGCACGCTCGCGTAGCGCAGTGCGTGCACGTAACGAATCCGCCAGGCCGGTGTACCCATTGCGCGCAGCGTCCGGATGTGCTCCTGCCGCAGAGCTTCCCGCATGCCCGCGGCCGCGGTGCGGGCGACGATCGCGGCACCGCCGACGGCCAGGGTGAGGACCGGCAGCACGAGGCTCTCGAACCACGTCACCGGATCATCGCTGAAGGCCACGTACCCGGTGGCGGGAAACCATCCCAGCCGGATCGACAGCACGTACACCAGCACGATGCCCACCCAGAACGCCGGCAGCGACAGCGCCACCCCGCTGCCGGAGCCGATCAGCTTGCCGAACCAGCCGCCGCGTACCGCGGAGAGCACGCCGAGCAGGACGCCGACCACACCGGACAGGATGGTCGCGAACAGCGCGATGAATCCGGTGACCGGCAGGCGGGTCGCCAGATCGGTGGCGATGGACCGTCCGTCGATGATCGACGTGCCCAGATCGCCCCGGACGAGATGCCCCAGGTAGTCGATGAACTGCGTCCACAGCGGCCGGTTCCAGCCGAGTTCGGTGTTCTTGGTGGCGATCTCGGCAGCCGTGGCGCCGGGGCCGAGCACGATCGCGCCCGGACTCCCCTTCGTGGCGTGGACCAGCAGGAAGCTGATCAGCACCGCTGCGAACACGGTGACGATCGCGAGCGCCAGCCGCCGTACGACGTAGTTCAGCATGTCGATTTCCTACTCGATGAGGGCTCTGGGGTCCGGGGGCGGCGGTGGGTCAGCCGACGGGCTTGACGGTGCTGAGCACCATCCACGGATTCGTACCGGCCCACTTCGGCACGGTGACCTTGGCCGCGTTGTACCCGGTGTACAAGATGTCCTCGTAGATGGGGATGTACCAGGCCTTCTCGGTGATGGCGTCGTTCAGCTTCTTCAGTGCGGCCTGCTGCGTTGCCCCCTTGGTGCCGAGCGAAGCACCCAAGGCCGCCCCGATGGTGGGGTCGCTGGCCTTCTGCAGATTCATGAACCCGCCGACGAGCACCCCGGCGACGAAACCCTCCGGATGGTTGCCGACGCCGAACGGCCCGAACAGCAGGGGCTGGGTCTTGGCTGCGGCGAACACCGCGTCGGTGGAGGTGGCCGTGATGAAGGTGAGCTTGACGCCGATGGCCTGCCACTGCTTCTGCACGGCCACCTCGTCGGTGGTGGGCTGTCCCGCGACCGTCAGGTTGATGCTGAAGCCGTCGGGATAGCCGGCCGCAGCGAGCAACTGCTTGGCCTTGGCCGGGTTGTAGGCGTAGGTCGTATCCAGCGATGCGTCGAAGCCGACGGCGGCCTGCGGGAACAGCTGGGAGGTCGCCCGGCTGGCCGGGTGCAGCTGCTTGACGATCGTGGCCCGGTCGATGGCATACCCGAGGGCCTGGCGAGCCTCGACCTTGGCGAACGCCTTGTTGGTCGCGCCGGTCTTGTCCGTCACCGGGAACCCGACGATGGTTCCGCCGACGCCGATCACGGTCTGCTTCGACTTGACCAGCGCAACGGTGTCCGGTCCGAGCTGGCTGCCCACGTCGGCCTGGCCCGACACGACCGCGTTGGCCAGCGCCTGCGGGTCGGTGATGACCTTGAAGACGACGGTGGGAAAGGCGAATGTTGCCGCGTTCCAGGCCTTTGCGTTCTTGGTCAGGGTGTAGGTGCTGGCCCGGGTGGTCTTGCCGGTGTCCAGCGTGTACGGCCCGGAGCCGTCCGGGGTGGTGGCCAGCGATGCCGGGTTGGCGACGGCGTTCTTGCCGACGATCACGCCGACCTCGTCGGCGAGGTTGTTCTGGCCGGTCGCCTGGGCCGCCTTCCAGGTGATGACGACGGTCTTCGCGTCCTTGACGGTGACGCTGCTGATCTCGCTCGCCCCACCCTTGGCGACCTGCCCGTAGGCGGCCAGGTCGGTGTCGGTGCGCCGGTCGAGATTGGCTTTCACCAAGGCCGCGTCCAGCGTGGACCCGTCGGTGAACGTCACGCCGTCCTTGAGGGTCAGCGTGAGCTGCGTGTTGGTGGCGTTGTTCGAGAACTTGGTGACCAGGTTGGGCTGAGCGACGCCGTTGGCGTCGGTGACGAACAGCGCGTCGTACAGGCCGCTGAAGAATTGGTACTGGCCCTGCGAATACCGCAGCGGGTCATATCCGGTCGGCGCGGCGTCGGAATTCAGCGCGATGGTCACGCTTTTCGACGCGTTCCCGGCGGCGGACGTCCCGGAGCTGCCGGACTTGGTCCCACCGCAGGCGGTCAGGGTCAGGGCGGCGGCGAGAATGCCCACGCCGGTGCGCAGGACGGCGCGTCGACTGCCGGGACGGCCGAGGACCGGTCCGTGGAAAGGGGATGAAGTCATACCGCTGGGCTCCTTTGCCTGTGAACGGGGCGGCGCGGCCTGTGGCCGGCCGGTCCGTATCGGGGAGCGACGCCGCCGATGGAGAGAACGATCGGTGACAGGGAAGACAGTGATAAGGCACAATTCCATTCAATGGGACGCCAATCTCCGGCGCCCGCTCATCAGGCCCGATCGCGAGGAACGCCGATGACCCGCTCGACAACGACGTCGAACCCGGTATCGGCCCGGGGTATCGTGCCCGCCGACGCCGCACCCGCCGGGCGCGGCAAGCGTCCGGCACAGGGCGATCCCGTCATCGACCGGGCCTTCGCGCTGCTCGCCGCGTTCGACGCCGGCCACCGGTCGCTCAGCCTCGGTGAGCTCAGTCGCCGCGCCGGGCTGCCGACCAGCACCGCGTTACGGCTTGCCACTCGCTTGACCGCCGCCGGCGCCCTGGAACGGCACGCCGACGGCCGGTTCACCATCGGCGTGCGGCTCTGGGAGCTGGCCTCGCTGGCGCCGCGGACCCACGAACTGCAACAGGTGGCACTGCCGTTCATGTTCGACCTCGAGGAGGTCACCCGCCAGCACGTCCTGCTCGCCGTCCGGGACGGGGCCGACGCGCTTCTGGTGGAACGGTTGTCGTCGCACCAGGCGATGCCGGTGCTCTACCGGGTGGGCGGGCGACTGCCGCTGCACTCGACGGGGGTCGGGCTCGCGCTGCTGGCGTTCGCCGATGCGGAGGTGCAGGAGCAGATCCTGGCCCGGCCGCTGATGCACGAGCCGGAGAACGTCGCGGTCTCGCCCGCCGCGCTCCGGCGGACCCTGGCCGAAGTGCGGCGGGAGGGAGCGGCCACCATGCGCCGCCGGGAGCCGCAGCCTCTGGTGTCGGTGGCCGCGCCGGTGTTCGACCACAGCGACAAGGTGATCGCCGCGGTGTCGGTGGTCGTCCCGCAGGAGCGCGCCGAACCGCGACTGCTGGTGCCGGCCGTGCGCACGGTCGCCCGCTCCATCTCGCGGACCCTCGGCGCCCGCAGTGGCTTGATGCCGACTGCCGACGGGCACCGGCGCTGAGGTTGTCTGCCGCTCAATGGCACTGCGGCTGTGCAGGCTGTGGCAAGGCGGCGACGCTCCCCCGAACACATCGCACCGCACGATCGCGGCTGCCTGTCGACACTCATCGAGGAGTCTCATGCCGATCCATGACACCATCGCGTCCCGGTTGCCCCTGCTGGACGGCATCGGGTCGTTCGCCGACGTGATGGCCGACCCCGACAAGCGCCGCCGGTTCGACGACTTCGGCCGGATGGGATCGACACCCGCCGCGGACCTGCTCGTCGACGCCGGCCAGGCACCCGGCCCGCACGGCCCTGTGCCGGTGCGCCTCTACCGTCCGGTGGCAGCCGGTTCGTCCAGGCCGGCGTTGATCTGGCTGCACGGCGGGGCGTTCCTGGGCGGCGACCTGGACATGCCGGAGGCCGACTGGGTGGCCCGGGAGATCGCCGACCGGGCCGGTGCCGTCGTGGTCAGCGTCGACTACCGGCTTGCCGTCGGCGACGTCTGCTACCCCGTTCCGCACGACGACGCGGTGGCCGCCGTCCGCTGGGTCCGTGACCACGCCGTCGATCTCGGCATCGACCCGGCGCGGATCACCCTCGGCGGCGCCAGTGCGGGTGGGAACCTGGCCGCCGGCGCGGGGCTTCGCCTGCGCGACGACGAGAACTGGTTGCCCGCAACCCTGTGTCTGGTCTACGCCACGACCCATGCGGTGGTACCGCCGCTGTCGGCCGGCTTGGAGGCCCGGATGCGCGAAGTGCCGCGACTGCTGCGGTTCCTGCCGGAGGATCGGCACTTCATCACGACC
The DNA here is from genome assembly GCA_964242105.1 of uncultured Nakamurella sp. Classification (GTDB taxonomy): domain Bacteria; phylum Actinomycetota; class Actinomycetes; order Mycobacteriales; family Nakamurellaceae; genus Nakamurella. Next base: position 13,750 of record CAXTBG010000016.1, on the reverse strand, counting down.
AATTACCTTGGCGGGCCGGAGAGCACCGCCGACGGGTACGCGATGCCGGCGAACGCGGTGCTCGACGGGCTGTGCCCGGTGGTCATGGTCAACGCCGAGTACGACGATCTTCGGGCGTCCAGCGAGGCCTTCGCCGCCCAGCTCGCTGTCGCCGGCGTCGACGTCCGGCAGGTGCTGGTCCCCGGGATGCTGCACGGGTTCCTCAACCTCACGTCCGAACTGGGACCCGTGGACGGCGCGCTTGCGCTGATGGCCGACGTCGTCGCTCGGGCCGGCGCCACCTCGAACGAGTTGGTGTCGGCGTGACCGTACCCGCCGGCGCCTTCCCGGACGGCTTTCTGTGGGGCGCCGCCACCGCGGGCCACCAGGTGGAAGGCAACAACGTCAACAGCCACTACTGGGAGTGGGAGCACGCCGAGCACTCGCCGTTCGCCGAGCCCAGCGGTGACGCGGTCGACTCCTACCACCGATGGCCGGCCGATCTGGATCTGCTCGCCGGGGCCGGGCTGACGGCCTACCGGTTCAGCCTCGAGTGGAGCCGGATCGAGCCGGAGGAGGGATTCTTCTCCCGCGCGGAGCTGGACCACTACCGCCGGATGCTGGACGGCTGCCGGGATCGCGGGCTGGCGCCGGTGGTCACGCTCAACCACTTCACCACGCCCCGGTGGTTCCACCGCGACGGCTCGTGGGGAAACGCCGAGGCCGGCGACCGTTTCGCCCGCTTCACCGAATACGTGCTGCCGCTCGCCGCCGACGCGGAGTACGTGATCACCCTCAACGAGCCGAACCTGGCCGCGTGCCTGCCGGTGTTGGCCGACATGGCCGGCCGCGGCGAGAAAATCAACGGGCTGCCGCGACCGGATCAGGAGATCACCGACAACCTGCTGTCGGCTCATCGACGCAGCTTGGAAGTGTTGCGCGGCAACGTCTCCACCCCGGTCGGGCTGGCCCTGGTCGGGCAGGAATGGATCGCCCAGGACGGTGCGGTGCAGCAGATGGCGGCGCACCGGGCCGCGATGGAGGACCAGTTCCTGGCCGCCGCCGCGGACTGCGACTTCGTCGGCATGCAGGTCTACAGCTGTGCGCGCATCGGACCCGACGGCCCGGTCGCCCCGGCACCCGAGCTGCTCACCGGGGCACACCTGGAGTACCGGCCGCAGGCGCTTGGCCAGTCGATCCGCCGGGTGCACGAGGTGCTGCCGAAGATGCCGCTCGTCGTCACCGAGAACGGCATCGCCACCGCCGACGACGACCGGCGCATCGCCTACACCGAAGGCGCGCTCGCCGGACTGCACGCGGCGATCGCCGCCGGCGCCGACGTCCGCGGTTACCTGCACTGGAGCCTGCTCGACAACTTCGAGTGGTTCTCCGGGTACGGACCGACCTTCGGCCTGATCGCGGTCGACCGGACGACCTTCCAGCGGCACCCAAAGCCGAGCCTGAACTGGCTGGGCGGTGTCGCGACGGCGAACGCCTTGCCGTTCAATGGCATCGGATCGTGACCACGTGAGAGTGGCCGCGCAGGATCGGACACGTCAGCGCCGACCGGACCCACGGGAGAACCGATGAGCTTCGAATACTTGATCAAGCCCGACCAGGGACCTCGATGGCAGGGCGTGCTGCCCGGCCGACCCGCACCTTACGTGCTGCGCAAGGGCGACGGTGAGCACGCGATGCTGTTCACCGACCTGTTCAGCGTGCTGCTGTCCGGGGACGAGACCGGCGGCCAGTTCGGCATCGTCACCAGCGAGTCACCCGCCGGCGACATCATCCCCACCCACTCGCACAGCGAGACCCATGAGACGTTCTACGTTCTCGAAGGGAAGGTGCGGCTGTTCTTCGAGGACACCGACGGCACCAAGACGTCGAAGCTGTTGCTGCCGGGCGATTTCGGCTACGTGCCGGCGGGTATCACGCACGCCTACCGGATCGAGGAGGCCGCCCGCATGCTGGGCGTGCTGAGCGGCGGCTTCGAGCGGTTCTTCCAGCACATGGGCACCCCGACCGACCATCCCACCGCCGACCAGCCGCCGTTCATCCCGGACTTCCCGCGGATGCAGGCCGCTGCGCAGGAGCATCGGATGACGTTCGAGCGTGATTACCAGTGGCCGGATGCCTGAGTCGCCTCCCGCAGACCGTCCAGCGCTCCCGCCGCCCGCACACGACGCACCGCTGCCGCCCGCGTTCCCGCTGGGCTACGGTGTGCGGTTCCGCGGCGGGGTCGCCTACGCCGACCTGCCCGGTGTCCGCCCGCTGGAGCTGGACCTGTGGCTGCCGCCGGACGCAGACGCCGCAGCGCCCGTCGTGGTCTTCCTGCACGGCGGCGGCTGGCGGCTCGGCAGTCGCCGACAGGCCGGTCCGGCCTACGCCGGCGCCGCCGTCGGCCCGTTCGAACATGTCGCCCGAGCCGGGATTGCGGTGGCCAGCGTCGACTACCGGCTCAGTGGGGAGGCGCATTGGCCGGCGCAGCTGCACGATGCCAAGGCCGCGGTGCGCTGGCTGCGATCCCGCTCCGCCGCACTCGGCATCGACCCGGACCGGATCGCCGCGTGGGGTGAGTCGGCCGGCGGCCAGCTGGCCGCACTCGTCGGCCTGACCGGCGATGACGCCACCTCGGAGGGGTCGGTCGGCATCACCGGGCCGTCCAGCGCGGTGGCCGCGGTCGCCGCCTGGTACGCACCGAGCGACATCGCCGCGGTGGCCACCGACAACGGCCAGGACCCGGCCGATCCGGACAGCCGGGAGGCGCGGCTGCTCGGTGCCCCGGCGACATCGGTGCCCGAACTGGCCGCCACGGCAAGCCCTCTCGACCAGGTGACGCCGGATGCGCCGCCGTTCCTGCTGCTGCACGGCGCAGCCGACCGGCTGGTCCCCGCGGTGCAGAGCGAACGCCTGCACCGGGCACTCGCCGCGGCTGGTGTGTCGGTCGAGCTGCACCGCTACGACGGCGCCGACCACATGTGGCGCGGCGCCCCCGCGGCGGCCGAGGACGCGGTCGTGCGCACCATCGCGTTCCTGCGCCACCAGCTCCGCCCGGCTCCGCCGGTCACCGGACCGTGAGCTCGGTCGTGAGCTCGGTCGTGAGCTCGGTCGTGAGCCCCCCCGGCGGCCGGCCCGGTGGCACCGTCCTGATCACGCACGATGCGACGCCGGTCCTGAGCCGTGCGCTCTGGTTCCTCTGCCGCTCAATGGAATCGGCGCACTGCACGGCCACCTGGTCACCGACGCTGTAGTCCGACGCTGTAGTCAGACGCTGCCGCTCCCGGACGCAGGCGTCCGGCCCCACCCCACCTCGACCCCACCGCACGCCACGAGAGGACACCGATGACGGCCCCTCCCGCCCGGGTACCGGTACTGATCGCCGGCGGCGGCCCGAGCGGTCTGTCCGCCGCCATCGAACTCGGCCGCCGGGGTGTCGAGGTGCTGGTCGTCGAGCCCCGCACCACCCTCGACCCGTTGCGGGCCCGGGCGAAGACGACCAGCGCGCGGACCATGGAGCACCTGCGCCGGTGGGGCATCGCCGACCGACTCCGGGCTGCCGCGCCGCTCCCGGTCGGCCATGCGCAGGACGTGGTGTTCTGCACGGGGCTGTTCGGGCACGAGATCACCCGCTTCGACCATGCGTTCGCGCTCTACACCGAGCGGCAGGACTTCCTCGCCGAAGCCGGTCAGCAGGCGCCGCAGCCGGTCGTCGAGCAGGTACTCCGCGAGGCGGCGGGCGAGCTGCCCACCGTGCGCGTGTTGCTGGGCGGTCGGGTCGTCTCGATCACCGACGGCGCGGACGCGGCCGTCGCGATCGTGGAAACCGCTGACGGCGAACGGCATTCGGTCACCGCGGATTGGATCCTGGGCTGTGACGGGAGCAGCAGCGGAATCAGCCGCAGGGCGATCGGCGCCCGGTACGAGGGTTCGTCGGGAACCGTCCCCAACCTGAGCATCACGTTCGCCAGCACCGCGCTGGAGGAGCGGGAGCCCTGCTCTCTGGGTATCCACTACTGGGTCATCGGTGCCGAGCACGGCGGGCTCATGGGCCGGCTCGATCTGGCCGGCACCTGGTGGGCGATCGTCCAGGGCGTGGACGCCGCCTCGGTGGCGGACGGGGACGCGGCCGCGCTGGTCCGATCCCTGGTCGGGGCAGACATCGACGTCCAGGTCCTGGCCACCGACCCGTGGTCGGCTCGGATGCTGTTGGTCGACCGCTATCGCGGTTCCCGGGTCTTCCTGGTCGGCGACGCCGCCCATCTCAACCCGCCGTGGGGTGGCCACGGATTCAACACCTGCGTGGGCGACGGGGTGAACATCGGTTGGAAGCTGGCCGCCGTCATCCGGGGCTGGGCTCCGGCCTCGTTGCTCGACAGCTACGAACCCGAACGCCGTCCGGTCGCGGACCGGACCATCGCGGCGGCCGGGGGCCAGGAAGCCTTTCTGGCGCCGTCCTTCTCCGCCGCCGACCTCGACGCGGCCGGACCGGCCGGCGACGCCCTGCGCGCGGAGGTCGAGGTGGCACTCCAGGTCAAGGATGCCGAGTTCCACAGCCTTGGCCTGGTGCTCGGTTACGACTACCCCGACTCCCCCGTGGTCGTTCCCGACGGCAAGCCGATCCCGCCGGCCGACGTGATCCGCTACACGCCATCGGCCCATCCCGGAGCACGCCTGCCACACAGCTGGCTGCCGGACGGCAGATCGATCTACGACGCGCTGGGGACTGAATTCACCCTGATCGTGCTCGGTCCCGGCGCGGTCGCCGGACCGCTGCTCGACTCGGCCGATCGGCTGCGGGTCCCACTGTCCGTGCTGGACCTGGGCGACTCACCCGAGCTACGTGACCGGTACGGGGCCGACCTGCTCCTGGTGCGACCCGACCAGCACATCGCCTGGCGGGGCGATTCCATCGAGTCACCCGACGAGCTGCTGGCCCAGGTCGTGGGCAGCACCGGCGCAGCGCTTCGCGCCCAGGATGCCCTCTCGCGCTGAGAACCCGACCGCTCCGTGTCTGGGCAGGCCGTGGAGTCGAGTGCGGGCAAGCAGAAGGGCCGCCGCGCACGCGCGCGACGGCCCTGCCAGACAGCAAAAAGGTCAGTGCGACGGCGGCCGGCGGTGGTACTCGAACTGCAGCCCGCACACGGTGATCAGCAGGAACCCGATGGTGATGATCATCAGCCACACCAGCATGAACGCGGTCGCGACGGCGGTGAAGGCCGCAGCCATGGCCATGCCGAACGGCCAGAACGAGCCGGGCGAGAAGAAACCCAGATCACCCGCTCCGTCGGAGACGTCGGCCTCCTCGTTGTCCTCGGGGCGAGCCGCCTCCAGCCGCCGGGACGAGAACAGCAGGAACGATCCGATGATCAGGGACAGGCCGGCAGTGAGGATCAGGGCGACGACGCCGACCGGCTCGCTGGACCCCTCGAAGTAGCCGTAGATGATCGCGGAGAGCACGAAGAACGCCGTCAACGCCAGGAAGATCCATGCCTCGACCTGCAGACCGCGCTTCTGCGGCGCGTCCGACTCGATCCGCTCGTTCTCGACCGACATCACTTACCTCCGGAGGCGAGCGGCTGCGAGGCCGACTTCGTGTCGCGGTTGGGCGTGATCGGGTAGGTCGTCGTCGAGCGCGGCGCGCAGAGCGTTCCGCACGTCGAGATGTCCTTGCCCACCTGGGTCAGCGCCTCGGCTGTGGTGTAGCCGCGGCCGGTCGCCGGGTTCTTCGCCTGGCGCAGCTTGAGGTAGTCGTCGTAGACGTCCTGCGTGACGCCGCGTACCTCGAAGTTCATCGACTGGTGATAGGTCCCGCACAGCTCGGCGCAGCGTCCGACCATGGCGATCGGGTTGTCGATCTGGTTCTGGAAGACGTTGGTGGTGTTGTTGGCCTCAGGATCCGGGAACACGTCCCGCTTGAACAGGAAGTCCGGGACCCAGAACGAGTGGATGACGTCCTTCGACATCAGCGTGTACTGGATCAGCTTCTTCGTCGGCAGCACGAGGATCGGCACCTCGGTGGACGTGCCGATCGTGTGGACCTCCTGCGACGGGTCGTCCGGCGACTTGGTGCCTTCGTAGCTGAAGTCCCAGCCCCACTTGAACGCCGTGACGTTCACCTTGACATCGGGGTCCGCGACCGTCTTGAGGACGAAGTTCTCGGTGGTGACGTTGAAGTAGAACAGCACCGCCACCATCAGGAACGGAACGGCGGTGTAGACGAGTTCCAGTGGCAGATTTTCCTTCGTCTGCTTCGGGTACTCCGGCGAGTTCTTTTTCTTGCGGTGGAACGCAAACGTCCAGAACATCAGGCCCCACACGCCGATGCCGACCAGGAGTGCGGCGATGAACGTCCACGACCAGAAGTGCTGCATGGCCCTGGCCTGCGGGCCGACGCCCTCGGGCCAGCCGAAACGGGGAAGATCGTCCCCGGAACAGCCGCTGAGCGCGAAGCCGGCCACTGCCAGCCCGCCGGCCAGCGACAGCCGCCGAGTACTACGAGACCGAGCCACTCGGACGCCCTCCTTGACGAACATCGGCTGCCACCTCCGCGGTGGAACCGTCGTGCCCTGCGATGTGCCGTACGGAACCCGGCGCGCCTCCCGAGATTACCTGTCCGACGCCCGTCGGGGTCGGCCAGGGCACAGGTGGCGTGCACCAAATCTACAAGTTGTCGAAGATGACGCAAGACTATGCCCACCGGCGGCCCGCCGGAGCGGGGAAGACCCTCCCGCTGCCCGATACTGGAACGCGCAGCAGACCTCCGGCGGCGGAACGACGACCAGAAACCAGGTGACCCACTCCGTGTGTGGACTGATGGGCTTCCTGTCCTCCACCGGCAGCGCCGGCGAGCGGGCGGCGGACATCGCCGACGGCATGCGGTGCGCCCGGCACCGCGGTCCCGACGAGGCGGGGACCTGGGACGACGGGGACGTCGTCTTCGGGTTCAACCGGCTGTCCATCATCGATCTGGAGCACTCGCACCAGCCGCTGCGCTGGGGTCCGCCGGAATCGCCGGAGCGGTACGCCATGGTCTTCAACGGCGAGATCTACAACTACCGGCAGCTGCGGGCGGAGCTGCAGGCGGAGCACGGCGTGACCTTCCGCACCGAGGGTGACGGGGAGGCCATCGTCGCGGCGTTCCACCACTACGGCAAGGCGGCGGTGCCCAAGCTGCGCGGCATGTTCACCTTCTTGATCTGGGACACCGAACGGCGAGCGCTGTTCGGCGCGCGCGACCCGTTCGGCATCAAGCCGCTGTTCACCGCCACCACCCCGGACGGCATCGCCTTCTCGTCCGAGGAGAAGGGGCTGCGCGCGCTGACCGGAACCGCCCAGGTCGACGAGGCCGCCCTCCAGCACTACCTGGTCCTGCAGTACGTCCCGGAACCCGCCACCATGGACGCCGCCATCCGGCGGGTCGAGTCGGGCACCTCGTTCCTGCTGCACCCGGGCGAGCCGCTGCTCGCCGAGCGATACTTCCACCCCCGCTTCCTGCCGTCCGCGGTCTCCGGCGCGCCGGCCGAGAAGGCGCTCTACCAGAGGATCGCCGACGTCCTCGACGATTCCGTCGCGGCCCACATGACGGCCGACGTGACGGTCGGCTCGTTCCTGTCCGGCGGCATCGACTCGACGGCCATCGCGGCCCTGGCCAAGCGCTACAACCCCGACCTGATGACGTTCACCACCGGCTTCGACCGGGAGGGGTTCTCCGAGATCGACGTGGCAGCGGAGAGCGCGGCGGCGATCGGCGTCCGGCACGTGGTGCGCACGGTATCCGAGGAGGAGCTCACCCAGACCCTGCCGCTGATCATCTGGTACCTCGACGAGCCGGTCGCCGACCCGGCCCTGGTGCCGCTGTACTTCGTCGCCCACGAGGCGCGCAAGCACGTCAAGGTGGTGCTGTCCGGCGAGGGTGCGGACGAGCTGTTCGGCGGTTACAACATCTACCGCGAGCCGTCGTCGCTGGCGCCGCTGACCGCGCTGCCCCACCCGCTGCGGAAGGGGCTCTCCGCGGTGGGCCGGGCGCTGCCGCAGGGGTTCCGGGGCAAGGACCTGCTCCGCCGCGGCGGGATCGACCTGGAGCAGCGCTACTACGGCAATGCGCGGATCTTCCGGGAGGAGCAACTGCCGCCGGTGCTGCGCACGTACTCCGCCGACCGGTCGTTCCGCGACGTCACGGATCCGATCTACGCCTGGTCCCGCGGGTCGGACCCCATCTCCCGGATGCAGCACGTCGACCTGTTCACCTGGCTGCGCGGCGACATCCTGGTCAAGGCCGACAAGATGACGATGGCCAACTCGCTGGAACTGCGGGTGCCGTTCCTGGATCCGCGGGTGTTCGAGGTGGCCGCCACCGTGCCGCCGGAGTACCGGGTGCAGGGTCAGGCGACGAAGGTCGCCCTGCGCCGGGCGATGGAGCTGATCGTGCCGCCGCACGTGCTGAACCGGAAGAAGCTCGGCTTTCCGGTGCCGATCCGGCACTACCTGAAGGACGGGTCCTATGACTGGGCGCGGGACATCATCACCACGTCGAACACCGAGCGGTACATCGACGCCAAGGCCGTGGTGCGGTTGCTGGACGACCACCGGGCCGGCGTCGCCGACTACTCACGGCCGATCTGGACGGTCCTGGTGTTCCAGCTGTGGCACGAGATCTTCGTGACGGGCACGGTCGTGCCCACCGTGCCCGAGCCGGTGTACCCGGTCTACCTCTAGCTACCTGGCGTACCGGGCGCGCCGGTCACCGGCGCAGTCCAGGCCGGCGCCGCCGCAGGCGGCCACAGTCCGGGACGGCGCAGTTGGGGACGGCGCGGTTGAGAAGCGGCCAGTTCAGCCACCGCGCGGCCAAACCGCGCGCTGCCCGGTTACGCCGCGACGAACCCCATGGCCTTGCCGATCTCCGCAGCCGCGTCCGGGCCGTAGCAGTCGGCCAGGCGGGTGGTGGCGACCGCCGGTTCGAACAGGTACTCCTGCGTGCCGGTGGTCTCCAGCACCAGCGTGGCCATCAGCGACCCGAGCTGCGCCGACCGCTCGAAGGACAGCCCGCGGTAGCGGCCGCCGACGAACCCGGAACGGAATGCGTCACCCACCCCGGTCGGGTCGACCTTCGCGTGCTCGGGGACGACGGGCACATGCAGCCGGGAGCCGTCGGCCGCCACGATCTCCACGCCCTTGGACCCGAGCGTGGTGACCCGGTGCTTGATCTGCGACATCAGCGTCGACTCGGTCCACCCGGTCTTGGACAGCAGCAACCCGAGCTCGTAGTCGTTGGAGAACCACAGTTCCGCGCCGATCACCAGCTTCGCCGCGTCCGTGCCGTCCATCCGCGCCATCTGCTGCGACGGGTCGGCCGCGAAGGTGATCCCCCGCTGCCGGCATTCCTCCGCATGCCGGACCATCGCCGCCGGATCGCCGGCGCTGATCATCACCAGGTCGATGTCGGCGGTCGCGGCGACCGGCCCGATCTCGATCTCGCGCGACCGCGCCATGGCCCCGGCGTAGAAGGATCCGATCTGGTTCATGTCGTCATCGGTGGTGCACACGAACCGCGCCGTCTGCACGTCCGAGAACACGTGGACGAACGAGCAGTCCACGCCGTGGCGTTCCAGCCAGCTGGAGTAGTCGTCGAAGTCGGCCCCGACCGCGTCCAGCAGGATGGGGCGGACGCCGAGCTGGCCCATGCCGAAACAGATGTTGGCCGCGACACCGCCCCGGCGCACCACCAGGTCGTCGACCAGGAACGACAGCGACACCCGGTGCAGCTGGTCGGGCAGCAGCGAGTCGGTGAACCGACCCGGGAAGTGCATCAGGTGGTCGGTCGCGATGGACCCGGTGACGACGATGGGCACGAGGCCTCTTTCTCACTCTTCGGCGGTCCTTCGGACGAGGACGACCTTACCGGCCCGACGGGTATGACAACGGCCGCCGCCCCGCGTGCGGGGTGACGGCCGTCGGGGCGCCGTGCGACGCCCAGGGTTACTCGAGCGTCAGTGGAAGGAGTCGCCGCAGGCGCAGGAGTTCTGCGCGTTCGGGTTGTCGATCGTGAAGCCCTGCTTCTCGATGGTGTCGACGAAGTCGATGACGGCCCCGTCCAGGTACGGCTTGGACATCCGGTCGACCGCGAGGCCGATGCCGCCGAAGTCGACCAGCGCGTCACCGTCCAGGCTGCGGTCGTCGAAGAACAGCTCGTACCGCAACCCGGAGCAACCGCCGGGCTGGACGGCGATGCGCAGCACCATGTCCGCGCTGCCGTCGCGCTCGAGCAGGGACTTCGCCTTCGCGGCAGCCGTCTCGGACAGGGTGACGCCATGGGCGGCCTTGACTGCTTCGGTGGGGGCGACCAGGGGCGTGGCGTGCGTATGGGCGGTAGTCATTCTGACTCCCTTTCTCGCAGATGGAGCACAGCAGACCCGAGATCGAACCCGGGGATACCTCGATGATGCCACGTGCAGCGGCCCGCACGGAGTTGACTCGGCCACTTCCGGGGTTCGGCGGCGGTGTGATCGCACGTGCCGGTCACCTATCCTCGAGCGGTGAGTTTCCTCCGCCGCAAGCCCGCCGACCAGGCGCCCGAGGCCGTCGTCACCACGGCTCCGGCCGAGCCTGTCGTCGGCAAGGGCCGGCCCACTCCCAAGCGCAACCAGGCCCAGGGCCGGCGCGGCCCGGTCGCGCCGCCGCCGAAGACGCAGCGCGAGGCGATCAAGCGGTCCAAGGAGGTGGGCAAGACCCTCACCAAGGACGAGCGCCGCGTGCAGTCCACCCAGCGCCGGGAACGCATGATGCGCGGCGACGACGCCTACGTGCTGCCGCGCGACCGGGGCCCGGTCCGCGCGTTCGTGCGCGACGCCACCGACGCCCGGCGGAACATCGCCGGCATCCTGCTGCCGGTCGCCCTGGTGTCGTTCATCATCCTGCTGATCCGCAACGCGACGGTGCAGGTCGTCGGGCCGTTCATCCTGCTGATCGCCATCCTGGCGGCGGTGGTCGACTCGATCGTCTTCGGACGCCAGCTCAGCCGGATGGTCGCCGAGCGGTTCCCCAAGGGCGACCCGAGCGGACTGTCGATCAAGCCGCGCTCGCTGAGCTTCTACGCCTTCAACCGGGCCTGCCTGATCCGCAAGTGGCGGGTGCCGCGCCCCCGCGTCGGACGCGGGGACGTCGTCTGACCGTGGCCGGGGACGACATGCTCCGGGCCGCGGAAGCGCAACGGGACCTGGTGCGGCAGCGGTACTTCGACGAGGACGGCCGGCTGCACACCATGCCGCGCAAGCAGTCCCGCAAGCTCGCGGTGCTGGACGTCATCGCCTCCCGGTTCGTGCCTGGGGTGCACTACCTCGAGGTCGAGGTGAACCGCGAGCTGATCGGCATCTACGCCGACTACGTCACCCTGCGCCGGGCGCTCATCGACTTCGGCCTGATGGACCGCGCGGACGGCCGTTACTGGCGGTCCGGCGGCACCGTCGAATTCTGATCCCGGGCGGCGCTCAGCTCTCCCGGTCGACGAACCAGCCGCCGGGTCCGGCCAGGTCGGAGCCGGCCTGCGGGCCGACCGAGCCGGGCGCGTACGGGAGCGGCGCGGGCCGGTTGGACAGCACGGCGGCCGCCGCGTTCCACGCGTGGGAGAGCCCGGTGCTGGTGGTGAAGAGCGAGCGGTCGCCGAGGGTCACGTCGTGGATGAGCGAGACATACGGCGGAAGCGGGTCGCCGCCGTCCACCGCATCGAGCGAGAGGTCGACCTTCTGCGCAACCAGCTCCATCCCGGCTCCCGGCTTCTTGATGATCAACGTGGTGTCGACCGCGCCGGAACCGGACAGCGTGAAGCTCAGCACCGAGCTGTTGCCGGGGATGCCGGTCAGCGGCCCGTCCGGGTCCTTGAGCAGGATCGACACCCGCTGGGCGCTGCGGGCGAGGTACTTGCCACTGCGCAGCAGGAACGGCACGCCGTGCCAGCGGTCGGTGTCCACCCACAGCCGGACAGCGGCGTAGGTGTCGGTGGTCGACCCGTCGGCCACCTCCGGCAGGTCCAGGTAGCCGTCGGCCTGGCCGAGCACGACGTCCTCGGGCGCCAGCGGGCGGAACGCCGACAGCACCGCCTCGCGCGCCTCCTGCAGGTTGACCGCGGAGAAGTCGATCGGCGGCTCCATCGCGATCTCCGCCGCGACCTGGAACAGGTGGGTGACGATCATGTCGCGCAGCGCGCCGGTGGCGTCGTAGAACGCGGCGCGGTCGGCGACGTCGAGGGTCTCGGGCACGTCGATCTGGATCTGCTGCACGTGCTCCCCGCACCAGATGTTGCCGATCATCCGGTTGGCGAACCGCAGGACGTGCAGGTTCTGGGTGGCCTCTTTGCCGAGGAAGTGGTCGATCCGGTAGACCTGCTCCTCCTTCATCACCGACAGGACGAGCTGGTCCAGCTCCCGGAACGAATCGGGGTCGGTGCCGTAGGGCTTCTCGTAGACGACACGGGCCCGCTCGAGCAGCTGGTGCGCGTCCAGCCCCTTGGTGATCGACTCGAAGGCGACCGGCGGGATGGCCAGGTAGTGGATGTACTCGGCGTCCTGGCCGAGCTTCTCCCGCGCCTCGTGCAGCACGTCCAGCAGCGAGCCGGGGTCGTCGCTGTCGAATCCGCCGCCGGCGAACCGCAGGCGCCCGGAGAAGTCGGCCCAGAGCGTCTCGTCGACCTTGGAGCTGCCGAATTCGTCGAGCGAGGCCCTGACGTCCTTGCGGAAGTCCTCGTGCGCGACGTCGCCGCGGCCGTTGCCGATCAGCAGCCAGTCCTGCGGCATCAGGCCGTGCTGCGCCAGCTGGTAGAAGGCAGGGAGCACCATGCGCTTCGCGAGGTCACCCGTGGCCCCGAAGAGCACGAAGATGGTGGGCGGGGTGGACGGCATCGGATCTCCTCGAAACGCGGCGGTGGTGGCGGTGTCCACTGTTCCTTACCCGGCCGCACGACCGGTCAGCGCCTCTACCGCACGGGCAGTTGCTGCAGGCTCCAGGCGTTGCCGTCGGGATCGGCGAAGTAGACGAACCGGCCCCACTCCAGGTCGGCCACCTCGCTGACGGCGACGCCCCGGGCGACGAGCTCGGCATGCGCCGCGTCGGCGTCGGCGATCACCGCCTGCATGCCCCGGACGGACCCCGGCTCGGCCGGGGTGAGCCCCTCGCCGAAGGCGATGGAGCAGGCCGAGCCCGGCGGTGTCAGCTGCACGAACCGCAGCGTCTCGGAAACGCGCTGGTCGAAGTCGGCGTGGAAGCCGACCTGGTCGACGTAGAACGCCTTGGCCCGGTCCACATCGGTGACCGGCAGGATGATCAACTCGATTTTCATGTCCATGCCGGTAGTGCACCACGAGCCACCGACAGCGGCCATCGGGCCGGGCGGCCCGCGGCTACAGCGACAGGTAGCGGCGCAGTTCGAACGGCGTCACCTGACGGCGGTAGGCCTCGAACTCGGCCCGCTTGTTCCGAAGGAAGAAGTCGAACACGTGCTCCCCCAGGGCTTCCGGCACGAACTCGGACCGCTCCATCACGCCGAGCGCGGACTCCAGCGAGACCGGCAGCCGGAGGTAGCCGAGCGCCCGGCGCTCGGTCTCGCTCAGCGACCAGACGTCGTCCTCGGCCGGCGCCGGCAGCTCGTAGCCCTCCCGGATCCCGCGCAGCCCGGCGGCGATGACGACGGCGAACATCAGGTAGGGATTGCACGCCGAGTCGGGGAGCCGGAACTCCATCCGCTGGCTGGAGGACTTGCCCGGCGAGTAGTTGGGCACCC
>CAXTBG010000015.1:0-74473 GCA_964242105.1 uncultured Nakamurella sp. | reverse complement strand
CGACGCCGGTGCCGTCGTCGGTGGTGACGTGGTCGGCGGCGATCACCCGGTAGGCCGCGCGCGTTCCGAAGGTGTCGACGTCGGTGAGGAAGTCGAACAGCGGCTCGTAGTCGCGGCCGATCAGCTCGCTGCCCTTGAGCCGGTCGACGACCTGGGCGTCCTCGCCCAACTCGCGGGTGTAGGCACCCAGTCGCCCCTCGGCCAGGATGTACCGCTCCCCCTGCGATTCGACGACGACATAGTCCAGATCCGGCCCGACCGCCATCGCCAGGTTGCTCGGCAGCGTCCACGGCGTGGTGGTCCACGCCATCAGCCGCTCACCCGTCTGCAGCCGCACCCAGACGGTGACCGACGGGTCCTGGCGGGACTGGTAGACGTCGTCGTCCATCCGGAGTTCGTGGTTGGACAGCGGGGTCTCGTCGTTCCAGCAGTACGGCAGCACCCGCTGGCCCTCGTAGATCAGCCCCTTGTCATGCAAGGTCTTGAAGGCCCAGAGGACGCTCTCCATGTAGGTGGGGTCGAGAGTCTTGTAGTCGTGGGCGAAGTCGACCCAGCGAGCCTGCTTGGTGACGTAGTCCTGCCACTCGTTGGCATAGCGCATGACCGATTCGCGGCACGCGTCGTTGAACCGCTCGATGCCCATGTCGAGGATCTCGCCGCGGCCCTTGATGCCCAGCTGGCGCTCGGCCTCCAGCTCGGCGGGCAGGCCGTGGGTGTCCCAGCCGAACCGGCGCTCGACGCGGCGCCCGCGCATCGTCCGGTACCGCGGGACGACGTCCTTGACGTACCCGGTGAGCAGGTGCCCGTAGTGCGGCAGCCCGTTGGCGAACGGCGGCCCGTCGTAGAAGACGAACTCGTTCGCGCCGTTCTCGCCGGCCGGTCGCTGGTCGATGGAGGCCTGGAAGGTGCCGTCCTGCTTCCAGTACTCCAGCACGGCAGCTTCGGCGGCCGGGAAGTCCGGCCGCGGCGTGACCTCGCCGCGGCCCGCCAACGGGTAGCCGGGAGCGGTCGAGGGGTGATCGGTCGAGTGTCCGGTCATGAAAGGTACCTCTTTCCCACGCAGCGATACATTCGGCTGCAGGGACGATGTCGTCACCGACACCGCGGTACCACCCCGCTTGCCCTGGTACTACGCCCAGGACCACTCGTTCCGGCTGTGACGGGCCAGGTCCCGTTCGGTTCTAGTAGATGCTGACCCCGCCCGGTGCTCGCCTATAGGCCGGGCGGGTGGCGCATCGTTCTTCCGAAAGGCTCGCCGGTGATGGCCGGGTCGTCGCCGCACTTCTTGATGGATTTTACCCCGGCTCCGACGGACGTGCCGCCGGATGACGGGCGGGTGCCTACTCGGCGCCGACCGTCACGTGCTGGTCGTTGATGTCGGTGATCGTGGCGCCGCCCTCGTCGAGATGCGTCAACTGATCGCTGATCCAGCTCCGCAGCCGCAGCCGGTACTCACGCTCGTACACGCGCAGGTCGGCGATCTTTCGCTCCAGACCCTGACGGTCGTCGGTGAGCGAACCCATCACCTGGTTGTACTTGGCCTGCGCCTCGCGCTCGAGCGCCTCGGCGCGCTGACGGCTGTCCCGCTCCAGCTCCTCGGCCTTGGTGGTGGCTTCCTCGACCATGGTCTGCGACTTGTCCTGCGCGTCGGCGAGCAGCTTGCCGGCCTGGGCCTGGGCGTCGCTGACCATCGCCTCCGACTCGGCCTTGGCTGCGGACCGGGTGGCTTCGGCCTCCGCGGCCGCGTCGCCGGTCAGCCGCTCGGCCGTCTCCTGCGCGAGGCCCAGCAGGCGGGCGGCCTGCATGTGGTGGGGGGCCGGGCCGCCGTCTGCGGGCGCCTGTGCCGTCGCGACCGGTGCCTTGTCGATGGACACCGGCGCCTCGGCGACACCGTTGACGCTCGGCGGGGCGGCTGCGGCAGGGGCGGCCGCGGCGGGTGAACTGCCCGATGCCGCGCTCGCGGCGCCCTGTCCGGACGACGCGCGCTGCGTCAGCTCGTTGTTCTCCTCGATCAACCGGCTCAGCTCCGCCTCGACCAGGTCGAGGAAGGCGTCGACCTCGTCCTCGTCGTAACCCCGCTTGCCGATCGATGGTTTCTTGAAGGCGACGTTGTGCACGTCCGCTGGCGTGAGCCGCATTGCTACTCCTCGTGTGCGATGTCGACGAGTCGACGTGGTCGTGTCGACGTGGCGATGCCGACGGGGCGGTGTCGATGACGGTGAGTCAGGGCGACGGGGCAGGGTCGAATGGTAGCGACCACCATGTCGACGGCAGTATGGACCACGCCGCCGACAGCGGTGTCGGCCGCCCGTCCATCGGTGCCCACAGGCTGAACGTCAGGCGCTGGCGTACGCGAGGCTGCCGGCGACACCCATCAGGATCCAGACGACGATGAACAGGACGATAATGCTGAGGTCGAACCCTACCCCGCCCAGCCGGACGGTCGGAATCACCCGTCGGAACAGCTTGACGGGCGGGTCCGTGCTCGCGTACAGCACTTCCATCGACGCCGCGGGACGCCCGATGGGACGCCAGGTCTTGGCCAGCGCCCGCACGATCTCGATGACGATCCGTCCGATCAACAGCAATCGGAATAGCCACAGCAGCAGGTAGACGACCTGCCAGAGGATGTTCACTCTTTACTTTTACCTGATTTCGACCACGTCGTCCGATCGGCGGGTCTGTCAGCGGCCGGTGTATCCGCCGACATAGGCGCGGGCGTCCTCGAGCGCAGTGGCCGCACCGCCGGCGATGTCGGCCTCGGCGGGCAGCAGCATGAACACCTTCGGGGCGACCTTCTCGATCGAGCCGCGGAGCGAGAACGCCAGCCCCGCAGAGAAGTCGACCAACCGTCGTGCGTCGGCATCGGACATACCGGTCATGTCCAGGATCACCGACTGGCCGTCGCGGTACTTCTCGCCGACGATCCTGGCTTCACCGAACCCGGTCAGCTTGACGCTGGCCGGCCGCGCGGCCGTGCTGGAGTCGGAGTCCCGACGCTGTTCGGACATCATCGCAAGCGATCCCTGGGTGACTGGTTCGGAACTGAACGTCCGTCGACCCGAACGCCGGCTCGACGCCGACCTGGCGGCGTCCTGGTGCCCGTCCGGGGCGTAGCCGTCTGCCGCATAGGCGGGTTCGGGTGAGTGATCGTCGTAGCCGCCCTGGTACGGCACGGCCCGGTCGGCGTCCGGCGCGTAGGGGCTGCTGCCCGCGTAGCCACCGCGCGCGTCATGGCCGTCCTCACCGCCCGGGTAGCCGGCGTACCCGGCACCTTCGTAACCGTCACCGTCATAGGGGTGGTTGTCGTCAGGAACCAGTCCGAGGAAAGCCCCGACCTTGCGCCACGATCCCATTGGTCCGATTCCTTCCTCGGCCGGCACGACATGCGCCGGACTGCAACGATTCCCACCGACCCTGCGAAGCAGGACTGCTGCGCTGAGGCTATCGGCCCGGAGCGTGTCGACGTGGTGCGACACACCCCGGGCCGGCGGCCAAACCGAACTGCCGGATCTACCGCTTCATGAAGGGCGGCACGTCCACGTCGTCGTCCTCCATCGGCCGCTGCTGACGCTGCGGAGCGCCGTAGCCGTTGGTTCCCGCGGGCGGCGGGGCGGCCGCCGCAGTGGCCGGCACGTACCCCCCGGCCGGCGCGGGCTGGTAGCCACCGGGCTGGTGCTGTGCGGGCAGGTGCTGTGCGGGCAGGTGACCACCGGACTGCGGAGCGGCGTAGGCCGGTACCGGCTGGGCCGGCCGCTGGGCGCCCAACTGCTGCCGCGGGTCGGCGACCGACCCTTCCACGACGGTGGCCGGCCGCCGGTTCGGCGCGACGATCTGCGGTGTCGAGTCGAAACCGGCGGCGATGACGGTCACCCGCACCTCGTCGCCGAGCGAGTCGTCGATGACGGTGCCGAAGATGATGTTGGCATCCTCGTGCGCTGCTTCCTGGACCAGCGAGGCCGCCTCGTTGATCTCGAACAGGCCGAGGTCGGAACCGCCGGCGATGGAGAGCAGCACGCCGTGTGCGCCGTCCATCGACGCCTCCAGCAGCGGCGAGCTGATCGCCTTGGCGGCGGCCTGTACCGCTCGGCCCTCGCCGCGGGCGGAGCCGATGCCCATCAGCGCCGTGCCGGCGCCGGCCATCACCGACTTGACGTCGGCGAAGTCGACGTTGATCAGGCCCGGCGTGGTGATCAGGTCGGTGATGCCCTGGACGCCGTTGAGCAGCACCTCGTCCGCGGACCGGAAGGCGTCCATGAGCGAGACCCCGAGGTCACCGAGCTGCAGCAGCCGGTCGTTGGGGATGACGATGAGCGTGTCGCACTCGTTGCGCAGTTCCTGGATGCCGGACTCGGCCTGGCCGCCGCGCCGCCGCCCTTCGAAGGCGAACGGGCGGGTGACGACGCCGATGGTCAGCGCGCCGAGCTTGCGGGCGATCGATGCGACGACCGGAGCGCCACCGGTGCCGGTGCCACCGCCTTCTCCTGCGGTGACGAACACCATGTCGGCGCCCTTGAGGACCTCCTCGATCTCCTCGCGGTGATCCTCGGCGGCCTTGCGGCCCACGTCGGGGTTCGCGCCGGCGCCCAGTCCGCGGGTCAGTTCACGCCCGACGTCGAGCTTGACGTCGGCGTCGCTCATCAGCAGCGCCTGCGCGTCGGTGTTGATCGCGATGAATTCGACCCCGCGGAGGCCGACCTCGATCATGCGGTTGACCGCGTTCACACCGCCGCCGCCGATACCGACGACCTTGATGACGGCGAGATAGTTGTGCGGTGGCGTCATCGCCTCGGCCTTTCCTGTTCGTGTGGGTGAGCGGCCGGTTGGCTGGTCACTTTTTCTCCCGGATCCACGGCCCAGCCTGAACTCTGAACCTCAACCAGATGGTTATAGTTATGTCAAGCTGTGCTGCACTGAAGGTAGAACTGGCGCGCCCCGCGCCCGGGAAGGCGCGCCGGACGCGGTTCCGTGTCGCGAAACTTTGCGGCGTGTCGAGGTCGGGTGTTGGGCGGCGGGTTGTGCGGCTCGTCGCGGAGGGGCCGGCGGGCCTGCGCTCGCGCGACCGGGCTCTGGCGAGGATCAACTTCGCAGGCACGGCCCGACGTGTCGATTCCGGCGGGAAAACGGCGAAAACCGGCCCCAGAGTCCGCGACCTGCGAAGTTGATCCTCGCCAAAGGGGTCAGCGGCGAGGGGGTGGCGGCGAGCGGGCGGGCTCAGGGGCGGAGCGGGTCGTAGGGTCGGACCATCATGAGCATCGGACCGGAGCACTTCGGCGTCGGCACGTCGGGCCTGCTGCTCCTCGCGGGCATCGGCGCCGGAATCACCGGCTCGACCGCCGGTCTGGCGTCCCTGGTGTCGTATCCGGCGCTGCTGGCCGTCGGGCTCCCGCCGGTCACCGCGAACGTGACGAACACGGTGGCGCTGATCGGCAGTTCGATCGGCTCGGTGTCCGGGTCGCGGATAGAGCTGCGCGGCCAGGGTCGGGACATCCGCCGCTGGCTCGTCATTCCCGTCGTGGCCGGGGCGGTCGGCGCTGCTCTGCTGTTGCTCGGCCCGGCTGGAACCTTCGAGGGCCTGGTCCCGTACCTCATCGCGTTGGCGTCGGTGCTGCTGCTGGCCGGGCCGCGGTTGCGGGCGCTGCGCTCCCGCCAGCTCTCGGTGCCCGGCCAGCTCTCGGCCGCACACACCCCACCGGCTCCCGAACGGCAACCGCCCCCCGACCACCAACCGGCACCCGACCACGAACAGGCATCCGACCAGCTTCCAGTGCCCGGCGCCCCAGCACGGCGCGGGCTGCTGGTCCCGGTCGGGCTGTTCCTCACCTGCCTCTACGGCGGCTACTTCGGTGCGGCGGCCGGCGTGATGATCCTTGCCCTCCTGCTGCTGGCGACGGACCGGACGCTGCCGCGGGCCAACGCCATGAAAAATCTTCTGCTGGGCGTCGCCAATGCCACGGCGGCCGTCGGCTTCGCCGTCTTCGCGGACGTGCGATGGGCAGCGGTGGTGCCGTTGGGCATCGGTTGCCTGGTCGGCGGACGGATCGGGCCGGCGGTGGTGCGGCGCGTGCCGCCGGAGGTGCTGCGCTGGGTGATCGCGCTGGCCGGATTCGCGCTGGCCGTCAAACTGTGGCTGGGCTGACCGCGACGCGCGTCAGCCGCGGGTGGTGACGTACGCCGGGTCGGAGATGTCGTAGCTCTTCGCGGCCTGGGCCAGCACCGCCGGCAGGATCTGCATCTTCTTCGCGCTGTCCTGCGTGCTCCCCCACAGCACCGTCCGGCCGTCGGCGAGGTTCAGCGTGACGGTGTACGCCGACCGGGCGCTGACCGAGGCGACCATCCCGCGGACCGGCTGCTTCAGCGAACCCACCACCGCCAGCGCGGCCATCGTCGCCGGGTCGCCGGCGCGCGGCGTGGCCAGCTCGATGGTCAGCAGGCCGGCCGGCGCCGTGGCGACGGTGACGTATGGGGTTCCGGTGGTGTCCAGCAGGTACAGCGCACCGTTGGCCCTGGTCACCGCGGCCGCCTGCCGCAGTGACACGCTGACCTCGAGACCGTGCGGCCAGCGCCGGGTGACGGACGCGGCGGAGATCTCCGGGACGGCGAGCACCCGCTTCCGGACGGCCGCCAGGTCGATGCCGACCAGCGGCGTGCCGTCCGGCACGGACACGGACGCGCTCACCTGGTCCCGGACCTGCGCGTCGAGCTCCCCCGACCGGGCGGTGACCTCGACGGACCGCAGGCCCAACACGGGCGTGCGGTAAGCGACGTACGCAGCGCCGCCGAGCAGTGCCAGCACCAGGAACGCGGCGAGCCACCACGGCCAGTGGCGGCGCGGCGGGCGCCCACCACCGCGGGCCTGCGACGCGCGGCGGGCCCCCGGAGACACCGGTCCAGAGGCCTGCGCAGACGTCTGCGTGGAGGACGGTGGCCGGGACGCGGCGCGGGTGGTCGTCATGGGCGCTCCAGGTGTTCCAGCAGCTGCGGTCCGAGCATGGTGACGTCGCCGGCGCCCATGGTGATGAGCAGATCGCCCGGCTCGACCAGCTCGCCGACGACGGAGGGCACGTCGGCGAGCGAGGGGACGTAGACCACCCGCGCGGCGTCGGTCATCAGGCGGGTGATCGTCTGACCACTGACGCCCGGCACAGGGCTCTCCCGGGCGCCGTAGACGTCCAGCACCACGACGACATCGGCGGCGGACAGAGCGCGGGCGAACTCCGCGGCGAAGGTGACCGTCCGGGAGTACAGGTGCGGCTGGAAGACCACCACCAACCGGCCGGGCAGGTCGTCGAGCAGGGCGCGGGCCGCCCGCAGCTGCGCCGCCACCTCTGTCGGGTGGTGGGCGTAGTCGTCGTAGACCGCCACGCCGCCGGCCCGGCCCTTGTACTCGAACCGCCGCCGGACGCCGGTGTAACTGGCCAGGCCGGCGCCCATCGTGGCCGCCGGTACACCGAGCGCGATCCCGGCGGCGAGGGCGGCGACCGCATTCGACAGCATGTGGGCCCCGGGCACCGGGAGGTGCAGCAGCAGGGCGTCCACCTCGCCGGCCAGGTGCACGACCGCCGACCCGCCATGGCCGGCCGGGCGGAAGTCGCCGATCCGGACGGCGGCGTCCGGCGCGAATCCGTAGCTGATGACGTGCGGGCAGCCGGGCCGGTCCTGCACCTGGAGCAGCAGCGCCCGCGTACCCGGATCGTCCAGACAGATCACCAGGAACCCGCCGGGTGCGATGCGGTCGACGAACTGGCCGAACACCGCGGTGTAGGCCTCCGCGGTGCCGTGGTGGTCGAGGTGGTCCGCCTCCAGGTTGGTGATCACCGCGCCGTGCGGCGTAAAGGCGAGGAACGAGCCGTCGGACTCGTCCGCCTCGGCGACGAAGATGTCGCCGGTGCCGAAGTGCGCGCCCGAGCCGGACTCGTTCAGCTCACCGCCGATGGCGAACGACGGATCAAGGCCGGCCGCCTGCAGGGCGACGGTCAGCATCGACGTCGTCGAGGTCTTGCCGTGGGTGCCGGCGACGCAGACGCTGCGGTATCCGTCCATCAGCGCCGCCAGCGCCACCGCCCGCTGCAGCACCGGGATGCCCCGGCGCCGCGCCTCGACCAGCTCCGGGTTGTCGGGCCGGATCGCGGTGGAGACGACCACCGTGGTCGGCCCGTCGGGCAACAGGTCGAGGTGACCGGCCGCGTGCCCGACGGCGGTGAGCACCCCGCGCTGGGTGAGCCCGGTCAGCGCGTGCGACGCCTTGGCGTCGGATCCGGACACCGCCAGACCGCGGTCGAGCAGGATGCGGGCGATGGCGCTCATGCCGGCGCCCCCGACGCCGACCAGGTGGACCCTGGCCAACGAAGTGCCGTCGGCCGCGACCGGGACGGACGCGCCGACCGCCCCGGATGCATCGTGCCGGCCGGCCGGTGGGGTGATGGTCACTGCGCCGCCCCCTCGGTCCGGACGGTGCGCGGCGAGGTGCCGGCCAGGGCCGCGGTACTGCCGCCGCGGCCCGCGCGCCGGGTGCGCCCGGATGCCGCGGCCCGCGCCAGCACGATGGTGGCCAGCACGGTTGCGGCGTCCAGCGTCGGACTGGTCGCGGCGGCGTCCGACATGGCCTGCAGCGCAGCCGGATCGGTGACCAGCGGCACGATCGAGTCCAGGATCGCGGATGCGTTCAGGTCCTTCTCGTCGATCAGCCGGGCCGCGCCGGTCTGCACCTGCGGCACGGCGTTCAGTCGCTGCTCGCCGTTGCCGAACGCCAGCGGCACGTACACCACGGGCACCTTCAGCGCGCCGAGCTCGGCGACTGTGATCGCACCGGCGCGGGCGACCACCAGGTCCGCCGCGGCGTACGCCAGGTCCATCCGGTCCAGGTACGGGACCGGAACATAAGGCGGCGCACCAGCTTCCGCCGGTGGTAGCACCACCGGTTTGGACCGCCCGTGGGCGTGCAGCACGCCGACACCGGCTCGTCCCAGCTCGGTCGCCACAGCAGCGAAGGCGTCGTTGAGCTTGACCGCGCCGAGCGAACCGCCGACGACCAGCAGGGTGGGCGCGTCCGGATCCAGGCCGAAGTACTCCCGGGCCTCCGCGCGCAGGGCGGCCAGGTCGAGCTCGGCCAGCGACCGGCGCACCGGGTTCCCGACCACGCGGCCGCCCGGCAGGCCGGTTCCGGGGACGGCCGTCGCGACGACGGCGGCGAACCGGGCGCCGATCTTGTTCGCGATCCCGGCCCGGGCGTTCGCCTCGTGCACCACGACCGGCACCCGGCGACGGAACGGCAGCCGGGCAGCCAGATAGGCCGGCAGTGACACGTACCCGCCGAAGCCGATGACGACATCGATGTCCCGGTCGCGGATCACCCTCGAGGCGGCCCGCACCGTCGAGACCAACCGGCCGGGGATGGCCAGCAGCTCCGGGTCGAGCTTGCGGCGGAACTTGACCTCGGGGATCAGCTCGAGGTGGTAGCCGCGCTCGGGAACCAGCGTGGTCTCCAGGCCGCTCGCCGTGCCGAGGCAGGTGATCACGACGTCGGGATCGGTCGCGACCAGGGCGTCGGCGACCGCCAGAGCCGGCTGGACGTGGCCGGCGCTCCCGCCACCCGCGATGAGTACTCGCGGCCCGCTCACGGCCGGACGGTCCGCGGGCGTCCGTCAGTGCGTGGGGAGCCGGCCCGCGGAGTCGCGCCGCGCGGGGTCGCTGCGCGCGGAGTTGCTGCGCGCGGAGTTGCTGCGCGCGGGGTCGCGGAGCGCGGCACGACGTCGCGTGGTGTTGGCCCGCGGCCAAAGAAGGCGCCCCGACCGGTACCGGCCGGCGCTGGTGGCGTGCGCGGCCCCGGTTCGGCCGGCCAGGGGCGGACGGGCTCGACGAACCGGCGACCCTCGCGGTCCGTCGCCCCCGGCTCCCCCCACCGGGCCGGCGGGGCCGAGCGGGTCGTTCGCGTCGCCTGGCCGGCCTGATCGGGCGCGGCGGAGCGACGCAGCGGCGGCGGGCCGACGGGCGCGCGGCCCCGCCCGGCGCCGGACGAGGCAGGTGCGGAGGCCGCGGCGCGGCGGCGGGACTTCGCCGGAACGACCGGCGGAGCCGCGGACCGTCGCTGCGCCCCGGCACGCACAGGCCGCTGCTCCCCGGCCGGCGCCGGACGAGGCTTTGCGGCCCGCGGCGGCCGCGGCTGCCGCGTCCGGCGTGCCTTGGGTGGCTTCGGCGGGTGCATGCCCATGCCCAGGAAGCTGGCCAGCCGTCCGGGGCCCTGCGACTGCAGCGCGGCCGCCGCCTGCGGTTCCCGCCGGGCGAAATTCGCCAACATCCCGAACACCGTCATGGTGACGACCAGTGACGTGCCACCGCGGGAGATCATCGGCAGCGTCAGACCGGTGACCGGCAGCAGGCCGATGACATAACCGATGTTCACCGCCGCCTGCCCGACCAGCCAGACGGTGGCCGCGGAGGCGGTGATCTTGACGAAGGGGTCGACGTTGCGGCGGGCGATGCGCAACCCGGTGTAGGCGAGCAGCGCGAACATGACCACGACCAGGCCCGCGCCGACCAGGCCCAGTTCCTCGCCGATGACGGCGAAGATGAAGTCGGAGTCGGCGTTCGGCAGCCAGCCGGTCTTGGACACCGCCTGGCCCAGCCCGGTGCCGAACAGGCCGCCGTGGCCGAGCCCGAACAGACTCTGGTTGATCTGGTAGACCGCGTAGTCCGGCACGGTGCTGGGGTGCAGCCAGGCGAGCACCCGCTCGTTGCGGTACCCGACGCTGGTGGCCAGGAAGACGCCGGCCCCGGCGGCGAGGGTCACCAGCAACCCGAAGACCCACAGCGGCGCTCCGCCGAACCACAGCACCGCGATGAAGATGATGCCGAGCGTGATGGTGGTCCCCAGGTCCGGCTGCTTCATGATCAGCACGACCATCACCAGGAAGACCGGCACGACCGGGAACAGCAACGCGCGCAGCGAGCGCAGCGTGTTGCGCCGGGCGGCCAGCACGTGCCCCATCCAGATCAGCAGGGCGAGCTTGGCCAGTTCGCTGGGTTGCAGGTTGAACGGGCCGACGGTGATCCAGCTCTGCGCGCCGTAGCCCTTGTTGCCGATCACCAGCACGACCGCCAGCAGCAGGATCGCGACGGCGACGGCAAGCAGCGAGAAGCTCCGCATCACCCGGATCGACAGCCGGTAGGCGGCCACGAAGGCGAACATGCCGATGACGGCGAACATGGCCTGCGTCTGGAACGTGGCGAACGGCTCGCCGGTCTTGTGGAACGAACTGATCGAGGACGCGGACAGCACCATCAGCAGGCCGAACGCGAGCAGCAGCAGGAAGATGCCGATGATCAGGTGCCAGGACGTCATCGGGCGGTCGAGCCAGTCCTGCGCGGTGCGCCGGACCGCCTTCATCACCGACCGGCGCGGACGGCCCGGGGTGTCGCCCGTCCGGTCCCTCGACCGGCTGCTCGCCGAGGGGCCGGCGAGGGACGTCCTGGCCGGGCTGCTCGCCGAGTCGCCTGCCCGGCTGCTCGCCGCAGCGTCGCTCACTCGGACGCGTCCACGGCTCGCGCCGCCGCGGCGAAGCGATCGCCCCGGACGGCGTAGCTGGCGAACATGTCCAGCGACGCCGCCGCCGGAGCCAGCAGGACGACATCGCCTGGGGCAGCCATCGTCCGGGCCGCACGCACTACCTCGGTCATGACCTCATCGTCGGTGGCCGCGACAGTTCTGGTCGGGACATTCGGCGCGTGTCGGGAAAGTGCCGCGGCGATCACAGGAGCGTCCACGCCGAGCAGGACGACCCCGGTCAGCCGCGGTGCGAAGGTGCGCACCAGGTCGTCGACGGAGGCGCCCTTGAGCTGCCCGCCGGCGATCCAGACCACCCGGTCGTAGGCGGCCAGCGAGGCGGCGGCGGCGTGCGGGTTGGTGGCCTTGGAGTCGTTCACGAACCGGACACCGCCGCGGACGGCCACCTCGACGTTGCGGTGGTCGCCGGGCTGGAAATCGCGCAGTCCGTCGGCGATCGCCTGCGGTGTCACGCCGGTCGCAGCTGCGAGGGCGGCCGCGGCCAGCGCATTGGTGACGTTGTGCGCGCCCGCCGGGTGGATCTCCGCCGAAGGGAGCAGTCGGCCGCCGCCGAACGACGCGTCGTACAGCATTCCGTCGAGCACGCCCAGCGCACCCTGTTCGGGCGGGCCGGCGGTGACCGGCACCCTGCGGGCAGCGGGCGCCGCGTCGAGCAGGGCGGCTGCCGGAGCGTCGTCGACGACGGCGACGGCGACCTCGCCGGCCAGCGCCTGAGCCTTGTCGGCGCCGTAGGCCTGCATCGACCCGCCGTACCAGTCCAGGTGGTCCTCGGCGAGGTTGAGCACCACCCCCGCGGCGGGCCGCACCGACGGCGCGTAGTGCAACTGGAAGCTGGACAGCTCGACGGCCAGGCACTCCTGCCGGGGTTGCGCGACGACCGCTTCCAGGACCGGCCACCCGACGTTGCCGCAGGCGGTGACGACCCGGCCGGCGGCCCGCAGGATCGATTCGAGCATGCCGACCGTCGTGGTCTTGCCGTTCGTGCCGGTGACCACCAGCCACTTCCGCGGATCGCCCGTGGTCTGGTCCACCCGCCAGGCCAGCTCCACCTCGCCGATCACCTCGACACCGGCCGCCCGCGCCGCCACCAGCAGCGGAGTGGTCGGCCGGAAGCCGGGAGAGGTGACCAGCATCGTGGTGCCCGGCGGCGGCACCGCGAGGTCCGCGACGGTCTCGACGCGCCCGGCGAGGCCGGCTGGGACCGGCGGTGCCACCCGGTCGGCGGTCACCAGCAGCCGGCAGCCCCGCCCGGCGAGATACCGCAGCACGGCCGTGCCGGAGACGCCGCCGCCGGCCACCACCACCAGATCCCCGGCCGTCGGCAGCCGGGCTCCGGACGGCGGTTCGCTCGGCATCTCAGCCACCGGTGCGGCTGAGCCAGTCGGCGTAGAACAACGCGGCGCCCAACGCCGCCGACATCGCGGCCAGCAACCAGAACCGGACCATCACCGTTGTCTCGGCCCATCCCCCGACCTCGAAGTGGTGGTGGAACGGCGCCATCTTGAAAATGCGCACCTTGCGGGTCTTGTAGACCGCGATCTGCAGCACCACCGAGAGCATCTCGACCACCGCCAGGCCCGCGATCACCACGGTCAGCAGTTCGGTGCGGGACAGGATGGAGAGCCCGGCGATCAGCCCGCCGAGGGCCAGCGAACCGGAGTCGCCCATGAAGATCCGCGCCGGGTGGGCGTTCCACCAGAGGAACCCGATGCAGCCGCCGAGTGCGGCGGCCGCCACCGTGGCGATGTCCAGCGGGTCCCGCACGCCGAAGCAGCCCTGTTCAACCGCGGGGCTCAGCGCACCGCCGCACGCGTTGCGGAACTGGTAGAAGCAGATGAACACGTACGTGCCGAGGACCATCACCGAGGAACCGGCGGCCAGGCCGTCCAGGCCGTCGGTGAAGTTGACCGCGTTCGACCAGGCGGCGATCACCAGGATCGCGAAGATGACGAAGCCGACCGCCCCGAACGTCAGGAACTCCAGGTCACGGGTGTAGGACAGGTAGGTGGACGCGGGCGTCAGCTGCTTCCCGTTCTTGAACAGCAGCGCCAGCACCGCGAACGACACCGCGATGAAAGTCTGCCCGATCAGCTTCGCCCGCTTGTTCAGCCCCAGACTGCGCTGCTTGCGGATCTTGATGTAGTCGTCGAGCATCCCGACGACGCCGAGCCCGGTGGTGAGGTAGAGCAGCAGCCAGCCCGATGCGGTGGGGCCGCCGTCACCGGACGCCAACTGCACCCCGACCGTCGTCAGGTAGCCGGCCCACATCGCGATGATGATCGCCGTGCCGCCCATCGTCGGCGTGCCACGTTTCTTCATGTGGGTCTGCGGGCCGTCGTCGCGGATCTCCTGGCCGAACCCCACCCGGGAGAACACCTTGATCAGGTACGGGGTGAGCAGGATCGACACCACCAGCCCGACCACGGCGGCGATCAGGATCGACTTCACGCGGTACCTGCGACAGTGGGAACAGCGGGCACCGCGGGTTCGGCCGGCACAGCAGGTTCAGCGGGTTCAGCGGGCACGGCGGGTTCGGCCGGCACGGCAGGTTCAGCGGGCACGGCAGGTTCGGCGGGCACGGTTGGCACCGCGGTCACGGTTGGATCGGCGACCGGCGACGGGCCGGACAGCAGCGCCGTCGCGAGGCGGTCCAGCCCGACGGAGCGGGATGCCTTGACCAGCACCACGTCGCCGGGTTCCAACTCGGCGCCCAGGATCTCCAGCGCGTCGTCCATGTCGTCGACGATCTCGCTCTCGCCGCCCCACGAGCCCTCGAGGTGCGCGCCGAGGTGCAGGGCCCTGGCGGCCTGGCCGACGACGATCAGCCGGTCGACGCCCAGCCGGACGACAAGTCGGCCAATGGCGTCGTGCGCCTGCTGGGCCGCGTCGCCGAGCTCGGCCATCTCACCCAGCACCGCCCAGGTGTGCCGGTTCTCCCCGATGACGGCCAACGCCTGCAGCGCGGCACGCATGGACTCCGGGTTGGCGTTGTAGGCGTCGTTGACGACCGTGACCCCGTCGCTCCGCTCGGTGATGGCCATCCGCCACTTCGACGCCGGCGTGGCGGCCGACAGGGCCGCCGCGACCTGCGTCACCGCTATGCCTGCGGCGCGTCCGACGGCGGCGGCGGTGAGTGCGTTGGCCACCTGGTGGGCACCGACCACCGACAGCGTGACCGGCGCCGATCCCTCCGGCGTGACCAGCGTGAACGACGCCCGCGCCGCCCCGTCGGTGACGACGTCGGCGGCCCGCACGTGCGCGTTCTCACCGATACCCACCAGCACCACGTCGGCGGTCGTCCGGCCCGCCATGGCCAGCACCAGCGGGTCGTCGGCGTTCAGCACGGCGACCCCGCCGTCGGCGGCGGGCGGCAACGCCTCGACGAGTTCGCCCTTGGCGACCGCGATGGCAGCGACCGAGCCGAATTCGCCGAGGTGGGCGCTGCCGACGTTGAGCACGGCACCGATCCGCGGCGGCGCCGTCGCCGCCAGGGCGGCGATGTGTCCGCGGCCGCGGGCGGAGAGCTCCAGGACCAGGAACTTCGTCGATTCCGTCGCCCGCAGCACGGTGTAGGGGTGCCCGAGTTCGTTGTTGAACGACTCCGGCGGCGCCACGACGGCGTCCGCTCCGGCACCGGCGCGGAGCACGGCGGCGATCAGGTCCTTGGTGGAGGTCTTGCCGGCCGAACCGGTCACCCCGATGACGGTGAGGCCGTGCTCGGCGACCAGCCGTCGGACGCTGCGTGCGGCCAGCTCGGCCAGCGCCCGCAGCACGGCATCGTTGTCGGCGACCCTGATCAGCGGTAGCGACGTGCCGCCCAGCGGACGCGAGCCCAGGACGGCGACGGCACCGGCCGCCTCGGCCGCGGCGGCGAAGTCGTGCCCGTCCACCCGCTCGCCGACCAGCGCGACGAACAGGGCGCCCGGGGCGGTGTGGCGGGTGTCGAACTCCACGCTGCTGACGACCGCCTCGCCCCCGGTGGGCGGTGCCGGGGCGCCGAGGGCGGCCGCCACCTCGGTGACGGTGCACGCGATCATCGGGCATCCCGGCCGGCCAGCAGGCCTGGCGAGCGCCGGGACAACGCGTCCAGCACCTCGGCACGGTCGGAGAACGGGTGCACCACGCCGCCTACGTCCTGGCCCTGCTCGTGCCCCTTGCCGGCGATCACCACGGCGTCGCCGGTCCGGGCAGCCGCGACGGCCACCCGGATCGCCTCGTGCCGGTCGCCCACCTCGCGGATGTCGGCCGACCCGCGCCGCCGCCGCAAGGACGTCGACCGCGCACCCTGCAGCACGGCGGCCCGGATGGCCGCCGGCGACTCCGACCGGGGGTTGTCGTCGGTGACGATCAGCAGATCGGCCAGCGCGGCCGCCGCGGCACCCATCAGCGGCCGCTTGCCGGCGTCCCGGTCGCCGCCGGCGCCGATGACGACGATCAACCGCCCGGCACAGCCCGCGGCGATCGACTCCAGCACCGCCGTCAGCGCGGCCGGCTTGTGGGCGTAGTCCACCACCGCGAGGAAGTCCTGACCCGCGTCGACGCGCTCCATCCGACCGGGCACCACCACGTCGCGCAGGGCGGCCGCGGCGGCCTCCACCTCGCGGCCGGCGGCGTCCACGCAGGCCAGTGCCACGACCGCGTTGGCGACGTTGAACCGGCCGGGGAGGGCGACCTCCGCCTCGAGCATCGCGCCGGACGGCCGGCGCACGATGAACCGCTGGTGGCCGGGGGCACCGCCGGCCATGTCGCTGTCGACCGAGGTCACCGACCAGTGCGCGGCGGGATCGCCCTCCGCGGACACCGTCACCGCGTCCGGGTGCAGGCCGGCCAGCCGGCGGCCGTACTCGTCGTCAACGACGATGACGCCCGACGCCGCGCGGCCGTCGAACAGCAGCGCCTTGGCCTGGAAGTAGGACTCCATGTCGGGATGGAAGTCCAGGTGGTCCTGGGAGAGGTTGGTGAAGGCCCCGACGGCGAACCGGGTGCCGCCGACCCGGCCCAGCGACAGCGCGTGCGACGAGACCTCCATCGCCACCGCGTCGACGCCCTGCTCGACCATCACCGCGAAGAGTGCCTGCAGGTCGGGGGCCTCGGGGGTGGTCAGCAGACTCTTCGTGGCATGGCCGGCGATCCTGGTCTCCACGGTGCCGACCAGACCGGTCCTGGCTCCGGTCGCCCCCAGGGCGGCCTCCAGCAGGTAGCCGGTGGTCGTCTTCCCCGAGGTGCCCGTCACGCCGAGGATGGCGAGCTGCGTGCTCGGGTCGCCGTACACGGCGGAGGATACCGGACCCAGGACGGCACGCGGGTCGTCGACGACCAGTACCGGGACGGCGGTCTCGCCCGGATCCGACCGGTCGAGCACCGCAGCCAGTCCGGCGCGGTCGGTGAGGATCGCTGCCGCACCGGTCCGGACGGCGTCGCCGGCGAAGGCCGCGCCGTGCACCCTGGCCCCGGGCAGGGCGGCGAACAGATCACCCTGCCGGACGCCCTGCGCCCGCAGCGTGATGCCGGTGACGGTCACGTCGGCGGCCGCCGGCCCATCGCCGGTGCCGGCCAGTGCGGCCGGGTCCACCCCTGCGATCCCGGCGAGCCGGCCGAGCCGCACGCCGGGAGGAGCCGACGGGCGCAGCCCGGACGGGCCGGGGGCCGAGAAGGTGGACACGTCCGGGAAGGCTACCCGGCTCACTGCAGGTACAGGTCGTAGATCGGTGCCGCGGTGGGCGACGGAGGGACGTCCAACGCCCGTAGTTCATAGGAGGCGATCTTGTGGAACAGCGGTGCCGCAGTGGTCCCGCCCTCGGAACCGCCCACCGGTTCGTCGATCATGATGGCCACCGCGAATCTCGGGTTGTCGGCAGGAACCACCCCGCCGAACGTGGCCGTCACCAGGGTGTCGGAGTAGGCCTTGGTCTGCTGGTTCACCTTCTGGGCCGTTCCGGTCTTGCCGGCCACCTGGTAGCCGTCGATGGCCGCGGCGGTCCCTGTCCCCTTGTGGTAGTGGTCGCCGGCCTGGACGGTGCCGCGCAACATGGCCAACAGCGTGGCCGCGGTCGACGGCTTCATCACGATCGAGGTGGGGCGCGGCTTGGCCGGGGTGTACACGCCGTCCTTGCTGGTACCGGCGATGACGGTCGGCGAGACCAGCACGCCCTTGTTGCCGATCGCCTGGTACATGTCGACCAGCTGCACCATGGTCATGTTGATGCCCTGGCCGATCGGCAGGTTGGCGAAACTGGTGGCGGACCACTGGCTCTGCGCCGGGTAGTACCCCGCCGACTCGCCGGGCAGCTCGATGCCGGTCTTCTTGCCCAGGCCGTACTTGGCGAGTTCCTGCGAGAACGGAGTCGCGCCGACCTTCTGGGCGATCATCAGCGTGCCGACGTTCGACGACTTCGCCAGCACCCCGGTCGCGGTCATCTTCGCCGGGGCGTGCTCGCCCCAGTCGTCATGGATGTCCCGCCCGCCGATGGTGATGTGGCCGGGCACCGTCAGCTCCGTGGTGGGCTTGATGATGCCGCGCTCGAGGGCGGCCGCGAACGTCACCACCTTGTTGACCGAGCCCGGTTCGAAGGGGGTGGTGACGGCCGGGTTGCCGATCTGAGCCGCCGATTTGCCCGGCTCGTAGCAGGCCATCGCGTAGATCTGCCCGTCGCTGATGCCCTTGACGACAGCGCAACCGCCCTTTGCCTGCGAGGCGATCACCTGTGCGGCGAGGTCGTTCTGCACGGTGAACTGCAGGTCCCGGTCGATGGTCAGCCGGATGTCGGTGCCGTCGGTGGCCGGCACCACGTTGGTGACGGTGTCCGGGATGACGATGCCGTTGTTGTCCACCTGCAGCGTCCTGGACCCGTCAGTGCCCTTGAGCAGCGCGTTGAACTTGGACTCGATGCCGGCGAGGCCGACGCCGTTCCTGTCGGTGGTACCGACGACCGCCGCGGCGAGGGCCCCGTCAGGCTGGGTGCGGATGTCCTCGTCCTCGGTCACCACCGCGTTCAACAACTTCTTCTGGGCGGCCGCCAGCCTGTCGGGGTCGACCTTGTTCGTCTTCGGGTCGAGGGTGTCGGCTGCGCCGGTGAACACCTTCGGGTCGGTCAGCACCGGGGTGACCTGATCCATGATCGTGTCGGCCATGTCCGGCATCACGCCGTGCGCCAGGAAGACGTAGGGGTGGGCGGTGTCCCGCAGCTGCGTCAGGAGCTTCGCCCTGTCGACCTTGGTGCCCAGGGCGGCGACCAGGATGGTGGCCACCGTCTCGCGCTCGGTGTCGTTGCGGAAGTTGGCCGGTCGGGCGGCGATCGCCTTGCCCGAGATGGTGAACGCGAGCGGCGCGCCGGTGCGGTCCTCGATGGAACCGCGCTGCGCGTGGATCACCAGGTTCTTGAGTTTCTGCGCCATGCTCCTGGCCACCAGGCCGCTGCCGTCGACCGTCTGGATGGCGACCAACTTGCCCAGGGCGATGGCCAGCACCACCAGCACGACGACGAGCGCTCCCCTGGTGCGCAGCTTGGTGTTGACCCGGGCGCCGGACCGCTTCGTGCGTCGTCCGCGATGGGAGGCGGCTGCCTTGGGGCGCGGCGTCCGCACCGGCCGCACCTGCTCCGCCCGCATCGCCTGTCGAGCCGGGCCGGGGTCCACCCTGGTGGACCGGGTCGGCGTGCCGGCGCCGCGCGTTCTCGACGGGTCGACGAGGGGTTCCGCCGCCGCGCGTTCCCGAGGGCGGCCGGGCGCCGGCCGGCGCTCACCGGTCGTCCGTGCGCGCGCCGGCTGCGGCCGGTTGGGTACCCGTGGCCGGCCGACCGCCGGGCGGTCGCGCCCGGACCGTTCGCCGCCGGGGTACGGGTCCTCCAGCGGGCGGTACGTCGCCTGCCGGGGCGTGCCGGCATCCGGCCGGCCGGTCCGTTCGCCACGCCGGGACGGTTCCGACCGGCGGACCGGTTCGGCCCGACGGGTGAGCGGTGATGCTCCGGCCGGCGAGCGGCGCGGGTCCAGCGGGTCGGCTGGGCGTCCGGTGGTCATCGTCCGGCTCCTGTGGTGGTTGTGCTCTGCTGTGCGCTGGTCTGCTGGGTCGGCTGGGCGGCCCTGGTGGACCGGGCGGGCGGTGTCCGGTTGACGGCCGTTCCGGCGGCGGTCGCGCCGGCGGTGGTCGTGCCGGCGGTGGGCGTGCCGGCGGTGGTCGTGCCGGCCGGCACCTTCGTCGCTCCATTCCCGGTCACCTGCGCCTTCGTCATCGGCGCGTTGGTGGCTGCGGTCTTCGTCGTCGAGGCCTTGGTCGTCGAGGGTTTCGTCGCCGACGCTCCAGTGGTCGAAGCGGTGCCGGTCGAAGCCGTGGCTGTCGACGCTGTGCCGGGCGGCACGGTGACGGCCGCCTTGGTCACCGGCGCGGTGGCTCGGACAGCGGTCGTCGCAGGGGGCGTCGTGACCGGCGCTGTCGTCATCGGCGGTGCCGCCGCCGCCGCCGTCTGGGCGGTCGTCGCCGGCGCGCCGGCACCGCCGGGCGGGACGGGGGTCGGCGTGCCGAGCACCGTCCCCTTGCCGTCGGCGCCGACCTCGAGCATGGCGGCGTCACCCGGCGGGACCATGCCGAGCGCCGCTGCGGCTGCGGCGAGTCGGGCCGGGTCCTGGAGACCGTTGACGTCCTTGTCCAGCGCCTCGATCTTCAGCTGGAGGTCCTGCTGGTTGAGGCGACTTTCCGTGGCGCGCAGGGCGGCCGCGTCGGACATGGTGTTGAGCCACAGCACGCCGACGATGCCGGCGGCCAGGAGCAGGATGACGACCGCCACGAACGGCACCCGGCGCAGGGCCGTGGCGATCGGCGACCCGGTTCGGGTCAGCCTGCTCCCGGCGAGCGATTCGGTCCGTCGCTGGCGCCGTTCGTACGCCTTGCTCGCGGACCTGGTCGACACCCCGTCCGGCATCCAGCCGATGCCGGACGCTCCCCGATCGACGACGTCCGGATCGGGCGTGCGGCCACCGGTCCTCGTCCGGCGAGCGGCGCCGGGACCAGCGCCAGCCGCTGGTGCTCCTGGCGCGGCGGGCCGCTCGGTGTGCTGTGCGGTCATCCCGCCGCCTTTCGCAGTCGCTCGGCCGCCCGCAGGCGCGCCGACGCGGCCCGCGGGTTCTCGGTGATCTCGGTATCGGTGGGGGTTTCCGACCCCCGGGTCAGCCAGCGCAGCCGCGCCTCGTGGTCGGGCAGGTCGATCGGCAGGTCGATCGGGGCGGTGGACAGCGTCGACGGTGCGATGGCCCGCTTGACGATCTTGTCCTCGAGCGAGTGGTAGGACAGCACGACGATGCGTCCGCCGACCGCCAGGCCGTCGACGGCCGCGGGGATGGCGGTGGTCAAGGCGCCGAGCTCGTCGTTGACCTCGATGCGCAGGGCCTGGAACGTGCGCTTCGCCGGGTGGCCGCCGGTGCGGCGTGCGGGTGCGGGGATCTCGCGGTACAGCAGCTCGACCAGCCGTGCGCTGGTGTCGAACGGCGCCTTCTCCCGCTCGCGGGCGATCGCGAAGGCGATCTTCTTGGCGAACCGTTCCTCGCCGAACCGGCTGAGCACCCTGGCCAGATCGCCCGGTGAGTAGGTGTTGAGGACGTCGGCGGCGGAGATGCCGGTGGTGGGGTCCATCCGCATGTCCAGCGGCGCGTCGACCGAGTAGGCGAACCCGCGATCGGTCTCGTCGAGCTGCAGCGAGGAGACGCCGAGGTCGAACAGGACACCCGTGACGCCGGCCGGGTGGCGGCTCCCGATCACCGTGCCGACCCGGTCGTAGACGGCGTGCACCAGTTCGAGGCGGTCGCCGTACCCGGCGGCGGCCATCCGGTCGCCTGCGATGCGCAGCGCCGCGGGGTCCCGGTCGATGCCGATGACGGTCAGCGTGGGGTGCGCGGCCAGCAGGAGGAGGGTGTGCCCGCCCATGCCGAGCGTGGCGTCGACCACCACGGGGTGGTCCACAGCGGCCAGAGCCGGCGCGAACAGCGCGGCCACCCGTTCGGCGAACACCGGTACGTGGATGGGGTCGGCAGGGACGTGCGTCGGCGCGACGTCCCGACTCTCGGCTCCGTTCTGTGCATCGACGGAGCCGGGGGTCATCTGCTGGTCCCCCTCCGCGTTCACTGCTGGTGCCGGTCGGTCGTCCCGGGGCGGCTCCTGCTCGTCTGGTCCCCACCCGCGGCGGCCTGGCGCGGGGGAAGTCGCGTCAGGTTCGCTGCGGGTGCAGGCCGGGCGGTAGGAACCTCCGGGTGCGGTACTGCTGGTGGTGCTCGAACAGGACTACTGGTGGTGCTGATACCTCAGTGCTGCAACAGATCTCGTTCCGGTGAGGCGTAGCCCGACTCCTGCGCCGCCTCGTAGCGTGCCCACTCCGCGGCGTCCCAGATCTCCATCCGCTTGCCGACGCCGGCGATCACGACGTTCTTGGTGAGGCCGGCGTACTCCCGCATCCGAGCCGGGATGCTGATCCGGCCCTGCCCGTCGGGACGTTGGTCGTCGGTGTTGGAGAGCATGTAGCGCTGGTATCCCCGCGCCCGCTCGTCGGTGATCGGGGCGTTGATCGCCTCCTCCGCGAAGTCGTCGAAGCCGTCCGGTGTGAACAGGTAGAGGCAGTGGTCCTGACCGCGCACGATCAGCACGCCGGGCGCGAAGGTCTCCCGGTACCGGGCCGGCAACGTCACCCGCCCCTTGTCGTCCATGCGCGGCGTGAAGGTGCCGAGGAAGCCCTTGAACATCGGGGCGGACCTCCCTCACCGTTGCGCCGCGGACGTGCACCGAGCCCCATCTCCTCGCTGCTGCCGGGAACCCGGCAGCAGATCGTGGACGACCTCCCCAGAACCATCCCTCCGGCTCCAGTTCGTGCCACATTACCCCACTGCTCCCCACTTTCTGCCTCGTTCTGCCCTCGGGTTCCGCCGGTTTCGTCGTTCCTGCTGATCAGCTCGGTGGGGCGAAGTGGGGCGGATTCGACGAACCACCCCATTCGCACCCGGCCCTGCGCCGTGGCGAGGTGTCCACGGGCGCGACCGCCCGCGGTGCGGTGCCAGGAGCGCGCCCGCCGGGCAGGATCTCGAACTCCTCCGGACGTCCGCGTGGGGCGAAGTGGGGACGGCTGGCGACGGGCGACCACCGTCACCGGCGGTCGGTTACCCGTCACCGCCAACGGCCAGCTGGCAGACTGTGGTGGTAGGCGGAGTCCACCCGAGCGGGCTGGACCGCGATCGCCGTCCTGGCGAGACCACGGAGGATCACAGGTGGCACAGCACGTCGAGATCAACGGGTCGAAGGCCCCGGTCGCCACAGTCAGCACGGTGGACCCAGTGGGCACCGCGGGCTCGGTCGGCACCGTGGGCACGGTCGGTGCGGCCCGCCCGGTGCACATCGACCCGTCCGATGTCGCCGCCCTCGGCGGTCGGATCGCCGGCGCCATCTCGCAGGTGGTGCTCGGCAAGCCCGAGGTGGTCCGGCTCGCCGTCATCTGCATGCTGACCGAAGGTCACCTGCTCATCGAGGACGTCCCGGGCACCGGCAAGACCAGCCTGGCCAAGGCGCTCGCGAAGTCGGTCAACGCGGCCGTGTCCCGGGTGCAGTTCACCCCCGACCTGATGCCGAGCGACGTCACCGGGGTCAGCATCTACGACCGGAACACCGGCAACTTCGAGTTCCGCCCGGGGCCGGTGTTCGCGAACATCATCGTCGCCGACGAGATCAACCGCGCCTCGCCCAAGACGCAGTCCGCGCTCCTGGAATGCATGGAGGAACGCCAGGTCACCGTGGACGGCAACACCTACGCCCTGGCGCGGCCCTTCCTGGTGCTCGCCACCCAGAACCCGGTCGAGATGGAGGGCACCTACCCGCTGCCCGAGGCGCAACGCGACCGGTTCCTGGCCCGCACGGCGATCGGCTATCCCGATCCGGCCACCGAGGTCGCGATGCTGGCCGGCCGCGACCGGTCAGATCCGCTCGACACGCTGGCCGCCGTCACCGACGCCGCCACGGTCGCCGGGCTGATCGACGCGGTGGGCATGGTGCACGTGGCCGACGAGCTGCGCCACTACATCGTGGAGATCATCGGGTCGACCCGGGCCATCCCGGAGATCCGGCTCGGCGCCTCCCCCCGCGCAGTGCTGCACCTGGCCCGGGCGGCGAAGGCGGCCGCCGCGCTCGACGGCCGCGGCTACGTCGTGCCCGACGACATCCAGCGGCTGGCCGCACCCGTGCTGGCCCACCGGCTGCTGCTGACCGTGGAGGCGCATGCCGCCCACCGGTCCGCCGAGGAGATCGTGCACGGGCTGCTCGGGCGGATCCGCGTTCCGCGGGGCGGTCGTGTCTGACCGCGGCAACGGGCGCGGCACGGGCGGTGCACGGGGGCTGACGACCAGAGGGCGCTGCCTGGTCGCCGGCGGGATCGCGGCGATCATCTGTGCGTTCGTGCTGGACGAGCGCGACCTGCTGCGGGTCGGTGTGGTCGCCACCGCCCTGCCGCTGCTCGCCATCGCGATCACCGCGCTGCGCCGCATCCAGTTGGCCGGAGTGCACCAGATCGCGCCGGAGCGGCTGCGGCCCGGCACGCAGGGCACCGCCGTGCTGGTGATCACCAACACGGGCCTGACCAGGACGCCGGCCCTGGAGATCTCCGAGCCGGCCGTTCCCTTCCTCACCGCCGGGATGCGGTACCTGATCGCCCCGATCCGCAGTGGGGGCTTCTGCCGGATCGTCTACCCGGTGGACGCCCGACGGCGCGGCCGCTTTCCGCTGGGACCGCCGCACGTCCGGATCGGCGACCCGTTCGACCTGTGGGAGGACCACCGGACGCTGGATGCGCAGACCGAGGTGCTCGTCGTCCCCAACGTGGTGGCGCTGACCGGCATGCCCAGCAGCTCCGGTGCCCGGTCGGCCGCGTCCGGGCGCGCCGCGCTGGGCGCCGTGGGCGGCGATCCGGACATCGGCGTGCGGCCCTACCGCAGCGGCGACGACATCCGCACCATCCACTGGCGGGCGTCCGCGCGGCACGACGACCTGATGGTGCGGCTCGAGGAACCGGTGTCGCACGGCGGTGCCACGATCCTGCTCGACTCCCGGGCGAGCGTGCACCGGGGCGTCGACACCGGGTCGAGCCTGGAGACCGCCGTCGTGCTGGCCGCCTCCATCTGCCTGCACCTGCTGGACAGCGACCACCAGGTGAAGCTGATGTCGCACCGCGGCGCGGTGCTGGCGGAGGGCCACGACATCTCCGATGACGTGCTCGCCGGGCTCGCCGTGCTGCAGGCCGATCCGGCTCCGCAACTACGGCCTCTCGTGCTGGGCGGTTCCGGGCTGCTGATCGCGGTGTTGGGCCAGATGACGCAGGCCGACGTGCAGCTGTTGGCGGCCAGCCGCCGCAGCAGCGTGAATGCGGTCGCCATCGTCCTGGCCGCGCACGAATGGGACCACCAGCACTCCCCTTCGCAGAACCACAACCCGGATCAACATGGATCGGATGTCACGGTGAACGCGTTGCAAGCAGCCGACTGGCGGGTGGTCGTGGTGCGGCCGTCCGACGACCTGGCCGCGGTCTGGCGCCGGGCCTGCTCGGCCGGCGACGGGTATGCCGCCGCGCCCGGCAGCACCGCGCCGCTGACCGACCGGCGACCGGCATGAGCGCCCCCACGCTCCTCCGCCCGGCGACCGCGGCTGCGCCCCCGCCGGCCGGCCGCCAGGGGCCGCCGGACAAACCGGCGCGCGACTCCTCTCCCCAACTCCT
The DNA here is from genome assembly GCA_964242105.1 of uncultured Nakamurella sp. Classification (GTDB taxonomy): domain Bacteria; phylum Actinomycetota; class Actinomycetes; order Mycobacteriales; family Nakamurellaceae; genus Nakamurella. Next base: position 49,180 of record CAXTBG010000015.1, on the reverse strand, counting down.
GCCCACCTTCTTGGCGGCAGCGGCCGTGCTGGCCGGCTCCAGCGCCCTCGGCACACCGCTGACGGGCGGCTCCTGGGTGCTGCCGCTGATCGAGGTCGTCATCGTCATCTGGCTGGTCGGAGTGGGCGGCCGGCTGATCCGGCTCCCCACCACCGCGGTGGCGCTCCTGCAGCTCGGCGGGTTCGCCGTGGCGTTGACGTCGCTGTTCACCACCAGTGGGATCGGTGGTGTGCTGCCGAGCCGGGGAGCGGTCGCCGAGGCGGGCACCCTGCTCTCCGGTGCCTGGGCACAGATCGTCGGCACCTCCGCACCGGCGCCGTCCACCCCCGAGCTGAGCTTCCTGATCTCGCTGTCCATCGGCTGCGCCGCGTTCATCGCCGATTTCCTGGTCGCCGAAGCGCGCTCCCCCGCCCTCGTGGCCCTGCCGCTGCTCTGCCTGTACTCGGTGCCGGCGTCGATCGCCGGCACCATGCTGCCGTGGTACAGCTTCGCCCTTCCAGCCGTGCTGTACGCCTGCCTGCTGGCAGCAACCGGCCAGCACGGGCGGCGGCGCAGCACCAACCGGGTGGAGTTCGGCGTACTGCTCAACGGCGCTGCCATCACCGCGTCGGCGACCGTCCTCGCGCTGCTGGTGGCCAGTTCGGTCAGCGGCGTCGGCACGGAGGGGCGGCTGCCGCACACCAACGGCAACGGCGGAGCGATCGGCCTGTCGCCGCTGGCCTCCCTGCAGGGCACCCTGCAGCAGTCGGCGGCGAAGAACGTCCTGTCCGTCACCGGACTGACCGGACCCGAGTACCTGCGCACCGTCGCCCTCGACAACTACACGGCCAACAAGGGCTGGACGGTCGGCCCGTTGCAGCCGGATGTGGACGACGTCAACGGCCCGCTCAGCGGTGTTCCGCTGCCTACCGACTCGACGGTGACGGTCCGCGCAGTGGGCTACCAGGACCGGTTCCTGCCCATCGTGACCGGCACCAGTGCCATCACCGGGCTGACCAGCAACTGGGACTTCGACTCGGCGCTCAACACGGTCTTCCGATCGGACAAGGTCAAGCCCGGCACGTACGAGATGTCCGCCAATCTCACCCGGCCGACCATCGACGAGCTGGAGGAGGACTCCGTCGTGTCGGGCGGCCAGCTGACCGAGGTCGGGTCGCTGCCGCAGTCCGTACGGGACACCGCGCAACAGGTGACCGGCGACCAGACGAGCGTGTTCGACAAGGCACGGGCGCTGGAGGAGTGGTTCACCGACCCGGCGAACGGTTTCGTCTACTCGCTCGAGGTGCCCAAGGGCAACAGTGGCGACCTGCTCGTCGACTTCCTGAACACCAAGCAGGGTTACTGCGAGCAGTACGCGGCAGCGATGGCCGTCATGCTGCGCTCGCTCAACATCCCCAGCCGCGTGGTCGTCGGGTTCAGCCAGGGCACCAAGCAGCCCGACGGCAGCTACCTGATCACCAGTCATGACGCCCATGCGTGGGTCGAGGTCAAGTTCGAGAACAACGGCTGGGTGCGGTTCGACCCCACGCCCCCGGTCGCCGGCCAGGGTGGCCAGCAGGGCTTCGACGAAGGGTCGGCCGCGGGCTCGGCCACCACGTCGTCGGAGACCAGCGAAGTTCCGGTCATCACCGGCACCACCAGGAAGGTCGACGGCGGCGTCGACGAGAACACCGGCAGCTCCGGGGCGCTCCCCACCCAGTCCGACGCCGGGGCCGCTCCGGCGGACAACTCGGGTTCGTGGGTCGGGACCGTGCTGGTCGTGCTCCTGGTGCTGGTGCTGCTGGGCGCACTGTTGTCCGTGCCGGCCCTGCTGCGCCGCCGCCGCCGGGTGGCCCGGCTCCGATTGGCCGGGTCGGGTGGCAAGGGTGCCGCCGGCGCCGCCTGGTCGGAGCTGGAGGACACCGCGGCCGACCATGGCATCACCCTGCATCCCAACGAGTCCGCGCGGATCACCGCCAACCGGTTGGCGCGCCGTGCGCACCTGGAGAACAGTGACCGTGCCCGCCTGCGCGATCTGGTGATCGGCGCCGAGCGGGAGTGGTACGGGGTGGGCGAGCCGGCTGGTGGATCAGGCGCAGGTGTGTCCGGTCCGGGCGGATCGGGCTCTGCGTCGCTGGTCGGGCCGGGATCGGGCGGGTCTGTGTCGAGTGGGTCTGTCTCGGGTTCGTCTGTCTCGGGCGGGTCTGTGTCGGACGGCTCGGGACCGGTCGGCTCGACGCTGCTCGCGCCGCCGCCGCGCAGGGCAGCGGCGAACGGGACGGAGATGGTCGCGGCCGTCAGGAGCGTCATCGACGGCCTGGCCACGCATTCCCGGCTGACGCTTCCGGACCGGATCGTGCCCCGATCGCTCCGCCGGTCGGCCGGTCGGTAGGCGGCCCCCGGGAGCACCGCTCGAGCGGGTCGCGGCCTTCGAGCACCCAGCTCGGCGCTGCCCCGAAGAACGGATCCCGTTGAGCAGACCGGGCTTTAAACCCAACGACGTACCTTGTGCCGGCGGTGTGATCGTCCTATCGTCCTTGCGTCCCTACCGGTTGCGGTCCGCAATCACTGCAAGGAGTGTCATGTCGTCCGTGCGGGTGCACAACTTCTCCGTGTCTCTCGACGGGTTCGCGGCCGGCGAGGGGCAGACGCTCGACGCGCCCTTCGGCCATGCCGGCACCCGGCTGGTCGACTGGGCCTTCGGGACGCGCACCTTCCGGGACATGCTGATGCAGGGCAGGCCGGGCGGCTCTTCCGGTGTCGACGAGGCCTTCGCCGGCAACTGGAACCGCGGCATCGGCGTCGAGATCATGGGTCGCAACAAGTTCGGCCCGCACCGCGGTCCCTGGACGGACGAGGAATGGAACGGCTGGTGGGGCGACGAACCGCCGTTCCACACCCCCGTCATCGTGCTCACCCACCACCCACGCCCGCCGGTGCAGATGGAGGGCGGCACCACCTTCCACTTCCTGGACGCCGAGCCCGCGGTGGCGCTCGACCGGGCGCGCGAGCTCGCGGGCGACCTCGATGTCCGCATCGGCGGCGGCGTGCACACCCTTCGCGAGTTCCTGGCCGCCGACCTCGTCGACCGGCTGCACCTCGTGCTGGTACCCATCGTCCTCGGCCGCGGCGAACGCTTGTGGAACGGCTTGGAAGGGGTGGACGAGCGGTTCGACATCGAGGCCGTGCCGTCGCCGAGCGGGGTCACCCACCTCACCCTCACGCGTCGCGCGTAACCCGTGGGGCGGGCGCCGTACCCGCCGTCGTCGATGGTCAGGGTCGCCGAGGTCAGGCCGTCGGACACGGCCGAGCAGCCGACGTCATCCCGGGCCGGCGAGTCCGGTCCGAGCCGACATCGTCGGGGTGAGGAGTACGGAGTTGGCCGGACAGGTCGCCGGGGGCCCTGAGATGGTCGTCGATCACCCGGGACCGTCGTGGCGGTCGGCGGTGGCCGAGATCGTGCTCCTGTCAGCGGTGGTGGTCGCCTTCAGCTGGCTGCACACCCTGGTCGGTCGCGACACCGCGGCGGCCACGGCCCATGCCGGCCAGTTCCAGTCGGTCGAGCGAATGCTGCACGTGAACCTGGAGCTGTCGGTCAATGGCTGGTTGGCCGGCCACCACGCACTCCTGACGGGGGCCGTGGTGGTCTATCGCCTGTACTACCTCCCCCTGGTCGCGGTGCTGGTCTGGCTGTTCCTGCGCCACCCGGGCAGTTACCGCCGGGCCCGGCGCGTGCTGATCATCATGACCTTTTTGGCGCTGATCGTGTTCTGGGCCTTTCCCGTGTCTCCACCCCGGTTCGCCCTCACCGGGATAGTCGACGTCGTGGCCGAGCACGACATCGTGTCCGTCCGTCAGGCGCTGGACCGGACCAGCGGGGCGAACTTCACGGCATTTCCCAGCCTGCACGTGGGTTGGTCGGCCTGGTGCGCATACGCGGCGTGGTCCGCCTGCCGTCGCGCCCACCCCAGGGCCGCCCTGCTGGCCTGGACGTTTCCCCTGCTGATGACAGCGGTGGTGTGGACCACCGGCAACCACTACGTCCTGGACGTGCTGGGAAGCGCCGGTCTGCTGCTGGCCGGCATTGCCGCGGCGACTGGGTTGGCGCGTCTTGTAGATCGGGTCCGACGCTCGATCATGAGGTGAACCCGCGGTCCGCCCCGAGCGACCGACGATATCCGGTGCCGGGCGTGCGGGCGCTGTACGCGCGCCGTGTCGCGCGCGGGCCGGCGGGGCCGCAGCGGGCGCTGCGTCCGGCGCGTCCGGCGCTGCGTCCGGCGCGTCCGGCGCTGCGTCCGGCGCGTCCGGCGCGTCTGGCGCTGGGTCGGACCCGGCCAGCGTGCGCCGGCCCCGACTTTCACGTCCAAGGCGACGGGGGCGAGAGCGTCCGCCCACGCCTCGGGCGCCCTGGAACACCGTTGAACCGCATGCCGAGGCCGATGCCGTCGTGTTCGGCGTGCAGATGCAGATGCGGTTCGGTGGAACGACCGGAGTTGCCGACCCTGCCGATGCAGTCGCCGGCTTCGACGGACTGGCCCACCGACACGCGGACCGAGCCGGGTTGCAGGTGCGCCAGGACGAGGTCGAATGCGGTCGTCCTGATCAGGACGTGGTTGCCGTACGGAGGCCCGAAGATCGGCGCGCCGACGGGTTGGTCCGGCATTCCGTCGACGGCGGCCGCCACCAGTCCGGAACACGGCGAAACGATCGTCCTGCCGTACGCCGCGTAGGCGGTCACGTCCGCCGGCCACAGTCCGAAGGCGCGCGCCCCCGACGGTCGCTCGGCGATCAGGTCGAGAGCGCCTGCCTGACGGGGGACCGACCAGTGGTGATTGGCCAGCCGCGCACCACCGACGGCGACGTGCCACCGGCCGCCGCCGACCGGGAGATCGACCTGTACCGATGGTGAAAGGTGACGGCGGTCGATGGCGAGCATCAGGCCGACGGTGAGCAGGGCGGCCGCGCCGACGAGGGCACCCGAACCCCCGCCGGCCGGCGCGAGACGAGGGAGGTGCACCGCCGAACCCACCGCGGCCGCGGCGACGCACCCAACGATCCATCGAACCCATCGCGGGACCAGTGCCCGGCAGGGCAGGTCCAGTGCGAGCAACACCAAGAACGCGGCCAGCAGACCCATCGAGCCGATCCAGTCCGGCACCGTCGACGCCGACCAGACCCAGAGCACCGACAGCAGAAAGGACAGGCACCACAGCAGGACCGGACCGCGGTGTCGCCAGCCAGCACCTCGCCCGGGCGACGAGTTCCGCCGGCGGGTGGAGGCCGGCCCAAGGAGCAGTCCATCGAATTCGCCGGCGACATCGACGTGCGCCCACACCGCAGCTCGCCCGTGATGCCCCTCGAGGACCGGACGTCCGTTGGTGGTGGTGATCGCACGCAACGGGCCGATCCGTTGCGACAAACTGGCAATCGCTTCGTCCAGCCGCTTGCCACCGACGGCGTCGACCAACGAGGGCGCAAGGTCACGCCGCTCGTCGGCGGGGGCCTGGAGGATCTGCAACAGCCGGTCCCAGTCGGGCGGGGTGACGGCTCCCTCGTGCACAGCCGGCAGGTTAGCGCCAGGAAGCCCGGCATCTGACGTCGGTGCCGCGACGTCTCTCGTGACGCGTCCTCCGCGGGCCCTGGACACGTGCAGCCGGAAGCGTCTGGACAGCGCTGCAGGGTGGTGGATGCAGTCGATCAAGCGCACATCGTCCAAGCCATCGGAGAACAGCACGCAGCGAACCTGGCAGGCGATGCGACGCCGGGCGCCGACTGACGCGGCGGCCCAGGGGGAAAGACCATGGGACGCTCGCTGTGCCGCGTGCCGCCGCGCGGTACGGCGCCCGAGTTTCGACGGCAGATCCGACGACGACGCACGACGCAGTGGCGCGCAGGCCCACTGGGTCCGGTCGGCAATGACCCGAGGCGTAAAGTGCAGCAGATCGCTGGTGAGCGGATCGGGTCTGAAAGGTTGGGAATTTGTCACGACCGAGTTGGTCTCCCGCAGAAATCGACACGACACGACCCAGCGCTGCCCTGGTGTACGACTATTACCTGGGCGGATTTCATAACTTTGCTGCGGATCGGGAGATGGCGCAGGAGGCCATCGGAATGTGGCCGGAACTGCCACTGATGATGCGGACGAACAGAGCATTTCTCAGTCGGGCGGTGCGGTTCGCGGCTCGAGAGGGCGTGACCCAGTTCCTGGATATCGGATCCGGTATTCCCACCGTCGGGAACTCCCACGAAATCGCGCAGCAGGAAGACCCGGCGGCACGGGTGGTCTACGTCGACATCGACCCGGTCGCCGTGGTTCACAGCCGCGCCATCCTCGCCGCCGATCCGGCCACAGTGGTGCTGCAGGCCGATCTCCGCGATCCGGATCGGATCGTCGGCGACCAGGCGGTCCGAGACCTGATCGACTTCGATCGTCCGGTAGCGATTCTGCTGGTGGCCGTGTTGCATTTCATCAACGACGAGGACGACCCGAAGGCGTTGGTCGCCCGGCTGTATGACGCCGTGGCGCCGGGCAGCGTCTTGATTGTCTCGCACGCCAGCCAGGACGGCCAACGGGAGCTCGCCGAGACCCACCAGCAGTTGTACGCCCGGACAGCGACGCCGATGACCATGCGGTCACGCAGTGAAATTTCAGAGCTGTTCGGCGATTTCGAAGTGGTCGAACCTGGCGTCGTTCCGATCCAGGAATGGCGTCCGGGTTCGCCGGACGAGCTGATCGACAACTCGAAGCGAATGGTCGGCTTCGCGGGTGTCGGGATCAAGCGCCGGACGCCGTAACGTGCCCGAGGCCCTCACCGGTGAGGCGGCGGTGACCGAACTCGCCGCCCGCTGGGCCAGCACGGTGGCCGATACGAGCTAGGTCCTGATGGATCTACCGGAGACCCGGGCGTACCTGATGGTTCTTGCCCGCAAGGTGCTGGACGTGTGGAAGAGTCGCCCGTTCGATCCCCGACCGGCTCGCCAGGTAGGGGCGGCGCTGGTCGACGGTCACTTCACCAACCCGGACACGATCAGCCGGACCCTGGCGATGTTGCCGGAGGCGTTGATCGCCGGTCAGTCAGTCGATTCGGACGCGATGTCGAAGATCGGCGCGATGCAGGGCTTGTTGGCCGCCGGGTACGCCACCCGGTTACAAGAGCGCACCCTCGCCGAGCAGGACGAGATCCGGGTCGCCACGGTCACGGCGCGTGGCGAGGCGGAAATGGCGGCACGCGCCAGCCAAGCACGGTTCAGAGCGGTCTTCGCCGGTGCGGCGATCGGAATCGGTCTGGGCGACGTCAACGGAAACATCATCGATGCCAACCCTGCGCTCACGAAGATGTTGGGGTATTCGCTCCGGGAGATGCGGAGGCGAAACGTTGGCGACTTCATGCACCCCGATGACGCTCGTCAGGTCTGGGAGCTCTACCAGCAGTTGATCCTCGGGTTGCGGGAGAGTTTCCAGACGGCGAAGCAATTTCGGCGCAATGACGGCAGTGCGGTGTGGACCCACCTGACGGTGTCGTTGATCAGGAATTCCGAAGGACAACCCGAGTTCCAGGTGGCCGTCATCGAGGACATCACCGACCTACGCAGATTGCAGAGCCAGCTGCAGCATCAGGCTGACCACGACGATCTGACCGGACTTGCCAACCGGGCCCTTTTTCAACGTCGTGTGGCGCAACTGATCACCGCTCCGCCGAAAACCGGACGTATCGGGCTCTGCCTCATTGATCTCGACGGCTTCAAGGCCATCAACGACAGCGTCGGCCACGCGGTGGGTGACCAGGTCCTGGTGGAGGTCGCCAGTCGGCTCAACGCCGCCTCGGACAGGGATGGACACCTGGTGGCGCGACTGGGCGGCGACGAGTTCGTCATCCTGGTCGAGGGCACCACCGGCGCCCAGGATGTGATCGCCGTTGCTGAAGCTGCGTTCAACGCCGTCGAACAACCCATCATCATCGCCGGCCGGGCCTACAGCGTCACAGCGAGCGCAGGGGTTGTCGAACGTGCCACCACCTCCACGGACACCGCCGATCTGATGCGCGCAGCAGACATCACCCTCTACTGGGCGAAGGCCGACGGCAAGAGTCGTTGGGCCGTCTTCGACGACCGACGCAGCGACCGAGAGGTCGCTCAGTACACGTTGGCCCGGATGCTGCCGGAAGCGCTGGACAATCATGAGTTCCATCTGGAATATCAACCGCTGTTCACGTTGGCCAGCGGGCGCCCCTCCGGGACGGAAGCGCTGCTGCGCTGGCACCACCCCAAGCTCGGCTACCTGCTCCCAGCGCGTTTCATCGATGCCGCCGAGGAAAAGGGCATCATCGTGCCGCTGGGTCGCTGGGTCCTGGAAACGGCCTGTCGACAGGCTCAGAGGTGGACGCGCCGATTCGCTGATCCGCTGCGAATCAGCGTGAACGTTGCCATGCGTCAACTGGCGGATCCGCTGTTCGTCCGGACGATCGAGGCGATTCTGGAAGAAAGCGGCCTCGAGCCGGTCCAATTGCAACTCGAGCTCACCGAACGTTCCGTCATCGGTACCGACGGAGAACCTCTGGCCGTGCTGCGGAACCTCGCCGACGTCGGGGTACGGATCGCCATCGACGACTTCGGCACGGGCTACTCGAACATGACCTACCTCCGCAGATTACCGGTCTGCGAACTGAAACTTGCCGGATCCTTCATCAACGACGTGCGGCCGGGCGGGGACGGCCACGGCGTGGACGCCCAGATCGTCGGATCGCTGGTGTCGCTGGCCCATACCCTGGGAATGACGGTCACGGCGGAGGAGGTCCAGACGCAGGCCCAGGTCGACATCCTGCGCGAGCTCGGCTGCGATACCGGCCAGGGCAATTTCTTCGGGACGCCGTCGTCGGCCGAAGGTGTGCAGCTCCTGATGGATGAACACCTGCGGCGTTCGACCGATGCCTGACGCCCCGAACGACGTCGTGGGGGGCCAGCTCCCGAGGATCGGAGCCGCCTCTGGATCATCGTGCTGAGTGTCCGGTCGTCGGAGGCGGCGAACGGCCAACGCGATCGCCACCATCACTGGCGGGACCTTCCGGCTGATCGAACGGCTGATGACCCGGATCGCCCGCGTCATGACCATCACCAGCTGCAGACCATCGCGCCTCGAGCGGCGATCTGGACAGCATCGAACGACAGGCGAAGCAGTTCGCCGACGACCGGGTGGTCGCCCGGGTCCGTTCTCTGAACGAGGCGGGCCTGAGGCTGCCCGCGGCGCTCCGGTTCACGCAGCAGAACGTCGGAGCGGTGGTGGCTGCGGCGAGCTCCGGTCATCGGTCGGCGCGGCGAGTCCCGCTACGACCGCGACAGCCCGAGGTCGCGCGGACGGCGAAGCGCAAAGAACCTGTCCAACGCGGGAGCGCTGGACAGGTTCACTGTTCGTTATCCGATTGTGCTGCGGCCGTAGGTGCTCGCTGCGTCAGCCCTGTTCGTCGAACCGGCGGCGGAAACGTTCTTCCATCCGCTCGGACAACGACGCGTTGGCTCCCGGGGTGCTCGCGGGCGGCTTCCCCGCCGCCCGCGCGCCGGGCTGGCCGAAGACGAAAAGCCCGACCGATCCGACCATCACCAAGAAACCGACAACGCTGACGATGACACCCAGTGTCAGGACACTCTGGGTGGCGATGACTCCGACAACCAGCAGCACGAGACCTACCACGAACGCGATGGCGGCCAGGATGGGCCGACGCCGCCGAATGCGGCTGACGTCCACACTCGTGGCGAACTTCGGGTCGTCGTGGTAGAGCGCGCGTTCGATCTCGTCGAGCATGCGCTGCTCGTGCTCGGAGAGCGGCATGAGTCCTCCTCCGGCACCCCGGCCAACGCTGACCGGTCAATGTGGAAACGGGCGTCGAACGACGTCCTCCTCCAAGGATACGAGCACACGGCGGGTACTTCCACTGACCGGCGAAATCTGGTGCCAAAGCGACTCCATCGAGTACCCAGGACGCTGTTCACACCGGCCTCCTGCCGGTTCCGGCAGTCGTAACGGGAGTCAGCCGGCGTGTGGCGGCGGCGACGGAGTGGAGGGGCGCTCGAACAGCGACGCGCGCCGGACCGCGGTGGACCCGAAGCGCGCCGTGACCCGGTCCAACGCGTTCTCCGCCTCGCGCCATCCGGGCCGGTCGGGCTCCACGCCGAACTCCAGCTGTTCGGTCACCTCGGCGGCCGACACCAGCCCCTCGAGCCGGATGCCCAGCAGCCGGATGCGGCCACCGCCGAGCTTGTCCAGGGCGGCCGCCGCCACGGCGTGGATCGTTCCGGGCAGGTCGGTCGGCGTGGCGAGGGTGACCGACCGGGTCACCGTGGAGAAGTCCTCGTAGCGCACCTTGAGCGAGACGGTCCGCCCGCGAACGGCGCTCTCCCTCGCCCGCCGGGCGGTGCGCTCGGCGAGGAAGAGCAGCTCCCGGTTCAGCACCGAGCGGTCCGCCGAGTCCGCGGCGAAGGTCGTCTCGGCGCCGATCGACGCCTCCGACGAGGTGGTCTCCACCGGCCGGTCGTCCAGGCCGTTGGCGAGGTCGTGCAGCTTGCCCCCGGTGGCCCTGCCCAGATGCCGCATCAGCGAGACGCGATCGACGGCGGCGATGTCGCCGATCGTGGCCAGTCCGAGAGCCTCCAGGGTCTGGGCCGTCCGCGGGCCGACGCCCCACAGCGCCCGCACGGGCAGCGGGTGCAGCAGGCCCAGCGCCTCCTCCGGCGGGACGATCAACAGGCCGTCGGGCTTCGCCAGCCCGGACGCCAGCTTCGCCAGGAACTTCGTCGCCGCGGCGCCCACGGTGGCGGTCAGCCCGAGTTCGCCGGCCAGCCGGGCGCGCAGCCGTTGCGCGATGGCACCGGGACGGCCGGCCAGCCGGCGCGCGCCCGCGACGTCCAGGAAGGCCTCGTCGACCGACAACGGCTCGACCACCGGTGTGACGTCGGCGAAGACGGACATGACGTCACCCGAAGCCTTCCGGTACGCAGCCATGTCCGGGGGCAGCACGACGATGCCTGGACACAGCGCCTTCGCCCGACCGGTGGGCATGGCCGACCGCACACCGCTGCGACGGGCCTCGTAGGTGGCCGACAGCACCACGCCGCGGCCGTTGTCGCCGGCGACCATCATGGGGCGCCCGCGCAGCTCCGGTCGTCGACGGAGTTCGACCGACGCGAAGAACGCGTCCATGTCGACGTGCAGGATGGTGCACCGCGCGTCGTCCACCGATTCCGGGTCGACGGTGACCCGCCGGCCGCCCTCCGCGCTACGGCCCAACGCCTTCGCCGTCCGTTCGCCGGGCGATGGCGTGCAGGTCGGTGGCGATCTCGCGCAGTTGCGGATGCGTGGACAGCTGCGCCTCGAGATCGGCCCGCAGCGGTTCGTCCGGGTCACCGCCGGGTCGCGCGGGTCCGGGCCGCCCACCACCGGGCCGGAATCCGGCGGGCGCACAGCCGGACACCACCCCGATGCCCGCGATCGATTCCGTCGCCAGACCGGCCGCCGTCAGGAGCGCCTGCAGTGCGGGAACGTCGAACCTGTGGCGCAACGGATCGTCCGGGCCGTCCCGGCCGTCTGCGTCGGCGAGGATGGCCGTCGCGCTGCCGAAGCGGCCCGCCGCAGCGTGTGCCAGCACGGCGGCGAGACGGCCGGCCACCAGCACGGAGGCGACACCCCCCACACGAAGCGTTCCGGCGACCGCAGCCATCGTCAGGTCCGGGTCGTCGACCGTCTCCAGGAGGTGGTGGCACAGCACCAGGTCGGCGCTACCCGGCTGCACCACCGAGGACAGCGCAACGGCATCGGCCTGGATGGCGGTGATGCGGTCCCCCACGCCCGCATCCGCCGCGCGGCGGGCCAGCATCGCCAGCGCATCGATCGACGAGTCCACGACCACGACGGTGCAGCCCAGGCGTGCGAGCGGTACGGCCCTGGTACCGCTCCCGCCGCCGACGTCCACCACCACTGTCGACGTCGGTCGCCCTATCAGGTGGACCAGCGCACCGGCCACCGGATCGGTGCTGGGGGTGGCGCTCATCGGCCACCACCTCCCACTCGGAGCAAGGGCCCGGTGATCACCGTTGGGTCTCCGTCACCGTCACCAGACATCAGCCACAGGGTATCCGCGCCGGGTTGGTGCAGGGACGGCCGCGTTCCGCGGATCCGTCATTCGTGGCCTGTACGGTGTGGCTGTGCTGGTGGCCTGCGTGCTGAGTCTCAAGGGCGGAGTGGGTAAGACCACCGTCGCGCTGGGTCTGGTGTCGGCGGCCGTGCACGCCGGGCTGCGCACCCTACTGGTCGACCTCGACCCGCAGATGAATGCGACCACCACCGTCGAGATCGATGACTCCGGCACCACTGTCGCCGACGTGCTGGCCAATCCGCGGCGATCGATCGTCAACGGCGCGGTCCGGACCTCGCCGTGGAGCGAGCTGCTGCGGGTGCTGCCGGGTAGCGAGGCGAGCGAGGCGCACAACAATCCGGAACCGACTGTCAAGCAGTTGGCGCGGCTCACCACCGCCCTCTCCAAGGTGGATCCGGCGCCGGAACTGGTCCTGATCGACTGCCCCCCGTCCCTGGGTCAGCTGACCCGCAGCGCCCTGGTGGCATCGGACCGGGCCGTGCTCGTCACCGAACCCTCCCTGTATGCGGTGACCGGGGTGCAGCGCGCCCTCGAAGCGGTGCAGAAGGAACGGCTGACGCACCGGCACCTCCAGCCGTTGGGCGTGGTGGTGAACCGGGTGCGACCGCGGATGAGCGAGCACGAGTACCGGCTCGGCGAGCTGCGCGACCTGTTCGGTCCGCTCGTGCTCAACCCGCCGTTGCCCGATCGCGCCGCGGTGCAGCAGGCCCAGGGCGCGGCGGTGCCGATCCACAGTTGGCCCACCGCAGGAGCCCGGGAGGTGGCCGCCATGTTCGACGTGCTGCTCGACCGGCTGATGCGGTCGAGCCGGCACAGGCACCGGGTGTGAACCGGCTAGTTCTACTACCGGCTGCCTGCTGCGGCGGTCACAACGCCGCCTCCACGAGGTCCAGGAAAGCCGCACACTGCCGGACCATGTCGTCGGCCTCCCGCGGACTGACCAACCGGGCGATGCCGGCCTCCGCCGCTTGCCGCTTCGAGGAACCGGCTGCGAAGAAGGCAGCCCATTCGGCGAACTCGGGCGCGAGCCTGGTCAACAGCTCCCAGGCACTGGCCTGACGCCCTCTTCCCGGCCGGGCCTTCGTGGCCAGCACGGCGGCCGCTCCACGGAGTGCCGCCAGGTGAGCCGCGGCGTAGCGCTCCGTCGGCTGGTCGGACCGGATGGCGCGACCCAGGCCACGCCCGGCGTCGGCCAGCAGGTCCCGTGCCGCCTGCGACACGGGCCGGGGCGCCGGGAGCAATGGGAGCATCGCTGCCTGCCGCCGCCCGGCTCCGCCCGCGCGCGGCGCCCCTTCGTCGTGCCGCCGTGCCTGCGGACGGACCGCCGCGAGGTGTGTTCCGCCCCTGACCGAGGTGCTGACCGTCATCCCACCCACCATCTCTCTCATCTCGAACGACTGTTCGATTGTATCGCTCCACCCCGACATTCGCCAGTGCGGTGGGGTAGCAACCCCCGCAGACTTCGGTGCGCGCATTTCGTGATGGGATGAGTCCATGCCTGCATGCCGCAACACAGGGACGCCGTGGCGCCGTGGCGCATGACCACCGCATGACGGCCGGTGCGGCATCCGGGCGGGCCGCACCGACCGGAATGCCGCTGCGTGTCCTGGATCCCGCCGCCTTCACCGCCAGGCTCCCCGAGCTGATCGCCGTCTACGTCGCGGCGATGCGCTACCCGGACGGCATCGCCTCAGCCCGCGCCGCCCTCTGGCAGGAGCACAGCCGTCGCGAAGGGTTCAACTGCGTCGTCGCGGTCGACGATCACGACGAGGTGCGCGGACTGGCCTACGCCTATACCGGGCGCCCCGGCCAGTGGTGGTTCTCCGAGGTGGCACGCGGCCTGGACCGGGCGAGCTCACCCTGGTTGGACGACTATCTCGAGCTCACCGAGCTCCACGTCCGGCCGGACAGCCAGGGCGCGGGCATCGGGCAGACCCTGCTCACCGAACTCCTCACCGGCCGGCCGGAGAAGGCGGTTCTGCTGTCCACCCCGGAGGGCACCAACCGGGCGTGGCGGCTCTACCGGCGTATGGGGTTCGTCGACGTGCTGCGGCACTTCCGGTTCACCGGCGACCCACGACCGTTCGGCGTGCTGGGCCGGACCCTTCCGCTGGCCGTACCCGACGCGCTGCCGTCCTGACGGGGACTGCCGCCGCCACCCCGGTCGTGCGAGCGCCCTGACCTGGAGCGGCGGCGTCACGGGTGGGTCCCGGCACGGCCTCCCGCTCAGAGCGCGGCGAGTTCGCGCCCCAGCTGGTCCAGTCCCATTCCGCCGAGCCGGAGCGCCGCCGTGTGGAAGGCCTTCTCGCTGAAGCGATCACCCTGGCGCGCGCGGGCGGCGTTCCGGCCCTCGAGCCACACCCGCTCCCCCACCTTGTACGACGGTGCCTGCCCCGGCCAGCCCAGGTAGCGGTCGATCTCGTCCCTGCTGTACTGCAGATCGGTCAACGTCCTGGTCAACAGGAATTCCAGCCCCAGCTCCGGCGTCCACGTCTCACCCTCGTGGAAACCGGTTCCAGCAGGGATCGGCAGCGCCAGGTGCATGCCGATGTCCAGCACCACCCGGGCGGCCCGGAACAGCTGGGCGTCGAGCATGCCCAGCAGGTGACCGTCGTCCTGGAGGTACCCGAGTTCCCGCACCAGTCGCTCGGCGTACAGCGCCCAGCCTTCGGCGTGACCGGAGGTCCCGGCCAACAGCCGCTGGAAGTCGTTGAGCGAGGCCTTCTCCAGGACTGCGGTGGCCAGCTGCAGGTGATGGCCGGGCACGCCTTCGTGGTACACGGTGGTGACCTCGCGCCAGGTGGGGAAGGTCGGCCGATCATGGTCGACCGACCACCACATCTGACCGGGCCGGCTCAGGTCGTCGCTGGGCGGGGTGTAGTAGGCACCGGTGCTGCCGCCGGGAGGAGCGATGCGGCACTCCAGCGGTCGGATGGCTTCCGGGATGTCGAAGGAGGTGGCGCCCAACTCGCCGACGGCGCGGTCGGAGAGTTGCTGCAGCCAACGCTGCAGGCCGTCGATTCCGGCCACCCCGTACGCCGGGTCTGCGTCCAGCGCCGCGGCAGCCGCCTTCGGCGTCCCACCCGGGACGATCCGGGCGGCCACCTGCCGCAGCTCTGCCTGGATGGACAGGAACTCCTCCCAGCCCCACGCGTAGACCTCGTCGAGGTCGAGTGTGGCACCGAGAAAATCTCTGGAGGCCAACAGGTATCGCTCCATCCCGACGCCGTCGGACGACGGTGCCGACGGACGGAGGTCCCGCACGAGGAACCGGCCCAGGTCCGCGTAGGCGTCGTCCGCGACCGCGGCGGCCGAGATCAGTTCGTCGCCGAGCGCGCCGTCGACGCCGCTCCGGACGACGACGGAGCGGAAGAACCCGTCCGAGTCCGCAGTCCCCGCGTACGCGGCGCACTGTTCGGCACATCGTTCCACCTGACGAACGGCGGCCACCTGTCCGCGGGAGGCCGCCAGCCGGAGGCTGTCCCGGTATCCGGCCAATGCCGCGGGAACTGCGCGCATCCGGGCCGCGTAGGTGGACCACTGCTCGCGCGTGTCTGTAGGCATCAGGTCGAACACCATGCGCACCCCCTGCAGCGGCGATGCCAGCACGTTGAGGTCGGCGTGCGCCCAACCGCTGGCGTACCGGTCGCGCTCCACCAGCAGGCGCTCGGTGATCACGGCCCGCGCCGACTCCTGGGCCGGGCCGCTCGACCGGACCGCCGCCAGGTCGCCCAGCGTGCGGTTCACCAGGTCGGCCTGCGCCGCCATCCCCTGCGGCGACAGGTCGTCGAGCAGGTGGTCGGCGCCCGGGAAGCCGAGGCTCGTGGCCGTCATCGGGCTGAGGGCGACTAGATCGGCGACGAAACGGTCGGACAGCTCCGTGATGGCGTCGGAGGTCGCGTCGGAGGCAGCGGTGGACTCGGGCAATGGTTCGACTTTCGGCTGGTAGGTGGGTTGCGGCGCCGTTATCGGCCCGTGGGGTTGCCCTCGTCCCGCTGCACCTTGCGCTTGGCCAGTGCGTCGATGATGCGGTGGAGCAACTTCATGACTGCGCCCATGGTGATCTCCGGTGTGTTCGGTGCCGCGGCCGAGGCCCTCGGCACGCTGTTCGTGAGGAACCTCAGCTTGCCATGCGCGGCGCCGGCGAGGCGGCGTGGTCGGGTCTGCCGGTCTGTGGTTTCCGGTTCTGAGGATTGACCGCGCCCGGCGCGAGCGGCCGGCCCGCCGGTGAGCGCGTTCCTCGTCGGGTCGGGCGTCGCTGCTGCCAGCAGGGCCGGCCGCCGGTGAGCGCGTTCCTCGTCGGGACGATGGTCGCTGCTGCGGGCGGCTCGGCCCACCGGTCAGCTGCGACCCTCGTCGAGGCGGTCGTCACTGCTGCGGGCGGCGGAGGCCAGCTCTGCGAAGGCTCCCCGGAGGGCGTCGAGCGAGTCGCTGACCTCCAGCACCGGGTCCGGGCCGACCGCGACGGGGGTTCCGTCGACGACCTCCGGGGTGGCCGACAGCTCGAGCAATTTCGCATAGAGCTCCCCCACTCCGTCGACCCCGCCGGCGAGGCTGTCCAGCAGGGCCGTCCGCCGGGCGGCCATCCGCTGGATCGGGCCGGCCACCTTGTCGGCGGCCGTCATCTGGTGGGCCACCTGGCTCGCCCTGGCCAGAGCGGCGTCCAGCGCGTCGATCGAACCTGCAGCTCGAACCGCCACCACCCGCGCCGAGCGGGCGGCGTCCAGCGCGTCCGCCGTTCGCTGTTCCAGCATCGGGGACTGCACCGCCGACCGGAACCGGGCCAGATCGTCGAGATAGGAATCGAGCGTGCGGACGGACCGGTACTGCGGGGTGCCGACCACCAGCTCCGGCTCGGCCGGCGGCTCTCCGGTCATCCTGGTGGTGTCCCGCGTCAGTGCGCCGACCGCCGCCGCCACGCCCAGCATCCCGACGCCGACCGCGCCCACCCCGCCGACCGGAAGCGCCAGGGCCCATGCAGCTCCGGTGCCGACGGCCGCCGCGAGCAGACTCCACGGATCCGACAGCGCCTGGGCTGCGCGACGCCACCGGGAGCCGGCGGTCACCGGAAGCCGCTCATCAGAAGTTCGACAGCACGTCGCCGAAGACCCTGGTGATGCTCTCCGGCTTCCTCGCGTCGTAGGCCGCTGCCCGAGACGCCTGCGAGATGCGCTGCAGGACCGGCAGATCGGCGTCCGCGCCGTACGCGATCGAGAACACCCGGACCCCGTTCTCGGTCGCGCTGTCGGACAGGTCCCGGACCAGGGAGTCGAGATCGTCGTCGCTGTACTCGTTCTTGCCGTCGGTGAGCATCACCACCGCGTTGATCAGCGCCGGATCGGCCGTCGAGTTCATGTACTTGCTCGCCTGCCGGGTCGCGGCGTACAGCGGTGTGCCGTTCTGCGGCGTGAGCGCCTTCAGCGCCGCGCCGAGCTCTGTGCGGTCCTTGGCGAGCGCCTGGATCGGCACGTTCTCCTGGTAGAACTTCTGCTCGGTCGGCATGTTGGTGGTGAAGGTCCACAGGCCGACCTGGTCGGTGTCGGACAACTGACCGAGCGCGGCGGCCGCGGCACCCTTGGCCAGGTCCAGCTTGCTCTGCCCGGACGAGCCGGCGTCGTCGCCCATCGAGCCCGACACGTCCAACAGGATCAGCACTCGTGCGCGCTTGCGCAGTTCCGACCACAGGGCGCGAACCCCCGTCAGCACCGCCGACCCGGGCGGATTCAGCGCGATCTTCACCCCGTCGGGAAGGACGGAGGTGCTGGCGGTGATCGCGCTTCCCGCGCGGTGGTCGAAGGTCCGGAAGTTCGCGTCGGTGAAGACCTTCTGCTGCGCAGCCGCCGTCAGGTAGGTGAAGAAGGCCTCTGCGGCCTGCTTCTTGCCGGTGGTCGACCAGGGTGCGTCGAGTGTGACGTAGGGGCTGTCGCTGTAGAGCGTGCCCTCTTTGGGGTAGACCGCGACCAGTGGGACCTTGGGCGGGGCATGCCGGCCGAGCGTGGACGGGTCGCCGCTGGGATTGCCGGCGTCGTAGTCGAGCACCGACTTCTCCTCGACGGCCACCGCGGACAGGTAGTTCAGGGCGCCGCCGGAATCGTCGGCCCGCTGCAGATTGCTCAGGTAGGTGAGCGTGGTGTCGCCGTAGTGCACGACCGACTGCTCGACGGCACTGAGGTAGGCGCGCACCGCCGGGTCCTTCAACTTGGCCAGGGTCAGGTCCGACGAGGTCCCGGTGGCCGCCACCAGCGTGCCGATGGTGGCAGCCAGGCCGGAGGTGGAGACCGTCGGGTTGGTCTTGCCGAGTTTGAACGCACCCCATTCCGGGTGTCCTTTCGACGCCCAGCCGCCGTTCGCCCGCACCAGGCCGAGGACGTCCGACCAGCCGAGGGAGGCCTTGGGCCAGCCGAGCGCCTCGGCCATCGGCTTCGGCATGGCGAGCACGACGGGGGTCGAGACCACCGACTTCGAGGTGTCCGGCAGGATGTCGGGCTTCTTCTTGGCGGTCAGGTCGCTGCGCAGCAGCGTCACCCACGTCGAGGCCGCCGGTGCCCACACGTCGGGCGCCGACCCCTGGCTCGCCTCGTCCCAGCCGCTCGCCAGATTGGCCTCGGCGGTGCCCGACGCCACCGAGCGGACCGCTATGACGTAGCAGGCGCCGTCGACGGTGCGGCCGGTGCCGGAATACCGCTTGGCCATGGTGGCCATCAACGCGGCCTTCTCGCTCGACGCAGCGATGGTGACGGTCGTGCAACCGGCGGCGGAGGTGCGCCCGGTGGTCGGCGGATCGACTGGGCCGGACGCGCCACCTGTGTCAGGGGTGACCAGCGCACTGGAGGTGGTAATGCTGGAGGAACTGGGTGTGTCGGTCGTTCCGACGATGCCGGGCGCGCTTGCCGACGAGGACGCCGTCGCATCCGGCGTGGCCGACGGGGAGCGGGTGGTGATGTACCGGATCGCCACGATGAGCAGCACGCCGACGACCGCCGCCGCGATGAACGGCGCTTTGCTTCTGCCTGCCATCTGACCAGCTCCCCCCGCCACCGCCGGCGCCGTGGATAGCGGGAACCTATCAACCGCTGCCGACAATGCAGAAGGATCGACCACGAGCTGATGCGCAGCCGCAACGTTGGTTCGCATCGCCGCTCAGCCGCTCGCATCGCCGCTCAGCCGCTCGCGTCGCCGGCAGCCGCTCGCGTGCCCACCCAGCCGCTCGCTGCACTCCGAGCGGATGACGAGCCACACACGCCCGGACGCGAGCGGCTGGACCGAGCGCGAGCGGCTCGGCCCGACACGAGCGGCACACGGTCGCGGCTCGGCCGGCGGGACCTCGACCGCTCCACGCGGAGGACGAACGACCCCGCAGCTGATGCCGCGGGGCCGTTCGCCGGTCTCATGCGCCGCCACCTGTCCGGCGGCGGCGGATTCGTCAGCTACAGCCGGAGGTCGATCCGCAACCCTCGCACACGTAGCAGGCGCCGGACGGGCGCATCTTCGTGCCGCAGGTGAAACACAGCGGTGCGTCGGCGGACTTGCCGATCACCATTTCCAGCAGCTCGGTCGACGACCCGGCCTTGCGGCCACCCAGATCGGGTGCCGGACGGCCGCTTTCCACGGCGGGCCGCACGACAGGCGTCGCGTCGACGGACGACCGCAGTTCCTCCAGCGACTCGACGGCGTCCTCCACGTCGTAGGACCCGTAGGAGGTGGACACCTGCGCGGTCCGCTCCTCGGCGGAGAAGATTCCCAGCTCGGCCCGCGCGTCGACCGGCAGGTAGTCCAACGCGATGCGGCGGAAGAGGTAGTCCATGACGGAGGTGGCGATGCGGATGTCGGGGTCGTCGGTCATCCCGGCCGGCTCGAAGCGGAGATTGGTGAACTTCGCGACGTAGGACTCGAGCGGAATGCCGTACTGCAGACCGACCGACACGGCGATGGAAAAGGCGTCCATCACGCCGGCCAGTGTCGATCCCTGCTTGCCCAGCTTGATGAAGACCTCGCCGAGTCCGTCGTCCGGGTACGAACCGGTGGTCAGGTAACCCTCCGCACCGCCCACGGTGAACGAGACCGTCTGCGACGGACGCTTCTTGGGCAGCCGCCGACGGACCGGGACGTGGGAGTGAACGACCGGCGCCGCTGCCGTTTCGGCCGTGTTCTTGTCGGCGGCGTCCTTGTTCTTGCTGGATGCGGACAGCGGCTGGCCGACCTTGCAGTTGTCCCGGTAGATCGCCAGCGCCTTGAGACCCATCTTCCAGCCCTGCAGGTAGATCTCCGCGACGTCGTCGACGGTCGCGTCCTCGGGCATGTTGACGGTCTTGGAGATGGCACCGGAGATGAACGGCTGCACGGCAGCCATCATCCGCACGTGACCCATCGGCGCGATCGACTGCTCGCCCATGGCGCAGTCGAACACCGAGTAGTGCACGTTCTTGAGCCCGGGGGCACCGATGACGTGACCGTGCTGGGCGATGAACTCGATGATCGCCTCGACCTGCTCGGCCTGGTAGCCCAGCGACGCCAGCGCCCGCGGCACCGTCTGGTTGACGATCTGCATGGACCCGCCGCCGACGAGCTTCTTGAACTTGACCAGCGCGAGATCCGGTTCGATGCCGGTGGTGTCGCAGTCCATCATCAGCCCGATGGTGCCGGTGGGCGCGAGCACCGACGCCTGGGCGTTGCGGTAGCCGTTCCTCTCACCGGTCGCAATGGTCTCGGCCCACACCGACGTCGCGAGCTTCAGGGCCGCGGCGTCGTTGCCGCCGTAGGTGCGGATCTGGTCGTTGGCCGCTGCGTGCTTGCGGATGATCCGCTTGTGCGCGTCGGAGTTCCGTGCATAGCCGTCGTACGGGCCGACGATGCCGGCCAGCTCGGCGCTGCGGCGGTAGGCCGTCCCGTTCATCAACGAGGTGATGGCGGCGGCCAGCGACCGGCCGCCCTCGGAGTCGTAGGCGTGCCCGGTCGCCATCAGCAGGGCGCCGAGGTTGGCGTAGCCGATACCGAGCTGACGGTAGGCACGGGTGGTCTCGGCGATCGGCTGCGTCGGGAAGTCGGCGAAGCAGATGGAGATGTCCATGGCGGTGATGACGAACTCCACGGCCTTGGCGAAGGTCGCCGCGTCGAAGACGCCGTCGTCGGACAGGAACTTCATCAGGTTGAGCGAGGCCAGGTTGCAGGACGAGTTGTCCAGGTGCATGTACTCGCTGCACGGGTTGGAGGCGTTGATCCGGCCGGACTCCGGGCAGGTGTGCCAGTCGTTGATGATGTCGTCGTACTGGATCCCCGGGTCGGCGCAGGCCCAGGCCGCGCTGTTGATCTTGGTGAACAGCTCGCGCGCGTCGACGGTCTCGATCACCTCACCGGTCTGGCGGGCGCGCAGGCCGAACTCCGATCCGGATTCCACGGCCCGCATGAACTCGTCGGACACGCGCACCGAGTTGTTCGCGTTCTGGTACTGGACCGACACGATGTCTTCGCCGCCGAGGTCCATGTCGAACCCGGCGTCGCGGAGCGCCCGGATCTTCTGCTCCTCCTTCACCTTCGTCTCGACGAACTCGACGATGTCGGGATGGTCGACGTCCAGCACGACCATCTTGGCGGCGCGGCGGGTGGCGCCACCGGACTTGATGGTGCCCGCCGAAGCGTCGGCGCCGCGCATGAACGAGACCGGGCCGGAAGCCGTGCCGCCGGAGGACAGCAGCTCCTTCGACGACCGGATGCGGGACAGGTTGAGGCCGGCGCCCGAACCGCCCTTGAAGATCAGTCCTTCCTCGCGGTACCAGTTGAGGATGGCGTCCATGGTGTCGTCGACGGCCAGGATGAAGCAGGCCGACACCTGTTGCGGGGACGAGGTTCCCACGTTGAACCAGACCGGGGAGTTGAAGGCGAACACCTGGTGCAGCAGCATCCAGGTCAGCTCGTGCGAGAAGATCTCCTCGTCGGCGCCGGTGGCGAAGTAGCAGTTCTGGCGGCCCGAGTCGGTGTACGCGGTGACCACCCGGTCGATGATCTGCCGCAGGCTGGTCTCCCGCTGTGGAGTGCCGACGGCGCCGCGGAAGTACTTGCTGGTGACGATGTTGGTGGCGTTGACCGACCAGGTGGACGGGAACTCGACCCCGCGCTGCTCGAAGTTGACGGTGCCGTCGCGCCAGTTGGTCAGCACGACGTCCCGGCGCTCCCAGGTGATCTGGTCGTAGGGGTGTACACCAGCCGTGGTGAACAGCCGCTCGAGCCGGAGCCCGGTGCCGACGTCAGACTTCGCACGTCGACCGCGGGGGGCGGTGGAGGCGTTGGCGCCGTCGCTGGTGGCGGCTGCCCCAGAAGATCCGGATGGTGCACCGAGGGTCTCGGTCATGTGGCATTCCCCTTCGTGCGGATGCGGGTTGGAGATGGGCAGGAGTGGAGCGTGACGTTCTACGGCATTCAGCTCAGCTGCGGCGGGGCCAGTGATGCCCAACCGTTCCCGAGCGGGCACAGAGGTGGTGCAGGAAGACCGGGCTCACCCCATCGGCGGGGCGGTGCCACGTCTGGCGGCGCGTCCCCCGCCACCGGTCCCGACCTCGGGTCGACCGGCACCCGGGGGGGCGGCCGGCCGGTCGATGTCGAGTCGATCGGCCTTGAGCCGCTCGATCTCCGCAGCGAAGTCGGCAGCGGACTCGAACGATCGGTACACCGAGGCGAACCGCAGGTACGCCACCTCGTCCAGCGCCCGCAGCGGACCCAGGATGGCCAGACCCACCTCCTGGCTCGGCACCTCTGCGGCGCCGGTGGCCCGGATGGTGTCCTCCACCTGCTGCGCGAGCAGGGCAAGTGCGTCCTCGTCGACCGGCCGGCCCTGGCACGCCCGCCGGACGCCCAGCACCACCTTGGCGCGGCTGAACGGCTCGGTCACGCCACTTCGCTTGACCACCGCCAGCACCGCCTCCTCCACCGTCGTGAACCGGCGCGAGCACTCCGGGCACGACCGGCGGCGACGGATCGCCTGACCGTCCTCCACCTCCCTGGAGTCGATGACGCGGGAATCCGGGTGACGACAGAAAGGGCATCGCACGTTTTCCCACCTGCCTTCGAACGTCGGGGAGCGACCGGACCCGTTGCCGCGGAGGGACCGACCGGGCGCGGATTGGGCATGGATCTGTGGATCCGCGGTGGGTAACCCGAGCCGGTGTGTGGACAACCGGCGGTGGAGATAACCCAACCTGTGGATAGCCTACATCTGTGTAACTACTAGATGTTGGGGTTGACGGTAGGCCGAGGCACCACGCGTCTGCAAGCGCCGACGGCGTGTCGAGCGGACTTTCTTCCCCGACGAGCCGTTTGCACAGGTCGGGCGCTCGCCACGGCGAAAACGCCCGGTCAGCCTCGGCGTGTCGGAACGACGAGGACCTCGCCGACCGCGATGGTGTCCCCGGCGAGCGCGTTGAGCGCGCGGATGTCGTCGATCACTGCCCGCGGATCACGGTCCGGTTCTGCCTCCCGGGCGATCGACCAGAGCGTGTCGCCCTGCGACACGGTGACCCGAATGGTGGCTTCCGCGCCCGGACCGCCGGACCCGACCGGCCACAGCGCCACACCGACCACCACCACCGTCGCGACCACGCACACCGTGGTGGCGAGCCGCACCCACCGGCCGACCGGAATCCGGCGCTCCGTCCGGGGTGCGACCAGTCCGGCCGAGACGACGGCACCGGACCGGCCGGACGAGGCGAGCAAACCCGACGGCGGCCGCCGACGGGCCACCGTCCGGGCGCGGCGCCGGCGCACCGCCCGCCTGCCTGCCTCCGTCGTGGCGGACGACGGCGTACGGTCCGGCCGCTGCGCCGGAGGAACACTTCTGGAAAGCGTCGCAGCACTGCTCGGGATGCCCATGGCTTGCCCCAGATCGTCGGCGGCCGGGAGAGCCGCATCGGCGTCCGGCAACACGCCGACCCGGCGAGTCTCCACGAAAGCGACCCGACCATGCCTCATGCTGTCGAACGAGCGTTCTATCGAACGCCTGCCCTAGTTGTACAGGCACCCACCGACAGTGGGAAGATTGCCGCTGGATTGATCGAACGCATGTTTGAATCGTTATCGTCGGGGCGCGAAGTCCGAGCCCGGTCCGCCGGGGTCGCGCACGTCGCGCCGCCGGAGTGGTTCGGATCCGTTCCACCGGCCCCACCCCCTCTCCACCCGCGACTGCCCGACCGGCAGCTCGACAGAAAGGCACGACCGTGGCAAGACCACCAGCACGAACAGGAAGATCGAGCGACTCCGATCCGGTGGCCGGGCCGGGCGCGGCGCCGGTGGGCGAGGTCGAGTCCCCCGTACCTGTCGTGGACCTTCCCGCCGACGTCATCACCGCGGACGACATCCCCGGCGACGACATCCCGGGTGACACCACCGGCGACGACCCCGGCGACGACCCCGGAAACGACACGGTGACGGAGTTCCCGGAGATCGACAACGGCCGCACGCTGACCATGCGGCAGCGCAAGGTTCTCCAGGTCATCCGCGATTCGGTGCAGCGGCGTGGTTACCCGCCGAGCGTCCGGGAGATCGGCGAGGCGGTCGGGCTGAAGTCGCCCTCGTCCGTCGCCCATCAGCTCGGCGTCCTGCAGCGCAAGGGCCTGCTGCGCAAGGATCCCAACCGGCCGCGGGCGGTCGACATCCGATCTGCCGACGAGATCACCGACGACAACGCCGGACACCCGACCCCGGCCTACGTCCCGGTGGTCGGGCGGATCGCCGCCGGCGGCCCGATCCTCGCCGAGCAGTCCATCGAGGACATCTTCCCGCTGCCGCGTGATCTGGTGGGCGAGGGCACGCTGTTCCTGCTACGGGTGGTCGGTGACTCGATGGTCGATGCCGCGATCACCGACGGCGACTGGGTGGTCGTCCGGCAGCAGCAGGTCGGGGACAACGGTGACATCGTCGCGGCCATGATCGACGGTGAGGCGACCGTCAAGACCTACCGGCGCAAGGACGGCCACCTCTGGCTGATGCCGCACAATCCGGCGTACTCGCCGATCAACGGTGACGACGCCGTCATCCTCGGCCGGGTCGTCGCGGTGCTGCGCAAGCTCTGATCGGTGACACCGGCGCACGCCTCGCCGAGGTGCACGCATCCGCGCTCGAAGACAGACGAAAAGAGCTGCGGCCCTTCCCGACGGAAGGGCCGCAGCTCTTGTGGTTCAGCGGTGACGGCCGAGTTCGCCGCACCAGGTCGTGCAGGTAGGTCAGTGCCCGGGTTTGCCGTTCATGGGCACGTTGATGACCGGCTGGGGGACCTGCGTGGGGACGACGACGTTCGCCGGCTGAGCGGCCGGCGCCTGGTACACGGGCGCAGCAACGGGTGCGCCGTTGGGCACCTGCACGGCGGGCTGCGCGATCGGGGCCTGCACGACGGGCACCGGGGAGATCTGTGACGGCGGGGTCGGCACCGTCGCGGTCAGGTCGGTCTCCGACGAGCCTCTCGGCTTGCCATCCTCCTCGTGCATGGCTCCGACCTCCGACTTGAGGATCCGCAGGGAACGGCCGAGGCCGCGGGCCGCGTCAGGAAGCCTCTTCCCGCCGAAGAGCAAAAGGAAGACCACCACCACGAGGATGATGTGCCACGGCTGTATTCCACCCATCTGAAACCTCCGAGATCGAATCGTTCTGCTCGTCCAGTACCGCGGTGGTTCGTCACGGACACACCATTCGACTGGATCGATGGACCCACTACCGGAAACGATACCTCGCACGACCAGTGCGTCGAGGGTGCAAGGTCAGCGATCGATCAGCCGGGACTCAGGCGGAGGTGGTGGCGACCCGGTAATCCTGGAGCAGCCCGGCCAGGGCCGGGTACACCTTGGCCTCCAGCACCGTCCCCTGTCCGGTGTGTTCCTCCGCGAGTACCGTGCCCTCCGCATGCACCCGGGACACCAGATCCCCGCGGTCGAAGGGAACCAGCACCTCGATGCGCATCGCCGGGTCCGGCAGTGCGGCGGCGAGCACGGTGCGCAGCTCGTCGATGCCCTCACCGGTGCGGGCGGAGACGAAGAGGGCCCGGGGCAGCAGGTGCCGCAGCCGCTGCAGCGTGACCTCGTCGGCGGTGTCCACCTTGTTGACGACCAGGATCTCGGGCACCTGCGCGGCGTCGATCTCCTGCAGCACCTCGCGGACGGCGACCACCTGGTCCTCCGGGTGTGCGTCCGAGCCGTCGATCACGTGGAGGACCAGGTCTGCGTCGGCGATCTCCTCCAGCGTCGACCGGAACGATTCGACGAGCTGGTGGGGCAGGTGCCGCACGAAACCCACCGTGTCGGTCAGCGTGTAGAGCCGGCCGTCGGTCGTCGTGGTCTTCCGCGTCGTCGGGTCGAGGGTGGCGAACAACGCGTCCTCGACCAGCACGCCGGCTTCCGTCAGCGCGTTGAGCAGCGAGGACTTGCCGGCGTTCGTGTATCCGGCGATCGCCACCGCCGGCACCTCCTTCGCCCGCCGTTGGGACCGTTTGGTATCGCGGACCTGACGCATGCCGGCGAGCTCGGACTTCAGCTGGGCAATCCGCCGGTGGATGCGCCGGCGGTCGATCTCGAGCTTGGTCTCACCGGGACCGCGGGAGCCGATGCCTGCGCCGGACGCCACCCGACCACCACGCTGCCGGGAGAGCGCCACACCCCAGCCACGGAGCCTGGGCAGCAGGTAGTTCAACTGCGCCAGTTCGACCTGCGCCTTGCCCTCCTTGGACTTGGCGTGCTGGGCGAAGATGTCCAGGATCAACGCGGTCCGGTCGACGACCTTGACCTTCAGCCGCTCCTCCAGATTGCGCAGCTGTCCCGGCGACAGCTCGCCGTCACAGATGACGGTGTCCGCGCCGGTCATCGCGACGACCTCTGCGAGCTCCTGGACCTTGCCCGAGCCGATGTAGGTGCCGGCATCGGGATTGCGGCGACGTTGAGTCAGCGCGTCGAGCACCACGGAACCGGCGGTCTCGGCCAACCGGGCGAGCTCCGTCATCGACGCCTCGGCGTCCTCGGCGGTCCCGGTGGACCAGACGCCGACGAGCACGACCTGCTCGAGCTGCAGCTCCCGGTACTCGACCTCGGTGATGTCGGTGAGCTGGGTGGACAGGCTGCCGACGCGTCGTAGCGCGGCTCGATCGGCCAGGTCGCGGTCGCCGTCGGTGTCCGGTGCGTGGTCTTCGTCGATTCCGGGCCGGACCGTGCCGTCGTCCGCGGTGGATCGCTCGCTGCGGTCGGCGTCGCGGGCGACCCGGGCGAGGAAGTCATCATGTTTCGTCATATGGGTCCAGGATGCCGCACGGCACCTTGCTCTGCCACCCAATTAGGAGGTTGGCGGACGTTGTGCTCACGGCGGAATCGACGCGCCGGTGCGCTGCCGCCCACCTGCCCGGAAGATCGCCCAGACGGGACCCACCGACGTTGCCGGCGCGGCCGGATCAGCGATGCGCGGACCAGAACCGGGCGTCGATGTACCCGCTGCTGACCACCACCGCCGGCCCGATGAGCACCGCCTCGTCGCCGGACAGGTCGACGACGACCGCACCCCCGGGCACTTCGACGCGAATGCGTCGAGGCGCACCGCTCCCCGCCCCGTCGGACCGGCCTCGCACCGCCAGGTGGGCTGCCGCGGCGGCCACCGTGCCCGTGCCACAGGACATCGTCTCCCCCACCCCGCGTTCGAACACCCGCATCCGGAGAGCGTCCGCGCTGAGCGGCACCACGAATTCGATGTTGACGCCCTCGGGGAACACCGCGTGGTCGAACGACGGGGCGGTGCTGAGGTCGAGAGCGGCCAGGTCAGGGCCCGCGGTGCCGTCCAGCAGGCAGACCAGGTGCGGGTTGCCCACGTCGACCGCAATGCCGTCCAGGCCCCGCCCCGCCACCACCGCCGTGGACGGTCCACCGACCAGCACCGGCCCCATCCCGATGCTGACGTCGCCCTCGACGCCGAGCTGGGCGGTCCGCAGGCCGCCGCGGGTGGCGAAGGTGAACGAACCCGGCTGCTCGAGCCCGGCGTCGACCAGGTACCTGGCGAACAGTCGCGCCCCGTTGCCACACATCTGCGCGGTCGAGCCATCGGCGTTCCGGTAGTCCATGAAGTACGCCGCACCCGGAGTCCTGGACGCGGCGATGCGGATGACGCCGTCGGCGCCGAGGCCCGCACGACGGTCGCAGAGCGCCCTGACCTGCGAGGGCGTCGGGGGCGCGGTGTCGTCGAGGTCCGGCAGCAGGACGAAGTCGTTGCGTGTGCCGTGACCTTTGACGAAGGGCACTCCACCGGCGGTCACGGCGTCCACCCTAGTCAACGGCACCCTGAGCGCTGCCGAGCCGATCCGTCGACGACGGGACGGTCTGTGCCACGCGGAGCACCTGCTCCAGGGCGTCGGCGGAGCCGGCGTCGATGCGGTGCATCCGGGCGTCCCGCCCGAACCAGGACCGCTGACGCCTGACGAACCGCCTGGTCAGCCGCACCGTGTCGGCCACCGCCGCCTCCAGGTCCATGGTTCCGTCGAGCACGGCCAGCATCTGCGGGTACCCCAGCGCCCGGGACGCAGTCACCCCGTCGCGCAGGCCTCGCCCGTCGAGATGCCGGACCTCGTCGAGAAAACCGCTGGCGACCATCGCCCGCACACGTCTCTCGAGCCTGCGGTCGAGCTGCTCGGTCTCCCGATCCAGGCAGATCAGCACGGCGTCGTAGAGCGGCGGTCCGGGGACGGGCAACGTAGCGGTGAACGGGCGGCCGGTCACCGCGATGACCTCGAGCGCCCGGACCAGCCGGCGGCCGTTGCCCGGCTCGATCGCCGCCGCGGCGGCCGGGTCGAGCGTCTGCAACCGCCGGCGTAGCTGTTCCGGGCCGGCGCCGGCCAGTTCGGCCTCCAGCTCCGCCCGCACGGCGGCGTCGGTACCCGGAAACTCCATCCGGTCGGCCACCGCCCTGATGTAGAGGCCGGATCCACCCACCAGGATCGGCGTCGTGCCGGCCGCCAGCGCACGCTCGACGGCATCGCGGGCCGCGCGCTGGTAGGCCGCCACACTGGCCCGCTCGCCGATGTCCAACACGTCGAGCAGGTGGTGCGGAACCCCGCGCCGCTGGTTCGGCGGCAGCTTGGCGGTGCCGATGTCCATGCCCCGGTACAGCTGCATGGAGTCGGCGTTGACGACCTCGCCGTCCCACCGCTCCGCCAGCTCCAGCGCGAGATCGGACTTGCCGGTGCCGGTGGGTCCGGCCAGCACGACCAGCCGGTTCAGTCCCATGACCAGGTGGCGACGAGGTAGCCGACGCCGAGCGGTGCGCCGTCGAAGAGCAGGTCCGATCGCCGCGGTGGCCGGTCGAGGGTGAGGCGGGCCAGGGCCGCGAAAGCGGGCGCGCCGGGCATCGCGCCCGCTGCCCCGTCCTGGTGGGCCGCTGACGCCAGCGCTGCCGGATCTCCTGCCGCCAGGGCCCGGCTCACCGCGTTCTCCACACCCTCGATCCGGGTCGACCCACCCTCCGGCGGGTCGGGTGCACGGGTCCATGAGCCGTCCGCGACGACGAGCAGAGCCACCCGGTCCCTCGACTCCGCGGCGAAAGACAGTTCCGCCGTCGTGACGGCGGTGGGCTCTATCAGTTCCAGGGCGGTGAGGGGAGCGGTCGATCCGGCGTCGTGCAGGAGCGCTGCGCCGACCACGACGCCCACGCCCGGCGGCGGTTCGTCATCGGCGTTCTCCCGGCCTCCCGGCACCGATCCGGGTGACCGCACCGTCGCCAAGTGCGGGGGCAGCACCGTCGCGATGTGCGGGGGCAGCACCGTCGCGAAGTGCGGGGGCAGCACCGTCGCGAAGTGCGGGGGCACCCGGGACCCGGTGAGGATGGAGGAGGAAACCACGGCGCCGGGCCGGTGCACGACCGAGGCCCGGCGCTGCCGCACACCCGCGTCCAGGGCGCCCGGTCCAGAGGTGATCAGGAGGATCCGATCGGCACCGGTCAGCGACCCGACGGCACGGTGGCAGGCCGAGACGAGCTCGGGCACCTCCGCGGCCAGTTGCGGGGCCAACCCGGGCACCAGCAGCGGAGCGCCGGGACAGACGGCGGCTCGGGTGATCACGCCTCCGAGGCTAATCGCCCACGTTTCGTTCTCCGGGGGCCGGAGTCCGCGACCTCGATCGTGGCGGCCAGCGGCGGGCGCCGCATGTCCCGGAGCACCTCGACGGTGGTCGATCACGCACGGAGATCCTGGGACGCCGACTGGTCGACGGTCTCCCAGAGCGGGCACACTGGTCCCTGCGGGCCGAATCATCCCGCCAGGCAACGGGGGCATCGAAGATGCCGGGAGTTCGCTCCCCAGTCGAGTAGCAGAAGGGCCAGTCGCGATGACCGAGGACATGCACGCCGACGCCGACCTCCTGGACGGCGCTTCCGCATCCGCGACCTCGGGCGGGAGCGAGCCGGCCACCACCGCGGACCCGGCCGACGCCCCGACCGCTGATGTCCACCCGGGTGCCCCGGCAACGGCCACCCATGACGCGGCTGACGCAGGAACCACCCCCGCTGCTTCGCCGACCGTGGACCTGGGCCCGGCCGACGCGGCTGACGCAGGGGCTAACCTCGCGAAGTCGTCGACCGTGGACCTGGACCCGGCCGACGCGGCGACCGCCGGGGGCGGTCGGCAGGGCGACGGCGGCACGTCCGACGACGCATCGGTCGAAGACCCGACGGACGCCCCGACGGCTGAGCAGGCGTCGGATTTCGAGGCGTCGGCCCAGCTGACCAACACCGACGCCGCCGTGTCACCGGACGGCACGTCCGCGGAACCGCTCGGGCAGGCAGCCATGGACGAGCTTCTCGGCGTTGCGATCGAACCGACCGCGACGGGGAGCGCCGGGCCGGCGCCCACGCCGGAAGCGGTGGGTCTGACCGACGGCGGATCGGACCCGGCAAGGCCCGATCTGTCCGTCCCGGATGTCCCCGTCGCTCCCGGCGGACCGGATGTGCCGGTCCCCGACATCCCCGGACCGGTTGTGCCGATGCCGGACGTACCCGTGCCGGACGCGCCGGACATCCCGGACGTTCCCGGTCCTGCCGTGCCAGAGGTTCCTGCGCGAGACGTCCCGGCGCCCGGCCTACCCGAGCCAGGAGCGCCCGGGCCGGGCGTGCCCGTCGATTCTGCTCCCGCCATCCCGCGGACCACGGCACCGTCCGGTCCGGGTGGGCGTCGCGGGCCGGGTCGGCCCGGTCGGCCGACGGGACGTCCGGCTGTGGTCCCGGGTGGCCGCGGGCCACGGGCAGCCGGGGCCGGCGTCGCCGTTTCGGTGGAGCCCACCGTCGAGCCGACCGATCCGCACAAGTGGGGCCGGATCGACGAGTCGGGCGTCGTCTACGTCTACAGCTCGCTCGGCGAACGCCCGGTGGGCAACTGGCAGGCCGGCGACGCGGAAGCCGGACTGGCCCATTTCGCGCGCCGGTTCGACGACTTCGCCACCGAGATCGCGCTGCTGGAAACCCGCCTGGCCTCTGGTTCGGGCGACCCGAAGGCCACCAAGGCGCATGCCATCGAGCTCCGTGAGGCGGTTGGTGCGCTGGCTGCGATCGGCGACCTCGACTCCGCTGCGGCCCGCCTGGAGATCGTCATCGGCGCCGCGGACACGGCGATCGCCGGGGCGTCG
Source organism: uncultured Nakamurella sp. (assembly GCA_964242105.1). Lineage (GTDB taxonomy): Bacteria > Actinomycetota > Actinomycetes > Mycobacteriales > Nakamurellaceae > Nakamurella. The sequence goes on along the minus strand of CAXTBG010000015.1, from coordinate 17,439 downwards.
ACGGCCCGGGCCGCCGCGCGCGCTGCCGCGGTGGCCGCCAAGGAGGCACTGTGCGTGGAGGCCGAGACGCTCGCCGAGTCCGAGCAGTGGAAGGCCACCGGTGACCGGCTGAAGGAGATCGTCGACGAGTGGCGGACCATCAAGGGGATCGACCGCAAGACCGACGACGCCCTCTGGAAGCGCTTCGCAAAGGCGAGGGACGCCTTCACCCGGCACCGCGGCACCCACTTCGCTGATCTGGACAAGCAGCGCGGCGCGGCGAAGGAAGCCAAGGAAGTGCTGATCGCGCGCGCCGAGGCCTTGTCGGACTCGACGGAGTGGGGCAAGACGGCCGGCGAGTACCGCACGCTGATGGAGGAGTGGAAGGCGTCCGGGCGGGCTCCCCGCGACGTCGAGGACGCCCTGTGGGACCGGTTCCGCGCGGCCCAGGAGAAGTTCTTCTCGCACCGCAACCAGACCTTCTCCGAGCGCGACCACGAATTCGAGACCAATGCCGCCGTCAAGGACGCCCTGCTGGCTGAGGCGGAGAAGATCAATCCGGCCGGCGGGCTGGATGCGGCGAAGGCGGCCCTGCGGTCCATCCAGGAGCGCTGGGAAGCTGCCGGGAAGGTGCCGCGGGAACGCATCAAGGAGTTCGACTCGCGGCTGCGGGCGGTCGAGGATCGCATCCGGTCGGCCGAGGACTCGCACTGGCGACGGACGGATCCGGAGACGAGCGCCCGGATCGAGCAGTTCCGGTCCCGCGCGCAGTCCTACCGGGCGCAGGCGGCCAAAGCGCGGGCCGCCGGCAACGAGCGCAAGGCGAAGGAGGCCGACGCGCAGGCTGTTCAGTGGGAGGAATGGCTGGCCGCCGCGGAGGGCGCCGTCGAGCGGTGAGCTGCGGTCCCGGCCGGCTGTGCCCGCAGCCGTCGGACAGATCGGGCTACCGGCATGCACATCCGCGGGGCCACTGAGCAACACTGGGCAGCACCGAGCACCGGCGGCAACTGCCACAGGTGATGCTCGGACGCATTGGGCGTTGCTCAGATCGCAGCCGTGATGGACCTCGTCGTCGCGTCGCCCGGCCTGCAGCGGTCGGTGGGCGCCACGAGCGGCTCGCCGTCGGACGAGCGGGATGACCGCGAGACCCCGGCAGCATTCAGCAGGTCGAGCAGCCGACCGGGGCCGGCTCCGCGGCGGGCGTGCCGAACCGCGGCATGCCGAGCCCGACCCCGGGCGTCCGGGGCGTGCGCCCCTCGGCCTGACGGTCCCCTGCCCTGGTCCGGCGGTGGCCGGTGAGCGGTCCGTCGGCCACCAGGTGGTGCGGCGCTGCTTGGGTGACGACGGTGTGCACGATGTCCCCGGGCCGGACCTCGCCGTCGACGACCGGGCCGTGCGGGTCGAAGTGCACCAGCCGGCCGTCGCGGGCCCGCCCGCTGAGGCGCTGGGTCGCGCTATCCTTTCGTCCTTCACCGGCCGAGACCAGCACTTCCACCGTCCGGCCGATCTGGTCCGCATTGCCCTGCAGCGCGGACGCGTCGACGACGGACTTGAGCCGCTGGTACCGCTCGGTCACCACCTCGGCCGGCACCTGGTCGGGCATCGTCGCGGCCGGGGTACCGGGGCGGGGCGAGTACTGGAAGGTGAACGCGGTGGCGAAGCCGGAGCGGGCCGCGACCTCCAGCGTTCGCTGGAAGTCCGCCTCGGTCTCACCGGGGAAGCCGACGATGATGTCGGTGCTGATGGCGGCGTCGGGCATCGCTGCGCGCACCTCGTCCAGGATCCGCAGGTACCGCTCGCTCCGGTACGACCGGCGCATCGCCTTGAGCACCCGGTCGGAGCCCGACTGCAGCGGCATGTGCAACTGGTGGCAGACGTTCGGGGTCTCCGCCATCGCGGCGATGACGTCGGAGGTGAAGTCGCGCGGGTGGGGCGAGGTGAAACGGACACGCTCCAGTCCCTCGACCTCGCCGCAGGCCCGCAGCAGCTTGCCGAAGGCGCCGCGATCGCCGTCCACACCTGCGTAGGAGTTGACGTTCTGCCCGAGCAGGGTCACCTCGAGCACGCCCTCCGCCGCGAGCATCCGCACCTCGGCGAGGATGTCGTCCGGCCGCCGGTCGGTCTCCTTGCCGCGCAACGCCGGCACGATGCAGAACGTGCAGGTGTTGTTGCAGCCCACCGAGATCGACACCCACGCCGACGACGCGGAGTCCCGGCGGGCCGGTAGCGAGGAGGGAAAGACCTCCAGCGACTCGAGGATCTCCAGCTGCGCCTCGTCGTTGTGCCGGGCCCGGTCCAGCAGCGTCGGCAGCGAACCGACGTTGTGCGTGCCGAACACCACGTCGACCCACGGTGCGCGGCGCAGGATCTCGCTGCGGTCCTTCTGCGCCAGACATCCGCCGACTGCGATCTGCATACCGGGCCGGGCGGTCTTCTTCGGCGCCAGCATGCCGAGGTTGCCGTAGAGCCGGTTGTCGGCGTTCTCACGCACCGCGCAGGTGTTGAACACCACCACGTCGGCATCCTCGCCGGCGGGAGCCTGCCGGTAACCGGCCTCCTCGAGCAGGCCGGAGAGCCGCTCGGAGTCGTGCACGTTCATCTGGCAGCCGTAGGTCCGGACCTGGTAGGTGCGGTCGGGGACGGGCAGGAGCGCGAGCGAGGAGGCGGAACCGGCGGGAATCACGCAGCTCAGCGTACGTCGGCCAGGACCGCCCACCGCCCGGTTGCGCTCCGGCCGCCGCCCGGCCGAACCGGCCGTTCCTGACGTTCACGGCCCGGCTCCACCGGCGCGGTGGATAGCCACCTAGTAAAATTTTGATTACCATCGGCGCCTCAGCGGCCTGTTCAGCGATTTCTTCTGCGATGGTCGAGCGACCGGCTGTGGCTCCTGGCACCGGATCGACCCACGAGGCGACACCCCGAGGAGGGCGGATGACCAACGGTTCCGCAGTGCCACACCCGGCGGCCGGACGGGTAGCGGTGTCCACGCCCGACGACGCGCCGATGATCCGGATGACCGACGTGCAGAAGCATTTCGGCGAACTGCACGTGCTCAAGGACATCACGCTGGACGTGCCGCGCGGTCAGGTCATGGTGGTGCTGGGACCTTCCGGGTCCGGCAAGTCGACGCTGTGCCGGACCATCAACCGGCTGGAGCCCGTCGACTCCGGTTCGATCGAGGTGGACGGAACACCGCTTCCTGCCGAAGGGAAAGGGCTCGCGCAACTGCGGGCCGACGTCGGGATGGTGTTCCAGTCGTTCAACCTGTTCGCGCACAAGACGATCCTGCAGAACGTCACGCTGGGGCCGGTCAAGGTCCGCAAGATGGACAAGAAGGCCGCCGACGACCTGGGCATGTCGCTGCTGGAACGGGTGGGCATCGTCTCGCAGAAGGACAAGTTGCCGGCGCAGCTCTCCGGCGGCCAGCAACAGCGCGTCGCCATCGCCAGGGCGCTCGCGATGCAGCCGAAGGTGATGCTGTTCGACGAGCCGACCAGCGCCCTGGATCCCGAGATGGTCGGCGAGGTGCTGGACGTGATGACCTCGCTGGCCCGTGACGGCATGACCATGCTCGTGGTGACCCACGAGATGGGCTTCGCCCGGAAGGCTGCCGACCGCGTGGTCTTCATGGCCGACGGCGAAATCGTCGAGGACGCCGGGCCCGACGACTTCTTCACGGCGCCGTCCTCGGTGCGCGCCAAGGACTTCCTGTCCAAGATCCTCCCGCACTAGAGACCGGCGGCGGGCCGTGGCCGAAGCCCGGGCGCCGGATCGCATCGGGGAGGCCGGACCGTCCGGTCTCACCAGTTTCGTCGAAGGGACGTTTGAATGAGGTCTTCCACCCGTCGTACCGACCGCCGCCTGCGCGGCGGGATGCTCGCCGCCGGGACGGCCGTGCTGGCCCTGTTCGCCGGCGCCTGCGGTTCCTCCAGCACCGCCGCCGGCGCGGCGGCCGGCTCGACCGCCGCGTCCTCGGCAGCTGTGGGAGCGGCGTCGGGTGCGACCTCTGCGGCACCGTCCGGGAGCGCGACCGGGTCCGGGGCTGCGACGGGCTCGGCCGCGGCCGGTGCCTCGGGATCCAAGCTGATGACGGACGCCAAGGCCGGCAAACTCGTCATCGGCATCAAGTTCGACCAGCCGGGCCTCGCCCTGAAGAATCCGGACGGCTCGTTCGCCGGGTTCGACGTCGAGGTCGCCAAGTACGTGGCGAAGGAGCTCGGGGTGCAGGAGTCCGGCATCGGGTTCAAGGAATCGAAGTCCGCCGAGCGGGAGGGCCTGATCGAGCGGGGCGAGGTCGACTACATCGTCGCCACCTACTCGATCACCGACGCCCGCAAGCAGAAGGTGGGCTTCGCCGGGCCGTACTTCGTCGCCCACCAGGACCTGCTGGTCAAGGCGGACAACGCCGACATCACCGGACCCGAGGCGATGAAGGGCAAGATCCTCTGCTCGGTCTCCGGGTCGACGTCCGCTCAGAAGGTCGAGGAGAAGTACGCCGCCGACGTCGCCCTCCAGGAGTTCGGCTCGTACTCCGAGTGCGTCGAGGCCCTCAAGAGCGGGGTGGTCGAGGCCGTCACCACCGACGACGTGATCCTGGCCGGGTTCGCCGCGCAGTCCCCCGGTGACTTCAAGCTGGTCGGCAAGGGCTTCTCCGACGAGAACTACGGCATCGGGCTGAAGAAGGGCGACACGGCCGGCACCGCGGCTGTGAACACGGCGATCACGAAGATGATCTCCGACGGCTCCTGGAAGAAGGCCCTCGAGGCCACGGTCGGCCCGTCCGGCTACACGATCCCTGCCGCCCCGAAGATCGGCTGACGTACCGGTCGCGGTGCCGACTCCCGGCACCGCGACCCTGTACCGCGACCCTGTGCCGCACCGCCCGCCGGCTCTGGCCGTACTGCACGCCCCGCCCAGCGCCCCGCCGCCCGAGGGAGGAACCCGGTGGACTTCAGTTTCCTGTCCGACCCGAAGTACGACATCTGGGCCGCGTTAGGGGTCACGGTGCAGCTGACCGTGTGGGCGGCCGTGGGCTCGCTCCTGCTCGGCATCGTGCTGGCCGCGATGCGGGTGTGCCCGGTGCCGCTGATGCGCGGCTTCGCGACCACCTACGTCAACATCGTCCGCAACGTGCCGCTGACGGTCATCATCATCATGATGTCGCAGGTGCTCTACTCGCAGCTGGGACTCAAGCTGGCGACGCGGACGGCGGGGGTGAACCCGCAGGAGTTCCTGAGCACGCAGAACTTCCGGCTCGCGGTCCTCGGCCTGGTCCTCTACACCTCCACGTTCGTCAGCGAGGCGATCCGGTCCGGCATCAACACCGTGCCGCCCGGCCAGGCCGAGGCTGCCCGCGCCATCGGCCTGAAGTTCCCGCAGGTACTGGGCATCGTCGTGCTGCCGCAGGCGATCCGGGCCGTCATCGCGCCGTTGGCCAGCGTGCTGATCGCGCTGACCAAGAACACTACCGTCGCCTCCGCGATCGGCGTCGCCGAGGCCGCGCTGCTGATGAACACGCTGATAGAGAACGAGGCCGACAAGTTCACCGCGGTGTTCCTGACCATCGCGCTGGGCTTCGTCGTGCTGACCCTCCCGGTCGGTCTGCTGCTCGGCTGGGTCGCCAGGAGAGCGTCGGTCCGGCGATGAGCGCGTCGTCGCCGAGCCCGACGGGTCGCACCGGTCGTACGGATTGCACGGGTGGTACGGATTGCACGGGTCGTACGGATAGCAAAGGTCGTACGGATCGCAAAGGTCGCACGGGTCGTAAAGGTCGCACGGAAGGAGGTCGGCGATGACGGCCGAGCGAGCGGTGTCGGTGCTCTACGACTACCCCGGCCCGAAGGCCAAGCGGCTCAACCTGGTGCTGTCGGCCGTGTTCGGCGTACTGCTGGCGCTGGCGGTGTGGTGGGTGATCTCCACGCTGAGCACCAGGGGGCAGCTGGACTGGGCCAAGTGGAAGCCGTTCGTGCAGGGCGCCACCTGGACCACCTACCTGCTGCCGGGACTGTGGAACACCGTGGCGGCGGCGGCGTTGAGCGTGCTGATCGCCCTGCCGCTGGGTGCGGTGCTCGGCGTGGCACGGCTGTCCGACCACGCCTGGCTGCGGGTGCCGGCCGGCGTGATCGTCGAGTTCTTCCGTGCCATACCGGTGCTGATCCTGATGCTCTTCGCGTTCACGCTCTGGTTCACCGTGTTCTCCGCGTCCAGTCCGCTGGCGGGTGTGGTGATCGGCCTGGTGCTCTACAACGGCTCGGTGATCGCCGAGGTGGTGCGGGCGGGCATCCTGTCGCTGCCGCGGGGGCAGAGCGAGGCGGCTGCGGCCATCGGGCTCCGGAAGTCGCAGACGATGACGTCCGTCCTGCTGCCCCAGGCGCTGACCGTGATGCTCCCGGCGGTCGTCAGCCAGCTGGTGGTGGTGCTCAAGGACACCGCGCTCGGCGGCATCCTGGTCGGTTACGTCGAACTGCGGCGGGCGGGCGCGACCGCGGCGTCGTTCTACAAGAACCTGCTCCCGACGTACGTCGTCATCGCCGCGCTCTACATCCTGCTGAATCTGTCCCTGAGCTACCTGGCCGGCTATCTGGAGCGGCGGCTGCGGACCAGGGGTGGAGGCGGCCCGGCGGAGCCGACGGTGGCTGCGCCGGCTGGCGGTGTGCCGGTCGGCGACGTGCCGCTCGTCGATGCCGCCGGCACGCCCGAGGCCGTGCCGCAAGGCCCGATGCAAGCCGGCCGCCGCTGAGGTGAGTCGTCGCAGTTGACTGCCAGCCGCCGCTGAGCTGACCGGGCGCCGCGGAGGTAACCGGCAGCCGAGGTGATCGGCTCGCTGAAATGCGGGGCACCGCTGAACTGCGGGGCACCGCTGAAATGCGGGGCACCGCTGAAATGCGGGTACTGCTGGACTGCGGGGCACTGGTGGACTGCGGGGCACTGCTGGACTGCGGGGTACCGCTGCATCGCCGAACGCCGCTGGATCGCCGGGCGCCGCTGCGTATCCGGGCGCCGCCACAGACCAGACGCACAGCCCACAGCTGCTGGGGCCCGCGTCCCCGTCGACATGTCGAGGCGATGGGGCCCGAAGGCGCCGCCGCAGGCGACGAGCTCAGGACCAATCCGCCCCGCCCTGCTCTCCGAACCAGCCGCGACGGCTGTGACGGCTCGGTGCCGCCGCCTGTCGCCGGCGAAGGAGCGGACATGGTCACCCCGGAAGAACTCGAAGTCGTACTCGCCGATCTACGGGCCGAAGGCGCGTACCTGGACGCAATCGTGTCCGATCCGGGCGTCGACCTCGACCTTCCCACCCCCGCGCCGAGATGGACCATCGCCCATCAGATCGGGCACCTGCTCTGGACCGACCGGGTGACGGCCCTGGCGTGCCGCGACCGGGTCGGCTTCGCCCGGCAGGCCGAGGCCTTCGGCGCCGATCCGGTCTCGACCGTCAATGCCGCCGCCGCGAAGGAAGCGCTCCGGTCGCCCGTCGACCTGCTCGCGGACTGGCGCGCCGGCCGGGCGAACGTGCTCGACGCCTTGGCCGCTGTTCCGACCGGCACGAAGATCCCGTGGTTCGGACCCTCGATGGGAGCGGCGACCATGGCATCGGCCCGCATCATGGAGACCTGGGCACACGGGCTGGACGTCACCGACGCGCTCGGTCTCGAGCCGTCGGCCACCTCCCGGCTGCACTCCGTGGCCGACCTCGGCGTCCGGACCCGCGACTTCGCCTTCTCGCTCCACGGCAGCCGCAGCCCCAGCGCACCGTTCCGCATCGAGCTGGAGGCTCCGGACGGTAGGGCCTGGACGTGGGGACCGCCGTCGTCGGCCGACCGCATCGTCGGCACCGCCCTGGACTTCTGCCTGCTGGTCACCCAACGGCGGCACCGGAACGACCTGGCACTGACGGCCACGCCCGGCCCGGCTGACACCTGGCTGAACATCGCGCAGGTTTTCGCCGGCCCGGCCGGCCGCGGACGCCCGGCGAGTGTCGACGCCTGACCGTCCTGCGGGCGTCGCGTCGGATGCGCGCGTCGGCGTTCCTGGGCCATGGGTGGAAGCTTCGTGCGGCGGAACCGGTCGGGCCCTTGGCTGGGGCGGAGCACGCCCACCTACCTCAGTGAATCGAGCCCGTTCCCGCCGGGGAGCAGGACAGCGAGCAGGACGGTGACGACCGCCGCGGCGACGCCCACCCAGCCGACGGTCAGAGCCCAACCCCGGCGCCGTCCGGCGCAGGCGACGATCCCGACCAGGACGGCGACCACACCGGGGATGGCGACCTGCTGACCCTTGGTCGTGTCGGCAAGGTCGCCTGGGGTGGCCTCAGCCAGGAGGAGCATCAGGATGATCACTCCGGTGCAGAACGCGAGCAGGCCCAAGGCAATCGCCCCTGTCTCGCGTGGGGTCTCCCGTGCCTTCTCCTGCCGCGCCATCTCGCGGGTCCTCTCCGTGTGCTTGCGTGTGCATGCGTGTGCTTGCGTGCACTGCGCGGTCGGCGTGAGCATAGGGCCCCGTGTGCCGGGCCCACCGGTCTTTGACCGAGAAGGGGACAGCGGCGGACGTCGCCGCCCACCGCCGGTGGCGTCGAGCGAACTTCGCGGCGGCACCAGGTCCGGACCCTCGTCAGCGCGCTATTTCGGTCGCCCGGGATTCCCGGATGACGGTCACCCTGACCTGACCCGGATAGGTCAGCTCCTCCTCGATCTGCTTGGCCACCTCGCGGGCCAGCACATGCGCCTCCAGGTCGTCGACGACGTCCGGCTTGACCATCACCCGGAGCTCACGACCGGCCTGCATCGCGAACACCTTCTCGACGCCCTTCTTCGCTCCGGCGATCGCCTCGATACGTTCCAGCCGCTGCACGTACGACTCGAGCGATTCGCGGCGCGCGCCCGGTCGTCCGCCCGAGCAGGAGTCGGCGGCCTGGGTCAGCACCGCTTCCACGGTCGACGGCTGGACCTCGTCGTGGTGGGCCTCGATGCAGTGCGCGACAGCCTCGGACTCCCCGTACTTGCGGGCGAGTTCGGCTCCGACGATGGCGTGCGAGCCCTGCGCCTCGTGGGTGAGCGCCTTGCCGATGTCGTGCAGGAACGCGCCGCGCGCGACGATCATCGGGTCGATACCCATCTCCGCGGCCATGATCCGGGCGATGTGCGAGGTCTCCACCAGATGGCCGAGGACGTTCTGACCGTAGGAGGTCCGGTACTTCAGCCGACCCACCAGGTTGACCAGCTCCGGATGCAGGTCCGTGATGCCGACGTCGAGCATGGCGTCCTCGGCGGCCCGCCGGCACAGGGCGTTGACCTCGTCACCGGCCCGCTCGAACGCCTCCTCGATGCGGTGCGGGTGGATGCGGCCGTCGTCGATCAACATCTGCAGGGTGATCCGTCCGACTTCGCGGCGCACCGGGTCGAAGCAGGACAGCAGGACCGCTTCGGGTGTGTCGTCGATGATGACGTTGACGCCCGTGACGGTCTCGAAGGTCCTGATGTTCCGCCCCTCGCGTCCGATGATGCGGCCCTTCACCTCGTCCGCGGGCAGGTGGACGACCGAGACGACGCTCTGCGCGGTCTGGTCCGACGCCACCCGCTGCACTGCCTCGGCCACGATCTCCCGGGCCCTGGTCTTGGCGGTGGCCTCGGCCTCGCTCTCCAGCCGGCGGATCATGAAGGCGGCGTCCCGGCGGACAGCCTCCTCCTGTGAGGCGAGCAGTTCCGCCCTGGCCGCAGGGATCGTCAGTCCGGAGATGCGTGTCAGTTCTGCCTGCTGCGCTGCCCGGTGTTCCTCGATCTCCGACGCCCTGCCCTGCAGTTCGACGGCCTTGGCCGCCAGATCTGCGGCTTGCCGGCGTAGATCGTCCTCCCGGCTGTCGGCGGCGTTGCGGGACCGACCCAGGTCGTCCCGCTCGGCGCGCAGACGTTCCTGCTCGGCGGCCAGCACCCGCTGGGTCTCGGCCAGCGACGCGGCCTGATCGACCAGTCGCTGCTCGACCCGTTGCATCTCGGCCCGCTCGGCGGTGAGGGCGTCCAGTGCTTCGGTGGCGAGACGCTGTCGCTCGGATTCGATACCGGCCCGCAGGCCGGCCGCCTCTGCTCTTGCCCCGTTGACGGTTGCGGCGGCTTCGGCGGCCGCGTCGGCCCGCAGCCGGGCGGCTTCTGCGAGCGACTGCTTGTGCAGCGCCTCTGCCTCGTCTGCTGCTGCGCGGCGCACCGCCGCCGCGGCGGCCGTCGCCTTCTCGGCATCTGCCTTGTGCAGCTCGTGCCGCCGGTGTTCCTCGTCGGCGTCGACGGGATGCCCGCTCGGGCGACCGACGACGTGCGCAGCGTCGGCGCTTCCGGACGCCGTGTACGGCTGGCCGGATCGTTGGCTGTCACCTGCCGGCACCGCTCCGCCGACGGCGGTACTCGATCCCGGCCGGCTCGCGGCCCCGCCGTTCGCCACCGACCCGGTCGGGCCAGTGGGGGTCGGGACTGCTGACCCGACGGCACGGTGCGGCCCGCCCGCGTTCGTCCCTGCGGCGTTCGACCCGCCCGCGTTGGGCAGCACGATGCTCGCCCCGGCAGGGCTGGGTGACGCAACGTTCGGCCCGGCGACGTTCGGAGAGTCGGCCAGCGACCGGCGGGCCGGTCCGCCCGCCATCCGGTGGGCCGAGGATTCGATGGTTTCGGTGAGCATACGGCGGATGGCGTTCTCGTCCAGCGCAGGAGCCGTTGGTTGCCGACGGAGAATCACGATCAGCGCGGCCAGCGCCGCAATCAGAGCCAGCACGAGAACGATGATCAGGACGTTCGGCATGACACCTCCCTCATGGTCGCCGCCTGAAGAAGCGGAGGGAGATCGCGGGCGCACGCCACCGAGGTGGCGCCGACCATCTTCGGCACCACGCCTACGGAGGCAGGGTGCCGCTGGGCCCGACGTGGGCAAATGCGGCTGACTTCACCGCTATCGATCACGCACCAGGACTGCAGCGCGCGCTTCGTGATTCTCCTGTGACATTGAGGTTAGGGACGCACTCATGAGCGGTCAAGCTGATCCACTTCCGAGCAGCCTCGGCGCGGTCGCCAAGACCCCAGCGGCGGCTCATGCGTACCCGCTCGCGGCCGAGCATCAGGACCCGGTGTCAGGCCGTCGCGCTCGTCCCGCGGGGCATAGCAGCCCCAGCGGGTCAGGACCCGTCGTCGTTACCACTGGATCCGCAGTAGGACTCCAGTGCCGACTCGACCACCGGCACCGCCACGTCGGGCGAATAGCCGCGCCTCGCCAGCAGGGCAAGCAGGCGCCGTCTGGCTGCGACGGGCCCGGCCGCCATGGCTGCGTCGATGCGCTTGTCGATCAGGTCGCGGGCGCGCAACCGCTCGGCGTCGGTGTCGATGGTCTGTACGGCACCGGCCATGACCTCCTCGTCGATACCGAGTCGGCGGAGCTCCGTCCGCAGCGCCGTCCGGCCGAGCGCCCTGTCGCGGTGCTTGACCCGGACGAAACTGTTGGCGTAGGCGACGTCATCGATCAGCCCGACGTCGGTCAGCCGATCGAGGACGGCTTCGGCGACATCGTCCGGGATGTCCTTGCGCTTGAGTGCCTGAGCCAAACCGGCGCGTGGTTTCGGCGCCGTGGCGAGCAGGCGCAAGCAGATGGCTCTTGCCGCCGCCGCCTGGCCGGACGGGTCGTCACCGGCTTGCCGTCCCCCGTCCCGTCCACCTCCCGCCGACAGCCGAGAACCCGGGGAAGTGGACGGGGCCGGTGCAGCGGCCTCCACGGTCGCGATGTCCGCGGCCAGCGCGGCCAATAGTCGCTGGCGCTCGTCGGTGTCCATGAGTGATCTCCGGTCAGTCAGGGATGCGCAGCAATGAGCGAACCCGGGGTCGACGGAATCGATCGGCTCCGCTCCGGACAGCAGTCAGTGACGGTCGTATGCACCACCGACGGACGATGCCGCCAGCCCGTCAGAACAGCAGGACAAGCGGACGCCATCGGCCGTGGTACGGAGCTCCTCGCCGGGCGGCGCAGACGCGCCGGAAAGTGGCAGGTCCGCGAGGAGGTCGGTTCAGAACTCGACGGGTGCCGGTGCGACCGCATCGTCGTCGACACGAGCACCGACGCCCAGCTTTTCCTTGATGCGCTTCTCGATCTCCTGACCGACGTCCGGGTTCTCGCGCAGGAACGTCCGGGCGTTCTCCTTGCCCTGACCCAACTGCTCGCCGTCGTAGGTGTACCAGGCACCTGCCTTGCGAACGAGGCCCTGCTCGACGCCCACGTCGATCAGCGAGCCCTCCCGGGAGATGCCCTGTCCATAGATGATGTCGAACTCCGCCTGCTTGAACGGCGGAGCCATCTTGTTCTTCACCACCTTGACCCTGGTCCGGTTGCCGACGATATCGGTGCCGTCCTTGAGCGCCTCGATACGGCGGATGTCGAGCCGGACGGAGGCGTAGAACTTCAGGGCCTTGCCGCCGGTGGTCGTCTCGGGTGAACCGAACATGACGCCGATCTTCTCGCGGAGCTGGTTGATGAAAATCATCGTCGTGTTGGTGTTGTTGAGCGCACCGGCGATCTTGCGGAGGGCCTGCGACATCAGCCGGGCCTGGAGACCGACGTGACTGTCGCCCATCTCGCCCTCGATCTCCGCTCGGGGCACCAGGGCGGCCACCGAGTCGACGACCACCAGGTCGATCGCCCCCGACCGGATCAGCATGTCCGCGATCTCCAGGGCCTGCTCACCGGTGTCCGGCTGGGAGACCAGCAAGGAGTCCGTGTCAACGCCCAGCGCCTTCGCGTACTCCGGGTCCAGTGCGTGCTCGGCGTCGATGAAGGCGGCGATACCGCCGGCCGCCTGCACGCTGGCCACCGCGTGCAGTGTGACGGTCGTCTTGCCCGACGACTCCGGCCCGTAGATCTCCACCACCCTGCCGCGTGGAAGGCCACCGATGCCCAATGCCACGTCGAGCGCAATGGAACCGGTCGGGATCACTTCGACCGGCGCGCGGCCCTCGTCCCCGAGCCGCATCACCGAGCCCTTGCCGAACTGCTTCTCGATCTGCGCTAGTGCGATGCCGAGTGCTTTTTCACGATCCGGTGCCGACATGGCCCAAACCCCGTGCCTTTCGTGTTCTCGGTTGCCCGGCTGGTGCTGCATCGCTGTGCGGCACGCACCTGGCGTGATGTCCGTTGTGCTGTCCTGATCGACGCTAGAACCCTGCACCGACAGTGCCCCGCAGCCACCGCAGAATGTGGACAACCAACCGGTATGGGGACAACTCTAGACGTACAAGCGTTCGAGGTGGGGGTTTGCGGCCCGCGTGTCTTCGCAGGGTGTCGACAGCAGGACGGTGCCCCTCCCCACGTCAGTCCGGCAGACCGTGATGCAGAGCGGGAGGCACATCGAACGTGTCGCACACCGCCGCCCAGACCTTCTTCGGGTTCTGCCCGGCGGCGAGTGCCTCGTCGACGGTGTGCCCGCCGAGGGAGGAGAACACGTGGTCGGCGGCCACCGAGGAGGCGCGGTGCGGCCCGAAATGAGCCTTCATCAGGGCACGGAACTCGGTGTGGCGCATGAACACCGATGCTACCGGCGCCCGCGGCTCCGTCGCAGGCCACGACGGCGGGCCCCGGGTCACCCGGTCGTCGTCGCCCCCAGGGCCGCCTTCCAGTAGCTCAGGGTCGCGGCGCTGGTCGCCCCCTTGGTCGCGCCGATGAACGCCACCACCGGGAGCTGCGTGTCCTCCCACTCCAGCAGGGAGATGCCGGCCGATCCGCTTCCGCTGTAGAACGTCCCGGCGCGCGCGCCGGCGGTCCAGCGGCCGCTGCTGGACTGCGTGAACTGCGTCCGCACGGCGGGACCGAGGATGTCCCGCCCGGAGGTCTCCGTGGTCTGGAAGATCACGGTGGCGAAGCCTTTGTCGCTGTCGATGCAGGTGGAGAAGGACGTGGTGATGGTCTGGATGCCGGCCAGGGCCGACGAGTCGAGCCCGATCGCATCGGGATCCTTCGAGCAGGTCAGCCCGGACAGCGTGCCGATCATGGCCCGCATGCACCCGGTCAGCCCGGTAGCGGCATCCACCACCCGGCAGTCCGCCGGTTCACCCCGGTTGGTCGCCGCCGTCGGGGATGTCCGGGTCGTCGGCGTCGTCGGCGTCGTCGGCGTCGTCCGGGTGCTCGAGGACGACGACGACGAAGAGGAAGAAGAGGAGGACAAGGACGGGGAGGACGAGGAGGACGACCCCGGCGACGAGGACGGGAGCGATGTCGGCGAGGGCCGGGCCGTTCCGGCAGCGCTGCTCGAGCCGGACGGCACGACCGGCGGCGTGACGGTGGGGTCCGCAGTGGGCGACCCCGACCGGCCGAGCAGGACGGCGACCGTGCCGATCAGCAGGGCGACCACCACGGCCGCGGCGAGCAGCACCCGGCGGCGCCCGGCCCGTGCCGCCTGCCCGGGCGACGGGGAACCGCCCAGGTGGTCGGGGTGGGCACCGGCAGGTACACCGGCCCAGGGTGCGCCCGCGCCGACCGGTCCTGCCGCGCCGGACGAGCCCGGCAAGGTGTTCGGCGCCCCTGCGGCGGGCCCGACTGCGCCCAACGCTCCCCCGCCCAGCCCTGCTGCGCCCGGCCCGACGACGCCCAGCCCGCCCGCGCCCGGCGCGGTCGGCGGATGACCGGCACGGTCTGCGGGGAAGGCCAAGCCAGGGGCCGGTACCGGATCGGTCCTGCCCTGCTGGCCGAACACTGCCGGGATCAGGCAGGCGCCCATCGCGACCGCTGTCTCCGGCTGGTCGAGCGTGGTGGCCAGCACGCCCAGCCGCTCGGCGATCAGCCGCGCCACCAGTGGGATCCGGCTCGACCCGCCCACCAGGTAGATGCCACCCAGCTGCTCCGGACGGAGCCCGGCGCGGCCGACCGTATCCGCCACCACTTCGACGGTCCGCGTCACCGCCGGCCGCACGAGCCCCTCGAACTCGCCGCGGGTGACCAGCAGGTCGTCGAACGGGTCCGGCAGCGACAGATCGGTCTGTGGGTACCGGGAGAGCGTCTCCTTCGCCGCCCGGACGTCCTCCCGGAGGCTGCGCGCCGCGCGCCGGTCGGCGGAATTCCGCGGGCGCAGGAGTGCCTGCCACTGGGCGGGTTCCTCCCGGGAGGCGGTCCGGCCCAGGTGGTCGAGCAGCGCCTGGTCGAAGTCGACCCCGCCGACGTCCGGCAGACCCGACTCGGCCAGCACGACGAAGCCACGCGGCGTCGACCCGATGACGGCGCAGTCGAACGTTCCGCCGCCCAGGTCGTAGACGGCCAGCGTGGACCCGGCGGACAGGGCCTTGTCCGGCAACGACCAGAAGTGGGCCGCTGCCGCGACCGGCTCCGGCACCAGCACCACCGCCGGCCCCAGGCCCGCAGCGCGGGCGGCGCTGAGCAGCACGTTCTGCCGGGAGGCGCCCCAGGCGGCCGGGTGGGTCAGGTTGATCAGGTCCGGCGACCGGCCGTTGAGCTGGCGTCGCGCCTCCTCGATCACCCGGTGGAGCACGGCGGCGATCGCGTCGACCACGCTGACCACCCGCACCCCGAGCAGCATCTCGCCGTCGTCGATGCGGCGTTTGGGGTTCGGCTCGAATCGCTCCGGCGCCAGCCGGGCTTTACGCTCGGCGTCGCGGCCGACGGCCAGCGTGCCGTCGTCGTCGATGTAGACGCAGGACGGCAACCATCCGGCGCCGTCGATGGACAGCACGCGCGGGGGGCGGCCGTTGCCGGCCAGCACGGCAACCGTGTTGGACGTGCCGAAATCGATGCCGAGCACGTCCACGCCGTCCGCCTCCCCTCCGTTGTCCCACTGCTGTCCTGCAGCGTGTGCGCCGCCCATCCCCTGCGTACCGCTGACGTATCAGGCCGACAGGGCGGGTCCGTCCGGCCGGGTGTGCACGGCGATCTCCCGCATGCCCATCGCCAGGGCCTGCAGCCGCTCGGTCGGGCCGTCCAGGGCCGTTGCCGCGCCGGTCAGGTCCGCCGAGGCGACGACGGTGTCCGTCGCCGCGGTCACCAGTCGGCCGTATTCCTGCACGCCGGCGACGACGCGAGTGCTCAGCGCCTCGGCGGAGGCGACCAGCGCCGGGCGGGCCGCTTCCGGGGCGCCGGCCGACGTGCGCAGCAGGCCGGTGAACTCCTGTGCCTGCCGCCGCAGCTGCGCCTCCGCCGCGTCGGCAGCGGAGATGATCTCCCGCCGCAGCTGCGTGGCACCGGACACGTCGGCGGGAAGCATCTGCACCAGCTGTCGCAGCCCGTCGGAGAACAGGTCGAGACGGGCGATCTCCGGGCGGATGGCTGCTGCAACGGGCCGACGCGTCGGTTGCGGCGGCGGGAGCGCGGCCACGGCCCGGGACCGGCGCCGGAGCTCTGCCACCGCGCGCGCCAGACCCAGCAGGCACCAGATGGTCAGTGCCAGCACCAAGATCGCACTGAACACCGACGACGCGGTCAGGCCGGCCGACACCGCCCCCACGGTGACGGCCGCGCCTGCCGCCACACCGACCACCACGCCGGCGCCCCAGATGTTCGCCCGTCGGACGGCGGCCCGGCGGCGCCGGACCGCCACCTCGGACGGATCACGGCGCACCCGGAGGAACTCCGACGCTGATGCGCCGACCTGTCCCGCCACTTCCACCCCGCGCGTCAGTGCCTGAGCCGGACGCTGTCCGGCCGCCCCCTTCAGCACGGAGTTCCGCAGGGCGCGGACGGCGGGATTTACGCGCATCAGCCTTGTTTGTTGATGTCAATCGAAGGAGCGGCAGTGGCGGACTGGTCGATGGCCCGGGCCTGCTGACCGGACAGCTCGGGGTGCAGCTGTGCGCGCAGCTGGTCCAGGCGCGACGCGCCCGCCATGTCCAGCGTCGACTTCTGCACCTCGAGCATCCGGCCCTCGACCGAGTTCTGGCTGAGCTCGGCCGAACCGAGGGCGTTGGCGTAACGGCGCTCGATCTTGTCGCGCACCTCGTCCAGCGACGGCGTGTTGCCCGGCGCGGCCAGGGCGGACATCGACTGCAGGGAGGCCGAGACCTGCTCCTGCATCTTGGCCTGCTCCAACTGGGACAGCAGCTTGGTCCGCTCGGCGATCTTCGTCTGCAGCGCCATGGCGTTGTTCTCCACAGCCTTCTTGGCCTGCTCTGCCGACTGCAGCGCCTGGTCGTGCATCGTCTTGAGGTCTTCCATCTGCTGCTCGCCGGCCACGAGCTGGGTGGCGAACGCCTGCGCGGTCTGCTCGTACTGCGCGGCCTTGGCGGTGTCGCCCTTCGAGCGGGCCTCGTCGGCCAGCACCAGCGCCTGACGGGCGGAGGACTGCAGTCGTTCGACGTCACCCATCTGCCGGGTGAGCTTCATCTCCAGCTGGCGCTGGTTGCCGATCACTGCAGCGGCCTGCTGTGACAGCGCCGCATGCTGACGCTGTGCGTCCTCGATCGCCTGCTGGATCTGCACCTTCGGGTCCGCGTACTCGTCCAC
>CAXTBG010000014.1:0-75119 GCA_964242105.1 uncultured Nakamurella sp. | reverse complement strand
TGCGGGGGGTGAACAAGAGCTTTGGTGCCGTGCAGGTCCTGCACGACGTCAGCCTGGCGCTGTACCCGGGCCAGGTGACCGCGCTGGTCGGCGACAACGGGGCCGGCAAGTCGACGCTGGTCAAGTGCATGGCCGGCATCCACGGCATCGACAGCGGCGACTACCTGTTCAACGGCCAGCCGGTGCAGGTGGCCGGGCCGCGTGACGCCTCGGCGCTCGGCATCGAGATCGTGTACCAGGACCTCGCGCTGTGCGACAACCTGGACATCGTCCAGAACATGTTCCTGGGCCGGGAGATGAAGTCCGGCATCGTGCTGGACGAGGCGGACATGGAGAACCGGGCCAAGGAGACGCTGGCCTCGCTGTCGGTGCGCACCGTCTCCAGCGTCCGGCAGCTCGTCTCCAGCCTCTCCGGCGGTCAGCGGCAGACCGTGGCGATCGCCAAGGCGGTGCTCTGGAACTCCAAGGTGGTCATGCTCGACGAGCCGACCGCCGCCCTCGGCGTCGCGCAGACGCGGCAGGTGCTCGACCTGGTGCGCCGGCTGGCCGACAACGGCCTGGCCGTGCTGTTGATCAGCCACAACATGAACGACGTCAAAGAGGTGTCCGACCGGATCACGCCGCTGTACCTGGGCCGCGTGGCCGCTGACGTCGCGACGACCGACGTGACCACCGGCCAGATCGTCGAACTCATCACCTCGGGCCGCACCGGCGACATCGGCCTGGCCCGCACCCTCACGGAGGCGTCCGCATGACAAGCCCGGACCTGCAGAAGAATTCGGCGTCGGCGTCGGGCACCGCCGCGGCCGTCTCCGGCGGCGGGGCGGTCAGCGGCGACGCGGACACTTTGTCCACCGCGCTGGAGGCGCGAACGGCGTTCTCCGGGGACCGCACCGCTCTGTCCATCGGCGAGTACTACCAGGCCTACGTCCGGCGCATCCGCGGCGGCGACCTGGGCGCCCTGCCGGCACTGGCCGGCCTGGTGGTGCTGGTGGTGGTGTTCGCCGCGCTCAAGTGGAGCACGTTCACCAGCGCCAGCAACTTCGCCAACCTGCTCACCCAGGCCGCGTCGATCACCGTGCTGGCCATGGGTGTCGGTTTCGTGCTGCTGCTGGGCGAGATCGACCTCTCCGCCGGCGTCATCGGCGGTGTGGGAGCGTCGATCTCCGCCCAGTTGATCGACAAGCAGGGCATGGTCTGGTATCTCACCGTGCTGATCGCCGTGCTGGTCGGGCTGGCCATGGGCGTGTTGACCGGGTTCCTGGTCACCGTGGTCGGCATCCCGTCGTTCGTGGTGACCCTGGCCTTCTTCCTGGCGTGGCAGGGCGTGCTGCTGGCCATCGCCAGCCAGGGCGGTTCCATCCCGGACCGCGATCCGGTGATCTTCGGGCTGACGCACAACTCGCTCTCGCTCGGCTGGAGCTGGGGTGTCGTCATCGTCGGGATCGTGGTGTGGGCCGGCTACACCGTGTTGACCGCGGCCCGCCGGACCAAGCAGGGACTGGCGCAGGCGCCGCTGGCGGTGCAGCTGCTCAAGGTGGGCGGCGTCGGCGTGCTGGCCGTGCTCGCCACGGCGGCGCTGTCGATCAACCGTGCGCTCATCGGAAAGCCGGACCAGGGCATTCCCTGGATCGTGCCGATTGTCGGTGTACTGCTGATCATCTGGACGTTCGTGCAGTCCAAGACGCAGTTCGGCCGGTTCGTCTACGCCGTCGGCGGCAACAAGGAAGCGGCCCGCCGGGCCGGCATCCGGGTCCCGCGCATCATCATCTCCTGCTTCGTCATCAGCTCCGGCATGGCCGTGTTCTCCGGCATCATCGAGGGCTCGCGGATCGGCTCCGTCACGGCCAGTTCGGGCACCGGCAACCAGCTGTTGTTCGCCGTCGCGGCTGCCGTCATCGGTGGTACGTCGCTGTTCGGCGGACGGGGCAAGGCCCGCGACGCGATCATCGGCGGCCTGGTCATCGCGCTCATCCCCAACGGCCTCGGCCTGATCACCGACAGCTCGGTCTGGACCTACATCATCACCGGTGCCGTGCTGCTGCTGGCGGCGAGCGTCGACGCCATCACCCGCCGTCGGCGCGCCAGTACCGGCCGCTGACGCTCTGGCCGCCACACCGCCGGCTGCGGCGGTGTGGCCTCCAGGAAAAGTGAGAGGCGGACCGTGCGGGCCCCATCAAAGGCGCCGGAGTCGACCAGGAGATCCGGCCCGGCCGACATCCCGGGCCCACTCCCGGTGGCCGGCAGGACCGCCCGCTCGGTGCCCGCCGATCAGGCCACGGTGCGCCGGCTCAACCTCGCCCTGCTGATGCGCAGTCTGGCCAGGGGCGGGCCGAGGTCCCGGGCTCGGCTGGCCGACGACACCGGACTCAACAAGGCCACGGTGTCGAGCCTCGTCACCGAGCTCGTGGACCGCGGGCTGGTCACCGAGGGCATCATCCAGCGCAGCGGCGTCGGCCGGCCGGGGCGCACCATCGAGGTGAACACCGGCGTGGTCCGCTGCATCGGACTGGAGCTGAACGTCGACTACCTGGCCGGGGTGATCACCGACCTCACCGGGCGGGTACTGGCCCGGCGCCGGCTGGTCCTGCCGATGATCGAACTCGGCCCGGCCCGGGCGATGGGCCGCGTCGCCGACCTGGCCGCGGAGCTGGTCGCCGACTGCGGCGCCGTCGTGGACCAGGTCGAGACGCTGCACCTGTCGCTGCCCGGGCTGATCGACATCGACGCCGGCGTCCTGGCCTACGGGCCGAACCTGCGCTGGCGCGAGGTCGACGTGGTGCACTCGCTGACCGGGCGGCTCGGCTGGCCGGGCACCAGGATCGGCGTCGACAACGACGCCAATCTCGGGGCGATGGCGGAGTACGCCTGCGGCCCGTCCGCCGGGTCCGCCAACCTGCTCTACCTGGTGGGTGAGATCGGGGTCGGTGCCGGCATGCTCATCGATGGCCGGATCCTGCGTGGCGCAACAGGTTTCGCCGGCGAGGTGGGCCACATGCCGATCGGTGACCCGGCCGCGCTGTGCGGCTGCGGGCGGTACGGCTGCTGGGAGAGCGCCGTCGGGATGAATGCCGTCGTCGATGCCGTGTCCGAAGCGGGGGACTGCCTGCGCGACAGCGACATCGACATGGCGACCCGGCTGAAGCAGATCATCCAGCGGGCCGAGGCGGGGAACGCCCGCACCCTGCGGGCGTTGGCCGAGACGGGCCGGCGACTGGGGATCGGCGCCTCGGTGCTGGCCAACCTGCTGGACCCCGAGGTGATCATCTTCGGCGGGCACTTCGCTGCCCTGCAGCGGTACCTGCAGGACGCCGTCACCGCAGAGATGCGGTCCAGAGTGCTCGGCGGAGCCGTCATGGCCTGCCGGGTGGAGTTCTCCACGCTCGGTTTCGAGGCGCCGGCGATGGGCGCCGCGCACGCCGGGATCGACGCGCTGATCAACGACCCGAGCCTGGTGACGGTGCCGGCGTGACGCGTCCGCGGGCGGACCGTGATGGAAGGATGACGGCGTGACCGAAACTCTTGTGGCCGGAATTGACTCCTCGACCCAGTCCACCAAGGTGATGCTGGTGCGCGCCGAGGACGGACGGGTCGTCGACGAGGCCAGCGCGCCGCATCCGGACGGCACCGAGGTGCACCCCGATGCATGGTGGGAGGCGTTGCAGCAGGCGGGATCCGGGCTGTTGGAACGGGCGTCGGCCATCGGCGTGGGCGGTCAGCAGCACGGCATGGTCGCGCTGGACGGCGCCGGTCGGGTGGTCCGCGACGCCCTGCTGTGGAACGACCTCCGGTCGGCACCGCAGATCGCCACCGTCGTCGACCATCTCGGTGGACCGCAGGCCTGCGCCGACGAGATCGGTTCCGTGCCGGCCGCCTCCTTCACGGTCACCAAGCTGCGCTGGATGGCCGAGCACGAACCGGACAACGCCGCCCGCACCGCCGCGGTGCTGCTGCCGCACGACTGGCTGACCTGGAAGCTCGGCGGCGAACGGGAGATGACGACCGACCACGGCGACGCCTCCGGCACCGGGTACTACTCGCCGGCCCGCCGGGAATGGATTCCCGGCCTCGCCGCCTGGGCCCTGGGCCGCGCGGATGCCCCCGCCCTGCCCCTGCTGGTCGCTCCTGGTGCGGTGGCCTCGTCCACTCCCGGCGGCGTGCCGCTGTCGGCGGGCACGGGCGACAACATGGCCGCGGCGCTTGGGCTGGCCATCGAACCGGGTGAGGTCGTGGTGTCCATCGGGACCTCCGGGACGGCGTTCTGCATCGCGGACACCGAGTGCGCCGACCCGACGGGTTCGGTGTCCGGGTTCGCCGACGCCACCGGTCACTACCTGCCGCTGGTCTGCACGGTCAACGCCTCCCGGGTGCTGGGGGTGGCCGGGCGGCTGCTCGGAGTCGACCACGACGAGTTCTCCCGGCTGGCGCTGGCCGGGGAGGTCGGGGCCGGCGGGCTGACGCTGCTGCCCTACCTGGACGGTGAACGGACGCCGAACCGGCCGTCCGCCACCGGTGTGCTGTCCGGCCTCACCTCCGGCGTCACCAGGGAGAACCTGGCACGCGCCGCGGTCGAAGCACTGCTTTGCTCGCTGGCGGACGCCGTCGACGCGCTGGGCGTGGAGCCGACCCGGGTGATGATGATCGGCGGCGCGTCCCGCAACCCCGCCGTGCAGCAGCTCGCGCCCGGCGTGTTCGGGCAGAGCGTGCAGGTGCTGGAGCCGGGCGAGTACGTGGCGCTCGGAGCGGCCCGGCAGGCCGCCTGGGCGCTGTCCGGCGCGCAGCTCCCGCCGGTGTGGGCGCAGGCGCCGTTCACCGAGTTCACGGGGTCGCCCACGACTCTGGTCCGTGAGCAGTACGGCAGGCTCCGGGACGCGACCGTCGCCTGGTGACCCGCGCACGGTGTGGCCGGCTTGCTCGCGGCACGGGGCGCCGAGCGCCGCGAGCGCGTTGTGTGCGGCTGAGCGGTTCGCAGAGCCTGTTGCTTCATGGGGCGACTCGCCAAGAATCGCCTTGGCAACGGCTCTGCGCCAAGGTGATCCGATAGCCGACTCGCGCTCGGGCGATCTGAGCGCCTCGCCGCTTAGACGCCGGCGCCACCGGGGCCCCATTGAGCAACAGGCTCTGCAACGCACTCGCCTTGTGCGCCAGCCGCTCGCGTTCCGCCCGGTCGCTCGCGTTCCGGCCGGTCGCTCGCCTTGTGCGCCAGCCGCTCGCGGTGCGCGGTGAGCGGCTGGGTGACAAGCCGAGCGGCTTGTCACAACGCGAGCGGCTGAGCTGACCTCGGCTGAGAGCTGGACGCGCTGTGCGGGTTGGCGAGCGGGTTGCGCCGAAGCGCGCGATTTCCCGGGCAGGAACCCGCTCACGGGGCCGTAACCCGTTCGCCCCACGCAAGCGACCAGCGGGCCCGCGGATCTACTCGACCCTGGCCCCGTCCGCAGGTGCGACGGCGCGAGTTACCGGAGCCGTCAGCGACCGCGCCGCGAAGGCGTCCTCGACGGCCGCCTGCACCTCGTCGGCCGCGGCGTCGGGCACCAGCGCCACCACCGAGCCGCCGAACCCCCCACCGGTCATCCGGGCCCCGAGAGCGCCGGCGGACAGGGCCGCATCGACGGCCACGTCCAGCTCCTCGCACGACACCTCGTAGTCGTCGCGCAGCGAGACGTGTGACGCGGTGAGGTCCGGCCCGATGTCGGCCACCGCACCGGAGCGCAACCGGGCGACGACCGCCTCGACGCGGGCGTTCTCGGTGACGATGTGCCGCACCCGGCGCCGCAGCACGTCGTCGTCCAGCCGCGCGAGCGCGGCGTCCAGGCCGTCGAAGGCGATGTCCCGCAGCGACGACAGGCCGAGTTCGGCGGCGGCCTGCTCGCAGGCTTCACGGCGTTTTGCGTACTCCCCGTCGGCCAGCGAGTGGTGGGCCTTGGTGTCGATCACCAGCACGGACAGTCCCGTCGCCGCGGTGTCGAAGGGGATGTTCTCGGTGGTGTCCGCGCCGACGTCGAAGAACAGCACGTTGCCGGCGCGGCAGGTGGCAGAGGCCATCTGGTCCATCAGGCCGCACGGCATGCCGACATAGTCGTTCTCCGCCCGCTGCGCCGAGCGGGCGAGATCCGTTGCAGGCAAGGCCATTCCCGATTGCGACAGCATGGCCAGGCCGGTCGCGCACTCCACCGCGGCGGACGAGGACAGGCCGGCCCCCACCGGGACCTGGGAATCCAGCGCGATATCGATGCCGCCGAGCTCGGACCCGGCTTCCGTGAGCCCCCAGAACATGCCGAACAGGTAGCTGGACCAGTCGTGACCCTGCGCGCCGGGCCGGAGGTCGGCGATCGGCAGCTCGACCGGTTGGCCGGGCCGCTGCGCCGACGTCACGCGAACGACGGAGTCGTCATTCGGTGCGGCGGCGACGAAGCACCGCGCGTCGATCGCGAACGGCAGGACGAGGCCGTTGTTGTAGTCGGTGTGCTCCCCGATCAGGTTGACCCGGCCGGGCGCCGAGTACAGTCCCGCCGCCGGCCGGCCGTAGGTGTTGTGGAACAGCGACTGCGCGTCGTTCACGGCTGGACCGGTTCGGGTGCGTCGGGCGACTCGCGGTTGCTGAAAGCCCACGCGTCGGCCACCATCGCGGCGAGATCCTGCTCGGGCTCCCATCCCAGGCGTTCCTTCGCCCGGGCCGCCGAGGCCACCAGCCGGGTCGGGTCACCGGCCCGCCGCGGGCCGACCTCGACGGGTACCTCCACGCCGGTGACCTTCTCCACCTCTGCGATGACGTCCCGCACGCTGAACCCGCTGCCGTTGCCCAGGTTGCAGATCAGGTGCTCGCCCGGCGCGGCGGCGGTCAGCGCCAGCACGTGCGCCTTCGCCAGATCCGCCACGTGCACGTAGTCCCGGATCGGCGTGCCGTCGGGTGTCGGCCAGTCGTCGCCGTAGATGCCGAGCTTGTCCCGCCGGCCGGCGGCGGCGTCGAGGGTGATCGGGATGAGGTGGGTCTCGGTGCGGTGGCGCTCGCCCGCTCCCCACGCCGCGCCCGCGACGTTGAAGTACCGCAGCGAGACGGCGGCCAGCTCGGTGGCCGAGCACTCGTTGGTGATCATCATGTCGACGGCGAGCTTGGTCGCCCCGTAGGTGCTGGTCGGCCTGGTCGGGGCGTCCTCGGTGATCGGGAAGATCTCGGGCTCCCCGTAGACGGCGGCCGTGGAGGAGAACACCAGCCGGGGCACCTCGCATGCGGTGATGGCGTCCAGCAGTGCCCGGGACCCGATGACGTTGGTGTGCCAGTACAGCGACGGCTTGGCCACCGACTCGCCGACCAGGGACTTGGCCGCGAAGTGCAGCACGGCGTCGAAGCCCGCGCCCGCCAGTACCTCCCGAGCCGTGCCGATGTCCGCCTGCACCAGCTCGACGCCGTCCGGCACCGCATCTGCGTGCCCGGTCGAGCAATCGTCCAGGACCGTCACCTGGTGCCCCTCCTGCAGCAGCAGGCGGGTCACGACCGACCCGATGTAGCCGGCACCACCCACGACGAGCGTCTTCATGTCCGTGTCCTCACGTTCGGTCGGCGTGCTGCCGGATCTGCCTGGAACCCACTGTGCCAGCCGGGTCGGCACGTCGAAGCGATCGGCCACCACGGCCCGCGCCGCGGTCGTCGACGCCGCTCACGGCGTGGCCGGTTCGATCGGATCCACCGACACGGCCCGCAGGCGCTGCGCAGCCATCTCCGGCGGGATGTCGTTGACGAAGGCACCCATCGCCGACTCCGATCCGGCCAGGTACTTCAGCTTCCCGACCGACCTGCGGATGGTGAAGATCTGCAGGTGCAGCCAGAAGTCGTCACGGCCGGTGCGCACCGGCGCCTGATGCCAGGCCGTGATGGCCGGGAGCGTGTCGTCGAACACGCCCTCCATCCGGCGCAGCACCTCGAGGTAGATCGGTGCCAGCGACAGCTTCTGCTCGGCCGAGAGCTCGGTGAGGTCGGCCACCCGGACCTTCGGGAAGACCTGCACCTCGATCGGCCACCGGCCGGCGAACGGAACGAAGGCCACCCAGTGCGAGTTCTGCGCGACGATCCGGATTCCGTCGGTGAGTTCGGCGTCGATCAGATCCCCGAACAGGTTGCCCCCGTTGGTATCCCGGTGCAGCTTCACCTGACGCAGCATGGCTGCGGTGTGCGGC
Organism: uncultured Nakamurella sp.; assembly: GCA_964242105.1. Classification (GTDB taxonomy): domain Bacteria; phylum Actinomycetota; class Actinomycetes; order Mycobacteriales; family Nakamurellaceae; genus Nakamurella. The sequence continues at coordinate 66,947 of CAXTBG010000014.1, read as the reverse complement.
GTCACGAATGGATAGCCGTAGATCTGCCCGTGCGGATGCGCGAGGGTCACGCCGATCTCCTCGCCACGGTTCTCGAAGCAGAAGACCTGTTCGATCCCGGGCAGGGCGGACAGCGCCGACGTCCGGTCGATCCACGCCTCCAGGACGGTCCCGACGCGGGCCGGTGTCAGCCGGGAGAAGGTTGCGTCGTGGTCGGAGGTGAAACACACCACCTCGCACCGACCGTTGCCGGGCACCGTCGTGAAGAGCCCGTCCGGCTCGGCGGGCGAACCAACGCCGGCGAACGACGGGAAGCGGTTCTCGAAAACCACGACATCGTAGGTGGGCGAGGGGATTTCGCTGGCGTTGCCGGCGCTGGACGGGCACAGCGGGCACTGGTCGGCCGGCGGATGGTAGATGCGCGTCTGCCGGTGGCCGGCAATGCCCACCCACTCCCCGGTCAGCCGGTCGTAGCGCGCGGTTGACAGCGACTCGACGGGCGGCAGGTCGCGCGGGTCGTCCAGCACCCTGACGGCGCCGGGAGTCTCGTCGAAATAGATGATCTCACGGCCGTCGGCCATCCGGGCGGAAGTGCGGAGAAGGGTCACCTGGGGTCCGTGCTCTCTGCTGGCGGTGCGTCGGGTGGGTCTGCTGGCGTCGTCATGATGATGACCTCGCCGACCTGGTCGGCGAGCACCTCCGCGGCGTGCGGGCTCAGCCGGTCGTCGGTGATCAGGGTACTGACGGCCCGCAGCGGCGCAATCTGGGCGAGGCCGACGACGCCCCATTTGGTGTGATCGGCGACGACGACCAGGCGGCGGGCCGACTCGACCAGCGCCCGGTTGGTCTCGGCCTCCATCAGGTTGGGCGTGGTCAACCCGGCGTGCTCGTCCAGACCGTGCACGCCCATGATCAACATGTCCACCCGCAGGGACCGGATCGCTTGTACCGCAATGGGTCCCACCAGCCCGTCGGACGGGGTCCGCAGTCCGCCGGTGAGCACGACGGTCAGGTCGGGTCGCTGCTGGCGGTTGAGCACCTCGGCGACCTTGAGGGAGTTGGTCACGACGGTGAGGTCGGCGACGCCCGCCAGGTGCCGGGCCAACGTCCAGGTGGTGGTGCCGGCGGTGATGGCGATCGCCATTCCCGGCCGGACCAGCTGGGCGGCGCGCTCGGCGATGGCCTCCTTCTCGGGAAGCTCGCGCACACTCTTGGCCTCGAAGTCCGGCTCGACGGCGCTGGCCGTCTCGACGGCCGTCGCGCCGCCGTGCACCTTGGCCAGCAGGCCCTTGCGGTCCAGGATGTCCAGGTCGCGCCGGACGGTCATGTCCGAGACGCCGAGCATCTTGGTGAGGTCGGCGACCCGGACGCCGCCCGACCGGCGCACCTCGTCCAGGATCCGCGCCTGACGGACCTGGGCCAGCACCACGCCGATCTCCTGACTTCATCGACTCCGTCGCCGATTGTTCGGTCTTGTTGACCTTGGCGCAGGTCTGCTGTGAAGTCAACATGTGGCGAAGGCAAGTGTGTGAATCTGTTCGGTCCCGCCGCCTGTAGATAGGCGAGGATGGACCAACCCGGCGAGCATCGGAGGCGACGTGTTCGAACGGTTCACCGACGACGCGCGGTCGGTGGTGGTCTGGGCGCAGGAGGAGGCGGTGTCCCGACGGCAGCGCGAAATCGGCACCGAGCACCTCCTCGTCGGCGTGCTGCGGGTGGACGACCCGGCACTGCAGGCCACCGGCCGCGCCTTCGGGCTGACGCTCGACGGCGTCCGGAACGCTGTTCACCACAGCGTCCGCCGGGGGTGGCGCGCGCCGTCCGGGCACATCCCGTTCAACGCACCGGCCCGGCAGGCGTTGGAGCAGTCGTTACGGGTGGCCGCGAAGCTGCACCAGCGGCAGGTCCGGCCGGCGCACCTGCTGATCGCGGTGCTGGCGGATCCGGACTGCCGTGCGGTGCAGGCGCTGCGTGCCACGGGCGTGGACACCGCGGCCCTGGCCGAGGCTGCTCGCGCTGCCCTGACCGGCGCCCCGGTGGCAGCCGGTGACGAGCCTGCCGGTGACGAGCCTGACGGTGACGAGCCTGACGGTGACGAGCGTGACGGCGACCAGCCTGATGGCGAGGGCCGCTGAGTCGACTGGCGCAGCACTGGAGGCCCAAGAGCTTGTCGATGAGCGCCGTCCGGATTGACCGGAGGACGTAGCGTGACGCTGATCGATCAAGGCGACACCGCTGCCCGGTCGGATGAAGTTCCACAAGAGACTACCTAGGGTGATAGGATTGCTACGAACAGCAACGAGGTGGTGGCCCGTGCGTCTGGACACGCCCTGTTCTCTCCACTCCGACGGAACCGGGTGTTCTCGTGCGCAGATCGAGCGCGAACGGTGTGCTGTCCATGGTGGGCGCGCTGTTGCTGGCCCTGGGTGCTCTCGTGGCGTCTGACTCCTCGGCCGGTACCGCAGCGCACGGTGCGTCCACGCCGGCGGTCGCCCCGGCCCCCTGGTTCGGCGCTCTGCAGGCCAGTCCCAGCCAGATGACGGCCCTGACATCGGTCGGCCTGAAGACCGTTACCCTCGAACTCGGGTGGGACGCCTTCGAACCGCAGCAGGGCAAGGCCGACCCGCAGTACGTCGCCCGCCAACGGCATCTGCTGGCACAGTGGAAGACCGCGGGATTCCGGGTGGTGCTCGACACCGGTCTGCAGTATCCGCCGGCCTGGGCCTTCTCGCTCCCGGGAGCCAGCCGCCTGGTCAACCAGTACGGCCAGACCTGGTCCGGCCAGGTGGGGTCCGACATCGTCGACGCGGTCTTCAACCCGCAGGTACAGGCTGCGCAGCGCTCGTACTACGAGCTGCTTGCGGCCACCTTCCCGCCGGGCTCGTTCGAAGCGGTGCGGGTCGGCGGGCTGAACATGGGAGAGATGAGCTACCCGGTGGCCGCAGCTGGCGCGCCCGCCACGATGTGGATGTACGACGCCGCCGCGCAGGCCAACGCGCCGGTGCCGGGGTGGATTCCCGGAACCGGAACCCAGGCGGATGCCCGGGCGAGCGTCGACTACTACCTTTCCAGCCTGAAGAATTACGCAGCGCAGCTGCTGGCCGTGACCGCGCGGAACTTCCCCGAGGCGACGCTGCAGCTGCTGCTGCCCAGCTGGGGTCTTCGTCCGGGTCAGTTGGACGACGCCCTGGCCGGCGGGCTCTCGGGGACCTCGCCGGCGGAGATCAACGGCTTCCTCACCCAGGGCCTCGACTGGGCTTCGCAGGTCCGATTGCTCGTCCCGTACGGCTCTCGTGGAGTGGCCTACACGACCTGGCTCGATGCCCCGTCGCACGGCAGCAGTCTGCAGGACATGAGTCCCGCGGAATATCTGCACACCCTGACGGTGCCACTGGGTCTCGGCCTGGCCGGCGAGAACACCGGTCAGGGCACGCCGGCGTCCATGGCGCTGTGTCTGCAACGGGTGCGGACTTTGGGAATGCAGGGGCTCATGTGGATGACGGCAACAGAGATGTTGGCGAGTCCTTCACTGATGCAGTCGCTGGCCGGCGCCTCCGGGACCGTGTTCCTGATCAGTGCCGAGAGTAGGTAGTCCCCCTTCCCGTCGAGGTGTCTGCGCGGGTGGCGATGTCGGAGAGCATTCGGTGAAGTGCACCCGCTCCGACCGACCAGGACGAAGCCTGAGCGACCAGCTTTCCCTTGCGCACCAGCTCGGCGCGCAGCTCGGGGGAGCCGATCACGTCGGTCAGCGCCGCCACCCAGCCGCGCTCGTCGTAGGGCGACACCAGGACGGCCCCGTTGCGCACCGCCTCCGCCACCGCCGGGATGGCGCTGGCCACCACCGGAACTCCGGCTGCCAACGCCTCGAGTGGCGGCAGGCCAAAGCCTTCCGCCGTCGAGGGAAACGCGAACACGGTGGCTGCAGCGTATGTCGGGGCCAGGAGCTCGTCCGGGATCGAATCCAGCTGCAGCACCCTTGATCCAAGGCGCAGTGAACGGATGAGGTCCGGTACGGGATCGGGTAACCGCGGGTCGGCGCGGCCGACCAGCACCAGCGAGACCGACTCGTCCAGCTGGGCCAGCGCCCGCACCAGCATCGCCTGGTTCTTGTGCATTCGCCGGGATCCGACGTGCAGGATGAACGTCGCCGGAAGACCCAGCCGGCGGCGTGCGTCGGCAATGGCTTCCGGCTCCACGTCGGCGTAGCCGGTGGTGTCGACCCCGTTGGGGCACACCGTGATCGGCGGCACCCGCCCGTAGAAGCCGCCGATGCCCGCCGCCGCCGCCGCCGACGGCGTGACCACTGCGGCCGCCTGGCGCAGCACCCGGCTGGTGTTCGCGACGTAGGCCGCCTGACGCGCGCGGCCCCCGGTCAACCGGACGTCGGTCTCCAGGATGCAGTCGTGCACCGCCACCACCATCGGGCACCGGACGTACAGGGGCGCCAGCGCGTGATAGGGCGCGAAGAACACCCCGGCGTTCTCGGCCCGCAGGATCGAGGCGAGTTCGCCGAACCGCTGGGGTGCGCTGATCGGTGCGCTGCAGGGGATACGGCGGATGAACGAGGGGATCCGCTGCATGTCCAGCTGCTCGGACCGGCCGCCCGGCGGAACGATCACGGCGATCGGCAGGTCCGCCTCCGCCGGGAAGTGGCGCAATGACTCGATCACCACCCTGGCGATGCCGAAACACTGCGGCTGGAAGATCATCCGGCCGTCGATGACGATGGACGGACGGCGACCATCGCCGCTGTCCGTGCGCATCGGGCCCGCGCGCCGCTCATCTGAGATCGTAGATTTCACTGTTCCAATTCCCTCGTCCGGAGGTGGTGAAGACGGGCTTCCGGGCGCCGATCTGGTCGGCCAGCGCATCCGGGCCGATGAAGGCGTAGCCCTGCATCACGGATTTCTGGAAGACCACCAGGTACTCGACACCGCCCGGGACCTGCAGAGCGGTCGGCGAGTCGTCGTCGATCATCTGATAGCGCAGGAAGACCTCCCGCTGCACCGCATCGGTCACCGCCACGGGGGTGCCAGCGGGCACATGGGTCCGCATCCAGGTGTCGACCTGCTGGACCCCGTCGTCAGGTGTGGTGTGCGCGATGGCCCAGTTGGTCAGGTCGGACGCTGCCCAGATCACGGCCAGCACGAGGAGCGCCCGCCGGCCCCAAGGAATGGCGACACGCACCATGCCCGGAAGGCAGATCGCCAGAGCCAGGCACGACGGAATCAACAGGTAGTAGTAGAACTGCTCCTCGTTGGCGCCGAAGAGGGCCGAGTAGCCGAGCAGGGGAAGCGATCCCACCCCGAAGGCGCCCACCACCCGGCGCCCGGCCGCGGCTTGCAGGAGGAGGTGGATCGAGCAGATCGCGCCCAGGGCCATCAGCAGATAGGTCGTCCAGAACTGCGGCGCGTTGACCAGGATGGTGCTCACGAACGACGGTGTACCGGCCTGGTTGAAGCCGCTGATCTGATGGGCGCCGGACGCTCGCCTGAACCCCGACATGGTCTGCGACCAGAACTCGGCGAAAGCGCCGTTCAGGGCGACGACGAAGCACCACGTCAGGTAGGGGATCGACGTCGCCCCGATGACCAGCACAGCCTCGCCCCGTCCGATGACCTTCGGCGGGGTCGGCCTCCTCCACGCCCGCAACGGCCACTGCTGGCGCCAGGCAAGCAGAACCATCGGCACGACGGTCACGAAGACCGCCATTTCCTTGATCAGGACGCCGAATCCGAACGACAGCCCGACCAGCACCAGGACCAGTCGCCGCCGGGCGGTCGCGGTGGGCAGGTGCAGCACGGCCAGGAACCCGATGAGCACGAACGTCAGGGCGGACGTCTCCAGCAGCACGAAGCTGTTCTGCCGGATGAACCAGGGGCTGATGGCGAACAGGAGGGTGGCGACCGCGCCGACGGGTGACGAGGACACCCGCCGGCCGCACAGGTAGAGCAGCACCGCAGTGATCCCGGAGAAGACCACGTTCAGATACCGCATGGTGAAAACCTGGTCCAGCACCGATCCGGACAGGCCGCCGACCAGATGGATCCACAGGGCCTCCAGCACGGAATGGCCCGGCGGGTGGAGGAAGAACAGACTGCCGGTGGCATAGGGCAGGTGGCCCTGCGCCACCGACTGCCCGAGGGCGACGTAGAACGGCTCGTCGATGAACAGATCGTAGGAGGACCGCAGATTGATCAGCCGCAGGCCGACGGTGAGCAGCACCAGGGCCAGCGGGACCAGCAGCCGCTCGACCAAGGGGCGCCACCGCGACAACCCCGCCGGAGAGGCAGCTGGAGGGACGCGGCGGTGTTGCCGACCGGACAGGCCGGTGATCTCGTCGCTGGTGACCATCATGCCGAGATGTGGCTGTGTCGGGTGCGGCTACGGATCTCGGCCAGCGCGATGTCGGCCACCCGGCGATGTCCGGCTCCGCCGAGATGGATGCGGTCGTCGAGGAAGTCGTCGTAGTAGGAGAGCAGATCGGCCACCGGTACGTAGGTGACGCTGGGCTGCTCGGCAACGAGCTCGAGGTGGGCGGCCATGGTGGCCTGGAACGACCGCTCGGTCCCGGGGAACAGCACCGCCGGCGCATGGGGCAGGCCCACCAGGTAGACGTCTGCGCCGGTACCCACCAGCAGGTCGAGCAGCATGCGGGCGCCGACCAGGGCCCGCTCGAGAGGGACCCGGGGCCCACCGCCGGTGACGCGGATCAGGAGCCATTTGACGGTCACCTTCAGCCCTGACTGGAGCGCCTGCCGGACGCGCTCCAGGCGGTCACTGGAGAACGTCGCCCTGGGTTCCAGCCCCGCAACGCCATGCCAGGTGGCTGGGGCGTATCTCTCGATGAGCTGTTGGACAGAGGCCCGCGGGTGGACCATGGCCTCGGCGCCGCCCAGACAGGCGATCACGACCGTCGGCCGGAACTCCTGGATCTGGTCGCCGTAGAGGTTCAGTGTCTCCATCGACGTCCGCGCCGAGCCGGACACGTTCAGCAGAGCCGAGTAGTTGAGATCCTCGGCGATGAGCCGGCCGAAGGCCGAATGGCGTTGGTAGCCGAGGCCGAAGATCAGGCTGTCCCCGATCACCGCCACCCGGGGTCCGGACGCGTCTCGCCCCTGGACGATCCGGCGTCGTAACGGTTGTCCGGATACGGCCCACCGGTCGGCGGTCGGGTCCTCCGGTCGACGGTGCCGGCCGGGGGCGGGTTTCGGGGACCGACCGGCGGCGGCCCACCGGTGGGCGCCGGACGGTTCCTCGGGCCGATGGTGGCGGCCGGTGGCCGGCCGCTGGACGTGCTGTCGGGAGAACGCCCGGGTGGCCATGACGATGAGCAGAGCCGATACCCCGCCGCCGTAGACGGCCCAGAGCAAGGGGTCGTGCAGCAGGAACTCGACGCACAACGCGGGCACCAGCAGCACCCAGAGTCCGGGCGAGCCCGGCCGCAGTAGTTGCCACCGCCGGGCGCTCCGGCACACCAGTGCGGTGCCGACCACCGAGATGCCGACCAGGGTCCAGCCGAAAGCGGTCGTTCCAGAGCTGCGGCCGGCGAGAAGCAGCAGCACGGGTTGCAGCACTGCTGTGGGCAGCAGGATGCCGATGACCGGACGGAAGGCCCCGCGCGCCTGATGCGCCGTGGTGACCACGTTGATCAGTCCGATCAATGCACCGGAGGTCACCGTGAAGCGGAGAAGGGTGTGGGCCGTGGCGTACTCGGCGGGGATCACCAGGTGCAGCAGGCTGAGCGGCACCGTCCAGCAGGCGATCACGATCGGTACCGCGACGGCCAGGTAGATCATGGCCGCCTTCCGTAGATGCACCCCGACTTCGGCCTCCACCCTGGCGCCGGCCATCGCGGTGTAGGCGGCCAGCGCGATCGCGCCGGACAGGAACAGCGGTACCCGGCCGATCAGGGCGGCGGCCTGATAGCTGCCGGCGGCCACCGGACCGAACCGGGACGCCTCGGCCACCACCGAGTCCAGCGCGGCGAGCATCGAGATCAGCACCTGCACCAGACCGAGGGCGAAACTCTGCCTCATCAATGTCCGGACGGCAGCGCGGTCGGCACGCCGTAGCGGAAAACCGCTGCGGGAGGCCATCATTCCGCCGATGAGCAACAGCCCGGTGCCCACCGGGAAGCCGAGCAGGGCGTTGGTCGCCGACGGCGACACCACCACGACAAGGCCCAGGCCGAACACCAGGCGCCCGACCACCTCCGCCAGTCGGAGCCACGAGATGGTCGCGAGCCGATCCTGTCCCTGCAGGAAGCCGGTGGGCGCAGCGGTCAGCGCGATCAGCACTCCGCTGACCGCTGTGACCACGCCCACCACCGGGCCGGCCGTCAGACCGACGATCACGCCGGCGATCGGACCGATGATCACGGCCTGCCACCCGGAGGCCAGCAGACCGAACCGCAGGGCCTCCTGCGCGGCGTGCGCATGCGATTCGGTGACCATGTACCGGGCGACTGCCCACGGGACGGCCGCCATGCAGCCGGTGCCCAAGACCAGCAGCAGGCCCTGCGAGGCGGCAAAGGTGGAGAACGCCCCTGGGCTCAGCAATCGCACGGCGATCAACGAGAACGCGTAGTTGGCCACGCTGACCACGACGGTCGCGAAGGAGAGCAGACCGACGCTGCGTCCCCACGAACGAGGGGGTGCCTCGTCCTCGGCCACGAGATGTCTCGTCACACCGATTCCTCCGGACGTCGGGATTCGACCACCATTGGCGGTCGTCGGGCTGGAAGTGAAAGGTGGGTCCCCGACCGGTCCAACCATTGAGTGGATTTCTCAGGAATGGTCGGACCCCACCGTCGGGAAGCGTTTGGTGCGACGCGACCATATCAGCAATCGAGTCGTCTGTCCGATGCCACTTGAACAGCGACAAGCCGTCACCGTTGAGGACATGGCCACCACCGCCCTTGACGGAGCGTGCACGTCGGACGTTGAACAATCCATCGCAATGGGCCCCCTGTGCCTCGGTGTGCTCGTTCGGCCCAAATAGTCCGGTCGTGGCGATTACTTGGTGTGACTCTTGTCAAGTTGCGTTCGCAGCCGTGATGACACAGGCTCGGCGACGTCCGCATTCCAAATAGATTTGATGTCAGTGCAGTGGCCGGAGGCCACTGCACTCCAGTGCGAGGAGCCATCAATGCGGGGAAAGCCTGCCTTCGCGCCCGCGATCATTTCCCAGGGCGTAGATGGGCACAGCAATGGCGGGACCTGCTTCGAGTTGATCGTTCCAGCCCTGAACGAGGCGCAGCGAATTGGTGCCACCCTGAGGGCCATCGTGGGACATCTCGAACACCTGCCCTTTCCGTGCACGGTCACGGTGGTCGACAACGGCAGCGCCGACGCCACCGCGGACGTGGTCAAGTCTCTGGTGAACAGCTCGGTGGAGGTCCGTCTGATCGGCTGCCGCCAGCGGGGCAAGGGCGCCGCCGTCAAGGCCGGGATTCTGTCCTCCCAGGCCACCTGGGTGGGATTCTGCGATGCCGATCTGGCCACCCCGATCTCCTGCCTCGATGACGTCCTGCCCCTGTTGAGCACCGGCACGCAGGTGGTCATCGGCTCCCGGCGCTGCGGCGGTGCAAGCTATGCCACCGCGCAGCCGCCGCTGCGCCGGCTCGGCTCCTGGGGCTTCCGCCGGATGACCAGGTCGCTGGCCGGCGATCTCAGCGACACCCAGTGCGGCTTCAAGTTCTTCGAACGTTCCGCAGCCCAGATGATCTTCCACCAGGTCACGTCGGCCGGCTTCACCTTCGACCTCGAGGCGATGGCGGCAGCCAAACGTCTGGGTATCGGCGTGGCCGAAATCCCCGTGCAGTGGACGGACAAGGCCGGATCGACCCTGCGACCCATCGAGCACGGGCTGCAGATCCTTCGCGAAGTACGGTTGCTACGTTTCCTGGCGGCCCGCTCCGCGCCGAGCAGCAGGGTCGCCTGAGATGAGGGTCGTCGTCCTCAATTGGCGGGATTTCGAGCACCCGGAGGCGGGTGGCGCTGAGCTCTACACCCAGCGGGTGGCGCGCGAGCTGGCCAAACTCGGTGATCAGGTCACTTATGTGACGGCGCGGCCGCCGGGCACCAGCCGCCGGAGCAATCTGGACGGCTACACCATCGTGCGTCGGGGCGGGCGTTACACCGTCTACGTGGCGGTGCTCTGGCACCTGCTGATCCACCGGTCCAGGATCGACGCGGTGATCGACTCGCAGAACGGCATTCCGTTCTTCTCCCCGTCCGTGCTGCGCCGGCGCACGCCGATCGTATTGCTGATGCATCACGTCCACCAGGAGCAGTTCGCCCTGTACTTCCCTCCCGCGATGGCCGCGGTCGGCCGCTGGCTGGAGTCGACGGCCGCCCGGCACATCTACGGAAAGCGCGTCGTCGCAGCGGTTTCGCCGTCCACGCGTTCGGCGGTGCGCACCCAGCTGCGCCTGCGCGGAGCGATCCGGTTGACACCCTGCGGTCTCGACGCACCGACGACGCGGGCGCGGGAGCGGGCCGCCACCCCCCGGATCGTGTCGGTGGGTCGACTGGTCCCGCACAAGCAGGTCGACAAGATCATCGACGCGATGCCGGCGATCCTCGACCGGGTACCCGGTACGGAACTACACATCGTGGGCGATGGGATCGAGCGGGCGGCTTTGGAGGCGCTGGTCGAGACCCTCTGCCTGGAAGGGAGTGTCACCTTCCACGGCCGGGTCGACGACGCGGAGCGCGACCGGCTGGTATCCAGTGCCTGGGTCACCGTCAACACCACCCGCGGCGAAGGTTGGGGGCTCTCGATCCTGGAGGGGAACCGCCTCGGGGTTTCGTGCGTGGCGTTCACGGTGGACGGCATCCGGGATTCGGTGATCGACGGGGTCACCGGCTGGCTGGTGCCGGAAGCCGGCACGCTGGCCGACACCATGGCATCCGCGCTGGCCTCCCTGGCCGACCCTTTCCTCGACCGCCAGGTCGAGTCGTCGGCGCGGGCGTGGTCGTCTTCTTTCACCTGGGAGAACACGACCCAGGCGCTGCGCGGTCTGCTGCGGGAGGAGCACAACCGGTTGAACCGGTCCGACGAGCGCCGGGGGACGAACAGCGATCTGATGACGATGGTCACGATCCCCGCAGCCGCCGTGCCCCCGGGGTGGGCCCCGGTGCTGCGGTCCGGCGACGTGCTGCAGTCGGACATCAAGGGCTATCGCCTGCTGATGCTCAGCATCGACCAGACCCAGGTGCCAGGAATCCTGCGTCGCCTGGGCGTGGCCGATGCCGTCGTCGAGTCCGGCGAGATCCTCATGTCTGTCGCCGGTCAGCAGGAGGCGCTCCTCCTCACCGCCGGCATGGGCTACTGAGTCACTGCCGTCGAGCAGGCCGCACCCGAAGTTCCCCGCCGACGCAGTGCGGGTGATGCTGCGGTGGGATGTCGGGATCGAGGGGCGGGGAGCTGTGCGGGCCTACCGTCACCGGGCACGATCGGTCCGGGAGACGATCGGTCGGGGAGACAATGGGCATCGTGTCCGTCTCCGAGCAGGTCGTGGCGCCCGGCACTCCCCACGGGCTCAGCGCCGCCGATGTGGAGCGGGCGGCGCAGCGGATCGCGGGCGTGGTCATCCGCAGTCCGCTGGAGCGCAGCACTCGCCTGTCGCAGGCCACCTCCGCACAGGTGTTCCTCAAGCGCGAGGACCTGCAGGTGGTGCGCTCCTACAAACTCCGCGGCGCCTACAACCTGATGAGCCAGCTGACGCCGGACGAGCGGGCAGCCGGCGTGGTGTGCGCCAGCGCCGGCAACCATGCGCAGGGGGTGGCCTTCGCGTGCCAGGCGCTCGGTATCAGCGGCACCATTTTCCTGCCGCGCACCACGCCCCGCCAGAAGCGCGACCGCATCCGCGCCCATGGTGGTGACCAGGTCGAGCTCCTGCTCCGCGGCGACACCTTCGATGACGCCGCCGAGGCCGCACTGCTGCACGCCGGGGACAGCGGCGCCGTCCTCGTGCCACCCTTCGACGACCTGCGCACCATCGCCGGCCAGGGGACCGTCATCGCCGAGATCATCGCCCAGCTGGGCGGTGCGCCGGACGTCGTCGTGGTGCCGGTCGGTGGCGGCGGGCTGGGCGCCGGCATCTCGGTCTACCTGCGGGAGCGGGCGCCGGACGTCCGGCTGGTCGGCGTGGAACCGGTGGGGGCGGCGTCGCTCACCGCGGCGCTGTCCGCGGGCCGGCCGGTCCGGCTGGACACGCTCGACCCGTTCGTCGACGGCGCGGCCGTCCGCCGCGTCGGCCAGCTGACCTACGACTTTTTGGCGCACAGCGGGATCGAGGTGGTCAGCGTCGACCCGGGAGCCATCTGCACGGAGATGCTGGCGCTGTACCAGAACGAGGGCATCATCGCCGAACCGGCCGGAGCGCTGTCGGTCACCGGGTTGTCGGCTCTCCACCTGGCCCCCGGGTCGACGGTGGTGTGCCTGCTGTCCGGCGGCAACAACGACGTCTCCCGGTACGGCGAGATCGTGGAGCGTTCCCTCGTCCACGAGGGCCTCAAGCACTACTTCCTGGTGGACTTCCCGCAGGAACCCGGTGCGCTGCGCCGTTTCCTGGACGAGGTGCTCGGGCCGGAGGACGACATCACGCTGTTCGAGTACGTCAAGCGCAACAACCGGGAGACCGGGCCGGCGCTGGTCGGGATCGAACTCGGTTCCGCCGACGGGCTGCCCGGGCTGCTGCAGCGGATGACGGCCGCTCCGATGGAGGTCGAGCGGATCGAGCCGGGATCTGCCGCCTACCGGTTCCTCCGGTAGCACCCGGTTCCTCACGCAGCACCCGTTTCTCGAGGAGCAGGACGGTCAGCGGGCAGGGTCGTAGGTCGCCGGGATGTGGGGCGGCGTGCCGCCGGTCAGCGCGGCGAGCGCGGCGTCGGCCACCACCGTTCCGCAGTACGGCCCGAGGGTCAGGCCGCTCGGCCCCATACCCGTTGCGAGCCATAGGTTGTGACGATCCGGTGCCGAGCCGAGATACGGGTGGCCGTCGGCGCTCGCCGGCCGCAGGCCGACCCTGGCCTCGATCCAGCCGGCTTCGGCCAGTGCCGGCACCAGTGACATCCCCTGCGCGAGCACCTGCGCCACGCCGCCCGCGGTCAGCTCCGGGTGGAAGCCGCTGCCGGTCTCCCTGGTCGCCCCGATCACCACCCGGTCGCCGGGGAACGTCAGGAGGTAGTGGCCGGCGAACGTGTCGACGGTGGGCAGCGCCCCCGCTCCCGGCAGGTGCAGGTGCAGGATCTGACCACGTTGCGGCTCGATGCATCCGGCGAGCGCCGGGATCACCCGGCCGGACCAGGCACCAGCGGCCAGCACCACCGCGTCGGCGTCGATGCGGGTGGCTCCGACCCGCACGCCGGTGACCGCGCCGCACCTGGATTCCAGCTCGGCCCTTCCGGACACGATGTCCGCACCCGCGGACGCGGCCAGCTGCAGCAGGCAGCCGCGCATCGCCCGTCCGTCCACGACGGCCACGTCGGGAGCGAGAAGACCGCCGTACGTCGGGCCGAGCAACGGATAGCGGGCGGCGATGTCGGCCGCCGCCAACAGCTCCGGCCGCCCGACCGCGGCCGGACCGAACCGGGCGACCAGGTCGGTGGTGCGCTCGTAGTCGGCGAGCAGTTCGGCGGACTCCGCGGCGCGCAGGGCCACGGTGAGCTGCCCTGCGGCGCGGTAGGAGTGGCCGCCGAGTCCGGCGTCGGCGCAGCGCTGCACCAGCTCTGCGTAGTGGCGGGCGGCGGCGAACCGGAAGGCTGCGGTGTCGTCGTCGGTCGGCCTGGAACTGACGGTCGCGATGATGCCGGCGCCGGCTGCTGTTGCGCCTCCGGCCGCCCCGTCGTCCACGACGGTCACCCGCGCGCCGCGGGTCGCGAGTCGCGCCGCCGCCGCGGCGCCCACGATGCCGGCCCCGACCACCACGACTCGCTGCACGCCCCTCACTGTTCCACCCCGCCGCCGGCCGGCCGTACCGGTGCGGTAGGGGTTGTGCCGGTCGACGTGCGGCGCGGCGGGCGGGCGCGGTTACCGTCGTGGCAGGCGCGGCAACGGTCAGGGAGGTGCGCGGGCGGGATGGTGGCGGAATCCGAGCCGGTCGGCGGGACGCACGACGGGAGCAGCGCACTGGCGGGCCGGCCGACGGGCATCTCGGGCATGGTGGAGCGGCAGATCCGGCAGGCGCAGGAGCGGGGCGCGTTCGACAACCTGCCCGGCGCCGGTCGACCGCTGCGCGACCTGGGCGGGCCGCACGACGAGAACTGGTGGCTGCGGCAGTACCTGCTGCGTGAGGGCGTGTCCGGCGCGGCGTTCCTGCCGCCGGCGCTCGCGCTGCGCAAGGAGGTGGAGGACCTGCCCGAACTGGTGCGCCGGATCCCGACCGAACCCCAGGTACGGACGGTCGTCGGCAGGCTCAACGACCGGATCCTGGACGCACTGCGCAAACCCGCCGAGGGACCGCCGATGACGCTGATGCAGGTGGACGAGGAGGCGATCGTGTTCGGCTGGCGGATGTCACGGATTGCCGCGCGGCCCGCGGTTCCGGCCGACGACGACCCGCCGCCGGCGGCCCGGCGACCGCGCCGCCGGTGGTCGCGGCGCGCGTCCCGGGAGTGACCCGGGCGCGATAGGGATACTCCTCCGGTGAAGACGATCCCCGGTATGACCCGCACCCAGCTGCTCGCGGCCCTGGACTGGGGCGCCGGGACGACGGTGCTGCAGCCACCGGAGAAGGTGCCCGGGGCGTGGGCGGGGGGCCCGAGTGCCGTCGTCGCCGACGGGACCATCCTGCTCGCCTACCGGCTGCGCCGCCCGGTCGGTCGCGGTCGCGGCTTTGCCAACGTGGTCGCCGGGTGGACGCCGGAGAACGGGCCGGCGCCGCTGGCGGTGGTGCACCGGGAACGGCACGACGCCGAGTCCCTGGAGCGGCCGTGCCTGCTGCGCAACGGATCCCACAGCTGGCGGTTGTACATCAGCTGCGCCACACCCGGTTCCAAGCACTGGCGGGTCGATCTGCTGGAGGCGTCGGACATCCAGGGGCTACCGGACGCGGTACCCGTGCCGGTACTGCCGGGTAGTGCCACCCTGGCCGTCAAGGACCCGGTCATCGCCGTCGACGACTCCGGATGGCACCTCTGGGCGTCCTGCCACCCGCTGGAGGATCCCGACGCGACCGACCGGATGACCACCCGGTACGCCCGCAGCCCGGACGGGGTGGTGTGGACCTGGCACGGCACGGCGCTGGCCGGGACGCCCGGCACCTGGGACGCGCGCGGCGTCCGCTTCGCCGAGGTGCTGCGGCTGGACGACGGCTACCTGGCGTTCTACGACGGCCGGGCGTCGGCCGCGGAGAACTGGGAGGAACGCACCGGCGCGGCGGTGGCCGACAGCCTCGCGGGCCCGTGGAAGGCGTTGCCCGGACCGGTCTTCGTCTCGCCGCAGGGCGGCGGCGGGCTGCGGTACCTCTCCGCGGTGCCGGATCCGGCCGGAGGCCTGCGCCTGTTCTACGAGAGCGCCACCGCGGACGGGTCGCACGAGTTGCGCACCCAGCTGGTCAGCTGAACGGGCAGTGCGCCGGCCGCCGACGCGCAGTGCATCATGAGGGCATGAAAGCTGCCGTGTTGCATGCCCCAGGGAAGATCTCGACCGACGAGGTGGCCGACCCCACGGTGATCCTCCCGACCGACGCGCTGGTCCGGGTGACCGCGGCGTGCATCTGCGGATCCGACCTCTGGCCCTATCGCGGGATCGTCAAGAGCACCGGCCGGATCGGGCACGAGTTCGTCGGCGTGGTGGAGGACGTCGGAGCGGAGGTGCACTCGGTGCAGCGGGGTCAGGTCGTCATCGCGCCGTTCGTGTGGTCGTGCGGCCACTGCGCGAACTGCCTGGCCGGCTGGACGACGTCCTGCCTGGTTGGCGGCGGTTACGGCAGCACCGACCGGACCGGGCACCTGGTCGACGGCGGCCAGGGCGAGTACGTCCGGGTACCGCAGGCCGACGGCACGCTGGTGGCCGCCCCGGTGGACGAGCACGACGAGCGCACGCCTGCCCTGCTGGCGCTGTCGGACGTGATGGGCACCGGCCACCACGCCGCGCTGTCCGCCGGTGCCGGGCCGGGGCGGACCGTCGCCGTGGTCGGCGACGGCGCGGTCGGCCTGTGCGCGGTGCTCGCCGCCGC
This sequence comes from uncultured Nakamurella sp., assembly GCA_964242105.1. Classification (GTDB taxonomy): domain Bacteria; phylum Actinomycetota; class Actinomycetes; order Mycobacteriales; family Nakamurellaceae; genus Nakamurella. The sequence goes on along the minus strand of CAXTBG010000014.1, from coordinate 50,779 downwards.
CCGGCTCGGTGCGGAACGGATCATCGCGCTGTCCACCCACCAGGACCGGTCGGATCTCGCGCTCGCCTTCGGTGCCACGGACATCGTCAACGCCCGCGGTGACGAGGCGGTCGCGGCGGTTCGGGAGCTCACCGACGGCCTCGGCGCACACAGCGTCTGCGAGTGCGTCGGGACGACGCAGAGCTGGGACACCGCGCTGGACGCGGCGCGCCCCGGCGGAACGGTGGGTTTCGTCGGCGTGCCGGCCGGCGTCGCGGACGGCCTGCCGCTGCGGAAGCTGTTCGGGCGCAACGTCTCCGTGCACGGCGGGGTAGCGCCGACGAGGACCTACCTGCCGGAGCTGCTGGCCGACGTGCTGTCCGGGACGCTGGATCCCGGGCCGGTCTTCACCTCCACCATGCCGCTGGCCGACATCGCCGCCGGGTACGACGACATGGACCAGCGGCGGTCGATCAAGGTTCTCGTGCGCCCGTGAGGGCACTGCGGTACGCGGCGGTGCGGGCGCCGCTGGAGCTGCTCGACCTGCCGGCACCCGACTGCCCTGCCGACGGCGTGGTGCTCGACGTCGTGGCGACCGGCGTGTGCCGGTCGGACTGGCACGCCTGGCAGGGACACGACCCGGTTGCCCTGCCCCACGTCCCGGGCCACGAGTTCGCCGGCATCGTCCGCGCCGTCGGGCCGCTGGTGCGCAGCTGGACGCCGGGTGACCGGGTCACCGCGCCGTTCGTCCTGGGCTGCGGTGCCTGCGAGTACTGCTTGGCCGGCGACGCCCAGGTCTGCCCGAACCAGGAACAGCCCGGCTTCACCCTGCCCGGTTCGTTCGCGGAGCAGGTGGCGCTGCCCAGGGCCGACTTCAACCTGGTGCGGGTGCCCGACGGGGTCGATCTGGTGGCGGCCGCGTCCCTGGGGTGCCGGTTCGCGACGGCGTTCCGGGCGCTCACCGCCCACGGCGGCCTCCGGCCCGGCCAGTGGTGCGCCGTGCACGGGTGCGGCGGAGTCGGCCTGTCCGCGGTGATGATCGCCGTGGCGCTCGGCGCGCGGGTGGTGGCGGTCGACGTGTCACCCGCCGCGCTGGCCAGGGCGGTGGAGCTGGGCGCGGAGGCGACGGTGGACCCCGCCGCCCATGACGACGCCGCCGCGGCGGTCGTCGAGGTCACCGGCGGTGGGGCGCACGTCAGCATGGACGCGCTCGGGCACCCGGCGGTGGCGGCTGCCTCCGTGCGGTGCCTGCGGCGGCGTGGCCGCCACCTGCAGGTCGGGCTGCTGCTCGGCGACGACGCCCTGACGGCGCTGCCGATGGATCTCGTGGTCACCAGGGAGCTGGAGATCCACGGCTCGCACGGCATGTCCGCGCACGACTACCCGGCGCTGCTGGACCATGTCGCCAGCGGGCGACTGCGGCCGGAGCTGCTGGTCGGCGCCGTCGTGGAGTTCGAGCAGGCCACCGGCGCGCTGGCGGCGCTGGATGCGCCGAGCGGCCCCGGGATGACGGTGCTGCGCATCAGGGCGGGACGGTGAGGCTAGACCTGCCGGCCGCGGTGAGCGTGCGGGAGGTCGGCCTGCGCGACGGACTGCAGCTGGAGCGCCCGATGGAGCTGACCGGCAAGCTGGCCATGATGGAGGCCTTGGTGGCTACCGGCGTCCGGCGCATCGAGGCCACCGCGTTCGTCTCCCCGCGCGCGGTGCCGGCGATGGCGGACTGCGAGGCGGTCGCCGCCGAGCTGCACCGCTGGCCCGACGTCACCTGGTCTGCCCTGGTGGCGAGCGCCAACGGTGCCCGGCGGGCGCTGGCGGCGGGTTTCACCGACCTGGAGTACGTGGTGTCCGCCGCCGACGGGCACTCGCTGGCCAACGTGGGACGCACCAGCGACGAGGCCGTCGAGTTGGTGGCCGAGATCGCGGAGCTGGTGCACGCCGTCGACGGCACGCTGGAGGCCATTGTCGCGGTGGCCTGGGACTGCCCGTTCGACGGGCCCACCCCGCCGCAGCGCACGGTCCAGGTGGCGGCCCGCGCCCGGTCGCTCGGTGCCGACCGGCTCGCGCTGGGCGACACCATCGGCACCACCACCCCGGCGCGCGTCGTCGATCTGGTTCAGGCCGTGCGGGACGCCGCCGGCGGCACGGAGGTGGGCGTGCACTTCCACGACACCAGGGGCATGGGGCAGGCGAACGTGCTCGCCGCGCTGCAGGCCGGGGTCACCCAGGTCGACGCCTCGGTCGGCGGTCTCGGCGGCTGCAACTTCGCGCCGGGGGCGAGCGGCAACATCGCCACCGAGGAACTCGTCTACCTGCTCGAGAGCTGCGGTGTCGCAACGGGTGTCGACCTGGCGAAGGTGATGGACGCAGCCCGCGTCACCGAGTTGGCCGTCGGCCACCCGCTTGACAGCTCGCTCTACCGGGCCGGCGGCCGGGCCATGCGGCTGGGCCGGGACTCCATCACCGTCCCCTGATGGTGCACAGCAAGCCCCTGACGGGCCCGAAGCAAGGCGGGCGGCCGACGATTCCCGTCGACCGCCCGCTGAGCCCCGCTCCGGACGACCTGTCTCAGCCCACCGGTTCCAGCCGACCCGGGTCAGCTGATCTCGGCGCCGGATTTCGCGGCCTGCACCTCGGTGGAGTCGTCGGCCGTGGCCAACGCTCCAGACGCGTTCTCCAGGTGTGCGCGGATGAACCAGTGGAACAGCTCCAGCTGGTGCAGGTGGCCGATCAGCATGTCGTTGGTGACCGGGTCGTCCTCCTCGGTGGCGGCAGCAGCCTCGCGGTGACCGGAGATGACGCCCTGGTAGACCAGGTCCAGGGCGCCGAGGTGCGCAATGCTGTCGGCGCGGCCGATCGAGTAGTCCTCCCAGGTCCGCTCCTCTACGAGCGCACCGGGCGTGCCCTTCACCGAGCTGCCCAGGGTGGTGATGCGCTCGGCCGTCTCGTCGGCGTAGGCGCGCACCACCTCCACCTGCGGGTCGATCATCTCGTGCACGCCGATGAAGTGCGGGCCGACGACGTTCCAGTGCACGTGCTTGAGCGTCAGCGCCAGGTCGTTGAGGGCGTGCAGCCGCAGCTGCAGGATGCCGGCGACCTCGGAGCCGACCTCGGCGTCGAGGGTCGGCACGGTGAAACGGGGCAGTGGCTTCTTGGTGGCCATCAGTGGTCTCCTTCTCTTCCGGCTGCGGGTAGGTGGGCTGTCGTCGCCCGAGGCAGCCGTGCTGGGACTGGCAGTGAATCAGACAGCTACCTATTACCGGGAGCCGCCCACCTGCCGGTACCCGACCGATCCACCAGCAAACATGGTGGTCGGCGCGGTGGGCGTCCGGTCGTGGGCCGCTGTGGTGGAGCAGGGGCGATTTTGCCGAACGCTTCGCCGGGAGCGGGCGGGGCGTCTACCTTTGCTGCCATGACCAACCCTGCGTACCCCGCTCCGCAGTACAACTACGGCGCCCCGCCACCCGTCGCCCAGCCCGCGCCGCCCGGGTCGGTGAAGGGCGCCTTCATCATCTACCTGGTGGCTGCCCTGCTGGCCGCCCTCGGGATCGTGCTGACCCTGACCAGCAACGTCTGGGACCAGGCGCTCGCCGCGAGCGGCAACACCTCGTCGATCGACACCCACACGCTGGTCAACACGGTCAAGATCATCACCGTCGTCGTCGGAGTGATCTTCCTGGGGCTCTACCTGCTGTTCGCCTTCAAGATGCGGGCGGGACGCAACTGGGCCCGGATCGTCCTGACCGTGCTGTCGGCACTGTCGATCGCGAGCGCCAGCTCGTCATCCGCCCAGGTCACCGTGAACAACACGGTCTACCAGTCGTCGAGCAACCAGGTCTCCAGCTGGATCGGCGCCCTGCTGGCCGTCATCGCGATCGTGCTGATGTTCCTGCCGGCGTCCAACGCCTACTTCGCCGCGTCGAAGGCCGCCCGGCAGCGGGGATTCAGCTGACCGATCGCAGCACCACATAGCGGCCCGCGCGGTCGGCGACGGCGAACCGCCCTCCGGCCGTCAGGGTCTGCAGCAGCGTCCGGCTCCAGCCGGGGGTGAACGAGGTGCTGCCCAGGTCGAGCACCACCCAGTCCGCCACCAGCGGCAGTCCGGTGGAGTCGACGAACCCGGGGACGGCCTGCATCACCTGCGCGCGGTCCACCAGGTGCGGCATCAGGAACACGTCGGCGGCCACCCGCGCGCCGTCCGGGATGTCGCCGACCGCGTGGGTCGCGTCGGCGCAGCGGTCGCACGTGGTGAGCACCGACCCGATGGTGGCCACGGTCGGCGCCCGCACCAGGCTGACCGCCACCACGGCCGACAGCGCCGCGAGCGAGGCCGCCACCAACCGGCGCGACCGGTCGCCGGGCGTGCGTCGTTGCCGGGCGATGCCGTCGCACAGCGCGGCGAAGCAGATCACCATCAGCGTGGCGTTGTAGTGGTAGAGAAAGCCGGTGTAGGCGGAGTAGTTCGACACCACCCTGGCGCCGAGGGTGGGCAGCACGGCGAGTGCCACCGGCGACCGGAGGCCCAGGCCCGCAGTTCCGGCGAGCGCCCCCAGGAAGGTCAGCCCGCGGAGCGAGAAGACCGTGCGCACGGCCGTGCCGACGAGGCCGGCCGGCCCGTGCGACCCGGATCCGGCGTAGGCGAGGTAGGTGTAGGTGTGCGAGTAGCTGAAGTGCGGGATGACCACGAACACGATCAGGGCGAAGGCGGCAAGCGCGAAACCGCCGAGCAGCGCCGCCATCCGGTATCTGCGCTGCGCTGCGAGCACCAGCGCCACACCCAGCACGAGCAGCGGTGAGTCCTCCTTGACCAGCACCAGCAGCACGCAGCACAGCACGACCCGGCGGTACCGGCCGGCCAGCAGCGCCTCCAGGCACAGCGCGAGCAGCGGCACCGCGAAGGCGATCTCGTGGAAGTCGAAGTCGACGGCCTGCAGCATCCCCCAGCTGACGGCGAAGCCGGCGCCCAACAGGTAGCCGACCCGGCCGAGCCGCTCGACCGAGAACCGGCTCACCACGTGCACCCCGAACGCGAAGAGCACGGCCTGGGCGACGAGCAGCACCCGCGCGTCGGGCCACAGGCGGTAGATCGGAGCGAGCAGCGCGACGATCGGGTGGAAGTGGTCGCCCAGGATGTTGAACGGCTGCTGCGACTTGACCAGCACGTCCGGGGTCTGCAGGTGGGCGTACCGGGCGACCGCCTGGTCGAAGATGGTGACGTCGTAGCCGGAGCGGAACCTGGCGTGCCGGATCAACGAATCGGCCAGGTACAGCAGCAGCGAGGCCGCCCCCACCACCCAGACCCGGCCGGCCGAGCGCGGCTCGGCCGCTCCGCCTGCCACCCCGGTCAGCTGCTGGGCACCGCGTCGGCGAGCGCGCGGACCGCATCGGAGAAGCAGCTCATCGGCGGCGTGACGAGCCCGGCGCCCACCTGGCCGACACCGGCCTCCCGACCGGCCATCCCGGTGTTGATCTGCGGCAGGATGCCCGTCCGCAGCACCCTGGTGACGTCGATGCCGGTGGGCGAGCCGCGGAACTCCAGGATGGGCAGCGCGAACGCCGGGTTCTCCGTCTCGGTGATCTCGTACATCCGGGCGGTGGTGGCCAGGGCGTCGGGCACCGATCCGCCGACCAGCCTCACGATGGCGGGGGCCCCGGCCATCACCATGCCGCCGACGCCCATCGTCTCGGTGATGGCGGAGTCACCGATGTCGGGGTTGGCGTCGTCGGCGCCGAATCCCGGCAGGTAGAGGCCCTGGGGCTTGTTCGCCGGACCGGTGAACCAGGTGCCGCCGGTGCCGGACACCCGGATGCCGAAGTCGGTGCCGTTGCGGCACATCGCCGTGACGATGGTGGACCCGGGCACGCCCGCCGCGGCGTCGCCCATCAACTTCCCGCACGGCATCACCAGGTTGAGGAAGAAGTGGTCGTTGCCGGCCACGAAGCGCGCCACGTCCGCGACGTCGGCAGCGGGCAGGCCGGACGAGATCAACGTCGGCAGCAGCTCGCGCAGCAGCATCAGGGTGCCGGCGCGGTTCCGGTTGTGGCCCTCGTCGCCCATCTGCACCATCTGCCCGACGATGGCGGTGATGTCGATCGGTGCCGCGGCCCGGACGGCGACCGCCAGGGCCGGCCCCAGCACGTCCGCCATCCACCGCAGCCGCTCGATCACCTCCGGGCTGAAAGCGCCGTAGCGCAACACCTTTCCCAGCCCCTCGTTGAGGGAGCAGTAGGCGACGGCGCCGGACTCGGTGTCCAGCAGCTTGAACATCCACATCGACGGCGACACCACGCCGGCCATCGGGCCGACCGCGTGGCGGTCGTGGCAGGGCGTGAGCGCGATGCCGTTCCCGGCCGCCAGCCGGGCCTCCGCCTCGGCGGGGTCGGCGGCCAGTCCCTCGAAGACCATCGCGCCGATCAGGGCTCCGCGCATCGGGCCGGACGCGCGGTCCCAGCTGATCGGCGGGCCCGCGTGGCAGAACTCGCCGCTGCGCAGGCCCAGCGCCTCCGACGCCGGGAGCACGTCGACCAGGACCGCCCGCACGGCCAGCATCCGGGCGGCGGCCAGCGCGTTCGCGGCCGCCAGCCGGGGGTCGAGCAGCACGGTCGTCAGCGCGGCGGCGGTGCCCGGCGGATCGTCCAGCGGCGGACGGGCGTCGACGGGGGTGACGTCCACGGCCTGGGCGGCCAGCGCGTCGGTCAGCAGGTCGATGCCGGCGGTGATCACCGCCGGCGGGCCGGCCAGCAGGTCCGAGGCCATGTCGTCAGTCCTTCCGGCGGGCGAAGCGGGCGGCCGCTCTGGCCGCCATCGCGTTGGACGCGAAGACGAGCGCACCGGCGTCGGCCAGCGCGCGTGCTTGGCGCTCCCGGTCCTGCGGGTCCTGCCCGGTTCCGCACAGCGAGATCACCACGTGCAAGGGCCGCGGTCCACCGTCCGCCGGGGCCCGGGTGGCCAGCGCCGCCCGGACCGCGGGCGCCAGGCGGGCCGCCGGATCCGCCTCGGCGCCGTGCCCGAGGACGACGTCCATCAGCAGCACCGACACGCCGGGATCGGCGGCCGACACGGCCAGCAGCTGCAGCCGTACCGTCGGGTCGATCATCGGGTGCGCACGCCCGCTGGTGAAGCGGTCGTCGCCCAGGTCGATCACCACGGACCCCAGGCCCGTCAGGTCGGGCAGGCCGGCGACGCCGGGTGCACCGTGCCCGCCGTGCCCACCGTGCCCGCCGGCCGGTTCCGGCAGCCCGAGGTCCGGCCGCAGCGGGATGTTCGACCGGATGTCGCCGAGGTCCTCCCGCAGCAGCAGCATCGCCTCGTCCGCCAGGGTGCCGCCGGCGAAGAGACCGTGCAGCACCCCGGTCGGGGCCGCTCCAAGGCTGTCCGCGTCACCGGCCGGCGCGTCGGGCGAGCCGGCCGGGGGCAGCCACCGCTTCCACACCGGCACCGGGACGGCGAGCGAGGCGAGCAGCGTTTCCACCTCGGAGGTGATGTCGCCGCCGGTCCCCAGCAGGATGGTGTGCAGCGGGGTACGGGCCGCCCGGGCGGCCCGCAGTACCCGCTCGGCCGTGTCCGGATCGGCCGGCTTGGAGATGAGCACGATGGAGTCGGTGGCCGGGTCGGCGTCGAGCATCTCCAGCGCGGTCCGCGCGCTGAGCCCGCCGACGGCAGCCGACAGGTCGCGTCCACCAAGTCCCAGAACGGCGGACACGGCGACTCCGGCGTCGTCCAGCAGGCACATCAGCTGCTGGGCGCCGGTGCCGGACGCCGCGACGACGCCCACGGCAGGGCCACCTCGCGAGGGCGCGAGGACGTTCGCGAACCCCAGGCCCACCCCGCCGAGGACGGCCGTTCCGCAGTCGGGACCCATCACCAGCACGCCCGCCTGCGCCGCGGCCCGCTTGAGCGCGATCTCGTGCTCGATCGGCACGTTGTCGGAGAAGATCATCGGGTGCCGGCCGGCGGCGATCGCATCCATCGCCTCGCCGAGTACCCAGGGTCCCGGCACGGAGATCAGCACGACGGCGGCGTCCGGCGCGGCGGCCGCCGCCGCCCGGACCGTACGGGGCGGTGCGCCGGCCCCCGCTCGCGCCGGCGCGTGCGACGCGCGGTCCGCCGCCTCCAGCACTGCCGCCAGGGCGTCGAGTCCACGGCTCAGCGCCGTCTCGTCGACGGCTCGCAGGGCGACCAGCAGATCGTTGGCGCCGGCTCCTTCCGGTATGCCGAATCGGGCGGCGACCGCGAACTCCAGGTTGAACGGCGTGCTCATCGCGATCTGTGCGTCCAGCACGCCGGGCACCTCGCCGACGGCCTGGCTCATCCGGAGCAGCGTGACCGAGTCGTGGTACACGCCCCTGCGTAGTTCGACGTGGTCCACGTGCCCGCCGGTGTCAGCCGGACGGGAAGGCTCGACGGGCACCGCCTCGGTGCTGCTCACGAACCCTCCTCCAGGATCGCCGGCGCCACGGTGCGGGTGCCTTCCCGACGTGATGTCGGTTCCGCAAGATCTTGTCATGCCGGTGCCCGGACGACCGCTGGCAGCGGCTGCGCGCGGCGAGAAGCGGTCGACCTACTTCCAACCGGTGCAGCGGCCGGGCGAAACATCGCCGCTGTGAGAACGGACACGAATGCGACGCAGGCATATCTGCCCACGGGCAGCCCACCTGGCCGGATGAGACACTGGCAAGGTGACCGCAACACGACAAACCAATCGCGTGCAATTCTGGGCAACTCTGGATGTGCGGGATCTGCCGTCCCGGATCAGAACTCAGGTGATCGTCGCCGCAATTGGTCTGGTGGCCGTTGTCACAGCTGCCGCTTACGTCATCTATACACAATTCGGTCCGCACCACGACCAATACGACCTGAAGATTTACTACAATGCGACCGCGTTCTGGTTGTCCGGGAACCGGTTGTACGACTACTGGCAGCCGGATCCGGTGAACGGCACGCTCGGCTTCACCTATCCCACCGCGGCAGCGGTGCTGATGGCGCCGATGCACGCCTTTGGGCTGTCGGCCGTGGTGCTGATCAACTTCCTGGGCATCCTGGCCGCCGGATTCGGCTGCATGCTGGTCTGGCTGCGCAACAGGCTTCCGCTCGGCCGCCTGCAGCTGCTGACCGTCGTGGCGGTGCTCACCGCGGTCGCGTTCTGCTTCCAGCCGTTCGCCCAGACGGTCGCCTTCGGTCAGATCAACCTCTACCTGGCCCTGCTGGTGTCGGTGGACGTGCTGGTGCTGGCCACCCGCGGCAGCCGGTGGACCGGTGTGCTGGTCGGCATCAGCATGGCGGTGAAGCTGACGCCCGGAATCTTCCTGGTCTACTTCCTGCTGCGCAAGGACTGGCGGGCGATCGCGGTATCCGTGTGCTCCTTTGCCGGGGTAACGCTGTTCAGCGCCCTGGTCGCGCCCGGCGAGACGTGGCTGTACTTCACCAAGCTGCTCTGGCAATCGAACCGGGTCGGGCTGCTGGACAATACGACCAACCAGTCGATCAACGGGGTACTGGCCCGGCTCAGCCCGGACGGCGTGCCGAATACCGCGACCTGGGCCCTGTTGTCGATTGTTCTGGTCGCGGTTGCGCTGCCGCGCATTCGGGCGGCCATCGTGGCGGGCAACCAATTGACTGCTCTGGTCCTCACCGGATTGCTGGGTCTGCTGGTCAGTCCGGTCACCTGGATCCACCATGCGATCTGGTTCGTTCCGGCGTTCTATCTGCTTGCGGAATTCTTGTGGAATGCCCGCCCGTCCTTCGTCGCCGCGGTGCCCCGGCTCACCTTTCCCAGTGTCTCGGCCGGCCGTACCTGGCTGCTGACGCTGATGTTGGTGGTGTCCGGCGTGTGGATCTGGTTCAAGGACACCCGTGTGGTGTTCGGTCTGCCGGACACCGGTTACGCCGGGCTCGGCGCGCTCGCCCAGCTGGAGGGCAGCATCCAACTGCTGTGGATGCTGGCGGCGCTGTTCCTGCTGCCGGTCCGCCGGCAGACCGCGACCGCCGTGACGCCGGTCACCGGGACGTGGAGCATCGGTCGCCGCGTCGTTCGTTAGAAGCTCGCCCGGCCCATGGCGGTCGCCGGGTCGACTTCCCGGGTCGAATGATCGACAGACGCGGGCTGGCCCGGCGCCGCCCTTCATGGACGAGCGGATCGGCCGGCCGAGGCGTGGTTCCCGCTCGCCCGTCCGACGTGCAGGCGGCCAGTCCGGTGATCGACCGGCTGCGCTGTCCCATCACTGTGCACTGGTTCGCAAGGCGAAGGTGTGCGCCACTCTTCGCAAAACCACTTAAGGAGGACATCTTGAGATGTAAGGCGAGCCGACTGGTCGTAACGTGTTCTTCTGAGACCGACGGGCGTGGCGGGACGGGAAAATAACTCTGCTGTCACTCCCCCGCTCGCCGGTCGGCCATCGAATTGAAAGGCTGTCATGGGTGCGGACCGACTACCCCTTACCAGGGATCGCATCGTCAAGTCTGCCCTCGGCCTGGCCAGGCACGAGGGCTTGTCCGGCGTGTCGATGCGCAAGCTCGCCCAGGAACTGGGCGTCGAGGCGATGTCCCTGTACCACCACGTGCCGAACAAGCGCGCGCTGCTGGTGCTGATGGCCGACCGGTCACTGGCGTCGTTGGAGCCGGCCGACCCCGCGCTGCCGTGGACGGAGCGGCTGGTCAAGCTGCTGGACGACATCTTCCGTGCCGGCGTGGAGAATCCGGCGATGATCTCGGTGCTCGCCTCGCAGGAGTTGGACCCCACCGATCTGGACGCGCCGGAGTTCTCTGCGCTGGCCCTGATCGAGTCGGTGCTGTCGATCCTGGCCGAGTCCGGGCTCGACCCGCAGCAGCGGGTGCACGTGTACAACTCGCTGATCAACCTGGTCTACGGATTCGTGCTGGTGCGCACGCAGGGGCTGATGCTGGCGCCGTCGAAGGCACCCAGCGACGAGCACCGCCGTCGGTCGGTGAACAGGTGGGAGTCGTTCCCCGCCCTCGGTGAGGTCTCTGCCCAGCTGATCACCGCTGATCCGTCCGCGGATCTGGTGTTCAGCCTGCAGCTGTACGTGGACGCGCTCGCCCGGGTGGTGGACCGAAGTACCCGGGTGGTGGACCGAAGTACCCGGGTGGTCGACCTGAGTAACTGAGTCGTCATCTGGGTGCGGCAAGATCGGGGGATGAAACCGGCTCCGTTCCGCTGGCATGGGCCGGCGTCCGTGCCGGAGGCGCTCGAGCTGCTCGCCACCGTGGGAGGCGACGGCAAGGTGCTGGCCGGTGGTCAGTCCCTCGTGCCGGTGCTTGCGATGCGGCTGGCCGAACCGGCGCACCTGGTCGACATCAACGGACTGACCGAGCTGGACTTCGTCACCGTCACTCCCGACGGGGTGACTGTCGGCGCGTTGGCCCGGCACGCCCGCGTCCAGCGCGACGCCGCGGCCCGGTCGGTGCAGCCGCTGCTCTCCCAGGGCCTGGCTCTGGTGGCGCACCCGACGATCCGCAACCGGGGGACCACGGTCGGGTCGATCGCCCACGCCGACCCCAGCGGGGAGATGACCGCTGTGCTGGCGCTGACCGGCGGAACCGTGACCGCCGCATCGGTACGCGGCCGGCGGGCGATCCCGGCGGCCGAGTTCTTCGTCGGTGTGCTGGAGTCCGCGCTGCGGCCCGACGAACTCGCCGTCGAGGCGTTCTTCCCGGCGCTGCCCGCGGGGGCCGGGTCGGCGTTCGTCGAGATCGCCCGCCGGCACGGCGACTACGCGCTCTGCGGCGTCGGAGCGGTGGTCCGCCTCGCCGCCGACGGCGAGGTGACCAGCCTGCGCTGCGCGTACCTGTCGGTGTCCGAGGTGCCGGTGGTGCTGGACCTGACGGAGAGCTGGAGCGTCGGCCGGGCGGCGCAGGACGCGATGGCCGCCCTCGACCCACCGTCGGACCTGCACGCGCGGGCGGACTACCGCCGGCACCTCGCCGGCGTGCTGACCGTTCGGGCGGTGGAAGCGGCCATCGCCGCCGCGGCGCCGGTGGCGGCATGACCGAGCAGCTGCACGATGTCGCCCTGGTGGTCAACGGGGCGGCGCGGTCGTCGTCGGTCGTGGCGCGGCGCACGCTGTCGGACTTCCTGCGACACGACCTGGGGCTCACCGGCACGCACGTCGGCTGCGAGCACGGGGTGTGCGGCGCCTGCACCGTGCTGCTGGACGGCGCGCCGGTCCGGTCCTGCCTGATCTTCGCGGTGTCCGTGCGCGGACACCAGATCACCACGGTGGAGGGACTGGGCCAGCTGGACGAGACCGGCGACCCGGCGTCGCTGTCGCCGGTGCAGCGTGCGTTCCGTGACTGCCACGCGCTGCAGTGCGGGTTCTGCACCCCCGGGTTCCTCACCACCATCACCGCCGGACTGGCCGACAACCCGGCGCCCACCCGCGCGCAGGCCGTGGAGATGATCGCCGGTAACCTGTGCCGCTGCACCGGATACCAGAACATCGTGGACGCGGTGCTGCGGGCTGCCGAGCTGACCGCGGACCCGGCTGCGCCGCTGCCGACCGATACTTCCGACCCGGCGTACCGGGAGGGGCGCTGATGGCCACCCGCTACTTCGGCCAGCCGGTGCGCCGCACCGAAGACCTCCGGCTGACCACCGGCAACGGCCGATACACCGACGACATCGGTGCCGGCTCCGGTCACCCCGGCGGGGATGACGGCGTCGACGGCGCCTGGGAGGCGGCGTTCGTGCGGTCGCCGCACGCGCACGCCGAGATCCTCGACATCGACGTGACCGACGCGCTTGACGTGCCCGGGGTGATGGCGATCTACACCTACGAGGACCTGGAAGGTGCTGCGGCCGAACCGCTTCCGGTCCTGATTCCGCACCCGGCGCTGCGCGCGCCGCGCACCGGGTACCCGCTGGCGCGGGAGGTGGTGCACCACGTCGGCGAGGCGATCGTGATGGTGGTCGCGCAGAGTCGTTACCTGGCCGAGGATGCCGCCGCGAGGATCCGGGTCGGCTACCGGGTGCTGCCGCCGGTGGTCGGCATCCCGGCCGCGCGGGCCGCCGAGAATGCGGTGTACGCGGACGTTCCGGACAACGTCGCCGCGCACCTGGTGCAGCAGAACGGGGATCTGCGGGGCGGGTTCGAGATCGCCGCGCACGTACTCGAGCTCGATCTGGAGATCGAGCGGTCGTGTTCCATGCCGCTGGAGGGCAAGGCCGTGCACGCCCGCTGGGACACCGACGACCAGAGCCTGCGGGTCTACTCCTCGACGCAGGCCTCGACCTCCGTGCGGGCGGCGATCGCCGCCAAGCTGGGTCTGCCGCTGCCCAAGGTGGAGGTGATCGCGCCGGACGTCGGCGGCGGGTTCGGCGTGAAGATCGTGCACCCGTGGCCCGAAGAGATCGTCGTGCCGATGGCGGCGATCAAACTCGGTCATCCGGTCAAGTGGACCGAGGACCGCCGCGAGCATTTCATCTCCTCGGCGCACGAGCGCGGGCAGGAACACCACGTCAGGGTCGGGTTCGACGACCGCGGGGCGATCACCGCGCTGGACGTCACCTTCTGGCACGACAACGGCGCGTTCACGCCCTACGGCATCATCTGCCCGATCGTCACCTCCACCCAGCTTCTCGGCCCGTACAAACCGGGCGCCTACCGGGTCGAGTTCTTCTCCGTCTACACCAACACCGTCATCGTCACGCCCTACCGCGGCGCCGGTCGGCCGCAGGGCGTGTTCGTCATGGAACGCACGCTGGACCGGATCGCCGACTTCCTCGAGCTCGACCGCACCGCGGTCCGGGCGGCCAACTTCATCCAGCCGGACGAATTCCCCTACGACCAGGGGCTGATCTTCCAGGACGGCCGCCCGCTGATCTACGACTCCGGCAACTACCCGGACCAGCTGGCGATGCTCAAGGAGATGATCGGCTGGGACGGGTTTCCGGCCGTGCGGGCGCAGGCCGCGGCGCACGGCCGGATGCTGGGCATCGGGCTGGCCTGCTACGTGGAGGGCACAGGTCCCGGCCCGTACGAGGGCGCGCACGTGCAGGTGCTGACCGACGGCAGCGTGGAGGTCGCCATCGGGCTGACGTCGCAGGGCCAGGGCCACCAGACCGTGTTCGCGCAGATCGTCGCCGACGAACTGGGCGTGCCGTTCGACCGGGTCCGGGTCACCACCGGCGACACCCGCCGGTTCGGTTACGCCGTCGGCACTTTCGCCTCCCGCGCCGCGGTGATGTCCGGGTCGGCGGTTGCCCTGGCCGCGCGCAGCGCGAAAGCGAAGGCGCTGCGGGTGGCGGCAGAGGCGTTGGAGTGCTCGGCCGACGACCTGGAGATCGCCGACGGGGTGATCTCGGTGCGCGGGCTGCCCTCGGCGTCCATCGGGCTCGGTTCGGTCGCGGTCCTGTCGAACCCGCTCCGGTACGCGTTCGACGAAGCGGCCAAGGCCGCCACCCAGTTCGCCCGGCCCGCCGACCCGGACGCGCCGCCGGTCCCGGACGGCGAGCAGCCGGGGCTGGAGGGCCGGGAGTACTACTCGCCTCCGCGGTCCACCTTCGCCTCCGGCATGCACGCGGCGATCGTCGAGATCGACCGGGACACCAGCGAGATCGCCATCCTGCAGTACTGCGTGGTGCACGACTGCGGCAACCTGATCAACCCGATGATCGTCCGCGGTCAGGTGCACGGCGGTGTGGCGCAGGGGATCGGCGGCGCGCTCTACGAGCGGCTCGCCTACGACGAGCACGGGCAGCTGAACAACGCCTCGTTCATGGACTTCCTGATGCCCTACGTCACCGAGATCCCGCAGCTGGAACTGGGCCACCAGGAAACGCCCTCGCCGCTGAACCCGCTGGGTATCAAGGGTGCCGGCGAGGCCGGGGTGATCCCGGTGCCGGCGGTGATCGCCTCCGCCGTCGAGGATGCGGTGGGGTTCCGCATCGTGGCGATGCCGCTCAGCCCGGATCTGCTGTTCGGCCTGCGCGCCGAGCATGCTGCCGGGCTGATCCCCGACCTGGACCGACGTCGCCAATCACCAGCGGAAGGCATCCGATGAAGATCTCCGGCTCCGCCGTGCTGCACGCGTCTCCCGAACAGGTGTGGCGGGCGGTCAACTCGCCCGACGTGCTGGCCAGGGTCATTCCGGGCTGCGACGCGCTCAACCCGTTGGGCGAAGGGCATTTCAGCATGGCGGTGACCCTCGGCGTGGCGGCCATCAAGGGTTCCTACAGCGGTGAGGTCCGGCTCTACGACCTCGTCGAGCCAAAGTCGCTCACCATGCACGCCAGCGGTTCCGGCGGCCCGGGCACCATCGACACCACGGTGCTGGTCCGGCTCGCCGGCCCCGGCGACGGTACGACGGTGCTGGACTACGAGGCCGACGCGGTGGTCGGCGGCATGGTCGGCGGGGTCGGGCAGCGGGTGCTCACCGGCGTGGCGAAGAAGACCGCCGGTCTGTTCTTCTCCGCCATCGACGACGTGCTGACCGGGAAGAAGGTCATCGATCCGGCTGCGGCGGACCCGCCGGACGGTCTGGCAGCATCCGCCACGTCGGCCGGGCCGGCCGGGCCGGCCGAGTCTGCCGGGCCGGCACCGGCGGGGCCCGCGGCGCCGGCGGTGCGGGCCGCACCTCTGGCCCCGCCGCCTGCCGGGCGCAGGCTGGACCTGTTGGTGGCGGCGGCGTTCGGGGCCGTCAGCATGGCGGTCGGCGTGCTGATCGGTGCCCGCGCCGG
The DNA here is from genome assembly GCA_964242105.1 of uncultured Nakamurella sp. Classification (GTDB taxonomy): domain Bacteria; phylum Actinomycetota; class Actinomycetes; order Mycobacteriales; family Nakamurellaceae; genus Nakamurella. The sequence goes on along the minus strand of CAXTBG010000014.1, from coordinate 35,108 downwards.
GCGGCGCGACCGGTGACCTCGACCGCTACCGACGACGTCCGGATGGCCGGCGCCGCTCGACCGCTGCGGATCGGCGTGGACACCGGGGGCACGTTCACCGACATCGTCGCCGTCGACACCCGCACCGGCCTGGTCAGCACGACCAAGACGCCGTCGACGCCGGCCAACCCGGCCGACGGCTTCCTTGCCGGCATCCGCAAGATTCTTGCCGAGCTGAACTGCGCCCCAGCGGATGTCGAGTCCATCGCGCACGGCACCACGGTGGCTACCAATCAGCTGCTCGAGGGCAAGGTCGGCCGACTGGGCTTCGTCACCAATGACGGGTACGCCTTTCTCCTCGAGATCGCCCGGCAATCCGTCCCCGACGGCTACGGAAATTCCTACTTCTGGGTCAAACCGGACCGCATCGTGCCGGTCGACCGGGTGCGGACGGTCGGCGGCCGGATGGACTACCGCGGTCGGCAGGTCCGGGCCTTCGACGTCGATGCTGCCGTGGTCGCGGCGAGATGGTTCCGAGAGCAGGGGATCTCGACCATCGGCGTGTGCTTCCTGCATTCCTACGCCAACGACGCCCACGAGCGGGCGATGCTGGACGTCCTGCGCGGCGAGCATCCCGACGCTGTTGTCTCGCTGTCCTGCGACGTGCTTCGCGAGTACCGGGAGTACGAGCGAGCGATGACCACGTTGGTGGATGCTGCGGTGAAACCCAAGGTGGCGCAGTATGTCTCGGGTATCGCGGCGGAGTTGGCCACCCTCGACCCGGGACGGGAGATCCCGTTCTCGGTGATGCGGTCCAACGGCGGCGTGCTGTCGGCGGCCGAGGTGGTGCACCAGCCGATCACCACGGTGCTGTCCGGACCGGCGGCCGGCGCGCTCGGGGCAGCGGTGATCGCCGCACGGGCCGGCTACCCGAGCGTGGTGACGTGCGACGGTGGAGGCACGTCCACCGACGTCACGGTGATCCAGCAGTCCCGCCCGTCGCTGACCACCGAGGGCACCATCGGCGCCTACCCGTCCAAGATCCCGATGATCGACGTGGTGACGGTCGGCGCCGGCGGCGGGTCCATCGCCTGGCTCTCGCCGGAGGGCACCCTCAAGGTCGGACCGCAGTCGGCCGGCGCCGATCCGGGTCCGGCCTGCTACGGGCGGGGCGGCACCGAGCCCACCATCACCGACGCGCACCTCGTCCTGGGCCGCATCCCGCCGCACCTGCTCGGCGGCGAGATCGGCCTGGAAGCCGGACGTTCACGCATGGTCCTCGAGGAGCTGGCCGATGGCCTGGGTCTGACGATCGAGCGCTGCGCCGCCGGGGTCCTGGAGATCTCGGCCTGGAACCAGGCCAATGCGCTCCGGCAGGTGACGGTCAAGCGCGGGCTGGACGTCCGGGACTTCCCGATGGTGACGTTCGGCGGTTCCGGCTCGCTGCTGGCCTGCCGGCTGATGGACATCCTGTCGCTGCCGGCGGTTCTGGTGCCGCCCAACCCCGGCAACGTGTCGGCCTACGGGTTGCTCACGGTGGACGTTCGCAACGACTACGTGCAGACCCGGGTGTCCCGGCATGCCGAGATCAACCTGGAGGCCGTGGCGTCGGCGCTGGAGGAGCTGACGGCGCAGGCCCGGAAGGCGTTGGCCGCCGAAGGCTTTCCGGCCGAGGTACAGGTCTTCGAGCGGACGGCCGACCTGCGGTACTTCGGCCAGGCCTACGAGGTGCGGGTGCCGTGCCCGCCCCGTGCGGTCGACCAGGCGTGGGCGGACGCGGTGGCCGGCAATTTCCACGACGCGCACCGGGCGTTGTACGGGTACGACTTCCGCGGCAATCCGGACCAGAGCGTCGAATGGGTGAACCTCCGGGTCACCGGCGTCGGGCCACTGCCTCGGCCGGAGATCCGGGAAATCGATTCCGCCGCAGGTCATGTTCCTGTCGATGCGCAGATCGGTAGCCGGGACGTCCATTTCGACGACTGGACGTCCGCGGCGCTGTACGACCGGTCGAGACTGCTCGCCGGGCACCGGATCGCCGGGCCCGCGGTGGTGCAGGAGTTCGGGTCGACCGTGCCGGTGCACCCCGGTTTCACCGCCACCGTCGACCCGTTCGGCAACCTGATCCTCCGACGCGCCGCAGCCGGCGAAGGAGCGTAGGCGATGGACCCGGTTCTCGTCGAGATCGTCGCCGGCACCCTGGCGTCCGTCGAGGCGGAGGTGGAGACGGCGATCGCCCGCACGTCTCGCTCGCCGATGATCCGGGACGCCCACGACTTCCGGGCCGGCATCCACGACGCGAAGATGCGCAAGCTCACCGGTCGGTCGTACTCGGCGCTGGTTCAGCCGATCGTCCGCGACTACCCGATCGACACGATGGTGCCCGGGGACGTCTTCTTCCACAACGACGTCTACCTGTCCGAAGGCGGCATCGGCCACCTGCCGGACCTCTGCGTCACGGTGCCCGTCTTCGCCGGCGGTGAGGTGGTGGCGTTCGTCCAGGCGTTCGGGCATCACGACGACATCGGCGGCGCCGTACCGGGTTCCATGCCGAGCCACGCGACCAGCGTCTTCGAGGAAGGGCTGATGGTGCCGCCGATCCGGCTCTGGGCAGCGGGCGTCCCCAACGAGGCCGCGTTGAAGATCATGACCCGGAACTCCCGGATGCCGGAGTCGCTGGCCGCCGACCTGGACGCGGAATGCTCCGCCTGCCTGATGGGTGCGCGCCGGCTCGGGGAACTCTTCGACCGCTACGGCCGCGCCGACGTGGAAGCCGCGTTCGAGGCGATCCTGGCCGCCACCACGGATATCTACCGGACGGAGATCCTGTCGAAGATCCCCGACGGCGAGTACGTCTGGGAGGACTACGCCGAGCACGACGGCGTGGACGAGCCGAAGCTGCACACGCAGCGGATCACGCTGACCAAACTGTCCGCCGGCGATGGAGTCACCGACGGCCGCATCGTGCTGGACTTCAACGGCACCTCGCCGCAGGCGAAGGGCCCGATCAACCACTGCGGCAACTATTCCGACGGGGTGTTCCTGGCCAAGTGGCTGGCACCGATCCTCCGAAATCTGGCCGATTCGCCCGAGCGGATGGCGCAGCTGGACGTCAACGAGGGCGTCGTGCCGCTGATCGAGATGCGTTTCCCGCCACCGGGTACGCTGCTGACGCCGATCTTCCCGGCGCCGACCAATGCCCGCACCTTCGTCATCCTGCGGTTGTTGGGGGTGCTGGCCGGCGTGCTGGCGAAGGCGGTCGACGGCCGGATGCCGGCCGACCAGGAAACCATCCGCTACACCGGCGTGTACGGCAATGACGCGGCAGGCCGGCCGTACCTGATGCGCGAGGTGCTCGGCGGCGGCTCCGGTGGGCGGTACTACGCCGACGGCGAGGACACCATCCACGTGGTGCCGGACAGCCGCAACCTGCCGACCGAGTTCACCGAGGCGCGGTTCCCGTTCCTGGTCGAGAAACTCGGCCTGGCAACCGATTCCGGTGGCGCCGGCCGGCACCGCGGCGGGCTGGGCTACGAGAAGCACATCCGCATGCTGATCGACGCGCACTTCATGTCGATCGCGGACCGGTCGATCCTGGCCTGCTGGGGTGTGAAGGGCGGCAAGGCCGGCCGGTCGTTCAGCGTCACCATCGACCCGGGCGGGCCCGATGAGCGGGAGATCGACGCGCTGGCCGACGGGGAACCGGTGCGGGCCGGCGAGGTGATCCGCATCCGCACCACCGGCGGCGGCGGGTGGGGGGACCCGCTGCAGCGACCGGCGGCCGAGGTGCTGCGAGACGTGCGGTGGGGCAAGGTGTCCTCCTCCGGCGCGTTGCTCGACTACGGCGTGGTGGTCGGGCAGGACGGCGAGGAGTGGGCCGTCGACGAATCCGCGACGGCGCTGGCTCGCGCCGCCGCAGGTGCGTCCGCCCAGGACCAGCCCTTCTTCGATCGCGGGCCGGGCTACTTCACGCTGTCCGGCGGCGCGACTTCGGCCGCGGTGGACTGGCTGTGACCGCACAGCCATGGGCCCGACGGATCCTGGTCGCGCTCGGCGGCAATGCGATGAGCGCACCGGACGGCAGTGCCACCGAAGAACACCAGATCGCGGCGCTGACCGTCGCCGCAACGCATCTCGCCGACCTGGTGGCCTCGGGTTACCAGGTCGCCGTCACCCACGGCAACGGCCCACAGGTGGGAAACCTGTTGGTGAAGAACGAGTTGTCGGCCGCGGTTGTGCCGCCGGTGTCGTTGGACTGGTGCGTCGCGCAGACCCAGGCCACCATCGGCTTCGTCCTCACCAACGCCCTCGAGGCGGCGCTCGCGCAGCGCGGCGTCGATGCGTCGGTGGCGGCCCTGGTCACCAGGACGCTGGTCGGTGAGGACGACCCGGCCTTCGCCGAGCCGTCCAAGCCGGTCGGCAGGTACCTTCCGGCCGAGCAGGCAGCCCCGCTGATCGCGATCGGGCAACACTGGCAGGACTTCGGGGACCGCGGCTGGCGCCGGGTGGTTGCCTCACCCGAACCGCTCGCCGTGCTGGACGGTGCTGTCGGCCGCTCGCTGATGAACGCCGGGACGGTGGTCGTGCTGGCCGGCGGTGGCGGCGTCCCGGTGGTGCGGCGCGGCGGGGCACTGTTCGGCGTGGAGGCGGTGATCGACAAGGACACCACGGCGGCCCTGCTGGGCGGCGAGCTCGCCTGCGACACGCTCGTCATCGCGACCGATGTCGAGCAGGCCGTGCTGCGCTGGGGGACGCCCGACGCCCAGCCGATCGGGCACGTGTCCACGGCGACACTTCGTAGCTATGCGACCGACGGCCACTTCGCCGCCGGCTCGATGGGCCCCAAGGTCAGGGCCGCGCTCCGATTCGCCGACGGACCGGGCCGCACCGCGGTGATCACCCGGTTGGACCGGCTGGCCGCTGCGGTCACCGCGCCGCTCGGTACGGTCGGCACCGTCGTGACCGAGCGCCATCCCCGCCGACCGATGTACCACGAAGAATAGGAGCGCCACCCATGCCTGACGCCATCGAGGTCCGCAAGATTCCGCTGCACTCCGTGTCCGACGCCAGCGAGCTGACCAAGCTGATCGACGCCGGCATCCTGGACGCCGACCGGATCGTCGCCGTCATCGGCAAGACCGAGGGCAACGGCGGCGTGAACGACTACACCCGCATCATCGCCGACCGGGCGTTCCGAGAGGTGATCGCGGGCAAGGGTTCCCGCTCAGCCGAGGAGATCAAGCAGATTCCGATCGTCTGGTCCGGCGGCACCGACGGGGTGTTGTCGCCGCATGCGACGGTCTTCGCCACCGTGCCGGCCGACAAGGCCGAGGCCAGTGACGAACCGCGGCTGACGGTCGGTTTCGCGATGAGCGAGGTGCTGCTGCCGGAAGACATCGGCCGGGTGGCCATGGTGGAGAAGGTCGCCGCCGCCGTGCGCGAGGCGATGGGCAAGGCCGGCATCACCGACCCGGCGGAGGTGCACTACGTGCAGACCAAGACGCCGCTGCTGACCATCGACACCATCCGCGACGCCAAGTCGCGCGGCCACGACGTGTTCACCGAGGACACGCTGCACTCGATGGACGTGTCCAACGGCGGCACTGCACTGGGCGTGGCGGTCGGGTTGGACGAGATCGAGATGCCGACGGACGAGCAGATCATGGCCGACCGGTCGCTGTTCTCCTCGGTCGCGTCCTGCTCGTCCGGGGTCGAGCTGGACCGGGCGCAGGTCGTCGTCGTCGGGAATGCGCCGGGTATCGGGGGCCGGTACCGGATCGGGCACGGCGTCATGAAGGACGCGCTGGACGCCGACGGCATCTGGGCCGCCATCCGGTCCGCCGGGCTGGAGCTACCGGATCGTCCGCACTCCAGCGACCTGAAAGGCCGGGTGGTCAATGTCTTCCTCAAGTGCGAGGTGTCGCAGGACGGCCAGGTGCGCGGCCGCCGGAACGCCATGCTGGACGACTCCGACGTGCACTGGCACCGGCAGATCAAGGCCGCCGTCGGCGGCGTCACCGCCTCGGTGACCGGAGATCCGGCCGCTTTCGTGTCCGTGTCGGCAGCGCACCAGGGCCCGGACGGCGGCGGGCCGGTCGCCGCGATCATCGACCTCGGCGACGAGCCGACCGGGTACCAGGCCGGCTGACCTCGGTCTGCCGGCGAGGTGAAGAGCCGGCTGGTTCCGTGGCGTGGGCGTCGTCGTGCAGCACGGTTCCGTCGTCCGGGGTGATGGTCAGACTGGAGCTGTAGCCGGTGCTGGACCCGGTGTGGATCTGCACCAACGGGGGCAGCGCTTCTTCGGTCAGCCCCTGGTCGTGAAGGGTCAACTGGTGCGGGCCGATGCGGTAGGGAACGTAGCTGAATCCGCTGCCTGCGTCGATCAGTTCGCCCGGGTCCACGTCGTCGACGGCCCAGATGTCGACTGGGCCGCCGGTGTTGTTGATCCGGACGAAGAACTGAGCTGTGAAGTGGTCCGGGACCAGGAAGACGCCGTGGACCTCGGGCCGGCGGCTGCCCGCAATCCCCGACGCTGCGGACATGCGGGACCAATCAAGGCCGTACGCCTGGATCGACTCGCGGTTGAGGGTGGAGCTGACGTGGAACATGCGGGTCATCGGTGAACGGTAGACCGGAGTCGCCGGTGAGAGCCGTGCCCAGGCAGAAAACTGCGCCTTGTCCTGCACAGACAGGTGAAGTCACCTTGCGTTCTCGGTGAACGCCCCACTCCGCCTGGATCCCGACAAGGCGGTCGCGGTAGCGGGTTTCGATTTCTTCACCGTCGGTGTGCCGGACCGTGAGTCGCTGGAGCAGCTCGCCGAGCACCTGGATGCCCTTGGTGAGCAACACGCCGGCGTGCACTTCGCGACCATCGACTGGATCCTGCCGATGCTGCACGATCCAGACGGACATGAGGTGCGGTTCTACACCCTTCAGTCACACACCACACCGGACGCCGACCAGGTGACAACGGTCAACGACCTCAAGGACAATGCACAACGCCGGGAGCCGGAGCTCGCCGGGGCACGGACAAACCGGTCCACGGTGAAAACACGAGCCCACGAACTGCTTGCTGATCATCGCGCAGACTATTCTTCAGGCTCCCATTGGTCTTGCGGCGATCTCGGCACTGACCGAGACCGCATACCCAGCGGTGTGACCGATGGTCCGCGTGAGGATCGGGCCCATGACGGTTGTGGATGCGGCGAAGGTTGCCTGAGCGCGAGCGACGACGACCGGGCGGTGCAAGTCCACCAGCCCAACCGAACTCGAGTGTCGTCACGCATCTAGGCTTGCACCCGGGTCAGCGAGGTCTCGATGAGCGGGGAATGATGGAGAAGCTACTTCCAAGGGTGCAGATCAGCCGAGTTCAGGAGCCCCCGCGTTGGGCTGTGCTTCAACGGCAGCTGATGGCGTCGCTGTCTGCCGCCGCGCCCGAGTTCGTCGAACGCTACACCCGCGACGACGGGACTCTCCGCTGGCGCGAGGAGTGGCCGGGCATGGATGGGTCGGATGATCCGTATGAGGCCTTCCAATACCTTGCGCTGTTCTACTCCATCAGCGGTGATGAGACCGTCTATGCCCTCGCCCGGAAGATGTGGGATGCCATTACCTGGCAGTGGACCCAGTACGGCCAGATCGAGCGCGAGTTCGACGGCTACTACGACTGGATGCATCACGGCGAGGCCAACCTCTTCCACTACTTTTTCGGGCTGACCAAACCGGAGTCCCTGGTCGACCGGCAGCGCGCCGACCGCTTCGCCCGGATGTACACCGGCGAGGATTCTCTCGCCCCGAACTACGATGCCGAGCTCGGCATCATTCGAGCTCCACAATCCGGCAGTCGAGGACCTCGCTTTGTCGTCACCGCCGAGGATCTCGGAACTCACCGTGGCGTGCTCGACGGGTACCACCCACCCTTCGAGGACCTGTCAGGCGTCGATTTCCCGGCATCGACGACCCCGTGGAACGACGACGCCGTCTTCGCCGAAATCATCGAAAAGATGAACGAGCGCACGACGCGGGGCGACGTACCACTCAACATGAACGCCACGGGGCAGATGACGCACGCCTTCATGTACTCCGGCGACGAGTCGCTTCGCCGCTGGGTACTCGACTACCTCGCGCGGTGGAAAGCGCGCGCGGATGCCAACGACGGCATCCTGCCGGACAACGTCGGCTTGTCGGGCGAGGTCGGCGAATACCTCGACGGCAGGTGGTGGGGCGGCCACTACGGATGGCGCTGGCCGCATGGCTTGATGACGATCATCGAGCCGACCCTCAACGCCGGCGTCAACGCCCTCCTGCTGACCGGCGACGCCTCGCAGCTGGCTCTTGTCCGCCAGCAGCTGGATGTCAATCATGCACTCGGCCACGACGACGGCGGCACCTTCGTCGTCCCCCACAAGCACTTCGACAGCGGTTGGACCGACTACCGGCCTCCGAACCCGATCTACCCGATCCATCTCTGGGCTCGATCGTTGGCCGACGAGGATCGAGAACGCGTCGAGCGGGTGCGGCGCGGCGCCGATTGGACCGAGGTCCGTTTTCCGGTGGTCCCGTTGTCGGCCAAGCACTTCAACGTCAACACCCCAGCGTGGTATGCCTACATGACGGGCGCCGATCCGGCTTTCCCGGAGCGGGCGCTCGAGGCGAACATCGCGCTCGTCGAGCAGCAGCTGCGGCGGATGCGGTCCAGCGACGGCGATCCCGCCGGCTTCGCGACCCTCCATCACATCGACGGTCACACCGAGGCGCTCGACCTGCAGATCGACGGCTACGCGATCCACATCTGGCAGGAGTTCAATCCGGTCTACTTCGAGTCGCTCGTGCAGTTGATGTGGGGTGCGCCGATGCACCTCTCGCACGGCGGGCTTCAGCACGCGACCGTGCGCTACTACGACGCCGTCACGGAGCGTCCAGGCCTTCCCCAGGATGTCGGTGCCTTGGTTTCGCACGTCTCACCCGACTCGGTCGAACTGCAGCTGGCCAACCTCGATCGCAGTGGCGCGCGGCGCGTCGTGGTGCAGGCGGGATCGTTCGGAGAGCACCGCTTCGGCGAGGCGTCGCTCGACGGCGGCACGGCGGTGCCGGTCGATGGGCGATGGGTGGAGGTGGAACTGGCGCCGGGCGCGGCAGCCGTCATCCGGCTGTCGATGGAGCGCTACGTCACCCAGCCAAGCTACGAGACCCCGTGGTCTCGTGCCGCCGAGTGGTCACCACTGATCAAGCCGCGCAAGCAAGACTGACGTCGCGGAGCTCGTGTCACACCCTGGCGTTGAGGGCCTCTACAGCGGGGATGAAACGCTGCCGCGACGACTCGATGTGGTGCATCATCAGTTCGCGGGCGCTCTCGGCGGCCCCCCCGGCGATCGCATTGACGATCTCGACGTGCTGGGTGACCGCGAACGGTCGCGTACCAGCCTTGTAGTACTCGGCGAACAAGTTGTGCACGAACGCGCCGTCCGCTCCCTGCACGTGTTCGTGATCCTCAGCGTCTTCGACACTGAGGGTCGCCTTGTAGACCCGGAACAGGTGCAGGTGACAGTGCGTGCGGATGAAGGCCTCCTCGACGAAGGAGTTTCCTGATGCATGCGCCACCAGAGCGTGCAGGCGTGTGTCGTGCTCGGTGAACTCCGGGTACGTCGAAGGATTGCCTGAGCGCTCGATCTGCTGGGCACGTTCCAGTTCGGACTCCATGGCCTTGATGTCGCGACGGGTGCTTCGGCGCGAAGCCTCGGAGGCTGCCCAGGGCTCGAGGACCGCTCGGAACTGGAACAGCTCGTCGAACTGCTGCACCGAGAGCAGGGGAGTTGCCTCGTAGCCACGCAGCGGGATCTTGGTGACCAGGCCATCCGCCTCCAGTCGGGCGAGTGCTTCGCGCACGGGCGTCTGCGATACCGCGAGATCGCGCGAGAGCTCATCGATCCCTACGTGTTCACCGGGTGAGATCTTGTGGTCCAGGATCATCGCCTTGATCGCGTCATAGGTTCCATCGGCGAGCACCAGGCGGCGCGGGGCCGCCGCGGCACGGCGCTGTGAGCGTTGGGCCATCGTTCCTCGTTCTCCGCTGCACGCCCCGGCCGAACACCGCGCGACTGCGACTCTTCGTTTGTTCGACGAGCATGCCGCTCGTTCGTTGTCCTACCGGGACGGGACCCGCAGTCCATCCATGCCGCCGTCCACAGCGAGCACAGCACCCGTCGTCGAGCGTTGGTCAGGGCTGGCCAGATAGCGGATCGCGTTGGCCACCTCCTCGGCGGTGACCAGCCGACCGCTCGGCTGTCGCTGTTCGAGGGCGGCACGTTCAGCGGACGGATCCGACGCGAGGTCCAGCAGTCGCGCCACCCATGGGGTGTCAGCCGTGCCTGGGTTGACGCAATTGACACGGATCCCCTCGTGGAGGAAGTCCGCCGCCATCGCGCGGGTCAGCGCTTCGACTGCCCCCTTGCTCGCTGAGTAGATGGCGCGGTGGGGCAGGCCGACGCTCGCGGCAATGGAGCAGGTGTTGACGACCGAGGCCGCCGCGCTCTTGCGCAGCAGCGGGAGCGCCGCTTTGGTGACGCGTGCAGTGCCGACGACGTTGACGTTGAGCACGCGGGCCCACTCCTCGTCCGTGGCGTCCTCGACCGTGCCGACGGCGCCGATACCGGCGTTGTTCACAAGGATGTCGAGCACCTGGGCCAGGCCCTCGAGGGTGGCGAACGCTCGCGTGACGGACTCCGTCGATGCGAGGTCGCAGTCGATCCACTCGGCGACACCATCCATCGCCCCGGCGTTGATGTCCAAACCGAAGACCCGCGCGCCGGCGGCGGCGAAGTTCTGCGCGGTGGCGAGACCAATGCCGGACCCGGCGCCCGTCACCACGGCAGTGAGGCCGGTCAGCTCATCAGACGCCATCGGCTTCGCACCTTCTCTCCGTTGAGCCTTCCCACAGCCTGCCGAACTCGTTGACTGTAGCATATAGGATCTGAGCCGATCGTGTAGTATCGTCCCCATTATTGGAGCGAGGGCGCTTTCCCTCGTCCTTCCGCGGCACGAGAGGAACACCTGAATGAAACGACAAGCACTGGCGCTGGTCGGGGTAGCGGCCTTGGCCCTCAGCCTCGCGGGATGTGGAAGCAAGAGTTCGAGTGGAGCTGCCGGCGGCGCTGCCGGCGGCATGCCTTCCATCTTGATCTGGGCGGACACGCCCCGAATTCCGCAGGCGACGGAATATCAGAAGGAGATGAAGGGCAAGGTCGACGTGAAGATCGAGACCATCGCCCAGGCAGACGCGCAGACCAAGATCGCTCTGGCCAACCGTGCCAAGAAGGGCTGGCCGGACATCATCTTCGGAACCGCCGCCGACACGGCGGTCTTCCGGGATCCGTCCAACGGCTACGCAGCCGACCTGACCAACCTGGTGTCCAAGAACATCTTCGATGGTTTCGGCGAAGGCAACAGCGACTGCAAATTCGACGGGAAGTACTTCTGCCTCAAGAACGACCTGGCGAACACCGTGCTCTGGTACAACACCAAGATCTTCAAGCAGCTCGGGCTCACCGTACCGACCACCATGCAGGAGTTCGCGGCCACGGCGCTGAAGCTCAAGGGAACCGGGTACTCGGCCGGTGCCTACGGCGACCAGCTGTACTACGCCGCATTCCTGCAGTCGAGCGAGTGCCCGCTCGCCCAGCTCACCTCCCCGGACACCGTGCGGATCGCTCCCGACGACCCCAAATGCACTCGGGTCGCCAAGCTGATGCAGCCACTGCTGGACGCCGGCGTCATCGACAAACGGTCGCCGTTCGACGCGGGATTCATCAAGGACGTCGCTGGCAAGGACAAGGTCGCCATGACCGTGGGGCCGTCATGGTGGGGTGACTTCGTCATCAAACCCGCTGCGTCGTGGAACGTTCCCGCCGGGGAGATCGCTGACGCCAACATGCCCACCTGGGGTACGGCACCCGACGACAGGTCGGGAGCTTACGGTGGTGGCGTATTCACGGTCTCGTCCCACGCGAAGTTCCCGCAGGCCGCAGCTGACGCTGCAGTCTGGATGACCACCTCGAACTGGATGGCGACCGCAGCCACCACCCCGACGTTCCCGGCGTACGGCCCGGCGAACAAACTGTGGGAGGCCCGTATCTCGAAGGACCCGTATTACGCGAAGAACGTGTATCCGGCAATGGCCGCCGGTGCGAACAAGATTTCCCAGGTCGATCGCCCGGTCCGGTTCCCCTTCGTGGCGCAGTTCGGCCCCACCATGAATGCTGACATCAACAACGGAAAGTCGTTCACCGTTGCCCTCAACGACTATGCCAAGTCGATCCAGAATCTCGCACCTCAGTCCGGTTACAAGGTAGTAACCAAGTAATTCCGGCGTGGACGGTGTGGGGGAGCCCGACAGGCCTTCCCCACACCGTCACTTCTTGAGCGAAGGGAACGCGATGTCGCGCTCACGAGCAAGCAAGCGAGGCCTGATCGCGGCCACCGTCATGTTTGCCCCGTATCTAGCACTCCTGGGCTTTTTCGGGATATGGCCGGTCATCCAGGCCGCCCTGGTGTCGATAGAACCGACGGTCACCAACTCGGCGGGGGGCCTGAAGAACTTCGCGGACGTGGTGGCGGATACCCGTTTCGCTCCGGCGCTGATGAACGTCATCGTCTTCCTGGTGATGTATGTGCCGGCGATGCTCATCGTGGTCTCCGTCATGTCGCTCCTGCTCGACACCGTGCAGGGCAGGTGGAACCTGCCGCTGCGTCTGTGCTACATCGTGCCGGCCGCGATGACGGGCGCCACGGCGGTGCTCATCTGGTACTTCATGTTGGAGCCTTCGCTGAGCCCGTACAAAGATGCTCTGCACGCCTTGGGGATCACCCAGGGCAACCAGATCTGGCGTCAGGGCGGTCTGGCCTGGATCTTCGTCGCGATGGCGTTCTTCGTCGGTGCCGGCAACTGGATCGTCGTGCAGTACGGCTCATTGCAGTCGATCTCCGACGACATCCTGGAGGCGGCCAGGATCGACGGTGCCAACGCCTGGCAGATCGCGTCGCGGATCAAGCTTCCGCTGATTCGCAAGTATCTGGTCTACATGGGGATCCTGGTGTTCGCCGCGGGCCTCCAGGTCTTCGTCGAGCCGCAGTTGATCTCCGGGTCCGTCTACACCGGGATCGCAAAGGACTGGTCGCTGAACCAGTTGAGCTACGACCTCGCGTTCCAGAACAACAACCTGGCGGGCTCGGCGGCACTGTCCCTGATGCTTCTCGTCGTCTGCATGGTCGCGGCGGTCATCGTCATCTTCAGGACCGACTTCTTCGAAGGCACCGGAGTGGGGAAGAAATGACAGTGGATGAGCTCACGACTTCTGGGCGCGCCCAGGGAGTCGAAAAGACACGTGGCCCGGGCGCCATCACCGGACGGGTGGTGGTGTGGGTCGTGCTCGTGATCTTCGGAATTCTCAGCGTGGTCCCGATGCTCTGGCTGATTCTTGCACCGTCCAAGACGGCCGAGCAGTTGAACGACAACGCGCCGTTCTCCTTTGGAAGCTTTGCCCAGTACGGCGTGGCCTGGCACAACCTGCTGAGCCAGAACAACAATGTCATCCTCAACTGGATGGCGAACTCCGTCATCTACACCGCTTCGATCGTGGTGATCTCCTGTGTGACCGCCGTCCTGGCCGGTTACGCGCTGGCCGCCACCGTGCTGCCGTTCAAGAAAGTGTTCCTGATCATCACCCTGATCGCGATGATCATTCCGCCGGTCGCCCTGGTCGTGCCGCTCTTCGTCGAGATCTCCGCGATCGGCCTGTACGACAATCCGTTGGCGGTGATCCTGACCAGTTCGTTCTATCCGTTCGGGGTGTTTCTCGCCTACATCTTCTTCTCCACCTCGATCCCGCCCGAGATCTACGAAGCGGCCAAGGTCGACGGGGCGGGCGAGTTCAGCACCTTCTTCCGGATCGCGTTGCCGCTCTCCCGCGGGCTCTTCGGCATGTTGGCATTCTTCAGCTTCAGCGCAGCTTGGACGAACTACTTCCTGCCCTACGTGCTGTTGCAGACACAGGAGAAATTCAACCTGTCGGTCGGTCTGGGCTTTCTCTTCACCTCCAGCCCAGCGCTGAACCCGTCGAACGGCGCACAGCAGAGCCTCATCGGTCGCCCGGAAATCGCCTTGGCGAGTCTCTTCCTCGCCATCCCGGTCCTGATCGTCTTCGTCGCGTCGTCGCGCCTGCTGGTGCGTGGCGTGCTTGCCGGCGCAGTGAAGAGCTGAGGGCCGCACATCCCATGAGCACCGTCACCAGCGCCCGGACCGTCGACGTGCGGTTCCCCACCTCGATCTTCCTCGACGGTTCGGATGCGATGAATCCGGATCCCGACTACTCGGCCGCCTACCTGGTCATCGAGACCGACGCGGGAGATGGTCTGCACGGCGCCGGTTTCGTCTTCACCATCGGACGCGGTAACGACATCCAATCCAACGCCATCGAGGTTCTCGCATCCCGATTCGTGGGTCGGAACGTCGAACAACTGCTCGCGGACATGGGCGCCACGTGGCGGGAGATGTTGAACGACTCGCAGCTGCGCTGGCTGGGTCCCGAGAAGGGCGTCATCCACATGGCGATCGGTGCGGTGATCAACGCATTCTGGGATCTCCGTTGCAAGCGAGCCGGTCAGCCGTTGTGGCAGCACCTGGTGTCGCTGTCTCCCGACGAACTGGTGGATGCCACCGACTTCCGTTATCTGACCGACGTGATCACTCGCGAAGAGGCGCTGGACATCCTGCGAAAAGGCCAGGTGGGCGCCGAGGAACGCAGCGCCGAACTGCTCGACAAGGGCTACCCGGCCTACACCACGGGTCCCGGGTGGCTCGGCTACAGCGACGAGAAGTTGGAGCGGCTGGCGAAGGAAGCCGTCGCAGAGGGATTCACGCAGATCAAACTCAAGGTCGGCGCCGATCTCGACGACGACAAGCGCCGCCTGGCGATCGCTCGCGCCGCTGTCGGACCGGACATCAAGATCGCCACCGACGCTAATCAGCGCTGGGATGTCGACCAGGCCGTGGAGTGGATGCAGCAGCTCGCCGAATTCGACCTGGCCTGGATCGAAGAACCCACCAGCCCCGACGACGTTCTCGGTCACGCCGAGATTGCCCGCCGCCTTGCTCCGATGCCGGTAGCAACCGGGGAACACGTGCAGAACAGGGTGATCTTCAAGCAGATGCTGCAGGCCAAGTCGCTGCAGGTGCTCCAGATGGACGCCTGCCGGGTCGGCGGGGTGAACGAGAACATCGCGATCCTGCTGCTGGCCGCCAAGTTCGGGGTCCCGGTGATACCTCATGCCGGTGGGGTCGGGCTCTGCGAGACGGTGCAGCACATGGCGATGTTCGACTTCGTTGCCGTTTCCACCACGATGGAGGGCAGGATGATCGAGTTCGCCGACCACCTGCACGAACACTTCGTGAACCGACTCTCCGTCGTGAGCGGACGCTACCGGGCACCCACCGCCGCCGGAACCGGAGCCGAGATGTCGTCCGCTTCCATCGATGAATGGACCTTTCCCCACGGCAGCGGCTGGGTCGGGCTCAACAGCTGAAAGGGCAGGGCCGGCCATGACCGACAGGACTGTGACAACTCGGCCACTCGGCCGCGGCGGACTACAGGTCGGCTCGAACTCTTTCGGGATGGCCCCGCTGGCGAACCTGGGCCGCGAGGTCACGGAGGAGGCGGCTTTCGCCGCGCTGGAAGCGGCGTGGACAGCGGGCGTCCGCTACTTCGACACGGCGCCGCACTACGGGGTGGGCCTGGGGGAGCGCCGCCTCGGTGAGTTCCTCCGGACCAAACCCCGTGACGAATTCGTGCTCTCCACGAAGGTCGGTCGGCTTCTGGTGAACAATTCGGCGGGCCCCCAGCCTGACGACGGAGGTTTCGCCGTCGTCTCGCCGCTGGTCCGTCATCGCGACTACAGCGCGGCCGGGGTGCACCGCTCCATCGACGAAAGCCTGGAGCGGATGGGGCTTGATCGCCTGGATGTGGTCTACGTCCATGACCCCGACGAATTCTTCGTCGAAGCGATGGAGGGTGCCTTTCCTGCCCTGGATGCACTGCGCCGCGAAGGCACCGTCGCTTCCTATGGAGCCGGTATGAACCAGTCCGAAATGCTGACGGAGTTCGTTCGGGGCACCGATCTCGACGTGGTGATGTGCGCCGGTCGATATACGTTGCTCGAGCAGGGAGCGCTGGACGAGCTGCTTCCGGCCGCCGCGGCCCGCGGTGTTTCAGTGGTGGCTGCGGCAGTGTTCAACTCGGGGCTGCTCGCCCGCGACCGGCCGCCGGCAGGCGTGACCTACGACTACGCGCCGGCTCCACCTGAGCTCCTCGCCCGTGTGAACTCGATCGCCGACGTGTGCGAAAGCAACGGTGTGCCGCTGCCGGCTGCGGCTCTCCAGTTCCCACTCGGGCATCCGGCTGTCGCCACCGTGTGCACGGGCGCGCGCTCCGCGGAGCAGGTGCAACGGAACGCCCACCTGTTCGACATGCCGATCCCCGAATCGCTCTGGTCCGACCTCGCCGCCGCCGGTTACCTCCGTGCCGGCACCCCGATGAAGCAGGACAGCCTCTGATGATCATCACCGCCGTCGACGTCGTCCGCGTCACCGTTCCGGCCTACAGCCCTCCGTTCGTCTGGCGCGCGGGGTTGCCCGGCTCCGAGCCGCAGGCGGACGGTGCGTGGCTTGTGATCCGCACTGACGCCGGCGTCGCCGGCATCGCCTTCGCTCTGCGCGGGGCGATGCTGCAGGACGTCGTCGACCGTCGCATCCGCGCCGAACTCGTGGGCCGCGACCCCATCGCCCGTGAGTTGCTCTGGGACCGCATCTGGGAGCTCGACCGGATCGACCGGTTCCCGGTCTTCGTGCAGGGGGTTATCGACGTGGCACTCTGGGATCTCGCCGGCAAGGCGGCAAACATGCCGGTGTACCAGTTGCTCGGCTCGTACCGTCAGTCGCTGCCGGCCTATGCCTCCACGGTGACCTTCGGATCGATCGAGGAGTACCTGGACGTCGCCGATCAGTGCCTCGAGCTCGGCTACCCCGCCATCAAGCTCCACGCCTGGGGCGACGCGCGCAAGGACGCTCGTCTGTGCGAGGCGCTCCGGGAGCACGTCGGCCCGGATGTGCCGCTCATGTATGACGGCTCCGCCGGATTCGATCTGCTCGATGCCACCTACCTGGGCAAGGCGCTCAGCGCCGCGGATTACCTCTGGTACGAGGAGCCGATGCGCGAGTTCAGCGTGACCGCATATTCTTGGCTCGCAGAGCGTGTCGACGTTCCGCTGATCGTGGCGGAGGTGGCCGAGGGGTCGCACATGAAGACGGCCGACTTCATCGCCGCCGGCTGCGCGGCCGCGGTGCGCACGAGCACCGGCCTCCGAGGCGGATTCACCGGCGCGATCCGTACCGCCCACCTGGCGGATGCGTTCCTCCTGCGCGCCGAGGTGCACGGACCGGGGGTCGCCAATAGGCACCTCTGCATGTCGATCAGCAATACGACGTACTACGAATCCCTCATCGATTCCAACCCGGTGCGCCGACCGCCAGAAGTCGACGCGGCCGGAAACGTCCACGCGCCGACGCTGCCCGGCGTCGGCTTCGAAGAGGAGTGGGTCGACGGAGCACCCGCCGAGCTCGCCGTCGCCCTACAGGTTTGACGCCTTGCGGATAACGGAGATCGAAATTCGGGCTTGCAGCCCTGGCGCGACCGCGAAAGCGCCGGGTGGCGCTGTCGACCGTGCGCGACTGAGGGGCGGGGCGGCACCCGAGGTCGTTGTCATCTCGCTGAAGACAGACGAGGGAATCACCGGCGTCTCGTTCGGTTCCGGCGGCCTCGATGCCCGGACCACGGCCCGTGCCTTTGCGCAGGTAAGTCCCTTCTTCGTGGGCCGGAATCCCATGGCACGTGAGCAGAACGCCATCGAATTCCGGTGGTTCGACAGGCGTTGGAACCACTCACCCATCTACGCCTACGGACCCTTTGATGTGGCATGCTGGGACGCCGTCGGTATTCGGGCGGGCCTCCCGATCCACGAGTTGATCGGGACGGCGGCCGACCGGCGCGCCGTGTACGTGAGCTCGATGTTCCTCACGACGCCGGAAGAGTATGCGGCGCAGGCACTTCAGGTGAAGGCGCGCGGCATGCGCGGGTACAAGGTGCACCCGCCGGCACCCGCCGAACTCGACCTGGAGGTTTACGCCGCGGTCCGTGAGGCGGTCGGACCGGACTTCGCACTGATGGCCGACCCGGTAGCGACGCATTCCTATGAGGAGGCCCTGCGGGTGGGTCGGGCGTTGGAGGAACTCGACTACCGCTGGTTCGAGGAGCCGTTCTACGACTACGACATCCAGTCCTACATCAAGCTGCGACAGAAGCTCGACATCCCGATCGCAGGGACCGAGACGATCGCGGGCGGCAGCCAGCTGACGGCGCAGTTCATTGCCAGCGGGGCCGTCGACATCGTGCGTACCGACGCCTCCTGGCGTGGAGGAATTACGTCCTCCTTGAAAGTGGCGAGACTCGCGGAGGCATTCGGCATGACCTGCGAGCTCCATACCGCGATCTACCACCCGCTCGAACTGGCCAACCTGCACCTGGCATTGGCCATGAACAACACCGGGTGGTTCGAGCTCCTGTACCCGTTAGAAGATTTCGCCTTCGGTCTCGCACAACCGCTCGACATCCGGGATGGCTACGCCTACGCGCCGACGGCCGCGGGGCTCGGTGCCGTCTACGACTGGGATGCGATCGACGACGCAACCGTCGAGGTTCTCTCATAACCGTTGTTGCTCGAGGAGGAGTCGTATGAAACGCATCGCATCGGTGATCGGGCTGCCGCCGGAGAGCGTGGCGAGATACGAGGAGTTGCATGCTGCCGTGTGGCCCGCCGTCCTCGCGCGGATCTCCGCCAGCCACATCGTGAATTACTCCATCTACCGATACGGCGAGCTGCTGTTCTCCTACATGGAGTACGACGGCAACGATTACGACGCAGACATGGCCGCGATGGCGGCGGATCCGGCCACCCAGGAATGGTGGGCGGTGTGCATGCCGCTGCAGCGTCCGGTCGATGATCGCGCCGACGGCGAGTGGTGGAAAGAGTTGCCCGAGATCTTCCACGCCGACTGATGGTCTCGTTCGAGCCGCAGACAGGTGACGAGCGCCTCAGCTCGGCGATGCTGAGCGACGCCCTCGACGAGTGCGGGCTGCGCTCTCAGGTGCTCCGGGAGCGACTCGCTCCGGTTGTCGCCGGTTCGCGCGCCTTCGGCCGCGCGGCGACCGCGCGATTCGTTCCGAGTGACGAGGATCGACCCGAGGACCCGTACGGCGTCGCCATCGACTTCATCAGCGGGCTGCGGCCCGGCGAGCTGGTCGTGCTCGGGACCGCGGAAAGCAATGCCTCGGCTTTCTGGGGTGAGCTCTTCAGTGCGGCGGCGCTCGGCGGCGGGGTGGTCGGGATCGTGACCGACGGCAACGTACGCGACACGTCAAAGATCGCGGGGCTCGACTTCCCGACTTTCTCACGCTCTCGGCGACCGATCGACTTTCGCCGCCGGATGGCGATCGCCGACACCCGCCGGCCCGTTGAGATTGGTGGAGTAAGGATCTCGAGCGGCGATCTCGTGCTGGCGGACGACGACGGCGTGGTGGTGGTGCCGCAGGAGCGGGAGGCCGAGGTGCTCGCCGCCGCGCGGCGGCGAGCCGCCGGAGAGTCCACCGTGCTGTCCGAACTCCTCGCCGGGGAGTCGCTGCGGGCGGTGTGGGACCGCCACCACATCCTCTAGGTAGGCGATGACCACCAACGACGGCTGGACGGGTCTTGACGTGGTAAATCGATTGACCATAGGCTGGAACCCATGACAGAGAAGTCACCGGTCGCACTTCGCGGGATGACGTGGGACCACCCCCGAGGCGTCGACGGCCTCCGCGCCTGCGACGCCCTCCTGCTCGAACGGCATGGCGTGGTACTCGAGTGGGAGGCCCGGTCACTGCTCGCCTTCGGTGATCAGCACGTCGCTGACTTCGCCCCTGCGTTCGACGTGATGGTGATCGATCACCCTCATGTTCCGGACGCCGTGGCCGCCGGCGCCCTGCTCCCCTTCGACGGAGCCCAGGGAATTGACACCCTTGCGCGGGAGAGCGTCGGACGTTCCCACGGGTCGTACCGTTACCGCGGTCAGCAGTGGGCGCTCGCCGTCGACGCGGCAGCCCAGGTCAGCGCGTTCCGTCCCGACCGGATCGACGAGGCGCCGGTCTTCTGGAGCGACGTGCTCGAACTCGCCCGAACGGGAGCCGTGCTCTGGCCCTACAAGCCGGTCGACGCCTTCAGTACCTTCGCGACCCTGATGGCGCAGCGCGGAGCGCCGCTTGCAGAACCGGGCTTGTTCGCCGACCGTTCCATCGTTCGGGAAGTTCTCGAGTTCATGATCGAGTTAGCCGACTCCGTGCCCGGCTGGTGCGCCGATGCCAACCCGATCGACGTGGCCGAAGCCTTGGTCGCCGAAGACACCGACTACTGCGCAGGTGTCGCGCTCTTCGGATACACGAACTACTCGAGACCCGGGTTCCGGAAGCATCTGCTTGCCTACGATGACCTTCCCTCCTTCGACGGGCGCTCGGGAGGCTCGACCCTCGGCGGGGCCGGAGTCGCTGTGTCGGCGTGCACCCGGCATCCCGAATTGGCTCTCACCGTCGCGACCACGCTCGCCGGCGCCGCCGCACAGCGCGGGCCGTACACAGCGGGTGGTGGCCAGCCGGGCAATCTGCGCGCCTGGCGCAGCGAGACGACGAACGCTGCCACGCATGGCTTTTTCCGCAACACGCTCCGCACCCTCGAACGTGCCTGGGTGCGCCCGCGTCTGCTGGGCTGGCCCGACCTGCAGCTTGCGCTCTCCCATCTGGTGAGAGACGCGATCATCGCCCGGCAGGTCGATGAGGGGCTGCTCGACCGGATCGAGAGCCTGCCCGACGACCACCTCGCCGAACGGATGGAGCACGCGTGACCTACTTCGAGGAGTACGTGGAGGGCTCGACCCGGCAGAGCCACGGGCGAACGGTCACCGAGGCCGACATCGTGCTGCACGCCGGTCAAACCGGTGACTTCTTCCCCCACCACATGGATGCCGAGTTCGCCAAGACGCTTCCGGGCGGGCAGCGCATGGCCCACGGCACGCTGATCCTCTCGATGGCCGTCGGACTTCTGGCCGGCGAGATCAACGAGCAGGCGATGAGCTACGGCTACGACCGGGTGCGCTTCATCCGTCCCGTGCACATCGGTGACACGATCACCTCGCGCAGCGAGATCGTGGCACTGCGGGAGCACCCCAAGCGGCCGGACCTGCTCGGCTTCGCCGACGAGCAGGTGGAAGTGGTCAACCAGCGCGGCGAGGTCGTCGTCGCGTTCGTGCACCTCTATCTCGTGAACCGCCGGCCAGGGAGCGCCCGATGAGTCTTCTGTATCAGCCCAGTCAGATGATCGACTGCCACCAGCATCTCTGGAAGCCCTCCGAGCGTCGCTACGAATGGCTCGACGCCGCCGGACCGCCGTTGAACGCCGACTTCGGCCCCGAGGACGTCGCGGCGGACGTCGCGGCCGCGGGTATCACGAGCACTGTGCTGGTGCAGGCTGCCGACAGCTATGAGGACACTTTCTTCATGCTCTCCGTGGCGGAGCGCGTGCCGGTCGTGCGCGGTGTTGTCGGGTGGGTTCCGCTGGATCGCGCGGCCGAGGCGGCGGCGGCACTCGCGCTGTACTCGGGTTCGCCCGTCATTCGCGGCATCCGGGTGCTCAACCACAACTACGCAGATCCGCGGTGGCTGCTGAGGCCGGAGGTGGATGCCGGCGTCGCGCTGCTGGCTCCGCGCGGCCTCGCCCTCGACGTCGTCAGCGTGGTGCCCGAGCACCTCACCATGATCGCGGAACTGGCCGCGCGGCATCCGGAGCTCACCATCGTGATCGACCACCTCGCCAAGCCCGACATCGCCGGGTCCGGATGGGAGCCGTGGGCCTCGCTGATGGCGGAGGCGGCGACGCATCCCAACGTGAGCGTCAAGATCTCCGGGCTGAACACCGTGTCGGCGCCGGGCTGGACCTGGCAGGACTGGCTGCCGTACGTCGACCACGCTGTCGAGCACTTCGGGTCGGGGCGCATCATGCTCGGCAGCGACTGGCCGGTGTCAATCCTGGCAGGCGACTTCCTGGGCGTGTGGGGTGCTCAGCGCGAGGTTATCGCGCATCTCGACACCGCGCAGCAGGACGACATCCTGTTCCGCACCGCGGTCCGCACCTACGCGTTGGACGCCTCATGATCGAGACGTCGCAGGCGCCGCTTCCCCTGGAGGGAATTCTGGTGCTCGACTTCAGCCAGTTCCTGGCCGGTCCGATGGCCGCCATGCGGCTCGGCGACCTCGGGGCTCGGGTGATCAAGATCGAGAGGCCGCAGGGCGGTGACATCGGGCGTCGGCTCGCGTTCGCCGGGGTCGTCGAAGATGGAGACACCCTCTCGTTCCACATCACCAATCGCAACAAGGAGAGCTACGCCGCCAATCTGAAGGACGACGACGACCGTGTTGGCCTTCGGGCGCTGATCGAGCGCGCCGACGTGATCGTCCAAAATTTCCGGCCGGGAATCATGGAGCGTCTCGGTTTCGGCTACGAGGCTGTGAAGACGATCAACCCCGGCATCATCTACGCCAGCGTCAGCGGCTACGGCGGCGAGGGACCATGGAAGGATCGGCCAGGCCAGGATCTGCTCGCGCAGTCACTGTCCGGCCTGCCCTGGCTGAACGGCAGCGTCGACGACCCGCCCATCCCGGTGGGAGTCGCGATCGCCGACGTGATCGCCTCGATCCATCTGGCGAGCGGAATCACGGCGGCACTCCTGCGCCGCGAGCGGACCGGACTCGGAGGACGCGTCGACACAAGTCTGCTCGAGTCCATGCTCGACCTGCAGTTCGAGCTGCTCAGCGCGCATCTCGGCGACCCATCGATCCTCGTCAAGCGCGGTACGCGCAACACCGCGCACGCCTTCTTGCAGGCGCCGTACGGGATCTACCCCACCTCCGACGGCTATCTCGCGATCGCCATGACCTCGGTGACGGATCTGGGCGCGTTGATCGGGCTGGCCGAGCTCGAGAGCTATACCGATCCCGACACCTGGTGGACCGAGCAGACCGCGATCACCCGAAAGCTGGCCCAGCATCTGGCGACCCAGTCGACAGAGCACTGGCTCAGGATCCTGGATGCCGCGGACGTCTGGTGCGCGCCGGTGCTCACGCTCCCCGAGCTGGTCGAGCACGAGGGTTTCCGGTCGATCGACATGGCGCAGCAGGTCTCGCGGCCCGGCCTGGATGGGGGAAGTCCGGTCGCCATCCAGACCGTGCGGACCCCCGTGCGTTACGACGGGAAGGTACTCAAGAACTCCCGCGCTGCCCCCCGACTCGGTGAGCATACGGACGCGATCCGCGCGGAATTCGCCAATCACCTCGACCAGGAGGTCACCGAGTGATCAACCCCAACCCGGATCCTGTGGCCCGGTACCGGGTTCCGGTCTGGAACCAGGACGTGAAGCTCTACGAGGACTACGAGGTCGGCGAAGTCGACCGGTCGATTCGCCGCACCATCTCCGAGGGTGAGGTGATGATGTTCAGCAGCATGTTGGTCGATCTGCACCCTTATGTCGCCGATGCGGTATTCGCTCGCGACGAAGGCCTCTTCGGCCGACGGATCGTCCCAGGCGCTCTGGTCTTCGGTTACGGCATGGGATTGATGGCCCACAACAACGTCAATACCTTCAGCTATGGCTACGATCGCCTGCGATTCATCAAGCCGGTCTTCTTCGGCGACACCATTTACACGATGCGGACGCTCCTGCGCAAGGAGCCAAAATATGAGCAGATGGGACTGTTCACCGTGTCGTACGAAGTCTTCCGGGCCGACGACGAGCAGATCGTCCTCTACTGCGAGCACCTGCAGACCGTGAAATACCGCGACCCGTCGACAGCGAAGGAGGCGTCATGATCGACCTGCTGCGAGAGGTCTCCGACTACTGCCGCCTGGAGATCCCGGAGGAATACAAACGGCCCATCGCGATCGTCGGTGCCGGCGGCATCGTCGACGGTCAGCACCTCGTGGCCTACCGGCTGGCGGGGCTCGACGTCGTCGGGATCACCGATGTCGACCTCGACCGCGCGCGGGACGTCGCTACCCGGCACGGAATCCCAGAGGTCTACGCCAGCCTCGACGAATTGCTCGGGGACGACCGAGTGCAGGTCGTCGACATCGCGGTGCCGGTGACGGAACAGCCGGCGATCTTCCGTGCCGTCGCCGCTGCGGGGAAAAACATCCTCGCGCAAAAGCCGTTCACCGACAACCCTGAGACGGCACGAGAGCTCGCCGGGCTGGCCGCCGATAAGGGTATCGTCGCGGCGGTCAACCAGCAGCTGCGATTCGACGAGGGCATCGCGGCCGCCCACCGGATGGTCGAACTCGGCTGGCTCGGGGAACTGACCACCTTCACGCTGTCCGTGAACGCCTTCACCGACTGGCGGCAATGGCAGTGGGCCCAGGCGATGAAGCGGCTCGAGATCATGGTCCATTCGATCCACTATCACGACACCGTTCGCTGGTTCATGGGAGAGCCCTTGTCGGTCTATGCCGTTGCCGGTCGGGTGCCCGGCCAGTACCCGGTGGGCGAAACCCGGACGATGTCCAGTTTCCGGTTCCCCTCCGGAAGTTCGGCGATCGTCTACGCCAATCACATGAATCCGGGCGGTGACAATACGGCGGAGTTCCGCATCGAAGGAACAGCGGGAGCGATTCGCGGGACTCTCGGCCTGATGTACGACTATCCACGTGGTCGTCCGGACACACTCGAGGTCACCAGCACGGTGGTGGGGACGGATGGCTGGCTCACCTACCCGGTTACTCAGCGCTGGTTCCCGCATGCCTTCATCGGCACGATGGGGTCGTTGCTCCAGGCGGTCGCCACCGGTTCCACGCCCCGCAGCTCCGTGGCCGACAACGTCAAGACCATCGAGTTGGTCGACGTGATCTACCGGTCAATGGAGCGCGACGAGGTCATCCACTTCGGTGCCTGATCCGCGTCGGTCGGCGGCGGTTTCCCGACCGTAGTAGACACAGAGCCATGGTCAAGCTCACGGATGTCGCAGCGCTCGCCGGAGTGTCCCCAGCGGCGGCCTCCCGCGTGCTGTCCGGCGACAAGACGGTCCGGGTCTCGGACGCGACCCGTGAGCGGGTCATGGACGCGGCCCAACAGCTGGACTATGTGCCGAACCATGCGGGTCGATCGCTGCGCACGTCGCGCAACAGTACGGTGGCGCTCGTCATCCCCGACGTCACGAGCGCCGTGCTGGCCGAACTCGCGAACGGCGCAGAGGAGGAAGCAGCGGCCCGCGGGCTCGCGATCGTGCTGGGGCGAGCCGAGCGCCTCCTCGTAGACCGCGGCTGGTTGCACCGGATGCTCGGTGAATCGCGGATCGACGGGGCGATTCTCCAATTGCCCGACGGAACCTCGTCCGGTGAACTGGAGGCGATGGTCGCCCGGGGGACTCCGATGGTGCTCATCAACTCGATCGACCACGGGCCGCTCAGCACTATCGTCCTCGACGATGCTGCGGGTATCCGTACCGGGGTCGACCACCTCCGGTCATTGGGTCACACTCGGCTCGGCTTTGTCGGAGGGCTGCCGGGCAATGCGACGGCTGGGCGGCGCGAGGTGGCCTTTCGCACCGCGATGGAGCAGGCCGGGCTGGCGATCCGCGAGGAGTGGATCACCACGCTTGGTTACGCCGGGGTTGACGGCCGTGCAGCGATCGCGGCCATCGCGACGCACGGACAGCTCCCTACCGGGCTCGTGGTCGCAAACCTCAATGCGGCCCTGGGCGCGCTGGCCGCCATCCACGCTCGAGATCTGCGCGTTCCGAGTGACGTCTCGATGGTCGCGCTGCACGACGTCTGGTACGCCGATGCCACCTGGCCGCCGATGACGACCGTGCGGATGCCTCTGCGGGAACTCGGCGCGGCCGCGGTCGCTCGCGTGGTCGACAAGGGACCCGTGACCCACCAGTCCCTTCACTCACCCCCACCCCTCCTGGTGGTGCGTCAATCGACAGCTGCGCCACGCCGCGACTGACCTGGACGCCTCGGCCGCAACGGTTGCGCCCTGACGCGGAGGTGGGCGGGGGCGCGGCTGAGACCCGACGCGCCGCAGGCCCGGCGGGCCACCGAAGACCGGTCACTCACCCGGGGCACCCGCCGGCTGGACACCTTCGGCGCGGCGGTCTCACCCCGCGCCGTCAACCCGCACATGAACCACCACAACGTATCTGACGACATGGAGGGTAACCGAGGAGTCTCGCCACGACCACTACTACCCGTCGCCGCCGGAGGTCTCTACCGCCTGGTCGCCGCCGCGTACGAGAAGCGGTCCGTTGCGATCAGGTCCAACCTGCACCGGGCCGGGTTAGGCGAGCTGATGCCCAAGACGTTGCCCCCGCGACCGCCGACCGGCTACTGGACCACCCCCACATCTGCCAATCCAGCGGCGACTCCGTCGGGTTGTCCCAAGCCCTCACCGGGACAGGGCGTCACACCGCTCAACTGAACCGTCCTGGATCCCTCGGACGGTGGTGTTGAGGCCACCGTAGGATGCGCGGTGGTATCACGGTAGCGCTGTTCGAACTCTCGGGGTGATCGGTAGCCCAGTGAGGTGTGCAGTCGGTCGGTGTTGTACCAATGGACCCATTCGGCGGTCTCCCGCTCGATCTCGGCGCGGCTGGTCCACACTCTGCGATCGGTGTTGATGAGCTCCGTTTTGTACAGGCCGATACGGCCCGTTGATTCGTCGCTGCAATCTACGACGAGGACGTCGAGGTCGATGTCATGTCGTACGACCCCGAGGATGACAGCAAGATCGCCAGAACGCTCAAGGCAAATAGTGCCGTGCAGATGATTGTGGTCACCAACAACAGCGCACGTCGATCGTGCCTGTAGCCGACGAATGATGTCGCTCCGCAGATCCCGGTCACAAACGGAGCTGCCACCGGTACCAGAGCCAGCGAAGCAACCGTGATGAGCACCGTGAGGACGGAGCGTCCAATGTCTGCGAGCGGCGTGTGCGACGACCGCGCTGGAATTGATTCAGAAGTGGTCACGATCCAGTCCTTCCCGCTACTACGGTCGAATGTCGTCCGCTCGTCCTTGGCAGCGTCATGTATGCGGCGAACGGAATAGCATGGAGAACGTGACGCGGGATTTCCTGGAAAGCTTTGCGCGGTTTCCCCCTGTGCTACCTGCTGACGCGACCGTAGCAGTGCTCATCGCCAGAATACCGACCCGCAGGGGAACTAGCGCAAACTTCGCTCGAAAACTCAATCCATCCTCCAGCGTGCCCCGGCGCCTCCGGGTGGGCAGACCGTAGCACGATGATCTGCCGTACATCCAAGCCGCCCAGATGGAAGTAGCGGTCGCTGACAATGAGAAGGAGACAGGACCATGGGCGCACTGGAGTACAGGCGGTCTCACACCATCGTTGCCGTTGATGGGCAGGGCAGGCAGCTGGCGGTGGAGACGGTCGCGACGGCCACAAGGGATCACCGGGGATTATTCACCTGGTCGAACAATTCGCCGGCCCGGATGACGAAGGGATCTGGCCCGTCGAGGATTGACGTCATCTGTCCCGGCGACTGGAGCGGGATTCGCTGAGTGCGGGCAGAAGGTCGTCGGGGTGCAACCAAATGGACGGTCCGCGTCAGTGACTTGGCCCGCACCTACCGCAAGTCCGACCCGATCGATGCGTGGCGGTGGCCAGGGCCGCACAGCGGGAGCTGCCTGCGCCGGCCATCAGCATGTGGAGGCCAAATCGCCCGTCACCGCAACCGAGATCCACGATCCGCAGCCCTGCTGGATCGCCCACCTCGGCCAGGACGGCAGGCTCCTCCATGACGTCATTCGGGCTGAGGTGTCACTCGCCATACCGGTGGGCGGTGTAGCGCCGGTGGACGTCTTCCGCGTCGTAGAACGAGTCACCGCGGTCGTGAGCCACGCCGCGAGCGTAAAGGGCCACGGCGTAGAAAAGGTCGACGCACAGTGCTCCGCGACTGCCGACTCTTTCCTCTCGCCCGGTCAACGAGCGGATGCACCACGTCCGGCATGGGGGCGACCTGCGATGTTATGTATTCGGCTTGGTGCGGTGCGGCTGATGGGCGTACAACGATCCGGTGAACGACGACCGGTGGTGGCGCAGCCCGTTCTGCGCGGAGTCGGCGGGTCGCTTCTTCGAGCGCTCGGGGTTACGGCGTCCAGCACGGCTGCTGGCCGAAGTCGATCGCGACGGTCTGCGGTTCCAGGAGCTCGTCGTGCACGTCGAAGGGAGCGTGGAGGCGCCCGCGACAGTCATCAGCAACGGTTCGGCGGCTGGTCCCGGTGCGGTGATCTGCCACGGTGGATTTGAGGACGGCCGCCGGTTCTTTCTGGCCGAGGCGATGGATCTGGCGCGGTGGGGTGTGACGGTGGTCCTGCCGGTTACGCGTGTTCCGCATCCGCGCCCAGCGCCGGTGGCGGCAGCAGCGGTCATCCGGACCGGGGTGTTGACTCAGCTCGCCGCGCTGGACCACCTCGAGGAGCGCCTTGGCCGGCAAAGTCCGTTGTGCTTCCTCGGTCATAGCGGAGGCGGGATGCTCGGGGCTTACCTCTCTGCCTTGGACAGCCGACTGCACCGCGTCGTCATCTTCGGATACGGCGTCGGTACCTTTGATCGCTTGGTGCGCGCGGACAGCCTCGAGCTCGCCCGGCCACTGACCGACGACGATGAGCTGATGATCGACTGGTTGGACGTGAGTCACTACGTCGGCCAGCCCAATCCGCGTTCGTTGCTGGTGCAGTACGGCCGGTTGGACGACGCGGTCCCGATCGACGAGGCACGCGCGTTGTTCGCTGCGGCGGTCCCGTCCAAGCAGTGGGCCGAGTACGACTGCGGCCACGACGTGAGCACACCCGCCGCGCAGGCCGACCGCCGCACGTTCATCACATCGGCCGGGCATCAGTGATCATCGCCGACAGCCACCGCTCGCCGATCGATCCCCGCGTCGAGTCGCCCTGACCGCCGGCCGGCGATCCCGATCCTCCGGGGGTACAACACCTAGCGGGCGCAGGGAAGCCACCTCGGGCACCAGCGGGAGTGCGAATCGGGGTGCGGTAGGACGGTAGGCGCCGGGTGGATGGTTGATGTCGTGGGTGCCAGAGGCGTGACGGGGGTCGGTCGCACGGCGGCGGTGACGGCCGCGGCGGATGCCTCCCCCACCCGTTGGCCGGCGGTTTTCGCCGATCCGTTCGGGATACCCACCAGGAAGGCGGTGTAGTCGGCGTCCAGAGCGGCGGTCGATGCCGGAAAGTAGTGCGCCAGTATCCGGTGGGCGGCTGCGGCGGCCGCTACCGCCGCCGAAGCGTGTTTTGGTGCGCGACCTTGATAGACGTAGGGCTGGTGGCCACCCTCGATTGCAGCCACGGCATCGAAGACGGCGATGGAGGTGAGCCCGAGGTAGAGCCCCGAGGACGTCATGGGCATGCGGTTTTCGATGACGATCGTTCGCAGTGCTATTGCATTCCAGGCTGTCACCACCACCGCAGTATCTGCCCCTTCCGGAGGTGCCGCTGCTGCATGTGCCGTTGCACCCAGAAGCGAGGAGAACGTTACTGCGACAATGACGATGATCGACTCGAGCAACTTGCGCAACCTGTCAGACATTTTCGCCTCTTGGGTCTTTTGCGCCGGCAGTGTGCACCGGTGAATGGGTTTAGTGTGAGCCGGCGGTTCACATCCGCTACAGCTTGGTCGCATGCCGCTTCGTCGGCCATACGCCTTGAGGCGCATTTCCTTCTACCTCATTTGGCGGATCCAACATGCCTTCATCGGCGATACGGTTTCCCACGACGAAGGGAGGCCAGGTGCCAAGCTCTCCTGAGCCCGACGCGGGGACCCTGGTCGGCGCCATCGAGGAAATGACCGCGGATCTCGAGGGGCCTACCGTTCCCTGGACGCTGCTGTCCGTCCTGGACCGACTCATCCCTTGCACAGAGGTCCAATTATCGGAGATGGACCACCGACGGCGACGGTTCGTCAGTGCCCAGTTCGTCGAGGGCACGGTCGAAGGGTTCGAGGGCGAGCGGGAGGAGCCGGACGAACCATGGTGGTTCCTTTCCGCAGCAGCGAAGACAGCGGCCAATCCGCGGCTGGCGTCCCCGGGCCGGATCGAGCGATGGACCGCCCGCTACGGCACATCGGAGATCAAGGCTTGGCCGCTGTACCAGAATTACTGGCGCGGAACGGGCGATCTGATGGTCGTCGGATTTCCCTCGCCGCCGGGCCACACCCGGCGGCTGTTGCTGTGGCGCGACGTCCCGGACAAGTTCACCGATCGGGACGAGGCGGTTGTCCGGCTATTGGCGCCGCACCTGTTCGAGGTCGACCGCCTTGCTCGTCGTCGGCGGGATGGAACGCCGCGGCTGACCGCTCGAGAATGGCAGGTTCTGCAGCTGGTTGCCCAGGGGGCCAGCAACGCCGAGGTAGCAGCAGCCCTGGTCACGTCGGTTGCCACGGTGCGCAAGCACATGGAGCACATCTTCGACCGCTCCGGCGTGCGCAGCCGGAGCGCCGCTGTCGCCAGGCTGATGCCCCTGGCAGGCTTGCAGGACGACCAGTAGTCTGCCGGCGACCACGCCCGCCGAGCGCGACCACCGCAGCTCGTGTCCTGCCTGCCCGGGCGTCACATGCGCATGATGCGCTCGTCGTGGGCATGTGGAGACGGGCCGGCATCACGGAAACCGTGACGTTCATACAGACGGACGGCATGGACGTTGGCGGTTCGCACCGACAACACGAGTGTTCGGCGTGGATGCCGATTTCCAGCCCAGCGCAGGACCTGCCGGATGGCTTCGTCTCCGACGCCTCGACCTCTACCCGAAGGCGCAACCCACAGAGAGATCAATTCCACCTCGTCGTGGGCGCTCGTGTCGTCGGCACTGACCATCCCGACCGGGTCTCCGTCCAACCACAGCACCAGGTTGAACGCGACCTCCGAAAGCCTCGCCCGCCACCTCTGCTCGGTGTCGCCGTCGCCGCTCCACCGCGCCAAGGTCGAGCTGAAGGCGGTGGGTGCGTCAGCCAACGCAGCCCGGCGAAGCTGCCGCCAGATCTGCCAGTCGTCCGGCGTCATGACGGTGACCTCGACCACCCCGGAAGTGTGCAGCGCAGGCGACACTGCGTCCAGCCGATGCGGACGGATTTGATGGCGTGATCCGGCCAATCCTCACCTGGCCGTTCGGAAAGCGTCTGGGTCCTCGACGACGTCCGCGAGCCGATCGAACGCGTTCGGCAGGCCGCGCGCGTGCTCCTCGCTCAGCTCGGTGCTGGGTAGGCCGGTCTGGATCATCGTCATGAGCGTTCGGCCGTCGTGGTCGTCGAAGGTGAACTCGGTCGTGAACTGCAGGATCGAGCCGTCGAGGCGGATCTCCGTGGTGGCCATGACCAGTCGTTGTCCGACAACTATTGCCTGGAAGAGGTGGCGGTGGCGGTACAGGTGGTTGCGGTCGGGCCCGAAGGTGACGGTCCACTCGCCACCGACGCGGAAGTCGCAGACGGAGTCGACGATCCATCCGGGGTCGTCCTGTCCGTAGAACGCTTCCTGCCCGCCCGCGGTGGTGAAGGCGTCGAAGACGACGCGCGGCGGCGCCTTGATGAGTCGTTAGAACCGGAGCGGGCCATTCATTGCTGCTCCACGTACGCGCCGAAGCGATCCAACCGGCGTTCCCAGGCGCGGCGGTAATCCTCGATCCAGTCCATCGCATCGTCGAGGTGCGCGGGCCCGAGCCGACAGTGGCGTGATCGACCGATCTTGACCGTGACGACGAGGTTGACGTCCTCGAGGATGCCGACGTGCTTCTTGACGCCGTTGAGCGTGAGGTCGAGTGGTTGGGCAAGCTCCCCGATGGTCGCCGGGCCACCGGCGAGTCGCTCGAGGATGCTTCGCCGCGTCGGGTCCGCCAGGGCGAAGAACGTGCGATTGAGGATTGCGCTTTGTGCACCGATCGGTGCACTATACCCATGAACGGACGGATGCTGCGCAGCAACGCCGCGACATGCCGCCCAATCGGCACTACTTCAGGCAGGGAGCTCGGGCATGGCACTCGTGGTCGCCGACATGTCGGTCTCGGTCGACGGGTACGTCACCGGCCCGAACGACAGCCGCAGCAACCCGTTCGGCGACGGGGCCGGGTCGCTGCACGACTGGTTCGGTGATGCGGCATCCGACGAGGATCGGGCGATCCTCCAGCAGTTCATGGACCGGGTCGGCGCTGTTGTCATGGGTCGCAGGTCATTCGAGAAGAACGAAGGCGATGGCGGGTGGGGGAACGGCGGACCGGCGGGCGCCGTCCCGTGCGTCGTGGTCACCCACCATCCGCCGCCGCATTCCTATCCCGCGGTGTTCAGCTTCGTCACCGACGGCGTCGCGAGCGCCATCGAGCAGGCCGAGCGCATCGCGGGCGACGGAATCGTCTACCTGTTCGGCGCGACCGTTCTGCAGCAGGCGCTGCCGCTGGGTCTGGTGGACGAGATCCAGTTGCACCTGGTTCCGTGCCTGATCGGGGCGGGCACGTCACTATTCGGAACCCTCGGTACCGCAGTCGCTCTGGAGCGCACCGACGCCACGATCACCCCGGCGGCAACGCACCTGACGTTCCGCGTGCTGGGGTCCGCCGAGCCGGCACGCACGACGACGGAGTCATGATGGGGAAGGTTGTCGCACAGGCGATCATGTCGCTGGACGGTTACATCGCCAAGCCGGACAACAGCATCGGGCGACTGTTCGACTGGCTGCAGAGTGGCGACGTTGCCGTCACCACACCCGGCGAGGACTTCGCTGTCCACCTCGCTCCGGACAACGTCGAGCACTGGCGCACCTGGGTGGCGTCGATCGGCGCACTGGTCTGCGGTCGGACCTTGTTCGACGTCGCCGACGGTTGGAACGGTCGGCACACGCTGGACGTGCCTGTCGTCGTCGTCACCCATCGCGTACCGGAAGACTGGGTCACCGCCCACCCCGACGCACCGTTCACCTTCGTGACCGACGGAGTCGAGTCCGCGATCGCCCGAGCCAAGGAACTGGCCGGCGACAGAGATGTCAGCGTCAGCGGCGGAACCGTTGCGTCGCAATGCCTCGAGCTCGGTGTGCTGGACGAGGTGGCCGTCGACCTGGTGCCCGTCATCATGGGGAGCGGGAACCGGCCGTTCTTCGGCACCCTCTCGACGGAGGACGTCGTGCTCGGCAATCCGACGGTGTGCAACCCCGGGGATCGCGTCGTCCACCTGGTTTTTCCGGTGACACGGTTGCCGGCCACATCGCCTTCACAGCATTGATGATCGGGTACTCCCACGGCGCTGCAATGGGACGCCTGAGAGCGTCTGTCTCCGGCAAATGCAATGTTTCCGCTTCTTGTCCGCTACCTCCACGGGCTCCGTTCGCCGCATCAAGGGCCGAATCCGGCCACTGATCGATCCTTCAGCGACAACAGCCACTCGGTCCTCGCCGCTCGAAGGTCGTCTTCAGGCAGTAGGTGCCGACCGGGTAGTAGTCCTGCATGCTCCTGGCCGCCGCTAGGGCATCGGGGCGGGGCTGGTTGTAGGACGTGGTGACTCCCTGGACGGCATGGTGGAAGTCCCGGCTGGGCAGCATGGTCCTCAGGTACGCGACATTGGTCGGCGGGTTCGCGGCATAGCGCGGCGGCGCCCATTCCAGCCAGGTCACACCGTTCGCCGCGGTCGCGTGGGACGGCTTGTCGCGCTTCATCGAAATGACGTATGTGTAGTAGCCGGACGCGTCGACCGCAGTGTCCCCGTCCGCCTTGCGTTTCCACCACCGGGTATGGGTTCTGAAGCAGGGTGGAGCACCTGAACCAGTAGCGCACGGGCGTCGCCGTCGTCACCGGCTGATCGATGACGGAGTGGCGATGTCACTGCGAGACACTGGAAGAGGCCTACGGCTCGCGGGCGTCCTACGGCGCACCGTCGTGGCCGCTGGACGCGTGGATGTCGACCTACCGCGCCATCGCAGCGGATGAGGTCGCCACGGTCACTGACGACATCGACCGGCTGACGGGCCACCACGCCGCCTCGCTCACGGACCTGCGGCGCCAGAACCGATCCGCAATCTGACCGCGCAGGCTCCGACGCATGGCCCTGGGAGGTCCATCGGTCCTCGCCCCGCTCACAGCAGTCGGCCCCCGCGGAAGTCCGCGGGAGCCGATCGGCGTGCATCCGGTGGTGCAGGGATCAGAACTTCTTGCAGGTTTCGAATGTGCCCCGGTAGCTGTTGTAGACGTCGAAGTACCGGTAGCCGTCGAGGGTGTGAGCAGCCCAGCCGACGACCGCGGTCCTGGCATTGTTCAACCATTCCACCCGGATCTGTACGACGTACATGCCGTTGCTGGCGGCGTTGAAGAAGCTGGAGCCGGTGAAGCGTGCCGGTGCGTTGTCGACGGCGACGGCGATGCCGCTGAAACCGGTCGACCCGACGGTGGCGCCGGTGCGTGCGTTGACCAGGTAGACGGCGTAACGCACGTACTGGGCGTCGTTCCCGGCGCCGGCGTTGAAGTTCCGCGCGTAGACGGTCGGGGGTGCGACCTGGATCTGCAGGGTGTTGGTGTAGGCCTTGTTGGAGCATCCAGCATGGCCGACGCCGCTGGGACCGATCATTCCGGCCGCGGCGGCGACGGTGGCGCCGGCGGTGCCGGCGGCCAGTCCGACGCCGAGCAGCGCAAGCAGGCCGATGAGCAGGGACCGGAAAAGCATCCGCGTCCCGCGACCGGCCGTGGTGGTCCCCCCGACGCCGCTGGGCATCGTCGCGGGCGTGTCGATCTCGATCGTCTCGGCTGCGGCGGTGCTGGGGCTGGTGATCATGGCGGTCTCCGATCGTCCTGGCCGGTTCGGGGGGTGTCCCGGCTGTCAGGAAGAAGACTGACCTGGGCCGCTTAGCCCGGATACGCCGCCCTGCCGGATAGTTGATCTTGTGGCCCGGAGTTGA
>CAXTBG010000013.1:0-78477 GCA_964242105.1 uncultured Nakamurella sp. | reverse complement strand
CGCCTGGTACTCGAACGTGCCCTCGGCGGACAGCCGGATGGTCTCCAGCGGCTCCCGCCAGTCATGGCTGACGTGCCGGTAGAACTCGGTGTACTCCTCCTCCGACACCTCGCTCTGCGGACGGGCCCACAGCGCCTTCCGGGAGTTGACGGTGACCGGTTCGGGAGCCGGCTCGCCCTCCTTCGCCTCGCCGGCCATCCGGATCGGCCAGGTGATGAAGTCCGAGTACCGCTTGACGACCTCCCGGATGGTGGCCGGCCGGGTGAAGTCGTGCAACGCGTCCTCGGCGTCCTCCGGCTTGAGGTGCAGGATCACCGAAGTGCCCTGCGGCGCATCGGGTTCATCCGAGACGGTGTAGGTGCCCTCGCCGTCGGACTCCCAACGGACGCCGCCGTGCGCGCCCGCCTTGCGGGTGACCAGTACGACGCGGTCGGCCACCATGAAGCTCGAGTAGAAGCCGACGCCGAACTGACCGATCAGTTCGGCGCTCTGCTCGGAGGTGGTGCCCGCCTCCCTCGCCTGCCGCAGCTGGGCGATCATCTCCGCGGTGCCGGACTTGGCGATCGTCCCGATCAGGTCGACGACCTCCTCGCGGCTCATGCCGATGCCGTTGTCCCGCACGATCAGCCGCCGGTCGTCGGCATCCAGCTCGAGCTCGATGTGCAGGTCCGAGGTGTCGACCTCGAGGTCCTTGTCCTGGTAGGCGGCGAGGCGCAGCTTGTCCAGCGCGTCGGAGGAGTTGGAGATCAGCTCCCGCAGGAACACGTCCTTCGTCGAATAGATGGAGTGGATCATCAGCTGCAGCAGCTGACGCGCCTCGGCCTGGAACTCGATCGTCTCGGTGGACATCGCTGGCGGTGCCTTTCGCTGTTCTGGTGTGCACCGGACACCATAGTCGCGCGGCGTCGCCGAGGGGGCTGTCGGTGGTCCTTCGTACGGTTGTCCACATGGTCACCGCAACAGCTCCCGCCCCACCCGCGACACTGCCCAGGAGTCTCCGGGTGGACCGGGCTCCCGGCCTACGAGGCGAACCGTTCCGGACGGAACGAGGACAGCATCGGATCTGCCACTCCGGTGGCGATCTCCCCCGCCAGCAGTTCGCCGACGACCAGGCCGAGGGTCGCCCCGGAGTGGGTGAATGCGACGAAGCATCCCGGCACGTCGCGCAGCGGCCCGAGCACCGGCTGGCCGTCGCCCGGAATGGGCTTGTACCCGATCTTGTAGGACGCCGGCACGACCGGGGGGTTGCCGGCGAGCACGGCCGACGCCTCCTCGGCCAGTTGCTTGACGACCTCGTCCGGCACCGACAACGCACCGTCGGCCCCGACCGTGATCTGCCGCTCGTACCAGTCGTGGTCGAGCGCGAGGGTGCCTCCGACGTTCGGCCGGAGCGCCACCCGCGGGGTGTTCAGCACCAGGTCGGTACGCCCCGGTACCGGCTCGGTGATCACCAGCATGGACACCGGCGAGTCGTTCGGGATCACCACGCCCAGCGGTGCCAGGACGTCCGGCGTGGCGGCGCCGCAGGCCACCAGCACGGCGTCAGCCTGGAACGTGCGGCCGTCGGATGCGCGGACCCCCACGGCACGGCCGTCCTGGACGACGACGGACGACGGCCCGGCATGCAGGACCAGTTCGCCGCCGCGGGCGTCGAACTCACCCATCAGGTGCTCGATCAGGTGCGGCAGACTCACCCAGCCCTCCCTGCGGTTGAGGACGGCGTTCTCCGGCACGGCGGCCGGATCGATGCCGGGCGCCTTGGCCGGGATGTCGGCCGGCTCGAGCAGTTCGGAGTCGTACCCGTGCGCCCGCTCGGCGGCCGAACGCTCCGCCGTGGCGGAGGCGTTGCCCGCCGCACCCCAGTGCAGGCCACCGTCGAAGCGGAGCCACTCGACTCCGGGCTGCGCGGACGACAGCGCCCGGTACCGCTCGATCCCGGCCATCCGCAGGTCGTGGTAGGC
Organism: uncultured Nakamurella sp.; assembly: GCA_964242105.1. Classification (GTDB taxonomy): domain Bacteria; phylum Actinomycetota; class Actinomycetes; order Mycobacteriales; family Nakamurellaceae; genus Nakamurella. The sequence continues at coordinate 76,516 of CAXTBG010000013.1, read as the reverse complement.
GGTCGACCGCTGCCCGGCGGAGTTCAGCCAGGACAGCGATCGTCCCGACGCCTCGCTGGCCAGTTCCGCCTCGGTCACCAGGGTGACCGAAAGCCCCTGGCGCAACAAGTGGACGGCGGACGAGACGCCCAGGATGCCGCCGCCGAGAACGGCGACTCGGGTGATGGTGCTCATGGAACTTCCTTTCGGGAAACACAGCATGCGAAGAGAGGGCGGGAGCCGTCGGGCCGGCCGTCAGGCGGACGCGGCGACGAGCTTCTCGAGGATGCGCAGGACGTCGAGCGGCTGGCGGGAATCGACCGGCAGGCGCCCGCTGCGCAACAGCGCATCGGCGAGCTGCCGGTAGAAGGCCGGGTAGGTTCCGGGCTGCGTCGGAACGGTCCTGGTCGACCTACCGGTGCCGAGCAGACCCCACCGGTCGACCGGCTCCCGGCCGTACGCCGGGTCGGTCGGCGAGATGCCAGCGGCGAGCATGTCTTCCTGCGGATCGAGTCCGTGCTTGGTGAACGTCCCGGCGGACCCGAAGACGCGGAACCGCGGTCCCGGGACAGCGGTCAGGCTGCTCATCCACAGGTGGGACCGCACCCCGCCGGCGTGCTGGAGGGCGATGAAACTGTCGTCGTCGTTGACGGCGCCCGGACGGCGGACGTCCAGTTCCGCCCAGGAGTCGGACACCGGGCCGAACAGCGTGATCGCCTGGTCGACCAGGTGGGACCCGAGGTCGTAGGCCATGCCGGCCCCGTCGGTGCCGGCAGCGGTGTCCTTCCAGCTGGTGCCAACCGTTGGCTTCCACCACTCGAACCGTGATTCGAAGCGGTGCACCGCGCCGAGATCGCCGTCGGCCAGCAATCGCTGGACGGTACGGAAGTCGCCGTCCCACCGCCGGTTCTGGAAGACCTGCAGCGGCAGGCCGGCGGCGCCGGCGACGGCCAGCAGTTCCTCCCCCTCGGCGGAGGTGACGGCGAACGGTTTGTCGACCACCACACCGAGCCCGGCCCGCAGCGCGGACCGGGCGAGGTCGAAGTGGGTCGGCGTAGGAGAGGCCACCACCACCAGATCGAGTTCGGTGTCGCCGAACAGGTCAGCGGCCGCGGGTACCACCCGGGCGGAGGGGTGGGCAGCGGCGGCGGCCGCGGCCCGTGCCGGGTCCGCCGTCACGATGACATCGAGCGAGAAGTCCGGGTCGGCGCCGAGCAGCGGGGCATGGAAGACCCGTCCGGCCACGCCGTAACCGATCAGGCCGACGCGCAGCGGCCCGGTCCAGACGCGGCCTGCAGGAGCGGTCACTCAGAGCACCTCGGACAGGAACCGCTGCAGCCGCGGGCTCTGCGGCGAGTCGAACACCGCGTCCGGCGTGCCCGATTCCACGACCAGCCCCTCGTCCATGAAGACGACCTGGTCGGCCACCCGGCGGGCGAAGTTCATCTCGTGCGTGACGACGACCATGGTCATACCGCGGCGTCCGAGGCCCTCCATCAACGTCAGGACGCCCTTCACCAGTTCCGGGTCGAGCGCGCTGGTCACCTCGTCGAACAGCATCACCTCGGGTTCCATCGCCAGCGCACGGGCGATCGCCACCCGCTGCTGCTGACCGCCGGACAGGTTTGCCGGGCGGTGGTCGGCCCGGCTGGACAGCCCGACTTCGGCGAGCCGCTCGACAGCGATCCGATCGGCGTCCTCCCGGCTCAACCCCTTGACCTTGCGCAGCGAGAGCGTGATGTTCTGCTGCGCCGTGTGGTCCGGGAAGAGGTTGAAGTGCTGGAACACCAGCCCGATACGGCGGCGCAGCTTGTCGGGATTGTCCTTGAGCACGCTCTTGCCGTCGAGCAGCAGGTCGCCGGACTTGGGTTCCTGCAGGCGGTTCACGCAGCGGAGCAGCGTCGATTTTCCCGAGCCGGACGGCCCGATGACGCAGGTGATGCTGGCGGCCGGTACCGAGATGTCGACGCCCTTGAGCACCTCGAGCTGACCGAAAGCCATGTGCAGGTCGACGATGTCGAGGCTGCCGCCGCGGTAGGTGGGAGCCGTCCGGGACGGGCTGGACACAGGGGTGCTCATGATTTCCTTCCGGTTCCGACCGCCGGGGTGCTGCCGGCCTCGACCGGCCCGTCGGTGATCAGCTGCGGGGAGACGGTGGCCAATTCGGCACCGTCCAGTTCGGAGATTTCGTTGAGTCCGCTGGACACCGTCGTGAGCTTGCGCCCGCGGCGGAACCGGCGGTCGATGTAGTTGACCAGGTGGGTCAGCGGAACGGTGATGATCAGGTAGAAGATGCCGGCCATCACCAGCGGCGAGAGGTTCCCCGAGTCCACCGCGGCGTCCTGCCCGATGCGGAACAGCTCCCGTTCCGACGTCAGCAGGCCCAGGAAGTAGACCAGCGAGGAGTCCTTGATGTTGCCGATGAACTGGTTGACCAGGGCCGGCAGCACCCGCCGGATGCCCTGCGGCACGACGACCAGGCGCATGGCGCGGCCGTAGCTCATCCCCAGCGCGCGGCACGCGTCGAGCTGTCCCTTGTCCACGCTCTGGATGCCGGCGCGGAAGATCTCACCGATGTAGGCGCCGGCGATCAGGCTGAGCGCCAGGATGCCGAGCGGATACGGGCTGGGCCCGAACAGGTCCCGCCCCACCCGGGCCAACCCCTGGCCGATCAGCAAAATCGTCAGGATGGCCGGCAGGCCGCGGAAGATGTCGGTGTAGATGCGCGACGGGATCCGCAACCAGGCGGTCCGGGAGATGGCCATCACCGCGAGGACGATGCCGATCACGGTGCCCAGCACGGTCGAGGCGAAGGCAAGGATCAGCGTGTTCTTCAGCCCGACCGTGAACAGCGACGGGATGACCGCCCGCATCGAGTCCCAGTCGAAGAAGGTCTTCAGCAAATTGTCCATGATCAGTCCTGTGTTGGGCGCGGCCGCGGATCAGGACGTGGGGGCGGCGGAGGCGGGGGCCGACGACCCGGCCGCTCCCGAGGCACCGGTCTGGTCGGCCTTCGGCAGGTACTGCGCGGGCATCGGGGAGCCCGGGAACCACTTCTGGTACAGCGTCTTCCAGGTGCCGTCCTCCATCGCCGCGGCCAATCCCTTGTTCAGGGCGTCGAGCAGCTTCGTATTGCCCTTGCGCACGGCGAAACCGGCCGGGGCGTCGAACGACGGGATCTCGGCCGCCGAGACGAAATCGGAGTTCTTGGCGATGTAGGCCTTCGCCGCCTCGTAGTCCAGGAAGTGCGCGTCGATGGTGCCGCTGGTCAGCCCGGACACGGCCGAGTTGTTGTCCGGGAAGCGGACGAGCTGCGCCTTCGGGAAGTTCTTCACCGCATAGGTCTCCTGCAGCGTGCCCTGGACGACGCCCAGTCGCTTGCCGTCGAGACCTGCGACGTTGGTGATGCCGCTGCTCTTGGTGGTCAGCACGGTCAGGTACCCGGCGAGGTAGCCGTTGCTGAAATCGACGGTCTTCTTGCGGGCGGCGGTGATGCCGATGGCGGCGACGCCGACGTCGAACTGGGAGTTGGCGACCGCGGCGAGCAGACCGGAGAAGTCCTGCCCGGTGAACACCACGTTGTCGATGCCGGCCCGGTGGGCCACGTTCTTGAACAGCTCGACGTCGAATCCGGTGAAGTTCCCGCTGGCATCGGTGAACGTGTACGGCTTGCTGTCGCCCACGCTCGCCACCCGGATCTGGCCGGGCGTCAGGGTGCCGAGGTCCGTCGCGGCGGCCGCCGCACTGCTGGCACCGGTGCTGCCGCCGGACGCGGCGGAAGGGGTGGTGGTACTGCTGCTGCCGCAGGCCGACAGGGCGAGCAGCCCGGCCAGGGCACCGGCCACCGCCAGCCGGCGGGAGAGGTTGCGGAACATGATTCGTCCAATCTGGGAGGGGTACGACGGGCGGGATGGGTGGTCGCGGCGTGGTGCGCGCGGTCAGAGAAAGCGGTTGGGATTCACGAAATCGGTGTTGACGAAGGTCTTCTCACCGCAGGCGAGTTGGGCCAGCAGTTCGCCGATGCCGGTGGCGTGCTTGAAGGCGTGGCCGCTGCAGCCACCGCCGACGACGAGTCGCGGGTCGTCGTGGGGACGCCCGATCTGGAACTGGCCGTCCGGTGAGCGGGTGACCATGCAGGTGGTCACGCTGGTCGGCCGTGGGTCGAGGCCGGGCAGCGCCGTCTCCACCAGCTCCGAGACGAGCCTGGAGTCGGCGGCGCTGATGCTCCGGTCGATGTCGTCCGGGTCGACCAGGTAGAAGTTCGGGTCCGAATCCGGACCGACCTTGACGCCGTGCTCGCCCGCGGTGGACCCGTGTCCCCAGATCCAGTTGTCGGCGGCGACCTGCCGGATGAAGATCGGAAAACTGGACAACTCGAAGGAGTCGTCGCCGACCGCCTTGGGTGCGAACCAGGTCATCGGTGTCCGCAACGGTTCCAGCGGCAGCTCCGGAACCAGCTTGCCCAGCCACGCCCCGGTGGTCAGCACCACCTGGCCGACGGTGAACTCGCGGGTGGAGGTGCGCACGCGCACACCTCCGGTGATCAGCTGGATGTCGGCGACCGCGGCATCGGAGTAGAGGGTGGCGCCGGCGGTGGCTGCGGCCGAGCAGGCGGCGAGGATGCCGGCCTCCGGCCGGACGACCCCGGCCTCGGGATCCCACACGGCGATGTGGTCGGGGGCAAGTCCCTGGTGCTGCGGATGGTCGACCGCCAGCTCTTCGCGGGAGATCTCGCGGACGGCGAGGTCGTGCGCGCGACCGGCGGCGAGCGTCCCGGAGATGACGGGGCTCTCCGGCGCGCCGATCATCAGGCCACCGGTGATCCGGAGGATGTCCGTTCCGGAATGGCGCTCCAGCTCCTGCCACAGCGACTTGGACGCCTTGGCCAGTGGCACCAGGTTGGGGTGCTCCAGGCAGGCGACCCGGAACAGCCGGGTGCGGCCGTGGGAGGACCCCTGCACATGGCCGGGCCTGAAACGCTCGAAGCCGAGCACCCGCACGCCCCGCTCGGCCAGCCGCCAGGCTGCGCTGGACCCCATGGCACCGAGCCCGATCACGGCCACGTCGGCATCGAACTGCTGCACGTCACTCCTTTCTGAAAGCCTAGCTTGAGACCGGTCTCATCGGTACAGTGGAGACCGGTCTCAATTGCTGGATACGGAAAAGCTAGCGCAGCTCGTGAAATGAGTCAATAGATGGATCAACCGGAAACGCGACCGCAACACAACGCCCGACACAGAGCGGCGACGGTGAGCGACGTCGCACGGCTCGCGGGCGTGGCGAAGGCAACCGCAGCCCGCGCCCTCGGGAACTACGGTGCTGTGAGTCCTACTGTGCTGCAACGGGTTCTGGCAGCTGCACAGGCGCTGGACTACCGGCCGAACGAGTTGGCACGCAGCATGACGACCGGCCGGTCGAACACCCTCGGCGTGGTCGTCGGCGACATCGAGAACCCCTACTTCTCGCTCGCGGTGCGCGGCATCACCGACGCCGCCCGGAGGCGGGGGTACCACATCCTGCTGTCCAACACCTCCGAGAACGTGGAGTTCGAGCGGGACGCCGTGCGGGTGATGCTCGACCGTCAGGTGGACGGGCTGATCGTCGCGCCCGCATCCGCCACCGACATCGGGCATCTCCGCACGGTCTACGACCTGGGGCGTCCGCTGGTGCTGCTCGACCGCCGACTGCCGGCCATCGAGGTGGCCACGGTGAGCGTGGACAACGTCGAGGCGGCGGGCCAGGCCACGCGTCACCTGCTGGCCGCGGGCCACCGCCGGATCGCGTTCCTCTCGGCGACGCTGGTCGACGGGTCGGCCGCGCCCGGCAGCGACCCGGAAGGCGGCAGCGACCCCGCCGCCAGCAGCGACGCGCGGGCCGGCGGAGCGGACGCGTCGGCCGGCGGAGCGGACGCGCGGGCCGGCGGAGCGGACGCGTCGGCCGGCGGAGCGGACGCGCGGGCCGGCGGAGCGGACGCGTCGGCCGACGACCGGAGCGTCGGCATCTCGACGGTGACCGACCGGATCGACGGGTTCTGCCAGGCGATGGCGGAGGCCGGGGTCCGCGACGCCCGCAGCCTCATCCGGCTGGGCGCGGCCGGCGACGGCGCGGACCGCATCACCAGGACGCTGATGGCCGGTCCGGACCGGCCGACGGCGCTGTTCACCTCGGACAGCCTGGTGGCGCTCCGGGTCGTCCGGACGCTCCGGTCGTTGGGCCTGTCCATCCCGCAGGACGTCTCGCTGATCACCTTCGACGATTCGGACTGGACCAGCATCACCACCCCACCGGTCACCGTTGTCTCCCAACCCATCTACGACATCGGCGTCGAGGCCGCGGACATGCTGATCCGCCGGATCGACGGCGAGTCCGACGGACAGGCGCAGCGGGTCTTCCCGGCCACGCTGATCGAGCGCGAGTCGGTCGGCGCGCCGCCCACGCCGCCACAACCTGCCGCCCGCCGGCGGCCGTAGCGGCCGACGAGCGGCACGGCGGCCGGGCATGCCGGGACGCGATGTATCACGGTGTCGGTAACAGCCTCTGAACAGGCACAACCCTCGCCGAAAGGAAGCATGCAATGAGCACGACAGTGAGCAAGCCCGTCAGTCAGCCCGTCGGCTTCGCGTCGTTGAAGCTTGGCAAGACCCCGGCCCGCAAGGACGCCGTCACCTTCAAGCTGACGGCCTATCTCGACACCGCCGCGCTGCCCGCCCCGCCCGCCACCTGCACCAAGCACGACAAGCTGGTCACCCAGCCCTGGTCGATGCTCGGCAACGACCACTGGGGCGACTGCGTCTTCGCCGGCGCAGCCCACGAGACCATGCTCTGGAACGCGGAGGCCAGCAGCACGGTGACCTTCACCGACCAGTCCGTGCTCAGCGACTACAGCGCCGTCACCCACTTCGACCCGAACGACCCCAGCTCCGACCGCGGCACCGACATGCAGGCGGCCGCCAGCTACCGGCGGAAGACCGGCGTCGTGGACGCTGACGGCCGGCGTCATCAGGTCGCCGCCTACCTGGCGATCACACCGTCCGACGAGACGCAGCTCAAGCAGGCCGTTCACCTGTTCAGCAACGCCGGCGTCGGCATCGAGTTCCCGGGCAGCGCCATGGACCAGTTCCGCGCCGGCAAGCCGTGGACGGTGGTGGACGGCGCGAAGATCGAGGGAGGTCACTACGTCCCCGCGATCGGCTACAACCGGCACTGGGTGTACGTCGTCACCTGGGGCAAGCTGCAGAAGATGAGCTGGGAGTTCTACGCCAAGTACTGCGACGAGGCGCTGTGCTACCTGTCGACGGAGATGCTGACCGACGGCAAGTCGCCCGAGGGTCTGGACGTCGCCGCGTTGCAGGCGGATCTGGCCCAGCTCGGCTGAGACCGGCTATCCGCGGGACCGATCAGCGACCGCGGCCACCGACCTCGGGGAACCAACTCGATCAGCGACCCGACCGGCCGACGTGGTCAACGACCCGCCCAGCCGCCTGATCGACGACCCGATCAGTTGGATCGAACAGCCGAACGTCGGGCGACCCGTCAACGGACCCGACGAAGCGGCGCGCGGCTGGGCCGGTCGGCCCCGGCCCACGCGCGCGCCAGTTCCTCGGCCGGCCCGCGATCTTCAGCGGACTGGTAGGCCTTCAGCACGGCGGAAGCGACCCCGCTCATCGCCACCAGTCCGCTGCGGCCGAAGACGAACAGCGCGATCCCGAACTCCTCCGCCAGCTCGCGTGCGGCGTCGCTGAAGAAGCCGGGTTCCCGGACGAACGGCACCACGAGGCGGCCGGGATGGGACCGGAGCGCCGCCAGCAGGGCGTCCTTCGTGCCGTCGACCAGCAGCGGCACCGCATCACCCGGTGCAGACCCGAAGCGGCGGAGCCACGCGGCCGGGGCGGTGTCGGCCACCGCGGCGGGCCCCACCGGAGCGGGCCCCAGCGGCTGCCAGCTCCCCGCGACCTGTGACGCCCACACGCGGCGCGCCGCATCCCGCGCCAGCTCTTCCACGACGGCCCGCCGGGCCGCGCCGACCCGGCCCCGCCGCTCGCGGACCTTGTGGTTGGCGGCGACGACACCGAATCCGACGGCCCAGACCAGCACCCCGATGTAGATGGCGAGCTTGAGCGCGGGCACCGCGTGGGTGCCACCTGACTCGAAGACCACGAAGGTGAGGTAGACGGCGACAACCCACACCAGCGCGGTCGCCATGGTCACCCAGAAGGTCCGACCCCGCGGCGGCACCGCCTTCGCCGCCTCCAGGTCGATGCGCGGACCAGCCGCGTACAGCACCTTGGAGACGACGACCGGCAGCTCCAGCCCCTGCGAGGCAAGGGTGGCCGCGGTGTCCCAGGCTTCCTGCCGCAGATCGGCAGGAGGAGCCCAGGGAGGGACCGCGGGAAGAGGGGGCACCACACCATTGTCCACCCGCCGGCCACACCGCGCCGCGAGGCATCTGCCTGCGCTGGTCAGCGCACTCCGAGCAGATGTTCCAGAGCCAGCCGCTGGATCTTGGCGAAACCGTATCCCTTGGTCCGGGCGCCCTCGATGTCGTAGTCCTCGTAGCTGCTGCGGTCGGCCAGCAGGTCGTCATAGGACTCCCCGTCGCCCAGCGTCGGCCGGCCCAGCTCGGCGACCTCCGCGACGGCCAGGGCCTCCTGCACCTCGGGATCAGCCCGGAAAGCCTTCGACCGGTCCCGCAGGGTCAGATACAACTCCATGTTCGCCATCGCCGACTCCCACACCCCGGCCATGTCCTCGGTCCGCAGCGGCTTGTAGTCGAAGTGCCGGTCGCCGTCGTAGGTCGGCCCGCCGCCCGGAGCGCCGTTCTCGAGGAGGTCGACGGTGGAGAACGCCTGCAGCAGGTCGCCGTAACCGAAGACGAGGTCCTGGTCGTAGCGCGGACCCTTCTGACCGTTCAGGTCGATGTGGAACAACTTCCCCTGCCACAACGCCTGCGCGATGCCATGGGTGTAGTTCAAGCTCGCCATCTGCTCGTGCCCGGTCTCCGGGTTGATGCCGATCATGTCGGCGTGCTCGCACTGGGAGATGAACGCCAACGCGTGCCCGATCGAGGGCAGCAGGATGTCACCGCGCGGCTCGTTCGGCTTCGGCTCGATCGCGAACCGCATCCCATAGCCCTTGTCGATCGAGTACTGCGCCAACAGGTCGATACCCTCGCGGTACCGGTCCAGCGCCGCCCGCACATCCTTGGCGAAATCGACCTCCGACCCCTCCCGGCCACCCCAGAACACGTAGATCTGCGCCCCCAGCTCCGCGGCCAGATCCATGTTCCGCATCACCTTCCGCAAGGCGTACCGGCGTACCGACCGGTCGTTGCTGGTGAACCCGCCGTCCTTGAACACCGGATCACCGAACAGGTTGGTGGTCACCATCGGCACCACCAACCCGGTCTGCTCCAACGCGTTCTTGAACTCCCCGATGATCTTGTCCCGCCCCTGGGCGTCCGTACCCGGCGGCACCAGGTCGTCGTCGTGGAAGGTGATCCCGTACGCCCCGAGCTCGGCGAGCTTGTGCACCGCCTCGACCCCGGCCAACACCGGCCGGGTCGCCTCACCGAACAAATCCCTGGCCTGCCACCCCACGGTCCACAACCCGAAACTGAACTTGTCCTCACGAGTGGGTACAGGCGTCATCTGGTCCTCCGTCATGCCGGTCGGTGTGCTGTCGGCGCGCTCCGCCGGCAACGTCGCCGTCGTCGGGGAACCGCTGCCGCCCACCCTAGGGGTAGGCGGTGGCCCGGCCGGGGGCGGTCCTGGCTACCCGTTCAGGCCGGCGCCGGGGAGGCGGTCGCGGCCAGCCGGCGAACGCTCGCCTCCAGCGCCTCCGCGCTGACCCTCGGGAACGCCACCCGGGCCAGCACAGCGGGATCGGTGACGCGCGACCAGTCGTAGGTGTGCACCACGGTGGTCCGCCCGTCGGTCTCCGGCTGCAGCTCCCACGTCCAGCGCACGCCTGCCGGTGGCCGACCCTCCCGCGCCGTCATCCAGGCGATGCTCCGGCCGTCCTCGAACTGCACCACGTGGTTCTCGGTGCGGTAGTCCCCGAGCGACGGGTAGTGCATCTCCATGGTGAACACCTGACCCACACCGGTGATCGGGCGGCTGTCCGCGCCCGGGCGCAACATCCCGGACCCGTCGATCTCCAGGTGCCGCACCGGGTCGGCCAGCACCGCGAACAACGCGGCAGCCGGCACCTCCACCGAGTCGCGGACGACGATGCTGGTCTCGGTCTTCTCGAACACGCCGCCATTCTGCGCGCCCGCTCCGCTCCCCGGGGAGCCAAGGGCAGGTGATCGAGGAACACCCGGTCACCGGTCAACCGTCCCGCCCTCCGCCGGCACCGGCATCACCGTGCAGCACGGCGTCGAGCAGGTCCGCCTGGTAGCGCAGCCGGTCCGCGGCGCCAGGGTCCGCCAGCGAGCCGGCCGCGGCACGCAGTTCACGGACCTCCTGGTCGACGATCTGCCGCTCGTCCGACTCGCTGAGCACCCGACGCGGTACGTCGGCCGTGCCGACACCGACCGGCGAGAGCTCGACGGCGCCGGCCCGCTGGTCGTCGCCCACCGGAACGGCCCCCGCGTTGTCGATGGCGGCCAGAGCGGTCCGGTAGGCCGCCATCGCCACCTGGTCGCGTGGCCGCATCGCCCGGTTCAACGCCGATCGGAGAACCATCCTCACCGGACTCGGGTCAGCCACCGCCTGCATCACCCCATTCCTGCGCACGCACCGGTACACCGCGGCCCGGCGCCCCCGGCCTGTCTCACCGCTGCGGGGGAACGCCGGGCGTCGGGGATGACGATCGTAGGCACCTCACCCCCGGCCGCGACTGCGGGAGTGCATCGTCGGGCTCGCCTCGTCCTCGGGCGACCGGTCACCAGGCACCGGATCAGCTCGACCCGCTGAAGTGGGCGGCCCGGCGGCGGAGGGAATGCTGGGAGCGGCGGGTGATACTGGGCGGCCCCGGCGGTTGGGCTGCGGCGGCGCGGTAGAAGACCTTCTTGCCCGCTTCGATCAGCAACAGGTAGCCGACGATCATCCCGGCCAGCGCGGCGAAGAAGGTAACGGGCAGCGGCTGGAACCCCAGTGCGTGGGCGAGCGGCGTGGCCGGCAGCACCGACCCGACGAGGACGACGCCGAGGGCGGCAAGCGCCAGCGGCAGGCTGGGCCGGCTCCGGAAGAACGGGATGCACCGGGTGCGGATCGCGAAGATCACCAGCACCTGGGTGGCCAGCGATTCGACGAACCAGCCGGACCGGAACTGCGCCGGGCCGGAATGGAAGACCCACAGCATCACCCCGAAGGTGACGAAGTCGAAGACCGAGCTCAGCGGCCCGAAGAAGATCATGAATCGCCGTATGAAGGCGATGTCCCAGTGCGCAGGCCGACGCAATTGGTCTTCGTCGACGTGATCGGTGGGGATGGCCAGTTGCCCGGCGTCGTACAGCAGGTTGTTGAGCAGGATCTGCGAGGGCAGCATCGGCAGGAAGCTCAGGAACAACGACGCCCCGGCCGCGGAGAACATGTTGCCGAAATTGCTGGAGGTTCCCATCAGGATGTACTTCATGGTGTTGGCGAAGATTCGCCGGCCCTCGGCCACGCCGTCGGCCAGTACGTCCAGGTCCTTTTCCAGAAGGATCACGTCGGCCGCGTCCTTCGCGACGTCGGTGGCCGAATCGACCGAGATACCGACGTCCGCGGCGTGCAGGGCCAGTGCGTCGTTGACGCCGTCGCCGAGAAAGGCGACGCCACCGCCGCCGATGCGCTGCACGCGGACGATGCGGGCCTTGTCGGCCGGCGTGACCCTGGCGAAAACCCTTGTCACAGCGATGGCGTCCGCCAGCGCCGCATCGTCCAGGCCGGCCAGCTGCACCCCGGTCAGAGTTTCTCCGCCGGCCAGGCCGAGTTCGGCGCAGACCTTTTCGGCGACGGCGGGATTGTCGCCGGTGACGACCTTGACAGCAATGCCCAGGCCCGCCAACCGTTGCAACGCCCCGGCGGCGTCCGGCTTCGGCGGGTCGAGGAACACCAGGAAACCGACCAGGTGCAGCCCGACCTCGTCGCCGACGGTCACCGTGGTGGCGGCGGGCGCTTCTCGGATGGCGACCGCGACGACCCGGTTACCGGCGGCGACTCCTCCGCCAGGGCACTCCTCGCGGCGGAGGGGACGTCGATGCACCGGTCGAGCACGGTTTCCGGGGCCCCCTTGGTCACCAGCTTGACTGCCCCGTCGTCGTCCCGGACGAGGGCGGAGACCAGATTGCGGTCGTGGTCGAACGGAAGGACCGCCAAACGGCGGTAACCGGCCGCGACGGGCCGCGCTCTTTCAGCGGCGGGCGAGTTCTGCAGTGCCTGGTCGAGCGGGTTGCCGGCCACCGGGCGGCCCTCCTGGACGGGGTTGTCGGTACTGAGCAGGCCCCACCGCACCACCGCATCGGCATCGCCGCCGGGCTCCGACGGAACGGCGCGGACGAAATCGATCCGGCCCAGCGTGAGGGTGCCGGTCTTGTCGGTGAAGAGCATGTCCACATCGCCCAGATCCTCGATGCACACCAGCCGCTTCACCAGTACCTTCCGCCTGCTCATCCGCCGCGAGCCGGCGGCCAGACTGCTGGCCACCACCGCCGGCAGGAGTGCCGGGGTGATACCGACGGCGATGGCGAGGGAGAACAGCAGCGCGTCGAGGATCGGTTTGTGCAGCACCACGTTGAGCACGAAGATCGACGTGGTCAGCCCACCCGCGACGTAGACCAGCAGCATCGAGAACCTGCGGAGACCCACCTGGAACTGGGTGTCCAGCTGGTGGGTGCCCAGCCCGGCGGCAATCCGCCCGAATTCGGTCCGGGCGCCGGTCGACACCACCACGCCCCTGCCACTGCCGGAGTGCACGACGGTCCCCATCAGCGCGCACCCGGTCAGGTCCGCCAGCGCGGTTCCGGCGGGTGTGGCCTCGGCGTTCTTTCCCACGGGGAGCGATTCGCCGGTGAGCACGCCCTCGTCGCAGCCGAGTCCGGTTGTCTCGATCAGCCGCGTGTCGGCGGGCACCAGGTCACCGAGGGCCAGCTCGACGAGGTCCCCGGGCACCAGGTCGACCACGTCGATCCGCACCGGCCGGCCGCCGCGCACGACGACGGTCTCGTGCCGGATCTGCGAGTGCAGCGCCTCGGCGGCCTTCTCGGCCCGGTATTCGTTGACGAAGCCCAGCCCCACCGACAGCCCCAAGATGGCGCCGATCACGACCGCGTCGCTGCGCTCGCCGACGAAGTAGGACGCGACCGCTGCGACGAGCAGCAGACCGAGCAGCGGGGAGCGGAGCTGATGCCAGAGCACGGGCCACATCCGGGCGCGGTGCGAGGACACGGCGTTCGCACCGTAGACCGACCGCCGGCGCACCACCTCTTCGTCCGACAAGCCCTGCGCCGACGAGGTGCCCAGGGCTGAGAGCACCTGTGCCGGATGCTGCGCAGCGGCGGACATCACGGCAGATGCGTCGGAGCCGATGGTAGGGAGCGTCGGGTCGATCTTCTCGGGATGGATCACCGACGTCATGAGACGTTCACGGTGCCATCGTCGTCGCCGGCCGGTCACCGTCGACAGGACCGGGCGGCCCTGCCGGAAGGGACCATCGGCCCTATGCACCTGCCGGCGCCCCGGGGAATGGTGGGCGGCGTACGACCTTGCCCGCCCAGGTAGCGAGTGGACAGTGGACTTTCAAATGTTCGCCCGGCGCCGAGACCTCCTGGAGGACTTCTCCGTGAACAGCGCAGTCGATACGACGACCGGCCATGCCCATCCGCTCGACGACCAGGAACTGGGCCTGCTGGACCGGTACTGGCGAGCCGCCAACTACCTGTCAGTGGGCCAGATCTACCTGCTGGACAACCCCCTGCTGCGCGAGCCGCTGCTGGCCGAGCACGTGAAACCGCGGCTGCTGGGGCACTGGGGCACCACACCCGGCCTGAACCTGCTGTACGCACACATGAACCGGGTCATCAGGACACGGAGGTTGAATGCGCTGTACGTCACCGGGCCCGGTCACGGAGGTCCCGGGCTGGTGGCGAACGCCTACCTGGAAGGCACCTACAGCGAGGTCTACTCGGCGATCGGCCGGGACGAGGACGGCCTGCGGGCGCTGTTCCGCCAGTTCTCCTTCCCTGGCGGGATTCCCAGCCACGTGGCTCCGGAGACACCCGGGTCGATCCACGAGGGCGGCGAGCTGGGGTACTCCCTGGTGCACGCCTACGGCGCAGCGCTGGACAACCCGGACCTGCTGGTGATGTGCGTCGTCGGTGACGGCGAAGCTGAAACCGGCCCGCTGGCGGCGAGCTGGCACTCCAACAAGTTCCTGAATCCGGTGACCGACGGCGCTGTCCTTCCCGTCCTGCACCTCAACGGCTACAAGATCGCCAATCCGACCGTGCTCGCCCGCATCCCGCAGACAGAACTGGCGGAGTTGATGCGCGGCTACGGTTATGCCCCGCATTTCGTCGGCGGCTCCGACCCGGCGGAGGTGCACCAGCAGCTGGCCGCCACGTTGGACGTGGTGCTGGAAGAGATCTCGGCCATCCAGCAGCGCGCCCGGGCGGGCCGCCCGGCGGGCACCCGCCCCGCCTGGCCGATGATCGTCCTGCGCACCCCGAAGGGCTGGACCGGCCCGAAGGAGGTCGACGGGGTCCAGGTGGAAGGGACCTTCCGGTCGCACCAGGTGCCATTGGCCGAGACGCGCAACAACCCCGAGCACCGCGCCCTGCTGGAGCAGTGGATGCGCAGCTACCACCCGGAGGACCTGTTCGACGCCACCGGCGCGCTGCTGCCGGAGCTGCAGGCGCTTGCCCCGCACGGAACGTCGCGGATGAGCGCCAATCCGCATGCCAACGGGGGGCTGCTGCTGCACGACCTGGTGATGCCCGACTTCCGCGACTACGCCGTCCCGGTCGACCGGCCGGCCAACGGCTACAGTGCCGCCACCGCGGTGCTGGGCGGCTTCCTCCGCGACATCGTCCACCGCAACCCGGACAACTTCCGGGTGATGGGCCCCGACGAGACGGCGTCGAACCGGCTGCAGGCCGTGTTCGAAACGACCGACCGGGCGTGGGATGCCGAAACCATCGACGGTGACGACCATCTCGCTCCGGACGGTCGGGTGATGGAGGTGTTGTCGGAGCACCTGTGCCAGGGTTGGCTGGAGGGTTACCTGCTGACCGGGCGGCATGGGCTGTTCAACTGCTACGAGGCATTCATCCACCTGGTCGACTCGATGTTCAACCAGCACGCGAAGTGGCTCAAGACCACCCGCCACATCCCCTGGCGGGCGCCCATCGCCTCGCTGAACTACCTGTTGTCGTCGCATGTCTGGCGGCAGGACCACAACGGGCTCTCGCACCAGGATCCCGGCTTCATCGACCACGTGGTGAACAAGAAGGCGGAAATCGTCCGGGTGTATCTCCCACCGGATTCCAATAGCCTGCTCTCCGTTGCCGACCACTGCCTGCGCAGCCGGCACTATGTCAACGTCATCGTCGCCGGGAAGAACCCGGAACTGACCTACCTGACGATGGAAGAGGCGATCGCGCACTGCACGCGCGGGCTGGGCATCTGGCCGTGGGCCGGCAACACCGACGGCGAACCCGATGTCGTCCTGGCCTGCGCCGGCGACGTGCCAACCCTGGAAACCGTTGCGGCAGCTGACATGTTGCACACCCATCTACCGGAATTGAAGGTGCGGGTGGTCAACGTGGTGGACCTGATGCGACTGGAACCGGACACCGAACACCCGCACGGGCTGTCGGACCGGGAGTTCGATGCGCTGTTCACCGCGGACAAGCCGGTCGTCTTCGCCTACCACGGATATCCGTCGCTGATCCACCGGCTCACCTACCGCCGCAACAACCATCGCAACTTCCACGTCCGCGGCTACAAGGAGGAGGGCACCACCACCACTCCGTTCGACATGGTGATGCTCAACGACCTCGACCGCTTCCGTCTCGTCATGGACGTCATCGACCGGGTGCCGTCGCTGGGCAGCCGCGCGGCGATCCTGCGGCAGCAGATGGCCGATGCCCGTCTCGCCGCGCGCACCTACACCAGGGTGCACGGCGAGGACGACCCGGCGATCGCCAACTGGACCTGGCCGGAACGCCTCTGACGGCCACGCCACCAGACCCGCTCACCACCACCCCGTCGGGAACGATCCCGACACCGAGAAGGAGCACCGATCCATGACCCCGTCACCCATCTCCCATCCGCGCGTGATCGTCGCGGTGGACGGCTCGCCGTCCTCCCTCGAAGCACTGCGGCAGGGACGGCTGCAGGCCCGACTGCTGGGCACCACCGTTCTCGCCGTCTGCGCGTGGCACCAGCAGAACGGCCTGTTCCCGCCGATGTCCTACCACCCCGAGGAGGACAGCAGGGAAATACTGCACAACAGCATCCGCGAGGCGTTCCATCCCGACGTCGTCACCGACGTCGACGCGGTCCCGGTGAACGGTGACCCTGCCGACGCCCTGATCCGGCTCAGCGCGGGCGCCGCGATGCTGGTGGTCGGCAGTCGCGGGCACTCCGGAGTCGTCGGAACGATGCTCGGATCGGTCAGCGCGCGGATCGCCGCGCACGCTGCCTGCCCCGTGCTGGTCGTGCACCAGGCGGCCGGCGAAGCCCCCGCGGCCCGCCTGCGCACCAGTGCGGCCGTGGATGCGCTGACCGGTGGGAAGCACGCCGCTGCGCCGGCGCCCGAACCAGCGGGCACCCGGGCGTGAGCTCGCGGCGCCGCCGTCCGCGGCGGTCGGCGCCCCGCTGCCGCGATCGGTCGGCGCCCCGCTGCCGCGATCGGTCGGTGCACCGCTGCCGCGATCGGTCGGTGTCGTGCGGGGGCCCGGTGGTCGCACGGCACCGACGTACTGTGGGGCGCAGGGTCGACGCGGCGACCACGTCCACGTGCGGCCGGATCAACCGAACGGGGCGTGCAGAATGCTGACGGTCTTCCTCGTCGACGACCACGAGATGGTGCGGCGCGGGGTGGCCGAGCTGGTGAACGAGGAGGACGACCTCACCGTCGTGGGGGAGGCCGGCTCCATGTCCGAGGCGCTGGCCCGAATCCCGGCACTGCTCCCCGACGTGGCCGTCCTGGACGTCCGGCTGCCCGACGGCAACGGCGTGGAGCTGTGCCGCGAGCTCCGCTCCCAGCTCCCGGACCTGCACTGCCTGATACTGACCTCGTTCACCGACGAGCAGGCCATGATGGACGCCATCCTGGCCGGCGCGGCCGGCTACGTCATCAAGGACATCAAGGGTCTGGATCTGGTGTCGGCGATCCGGACGGTCGGCGCCGGACGGTCGCTGCTGGACGGCCGGGCAGCGGCCGCCCTGATGGACAAGCTGCGGGCCACCGCGGAGAAGCCAGGACCGCTGGCCATGCTGACCGAGCAGGAACGCGCTGTGCTCGATCACATCGGCGGGGGCCTGACCAACCGGCAGATCGCCGACCGGATGTTCCTTTCGGAGAAGACCGTCAAGAACTACGTGTCCCGGCTGCTGGGCAAGTTGGGCATGGAACGGCGGACCCAGGCGGCCGTGCTGGTCACCCAGATCCAGGACCAGCGGTCCTGGTCGCAGTCAGGCCACTGAGCGCCCCCGGGTGTGCGCCGTCCGGGGCGGCGGTCGAGGCCGTTCAGCTGGCGACCACCAGCTCGTTGACCACCGCCATGACGCCGGGCGCTCGCCAGCACACGGTCTCCGCCTGGCGCTTCTCGGTTGACGAACGCACCGTGCCCGACATGGTGACCACGCCCCTGGTGTCGGTGGTGACCGTCAGGTGCTCGCCTTCGAACTGCGCATTTCGCACCAGGGCGGCGGTGATGTCGCGGGCGATCCCGGCCGCGACGGCTCCGGGTCGGACCGTCATCTCGTTCCGCACCTCGGTGACGCCCTGGATGTAGTTCACCGCGCGACAGGCAGCTTCACGCTGGTACTGCCAGGCGACGTCCCCGGAGAGGGTGATCATGTGGTCGTGGACCGACACCTTGACCGTGTCGGGCACGTTCACCGCCCGGTCCACGGCTTCGGCGGCCTGCCTGCCGATCTCCGAATCGGTCGCCGCCGCCCACTGCCCGCGCACCTTCAACTCCTGCGCGACCGCCATGATCCCGCGGACCTGCAGCGCAGCCTTGGCCGCCAGC
Source organism: uncultured Nakamurella sp. (assembly GCA_964242105.1). Classification (GTDB taxonomy): domain Bacteria; phylum Actinomycetota; class Actinomycetes; order Mycobacteriales; family Nakamurellaceae; genus Nakamurella. Next base: position 58,353 of record CAXTBG010000013.1, on the reverse strand, counting down.
AAGGTCTCCGGATAGGTCGGCACCGAGCCGGTGAGAGTGACGCAGCCACCGTCGACACTGACCTCGATCCGGTCGCTGTCCACGCTGGGCAGCCAGCGCAACTCGTCCAGGACCGACGTGCGGAGGTGCTCGCTGCTGTGCAGGGATGTCTGGGTCATGCCACTGATGCTCCCCTGCCGGCGGCTCCGGCGACCAGGGCCGTTGTGCTCTGCCGTCCGGCAATAGGCGATCGGCGATCGGCTACGGCCGGGCGGGACCCAGCGCGAGCACGACCTGCGGCCACAGCGCCCCGCCGAGCAGTCGGCGTAGGCGACGGCGGTTCGCCGGGCTGCCCGGAAGTGCAGTGAGCACGGTGGGCAGCAGTCCCAGGCCGATGGCGGTGAGCACGACACGCTGTGCGCCCTGGCCGGCCTGGAGCTGGGCCAGCGGACCGTCGTCCAGCGTGCCGACCACGACGACCAGCCGGCCGGACGACGTCGCCGGCGTCAGGTCGCCGGGCCGGAGCCGCCCCGGGTCCAGAGCCGCCAGCCAGGCCCCTTCGGTCCTCGCCGCGTGGCCCAGAGCGTGCTGTGCAAGAGAATTGCCGTCGATGGAACCGGGCTGCGGTGATCCGCCGGCGGAGCGGGATTGCGCCCGCGCGAGCACCAGATCGGATGCCGTGGCGGGGATCAGGTCCCTGGACTCCACCACACCCAGCACGTCGGAGCGGTCCGGGTCGGGCAGCAGTGCAGGCACCGCCGCCATCCCGAGGCTGCGAATGGCCACCCGGAGGTTCAACAGCAGTGCGCCGCAGGCGATCCGCTGGGTCCGGCCGGCGTCACCGGGGAGCGGTGGTGCAACTGCACGGATCGTCAGACCGACCGGGTCGCCATCGATCCGCCACGCCCCGACGCAGGGGAAGAACACGCATTCAGTAGCCATTCCGACCACCTCGCGCACCTGGGGCGCCGTCAGCAATCCCGCGGACCGGTCGGGCCCGGCCATCGAGCGGCACCCCTCTGGGCTGCTGGATCCGCCACACCCACCGTCCGATCGCATGACGTGCCCCCGACCTCCACTGTGCGGCCGGGCGGGCGCCCTGACCAGGGTCGAACGTCCCCGGGTTGCGCACCGTTCACCGGCGCGAACGGGACCTTCGGCACTGCCGGCACGCCATGGCCGGAGACGACGATCACCACCGCGCGCACCCGCCTCTCCGGGGATCGGCGCCACCGAGACGGTGAACCGGCAGGGCGCTGGTCGCCGCCCGAGAAAGATAGTTGGCTGTGTCGGCCGCGCACGTGTCACGATGGGGCGTGACCGTCGAATCCTCGCGTGACCGGCAGGTGCCACAGCAGGTGGCGGTCATCGACACCGGACGGCTCTACCAGGAGCTGCGCAGGCGTCAGCGGTGGCTGGAGGCCTCCGGCGAGATCACCGTGCAGCTGCTGGAGGGCAGCAACCCCGCCGAGGTCCTGCACCTGGTGGCGCACCGGGCGCTGGAACTGACCGCTGCGGACTACACCTTGATCGCGGTACCCGTGGTGAGCGGTACAGCCGAGATCCGTGAGCTGACCGTCGCCGTCTGCGTGGGGATGGGCGCCGACACCATCACCGGCCGGACGATTCCGCTGTCGGGCACCACCACCGGGGCCGTCTTCGCCGATCACCTGCCCCGCAACGTCGATCGGTTGGCGCTGGATCTCGCGGACGGCCTGGGCATCGACTTCGGGCCGGCGCTGGCGCTGCCGCTGCTGACCGGCGGTGCTGTCGCCGGCGTGCTGCTGGCGGTTCGCTCGACCGGCGCGGCGCCGTTCGACGAGGCGCAACTGCAGGTGGTCGCCTCCTTCGCCAACCAGGCGGCGCTGGTGCTGCAGCACGCGGAGAACCAGAGCGCGCGCCGCGCCCTGGAGATCGTCGCCGAGCGGGACCGCATCGCGAGGGATCTGCACGACCACGTCATCCAGCGGCTGTTCGCGATCGGGCTCGCCCTGCAGAGCACGAGACGCCGATCCTGCGCACCCGAGGTCGATCATCGGCTCGCCGAGCACATCGACCAGTTGCAGGAGGTCATCCACGACGTCCGCGCGGCCATCTTCGACCTGCACGCGGACGAGCCGGGCACGCCGTCACTGCCGGCCGCCGTCCGCACCACCGTCGCGGAGCTGACGGGCGACACACCGATCAGCGCCACCGTTCGGTTGTCGGGCCCGCTGGACGGGCTGCCGGCTGCGACGCGGAACCACGCCGAGGCGGTGGTCCGGGAGGCGGTCAGCAACACCGTCCGACATGCCGATGCCCAGCGGGTGACGGTCTCGGTGTCGATCGACGCAGATCTGACGATCACGGTCGCCGACGACGGTGTCGGCATTCCGGACACGGTGCCGCGGAGCGGGCTGCGCAACCTCGCCGAGCGGGCCGCGGAATGTGGCGGCACCTTCGCGGTGCACGTCCCGCGGGGCGGGGGCACCGAGCTGCGCTGGACCGTGCCGCTGCCGGCAGCGACCGACGACCGGGCGACCGCCAGGGCCTTTCGGCACTTCCCGGCGCCGTCCGGCCCCTCCACGATGGAATCGACAGCTGGATAGCCGTCGATGCGCTGACCTCACCTCCGGGAGGAAACCCACCGTGAACGTCGAAGACGAGAACGTGATCGTTGTCGGGATGGACGGGTCCACCTCGTCCGCTGCCGCCATGCTGTGGGCGGCCGCCGAGGCCCAGCGGAGAGGGGCATCGCTGCTGCTCGTCCACTCGTACACGGTTCCGCCACTGCTCGGTGCGCCCGGGTTCCTCCCGCTCGACGTCGCTCCGGCGGCCGCCCGGAAGGTCGCCGAGCAGCTGTTGGACGAGGGCGCCACGGCGGTGCGCAAGGCCCACCCCGGGCTGAGCGTCGCCACGCTGGCCAGCGACGACTCGCCGGTCTCGGCGTTGAAGACGGCCTCCGCGCACGCGGTGCTGACGGTGGTCGGCTCGCACGGCCAGCACCAGCTGACCGAGACGCTGCTGGGTTCGGTGGCCGCGCGGGTCACCGGGCACGCGCACAGCCCGGTCGTCGTCATCCGGACCGACCCGGCGGGCCGACCGGACGGTGGCGAGGGACCCGTCGTGGTCGGGCTCGACGGGTCACCGGAATCCGACGACGCCCTGGAGTTCGCGCTGCAGGAAGCCGCGACCCGGCGAACCGCGCTGGTCGCAATCCGCACCTGGGACGACACCACGTGCGACGGATTCCAGGGCGAGTACCCGGTGCTCATCGACCGGGACGAAGTCGACGTCGAAGAGCACAAGCTGCTGATCGGGCAGCTGGAGCGCTGGGCCGGCAAGTTCCCCGAGGTACCGGTGCACCCGATGGTCCTGCGCGGCCGCGCCGCAGCCACCCTGCTCGGCTACTGCGAGGATCCCGGTTCTCTCGGCCGGCCCTCCCTGCTCGTCGTCGGCAGCCGTGGTCGCGGCGGCTTCGCCGGGATGGTGATGGGCTCCACCAGCCATGCGTTGATCTCGCGCGCCACGTTCGGTGTCGCGGTGGTCCGCCCGGACGCCGCCTGAGGCGCCCCCGGCGGTGATCGCCCAGAAGCCGCCGATGCGCACCCTGGAGAAGGGCCCGGCCGCGGCTCAGCCGACCGCCCGTCGGGCCACCACGGCGTACAGCGGGTCGCCGCGGTACGGCCGGCCACCGCGGTCGACGGACGGCGTCCGCACCGACACCTCTGGTTCGCCGTAGCACCCGGCCAGGCGCACGTACTCAGCGACGATGGCGCACCGGCCGGCATCGTCGGTGGCCAGCCAGCCGTGGATCGCCTTGCTCGGGAAGCAGCGGTTGGAGAAGGTCAGCACCACCGGCGCGCCGGGCCGCAGTACCCGGCCCGCCTCGGCCAGCACCTCCACCGGCCGGGTCAGGTAGTCCACCGACACGCAGCACAGCACAGCGTCGAACTCCGCGTCGGGGAAGGGCAGCACCGGGTCCGCGTTCAGGTCCTGGACCACCCGCTCGGTCGCCATCGGGTTCGCCGCCAGCTCGTCCGAGTTCATGCCGAGCACCACCAGCGATGCCGGCGCGGACCGCAGGTGCGACACCCAGGAGGACATCAGGTCGAGCACCCGCGTCGGCGCCGGGGCGTCACCGTCGATGCCCAGTTCGGCGTACAGCTCGCCGACCGCGGCGATCGCGCCGTCGTCGATGTGCGTCACCAGGCGCTCCGAGCGGTAGAACCGGGAGTCCGGTGACGGGTCGTCGCGGTCGAAGAACCAGGCGGGGAAGCGTGGCGAGATCATGGGTTCATCCTCCCCCGGTCCCGTCGCCGGCGCCCAGGTCGTGGGTGACGCAGCCCCGGACGATGCCCTGGCGCCGGCGGGCCGCGGTCGCCCGGTCCCGGCCGAGATGGTCACGGTAGGAGGCGATCTCGTCCCACCCCTGGGCTCGCAGCAACACCGCGATCTCCCGGGCCTGCAGCTCGCCGTGCTCGATGACCAGCAAGCCGCCGGGCCGTAGCAGACGGCGGCCGGTCCGGGACACCCCGCGCACAAGGTCCAGGCCGTCGGGGCCGCCGAACAACGCCACCTCCGGGCTGTGCAGCCGCACCTCGGGATCCCGCGGGACGGCGCCGAGGGGGATGTAGGGCGGGTTCGCGACGACCACATCGACCAGCCCGTCGAGGTCGGGCACCGCGTCGGTCAGGTCGGCCAGCACCGGCCGCGCGGTACCGGGCGCAAGCGCGCGGAAGTTCCGCACCATCCAGGCGAAGGCTGCGGGCGAGACCTCGACGCCCACGACCACCGCGCCGGGGACCTCGGTGGCCAGCGCCAGCGCAAGAGCGCCGCTGCCGGCGCCGAGGTCGACCGCGACGGGGGCGGCCGATGCGGACCTGCGCAGCTCGCCGACGGCCAGTTGCGCGGCGACCTCGCTCTCCCGCCGGGGCACGAAGACACCGGGTCCCACCGCCAGCTCCAGCAACCGGAACCGGGCGATCCCGGTGAGGTATTCCAGTGGCTCCCGGGCCGCGCGGCGGGCGGCCGCCCGGTACAGATCGGCGCCCGTCCCGAAGTGCTCGACCAGCGCCCGCGCATCCCGCTCCGGCGTGGCCACGCCGGCCAGGGCCAGCGACGCGGTGACGGCCGCCACGGCGGCGACCACCGTCGCGGCCGGCTCGTCCGGCGGATGCGCGGTCACCGACGCGATCCTGCCACCGCCGCCGGTGCCAACGGCGTGGACCGAGGTGAGAGATCTTGACATCTCCTTGACGCCAGGGACCTTTTCCTGACGGAATCCTGATGCGCTCACGCCGGGCATGCGTCGCCGCCGGACGTAGTGTCGGGCCTTGTGTCCTCTCCCACCTCGGCGGTGAAACGGCTGCTGGTCGGGCGGGCGGTCCGCAGCGACCGGCTCGGAGAAACGCTGCTGCCCAAGCGCATCGCCCTGCCGATCTTCGCCAGCGACCCGCTGTCCTCGGTGGCCTACGCCACCCAGGAGATCCTGTTGATCCTGAGCCTCGGCGGGCTGGCGTTCCTGCACCTGGCACCCTGGATCGGTCTGGCCGTGGTGGTGCTGCTGGCCGTCGTCGTGCTGTCCTACCGGCAGGTCGTCCAGGCCTATCCCAGCGGCGGCGGCTCGTACGAGGTGGCCTCACGCAATCTCGGTCGCTCCGCCGGGCTGGTGGTGGCCGGCGCCCTGCTGGTGGACTACGTCATGACGGTGGCCGTCTCGGTGGCCGCGGGCGTGGACAACATCATCTCCGCCTTCCCGGGTCTCAACGAGGGCCGCATCTGGATCAACGTGTTCTTCGTGGTGGCCCTGATGGCCATGAACCTGCGCGGGATCAGGGAATCCGGACGGGTTTTCGCGGTGCCGACCTATCTCTTCGTGGCCGGTGTCGCGGTGATGATCGCGATCGGGCTGGGCCGGACCTTCGCCGGGCACCCTCCGGTGGCCGAGAGTGCCGGGTACCTCATCCGCCCCGAGAGCGCCGGCCTCACCGGACTGGCGCTGGTGTTCCTGCTGCTGCGGTCGTTCTCCTCCGGGTGCACCGCGCTGACCGGCGTGGAGGCGATCTCCAACGGCGTGCCGGCCTTCCGGAAGCCCAAGGCGCTCAACGCGGCCCGGACCATGTCGGCGATGGGCATCATCTCCATCCTGATGTTCTCCGGCATCACCGCGCTCGCCCTGATCAGCAAGGTGCGGATCACCGAGAACACCTGCGACCTGGTCGGTTTCGCCGGCAACTGCCAGAGCGACCCGCAGCGCACGGTGATCAGCCAGATCGCCGCGGCCACCCTGGGCGGCGTGCACAGCCCGGCCTTCTATTTCCTCCAGGCCACCACCGCGCTGATCCTGATCCTGGCCGCCAACACCGCGTTCAACGGATTCCCGCTGCTGTGCTCCATTCTCGCCGAGCACCGGTTCCTGCCGCGGCAGTTGAACAACCGGGGCGACCGCCTCAGCTTCTCGAACGGGATCGTGCTGCTCTCCGCGGTCGCCGTCGGTCTGATCGTGCTGTTCGGCGGGTCGACCACCCGGCTGATCCAGCTCTACATCGTCGGCGTCTTCACCTCGTTCACGCTGTGCCAGGCCGGCATGGTGCGGCACTGGCGCCGGGAACTCGCGTCGCTGACCGACCGTCCGGGCCGGGTGCGGGTGCACCGCGCGCTCGCCATCAACGCCTTCGGCGCCGTGCTCACCGGACTCGTCCTGCTCGTGGTGCTGGTCACCAAGTTCACCCACGGCGCGTACCTGGTGGTGATCTTCATCCCGGTGCTGTTCGCCGTCATGCTGGCGATCAACCGGCACTACCGGCGGATCAGGGAGGAGCTCGTGCCGGACGACACCGACGACGTGCTGCCCAGCCGCGTGCACGCCGTGGTCCTGGTGTCGGAGCTGCACCGGCCGACGTTGCGCGCCATCGCGTTCGCCCGGGCCAGCCGGCCGGACACGCTGACCGCCGTCACCGTCAACATCTCGCCGGAGGAGACCCGGAAGCTGGCCGTCGAGTGGGAGGGCCGGAACATCGCCCTGCCGCTCAAGGTGATCGACTCCCCATACCGGGAGGTGACGAGGCCGGTGCTGGACTACCTGGCCCGCCGCCGCATGCAGAGCCCACGCGACCTGTTCTGCATCTACATCCCGGAATACGTCGTCGGCCACTGGTGGGCCAACGTGCTGCACAACCAGACCTCGCTGCGCCTCAAGGCGAGGCTGCTGTTCGAGCCGCGCGTGATGGTGGCCAGCGTGCCCTGGCAGCTGTCCGCCGGCGGCAGGGAGATCACCCGCACACCGGTGATCGAGCCGGTCGTCGCCCCGGTGGTCGAGCCGGCGGACCTGTCGGCCTGAGGTTCAGTCCGTCGTAGCGCCTGCAGCGACGTGGGCGGAGCGGACCGGCCGGCCCGAGCGGTCACCGCAGATGCCGGAGGTACCGCTCGGGGTCGGCCAGAAAAGACGACCAGTGCCGGACGAGCGACAGCTCCTCCCAGCTGGACGGGCGCAGCCCCCACGGCCCGACCTCGTACAGGTCCGCACCAGGCGTGGCCGCCACGATCGGTGAGTGCGTGGCCACGAGTGCCTGTGCCGCAGTACTGGACACGATGTCGGCCAGCACGCCGACGAGCGCGAGGCTCCCGGAGAACGACAGCGCCGCCTCGGGTTCGTCCAGCACGTACAACCCGGAGTCGGAGAACCGGGAGCTCAGCACCTCCAGGAACGACTCCCCGTGCGACATCTCGTGGAACGCGACGTCATGCGGTTCCGGGTTGTCCTCGAGATAGGTGTAGAAGCTGTGCATCGTCTCGGCGCGGAGGAAGAAGCCCCACCGCGCGCCGCCGACGCCCCTGGTCAACCGGAGATGACGGTGCAGCTCGGACTCGCTCGGCCGGGTGGCGTGCCGGGCACCGGTCGAGCCGCCCTCCGACGACATCCCGAAGGCCATCGCAACGGCCTCTACCAGCGTCGACTTGCCGGCACCGTTGTCGCCCACCAGGATCGTCAGCGCACCCAGGTCGAACCCCTCGTCCAGAACCTGGCGGACGGCCGGCACGGAACCGGGCCAGCGGTCACCCGGCAGCACGGCGCTGGGTTCGCCGCTGATGCGGCGCAGAGGGCGCCCCCACTCCATAGGCCCCCCTGGTGCTCGGCTGTGCCCGCGGATGCAGACGGCCCGGGCCGGTTCGACGTGACGTCGACCGTACCCGGGCCGGGAGTGCGTCCCCGCACGGTGCTACTGAGTGGTGCTGGGGGTGCTACGGGTGCTTCTGGGTGCTGCGGTGCTGCGTGCTACTGGATGGTGCGGACCCGGTCGACCGTGTCGCCGAAGCCGACGGCGTCGACCTTGCGGTGGTAGCGGGTGCCGACCTTGCCGCCGAGCAGTGCGCCCAGCAGCGCGACGACGACCGCGGCCACGATGGCGATGATGCCGACCGTGGTCACGCTGCCCTCGTCGACCGGGATGCGCGGCAGGTTGAGCTGCGCGAGCACGTTGTACTTCGACCCCGCGATGGCCGCGATCGCGGCGATGACGGCGGCGGTGAGGATCGCCCAGATCCAGACGGCGAAGCCCTGCTTGACGCCGTTGAACCGCGCCATCCGACCGGCGACGTACCCGCCGCAGTAGTAGGCGAGGAACAGGATGACCAGGAGCACGATCGCGCCGACCAGGCCGACGGTCTTGGCGGTACCGGTCCCGGCGTTCGACTGCTGCACGGCCTGGTCGACGTTCCTGGTGGTGGCCACGCCGAACGCGACACCCGCAGCGGTCAGCAGGGCCAGCAGCAGAACGGCGAGCCCGGTGGCGGTCAGCCAGCCGAAGAAGGCGGAGCCGAACTTCATGCCGCCGAACCGGTCCCGCTCGCGGGCGATCACCGTCTCCCGGTCGTTCACCACGCCGACGCGCTGGGCCGGTGCGCGGACCTCTTCGTGCACCTCACGGACCTCGTGCACCTCGCGCACGGGCTCGCTCTGGTGCACCGGCTGCGGGGCCGTCCGCTCGACCACCGGCGTCGTGTGCTCGACCGGCGCAGTGCGCTCGACCGGCGCCGTGCGCTCGACGAAGACGGGCGGCGGGCTGTGCACCGCGCCGGTGGAGACGTGCCGCTCGGTGACGTCGGCATCGGACCACTTCCGGGTCGCTTCCGACCGGAGGCCGTCCGCACTGCCGTCCGGCAACGCTGTGGACCGGACGGAGTCGGACTGGCTCACCGTTTCCGACGCGTTGCGGGCCGACCGGCCGTCGGCGCCGGGCAGGCTCGGCTGGCCGTCGGTTCCGGACGAGCTGTCCGGCGTTCCAAGTGGAGTACTCATTTCACGCTCCCTATTGGGCGGCCGTGCCCCTGGCACGGCCGGTTTCGGAGATAAACTTCCGATTCGTCAGGTACCCCCTACCGATCGGTACCAAGCAATTGATCACGAGCGCGGCGCACTGTGCGCCAGGTGGTTTCATCTTCTTCCGTCCCGGGTATCAACGGTCGGGGCCGAAACCGGAAGTCGGCGCCCGGACGAGACAACGGTGTTTCCGGCGCCGGCTTCACAAAAGGATCGAACACATGAAGAAATTGGCTGTCCTGGTGGTCGCTGCGGCTGCGGCACTGCTTCCTGTCGGAGCCGGAACGGCCGTTGCAGCTGCGGCGCCCTCCGCGGTCGACACGACGTTCATGCAGAAGAACGCCCAGACGAACCTGGCCGAGATCACCCTGGCCGGGATCGTGGAGAGCCGTTCGAAGAATTCCGGCTCGCTGGAACTGGCGGAGAAGACGAAGGCCGACCACCAGACGGCGCAGGCCAAGCTGACGGCCCTTGCCTCCAAGGCCGGCGTCACGCTGCCCACCGCCCCCAACGCGATGCAGCAGTCCGACGCCGCGAAGCTGAAGAACGCCTCCGACGCCGACTTCGACGTGCTGTACGCGCAGATCCAGGTGGCCGGCCACCAGCTGTCCATCGCCGACACCAACACCGAGCTGTCCTCCGGCAGTGACTCCGACGTCAAGGACTACGCGACCACCTATCTGCCGGTGGCGCAGATGCACCTGGTGATGGCGCAGGACCTGCTGTCCGCCCTCGGCGGGTCCGCGCCGACGGCCGTGCCGGCCGGTTCCGGTGGCGCAGGAGCGGCCACCAGCCCGGCCACCCGGATGCTGCAGGTCGGCATCGGACTGCTCGGCCTGGTGCTGATCGCCTACGCCGCGGTCGTCGTCACCCGGCGGCGCCGGTTGTCTTGACCCGCAGGCTGCTGCCGCTGACGGCTGCCGGCACCGGAGTGGTGCTGGTGGTCGTCAGCGGCATTCTGCTGTTCCGGGACACGCCGATGCCGACGGACTTCGGCGCGGTGCCGGGCGACCGTCCGGCCGCGGTCGCGCCCGCGTCGACCACTCGGCCCACCGACGCTGGCGGGCCGGTCGGCAGTCGGTCGAACACCACCGGGTCGTCCATCACCCGGCCTGCCGTACCCACCTCGCACCCGACCGGCACCTCCCCGGCCGCGCGGGCCGACACGTCCCCGACCACCCGGACGCCCGCACCCCCGACGTCAGCTCCGCCGAGCCAGGACACCACCGGCGCAGCCACCGCTCCGCACCGCCCCGGCGCATCGCCGACGCACTCCGGCTCGGTCGCACCGACCACGACGAAGCCGTTCCCGAGCGCTGCACCGAGCCGGACCCTGGTGCCCACCAAACTGACCCTGCAGCGGTTCGGCATCACCGCCGACGTGCTTCCGGTGGCCTCGGAGAACGGCGCGCTCCAGGTGCCCGAGGATCCTGCGCAGGTCGGCTGGTGGGTCGGCAGCGCTCTGCCCGGCAGCGCGTCCGGCACCACCGTGCTGGACGGTCACATCAACTCCGCGTCAGCCGGCGCCGGTGCCTTCCTGCAACTCTCCGAGTTGACCGCGGGTGATCGCGTGCAGGTGCACGGTGCGACCGGTGTACTGGGCTACCGGGTGGTGGCGCGCCGTGTCTTCGCCAAGAGCGAGGGTCTGCCGTCGTCCCTGTTCGGCCTGACCGGCGCCCCGCGGTTGCTGCTGATCAGCTGCGGCGGCCAGTTCGACGCCGACCGCGGCACCTACGAGGACAACGTCGTCGTCTTCGCCGTGCCGTCGGCGCCCTGAACCACCCCTGCGGTGTCCCGACGCCAGCGCCTCCACCCGCCTGCCGACGCCGGACGGCCGGATCGAGGCAACATCTATGGTGGAAACAGGCCGGGACCGCCGGCCCGGGAGCGGCGTCTGCACAGGGGGTTCGCCATCGCGCACTACTCGTACCTCCTGCTGATGGGTCTGTGCCTGCTGCTCACCCTGCCGCTGGAGTTCGTGTTCGGCGCCCGCGTCTACCGCCGGTTCCGCTCGGTCCTGCTGGTGCTGCTGCCGGAGGTGGTGCTGTTCACCGCCTGGGACGTGATCGGCATCGCCCGGCACCACTGGTCGTACAACCCCGCTTACGTCACCGGGCTGAACCTGCCGTTCCGGATGCCCGTCGAGGAACTGGTCTTCTTCGTGGTGATCCCGATCTGCGGTCTGCTGACCTTCGAGTCGGTGGGCACCGTGCTGGAGCGGGTCCGGCGCCGGGCCGACCGCCGGCAGCGCGAGACGGCCGGGTGAGCCGTGCCTGAGTACACCCTGCTGACCATTGTGAGCGTTCTCGCCGTCGTGGCCGCGGAACGGTGGTGGCTGCGCACCGGCATCTTCCGCACGGCGCGCTACTGGTGGTCGATGCTGATCGTGGCCGCGTTCCAGATCCCGGTGGACGGCTACCTGACCAAGCTGTCCGACCCGATCGTCATCTACGACGAGCACCAGACGCTCGGCATCCGATTCCCGTGGGACATCCCGATCGAGGACTTCGGGTTCGGCTTCTCGATGGTGACCCTGGTGATCCTGCTGTGGGTCCGCCGCACCAACCGGGGCCGGGCCGAACCCGGCCGCACCGCACCGACCGCCGTCCCGACCGGCGACCACGACGACAGGACCGCCACCGCATGACCACCCGCTGGATTCCCGGACGGGACACCCGTGCCGTCCACCACCCCGCCGCACCCGGCACCGCGCAGCCCACCGGCCCGATGCGTCAGGTGGTGGTCGCCGGCGGCGGCATCGCCGGTGTCGCGGCGGCCGTCGGCCTCGCCGAGCGGGGAGTCGGCGTCGTGCTGGTGGAGAAGCACGAGCAACTCGGCGGCAGGGTGCGGTCCTGGCCGCTGCCGGGCGGCCCCGCCGCCGGCCGGCACAGCGCCGACGCCGCGGAGCGGACGATGAGCCGCGGGTTCCATGCGTTCTTCCGCCAGTACTACAACCTGCGCACGCTGCTGCGCCGGGTCGACCCGGGCCTGGAAGGTTTGACCGCCGTCGCGGACTACCCGCTCACCCTGGCCGGTGGCCACACCGACTCGTTCGCCACCATCCCCCGCACACCGCCGGTCAACCTGGCCGCCTTCGTGCTGCGGAGCCCGAGCTTCTCCGCGAGCGACCTGCTGCACGTCGACATCCCGGCGGCCCTGGAACTGCTCGACGTCGACTTCCCCGCGACCTTCTCCCGCTATGACGGGGAGAGCGCGGCGGAGTTCCTGGACCGTCTGAAGTTTCCGGACAAGGCCCGACACCTCGCGCTGGAGGTGTTCGCCCGCAGCTTCTTCGCCCCGCCGGGCGACTTCTCGGCCGGCGAGCTGGTCGCCATGTTCCACACCTACTTCGTCGGGTCGTCGGAGGGGCTGCTGTTCGACGTGCCCGTCGACGACTACGACACCGTGCTGTGGGCGCCGCTGCGGAAGTACCTGCTGCGGCGCGGGGTGGACGTGCGCACGCAGGAGACCGTGGAATCGGTGGACGTGTCCGATCCGGCCCGGGTGCGGGTGGCGCTCGGTGGCGGCGACGAGATGCGCGCCGACGCCCTGGTGCTGGCCACCGATCCCGCGACCACCCGCCGGCTGGTGGCGGGCGCCGACGGCCTCGGCGACCCGCGGTGGCGCGCCAGGGTCGCCGCCGGGCGCAACGCCCCTCGGTTCGCGGTGTGGCGGCTCTGGCTGGACCGGCCGGTCGACGCCGACCGGGTCGCGTTCCTGGGTACCAGCGGCTACGGGCTGCTGGACAACGTCACCGTCCTGGAGAGGTTCGAGGCGGGGGCGGCCCGCTGGGCCCAGGAGCACGGCGGGTCGGTGGTGGAACTGCACGCCTATGCGCTGCCCGACAACCTGGATCCCGTTGCGGTGCAGGCGGACCTGCGCCGTCAGCTCGGTCTTGTGTATCCGGAAACCGTTGCGGCACAAGCGATCGAGGAAGAGTTGTTGGTAGAGGCCGACTGTCCGCTGGTGGGCACGGGGCCGTGGGTCGAGCGGCCGGAGGTCGCCACCCCCGATCCGCGGGTGGTGCTGGCCGGCGACGGCGTCCGCTGCGACCTGCCGGTCGCCCTGATGGAACGTGCCGCCACCACGGGTTTCCTGGCCGCGAACACGCTCCTGGGCGGCTGGGGCGCGGCCGGCCACGACCTGTGGACGGTGCCGATGCGCAGCCGGATCCCGGCGATCGGCGCCGCGCGCCGACTGCTGCCGGCTCAGCAGCGGAAGCCGGCTCAGCCCGGGAACTCGCCGCGGCTGCGCAGCCGGTAGCGTCGTTCGGCGTAGGCGAGGTCGTCGACCCACAACCGGCGCGCGGTCTTGCGCATCGCCGGGCGGACCAGTGGAGCAACGGAGCTGGCCAGCTTGAAGCCCTTGCGCGGCGAGTAGGCGATGGTGGCCTCGGTGACGGTGGTGATGGGCTGCCCGTCCCTGTCGGTTCCGGTCGGCGTGGCGTGGGTCTCGACGATGCTTCCGGCTCCCTCCCCGTCCACGATCAGCATGACGATGGTGCGCGCGTCGGGGCAGAAGAACTCGGCCCGCACCGGCACCCCCCAGGTCCGGCTCAACCGGAACGTCACGTCGACCGCCAGCACGCTGTCGTTGCTGGCGGCGTCGTCGACCACCAGGTGGCTGAAGGAGTACGGGTGGAACCACGCGCCGTGCCACGGGTCGAGGCGGTTGGCGATGACGTCCTGCGGCTCGCAGATGCCGGTCACCGTCATCACCGCCGACAGGGCCGCATCCAGCGGCGGCCGGGGCGGCAGCGACGGCCGGTCGGTCGGGGTCTCCCCGTCCACCGGCAGGCCGACCCAGATCAGCACGCCGTCGTCGTGCGCCCGGAAAGGGCTCCAGGTGCGGTCGCCGCCGGGCGGGATCGGATAGCCGTGCCACCGGCAGAGCAGCGTGCCGTCAGCGACCGCGCAGTCGGTGAGCAACGCACCCAGGTGAGGGCAGGAACCCGGCCCGGCCACCAGCGTGCCGTCGGCGATCCGCCAGAAGACGATCTCCCGGCCCGCGATGGTCCTGGTGATCGACCGGTCGGCCGGCACGTCCCGGCTCTCGCCGGCGACGAACCAGCCCCCGGAGTTCTGTGCCTGCGAGATCGCCAGCGACGCGGCGATGCGGGACGGCTTGGCCTGCCGCCACGTCGGGCTCATCCGCTGCGGCGGCGGCTGCGGGATCCGGGAGAGTGGAATGCGCGGCTCGACCGCACTGCGGACACGTTGCAGGGCCGTGGTGCGAGGTATCTCAAGAGACATGGTGCAGCCGTTTCGGTCGTCGGGCGGTCGGAGGTCCGGTGATCAGCACCCGCCCGGCCGTGGCTGCCTTCCGCCACGTCGGCACCCGCAACCGGGAGGTGAACACGTCGTAGTCGGCATCCTCGATCAGCTCGAGGATCCTGGAGTAGAGCACCCGGGCAGCACCGACGCACCGGGCCGAGCGCGGCGGCAGCAGCGGGATCCCGGTGTCGGCGAGCCGATACAGCTCCCGGTTGCGCTCGATCTGGAAGGCCAGAAAGGCGCGCCACTGCGGGGTGACCGCGCGCGCGGACAGGTCGACGTCGAACCGCCGCAGGTCCTCCTGCGGGACGTAGACCCGCCCCCGGTCCAGGTCCTCGTCGATGTCGCGGAGGAAGTTGGTGAGCTGGAAGGCGAAACCGAGCGCCCGGGCCGGTCCCCGGGCCGCCGGCGACAGCGGCTCGAGCACCGGCAGCATCATCTCGCCGATGACGGCGGCCGATCCCTCCATGTAGCCGCAGAGGTCGTCCCACGTGTCGTACGAGGTCGTCGTGAGGTCCATCGCCATGGCACCGAAGAACCGGTCGAAGCACTCCGGGTCGATGTGCGTGGTGAGCACCGTGTCCACCACCGCCGCCATCACCGGGTCGGCGCTGCCGCGCTCCGCCAGCGCGGTGCGGAAGGAGCCGGCGAATTCCTCGAGCCTGGCCGCGGTGGTGGCCACCGCGGCGGGTTCGGTCGCGCCGTCGTCGTCGACGATGTCGTCGGCCAGCCGGCAGAGCGCGTAGACGGCGTGCACGTGCCGGCGGTTGGTCCTGGCCAGGATGGCGGCGCCCCAGGAGTAGGTGGTGCCGTAATGCCGGGTCAGCTCGGCGCAGCGGCGGTACCCGGCGGCGAGCACCGGATCGGCCGGCGGCTCGGTGGCCATCAGCGACCCGCCGGCAGCAGCGCGTCCACCCGCTCGGCGGCGAGTTTCCCGGAGATGAGCACCATCGGCACGCCGACGCCCGGCACCGTGCCCGAACCGGCGAAGAACAGTCCGGGGACCCGCTTCTCGACGTTGCCCGGGCGGAACGGGCCGGTCTGGGCGAAGGTGTGCGCCAGCGAGAAGGGTGTCCCGGCGTGCATGCCCATCGCCTCCCAGTCCAGCGGGGTGACCAATTCCTCGCTGACGACGTCCGTCGGATAACCCTGCTGCCCGAGGAACGCCCGCAGCCGCTCCCGCATGGGTTCCCGCTGCGTTGTCCAGTCGATGCCGGCCGAGAGGTTCGGCACCGGCTCCAGCACGAACAGCGTGGAGCAACCGGGCGGGGCGACCGCCGGGTCGTCCACCGACGGCACGGTGACCAGCCGCGACGGGTCCGGCATCAGCGTCTTGCGGTCCAGCAGGGCGTCGAACGCACCTGCCCACTCCTGCCCGAAGTGGATGTTGTGGTGCGCGACCGCCGGGTCGGGAAGGCCGCGCACACCGACGTGCCAGACGACCGCCGACGGCGAGTAGTTGCCCCTGGTGACCAGCCGGGGCGGCCGCAGGTCGGGCAGCAGCAGCCGGTAGGCGACGGGCAGGTCCAGCGTGCACACCACGGCATCGGCCGCCACCGCCTCGCCGCTGGCCAGCCGTACACCGGCCACTCCCCCGCCGTCACCGCGGCGGATGATCTCGGTGACCTCTTCGGAATAGCGGAACACCGCACCGCGCTTCTGCGCAGCCGCGGCGAGCGCCGCCGGCACCGCGTGCATGCCGCCGTCGGGATACCAGACGCCCTCGATGCTGTCCATGTAGGTGATCACCGCGTACAGCGCCAGCGCGGACTCGGGCGAGAGCCCCGCATACAGCGCCTGGAAACTGAACAGCCTGTGCAGCCGGGGATCCCGGAACCGTTTGCGCACAGCAGGTCCCAGCCGGCCGAAGCCGCCGAGGCGGAGGAGTTTCGCGGCGGCCCGGGGTGCCGCGAGCAGGCCGAGCGGGGAGTCGAAGTTCCGGTCGATGAAGTGCGGCATCTCCACCAGGTAGAGCCGGCGCAGCCAGTCGACGAAGTCGTCGAACGCGGCCGCGTCCACGCTGCCGCAGGTGTCGTTGATCTCCTGCCGCATCGCGTCCCGGCCGTAGCGCACCCGGATCGTGCTGCCGTCGGCGAAGGTGGCGCGGTAGGCCGGGTCGAGCCGGCGCATGGGCAGCACGTCGTCGATGCGGATGTCCACCGCCGCCAGCGCGCCGGCGATCAGGTCCCGCATGGTGAGCACGGACGGGCCCGTGTCGAAGGTGAAGCCGTCCTGCTGCAGCAGCCCGGACCGCCCGCCGGGCAGGTCCGACTTCTCTACGACGGTGACCCGGTGCCCGCGGCCGGTCAGGTGACAGGCGGCTGCCAGGCCGGCCAGGCCGGCACCGATCACCACGACGTCGCTCACTGGTCGCGCCAGGCGATCTGGTGGGCCATCCGGGACAGCTCGGCGACACCGTCCGGGTCGAGCTGCCCCTCCTCCAGCGCGGTCAGCGCGGTCTCCACCTGGCGGGAGATCATCCGCTCCACGGCATCGGCGACGCCGTCCACCTCGAGGTGGTGCTGCAGCAGCGCCAGGTCGTCGGCGCCGAATGCCGGCGAGCCGACCCGCTCGAGGGCAGACCGGGCGGCGGGCCCGCGCAGCAGGTCCTGGGCCAGCGCGAGGATCACCGTCGGCTTGCCCGAGGTCAGGTCGTCGCCCGAGGGTTTACCGGTCCGCACCGGGTCGCCCCAGACGCCGAGCAGGTCGTCCCGCAGGGCGAAGGCCTCGCCCATCGCGTGCCCGTAGCGGGCCAGCCCGGCGGCGGCCGCGTCGTCGGCGCCGGCGGCGGCGGCGCCCAGCTCCAGTGGCCGCTCCACGGTGTACCGGCCGGACTTCATCCGGGCGACCGTGCGGGCGAACGCCAGGTCACGCCGCCCGGTGGAGGTGCCGACGAGGTCGCGGCGCTGCCCGGCGACCAACTCGGCCACCAGCACCCGCCAGATGCGGCGCATCGGTGCCGGCAGGTCGGCCGCCAGGTGCCCCGCCTCGGCATGGGCGAGGTCGCCCACCAGGATGGCGATGCTGTCGCCGAACCTGGCGGCGCTGCCGACGCCGAGCGCGGCGGCGTGCAGTTGACCGGCGCGCACGTGCACGGTCGGCCGGCCCCGGCGGGAGGCCGACTCGTCCATCACGTCGTCGTGGACCAGGGCGAACAGGTGCAGCAGCTCGAGAGCGGCGCCGACCCGCACCACGTCGGGTGCGCCGACGCCGCGCGCCCGGCCACCCGCGCTGAGCCACCCGAGGTAGCTCATCACCGGCCGGAACCGCTTGCCGCCGGTGCCCAGCAGCGCGTCGATGAACTGCGGCAGGTCGTTCTCGCCCAGGATGTCCAGCTGGTCCGGCTCGTCGTCGGGCAGCTCGAGCCACAGCTGGTGCAGCTCCGCCATGCAGGTGGAGAGCATGCGGTCCACCTGGGCCAGGTGCTCGGCGACCCCGGCATCGCCGGACCCCCGCGGCGCCGGGACGGCGGCGCGCGGTGCCTCGCCGGTGCGCGTCCGGTCCCCCCGGCGCACCGGGGTGTCGGTGGAGGTCTGCCGGCTGGTCACTTCGCCCCTTCGCGGACGAGCTCGGCAGCTGCGGCGGCACCGGACCGGCCGAGCTCCCCGATCTGCAGCACGGCCCAGGGGCTGAAGGCGAAGGGCGTGGCCGTCACCGCGGTGACGACGTCGTCCCACGGCACCCAGGCCGAGTCCATCACCTCGCCCGGGTGCGGCCGCATCTCGTCCGGGTCGACCACGGTGCCCGCGTAGACCGGGCAGATCTCGTTCTCCCAGATGCCGCTGACGTCCTCCACCCGGTAGGCGAAGTCGGGCAGAACTGGCCGCAGTCCGCTCACCCGCAGGCCGAGTTCGGCGTCCAGCCGGCGGGTCACCGCCTCCGGCGTCGCTTCGCCCGGCTGCGGGTGCCCGCAGCAGGTGTTGGTCCACACGCCCGGCCAGGTCACCTTGCCCAGGGCCCGCCGCGTCATCAGCAGGTGCTGCCGCTCGTCGAAGAGGTACAGCGAGAAGGCAAGGTGCAGAGGCGTTGTCCGATGGTGCACGGTGGACTTGGCCTGCTCGCCTATCGGATTCGCATGCTCGTCGACGAGCACCACCCGTTCTTCGATCGCGGTTCTGTGCAGCACGATCCCCACTGTGCCAGAGGATCGGCCCGGCGAGGGGGTGCCGCACGGCCGGGACTGCGCCACGACCCGGGTGCAGCGGTGCCCGGAAGCCGGCTCAGTCGGGTGTCGCGACGAGCAGGGTTCCGACCAGGTCGCCGCTCTTCAGCAACCGCCCGAT
Source organism: uncultured Nakamurella sp. (assembly GCA_964242105.1). Classification (GTDB taxonomy): domain Bacteria; phylum Actinomycetota; class Actinomycetes; order Mycobacteriales; family Nakamurellaceae; genus Nakamurella. The sequence goes on along the minus strand of CAXTBG010000013.1, from coordinate 39,517 downwards.
GATCGCCGACTGGGCGGCCGCCGTCTGCCACGCCGGGTCGGACCCGTGCCGGCGGTCCAGCTCGTCCTCCACCGTCTGGCTCAGTTCCGACCAGTCGGCCGGCGGGTCCACCAGGTCGGTGACCGGGCACCGGTCGGACACCGACCACCCGGTGCGGTGCAGCAACCCGTCCAGCGTGTCGGCCGTCGGGAAGTCGTTGCCGTCGGGCTGCTCGGGCAGGGTGGTCGCGGTACGCACGAAGACCAACAGCCCCATCCGTCCCGACGCCTTGGTCACCCGCCGCAGTTCGGCCAGCAGGTGGGCCTGGTCGGGCACGGTGCACAGCACGCCGAGGCTCCAGACGACGTCGAACGACGCGGAACGGAACGGCAGGTCGGTGCCCGCCTGCGCCACCGGCAGGCCGAACAACCGGGCCGCTCCGCGGCAGGCACCGAACTCCAGGTCGGTCAGCAGCGGGCGGACACCGACCCGGTCCGCGACGAAGCCGGCCGGGCCGCCGACGCCGGCACCGCAGTCCAGCATCCGGTCGTCGGCACCGGGTGCCAACCGGTCGATCAGCCAGTGCAGGGCCGACGGGCTGCCGCTGCCCCGGCACGCCGCGGGGACGAAGTAGCGCTCGCCGAGGTCGGCGGCGACCTCAGCGGTCCAGCTCGCGACCGTGTCGAACTCGGCCTCCATCGCCTGGTCCACCGGCGTGCTCCCTCCGTATCGATCGGCCGATCTCGGCCTGCACCTCGGCGGCGAACGCCGGGCCGCGGCCGGAGGCCAGGCCCGACAGGTTCACCCCGGCGACGCCGTCGACAGCCAGCAGTTCCCTCGCCTGCGCAGTCGCCCATCCGATGCCCGTCGAAACGGGATCGGCCGAGTCCAGCACTTCCTGCACGCCGGCCGGGTCGAGCTCCAGGCCGGGCAGCGCGCCCAGGGCCTGGACAGAGAGCGCGTCGGTGAACACGGCGACCGGAGCGATGACCGGGATGGTGAGACCGGCGCGGCGGGCCTGCGCGACGAAGCCGGCCACCGAGGCGACCGGTCCGGAGTGGTTCAGCACGGCGACAGCCGCCCCGGCGAGCTGCTTCTGCAGCAACCGGAACGGCCGGCGGTGCACCGGCGGTGACGCCGGGCTCTCGGCCACGGCCACCCGAACCCCCAGCGACGCCGCGAGGGCGGCGAGCCGGGTGCCGTCCAGATCGAACACCTGCGTCACGTCCGGACGGACGTCGAACGCCCGACCGTCGCCGGTCACGCACAGCACGGTGACCGGCCCGTCGTGCAGCAGGGTGCGCAGTTCCTGCTCCAGGACGATGCGGTTGCGGTCCCGGCAGGCCAGGGTGACCCATGGCACGGCGCCGGCGTCGCGGATGAGCCGGGCCAGCAGGCTCGGCGAGAAGTCCGGCCGGTCCTGGTGGTCGCCGACCAGGACCGCGTCGCAGGAGTCGGCCAGCATCCTGGCAGTCGCTGCCAGTGCGGCGGCGTCGGCCGGCGGCACGCTGAGGTCGGTCAGCACCATCGGCGCCGCCGGGACGTCCGGCGGGGCCACCGCGTCGCCGGCCCAGCCCACCACGTCGTCGAAGACGCACAGGCCCGGACGCATCTCGCACCCACCGTCCGTCCGCACGCCGCCACAGGGCCCGAACACCATCCGCTTAGGGCACCCGGTCACCACTGCTGCTCCCGCCATCCGGACCCGATCGACTAGTTCTTGTCCAGGTACATCGCCTGGTCGGCGTCCTGCAGGATCCGGTGGGGCTCGGCGCCCTCCACCGGGATGGGGCTGATGCCGATGCTCGCCGTCACCATCACCGCGGCGCCCTTGTTGGTGATCGGGGCCGACACCGCCCGGCTGATCCGCTCGGCCAGCGCGCGGGCCCCCGCCGCGTCGAGCGAGTCGGCGATGACCACCAGTTCGTCGCCGCCGAGCCGCCCGACCAGGTCGTCGTCCTGCACCGCGGCGCGGATGCGGGATCCCAGCATGGCCAGCACCTGGTCGCCGACGCGGTGCCCGTGCAGGTCGTTGACGAGCTTGAAGTCGTCCAGGTCGAGGAACAGCAACGCCCCCGGTCGGCCGGTGGTGGCCGCGGTGGCGATGGAATCGCGCAGCCGCTCGAAGATCAGCGTCCGGTTGGGCAGGTTGGTCAGCGAGTCATGGCGTGCCTGGTGGTGCAGCTGTTGCAGCTGCTGGCGGCGTTGGGAGATGTCCTCGACCTGGCTCACCGCGCACAGTGGTGTGCCGTCGTCGGACCGGGCGACGGTGGCGGTCACCGTCACCCACACCGCCGCCCCGGAGCGGTGCAGATAACGCTTCTCCCGCCGGTAGGAGTCGCTCCGGCAGGCGACCAGGTCGGCGACCAGGGCCTCGTCCTCGGCCCGGTCCTCGGGGTGCGTCAGGTCGGCCGGCGTCCTGGCCAGCAGTTCGTCCGCGGTGTACCCGAGGATGGCGCAGAAGGCCGGGTTGACCCGCAGGAAGCGGCCGACCCGATCGCCGTCGATCGAGATCAGCGCCATGCCGCCGGCCGTCCGGTCGAACGCCTGCCGGAAGATCTCCTCCCCGGCGCGCAGCCGGCCGGTGAGCAGCGCGTTGTCGATGGCGATTCCCGCTGCGACCGCCAGCACCTCCAGCAGGTCGCACTGCGCCGGCGACGGCCGCAGCCCGTCGTGCGGGAGGTCGACCGACAGCACCCCGATCAGGTCGCCGGCCGAGGACATCAGCGGCGCGAACAGCGCGTCCATCGGGTGCCAGGCGTCCTGCTCGGCGAGCACCTCGACGTCGGGCACCCAGCCGAGCGACCCGGGATCGGGAACCCGCTCGTGTGGCACGAACCGGAGCGAACCCCACTTCTCGGCCACCGCGAACTCGGCCTCGTACTCGGAGAGCGGTCGGTGCACGCCCACCAGTTCGGCACGGGCCTCGTCGCTACCGGCGACCGCGATGGTCTGCAGACGGCCGTCCGGCCGCACCACGCTGACCGCCGCGATCCCGAAGCCGACGGCCTGGACGACGACGTCCGCCACCGCCTGCACCGTCTCGGTCAGCTCGCGATGCGCATGGATGCCGCTGATCACCCGATGGAGTTGATGGAGCACGCCAGCGCGCGGGGACGGTGTGGGGCTGCCGATGACTCACCCCTTCGGCTCTACCGGCGTCTCAACGGGCGTACCCGGCCGGATGGTTGCAGGCTACGCGGGCGGCTGCGCCGTGGTGCCGTCGAGAATCGCCCGTGCGACCTCGACCGGGCGGGTCTCCGGGAGCCAGTGCCCGGCGGCCAGCTGGACGAATCGGTACGGAGCGCTTACCTGCGCCGCGGTGCGCAGCGCGGCGACCCGGCCGAGGGCAGGGTCCTTCTCGCCCCACACGTACGTCGTCGGGACGCTGACCCGCCCGAACCCGGGGTGCGGCGCGAAGGGCAGCGCGCGGTACCAGTTCAGGGCCCCGGTCAGCGCACCGCCGACCATCGTCCGGGTGTACCTGGCAGCATCGGCCGCCGGCAGCCCGGAGGCGGTCAGCAGGCCTTCCATCCGGCGGCGCAGCACCACTTCGGGCACCACGGGCAGCTGGAAGAAGGCGATGTAGGAGGACATGACGGCCTGTGCGCTCCGCACCAGCGCGCCGGCGAACGCCGACGGGTGCGGCACCGACAGGGCGGTCAGCGTGTGCAGCCGATCCGCGTGCCGGTCGGCCAACGCCCAGGCCACGATGCCGCCCCAGTCGTGGCCGACGAGGTGGACGCGCGCTGCACCGGCTGCGTCGAGCAGCGCGACGACGTCCTCGACCAGCGCGCCGAGCCGATAGGACCGGCGCCCCGCCGGTCGCGCGGTCGGGGCGTAGCCGCGCTGCAGCGGAACCAGCGTCCGGAAGCCTTCGGCGTGCAGCGTGGGCACCACCCGGTCGAAACTGGACGCGTCCTGCGGAAAGCCGTGGAGCAGCACGACGATCGGGCCCTGCGCCGGGCCGGTGTCCAGGACCGGGAAGCGAAAACCGTTGCGGGAGAAAGAATCCATCGTGTCGACCTCCTGTCGTGGAGCAGCCCGGCCCGCGGGTGGCGGGCCGGGCTGCGTCACGTTCGTGCCTTGCGTCAGCCGGTGATGCGGTCCAGCACACCCTTGACCACGTTGGCCGGGCGCTGCTGCTCGCCGGCAAGCGCGCTGACGACGATCAGCGCACCGGTGACGGCCGGGATCGCCCACTGCAGGACCTTGAGCTGCTTCTGCGCCGCCACCACCTTGTCCGGGGTGCTGGGCAGCGGGGTGGTGCCGTCCTTGACCGGCACGTCCTCATGGGCGCTGACCTTGGCCCCGAGCACGCGGGAGAAGCCGGTGATGCCCAGGGCGGCGACGGTGAGACCCGTCTTCACCAGGGACATCGAGGCGACGCCCTTCTGGCTGCTGACCCGCCCCTTGTTGCCGGCGAGCTGGATCGCGGAGCCGACGAGGTGCGCGCCGATCGCTGCCGCGTTGACCGGCGTCCACCGGTCCCAGCCCGCGTTGACGACGGCGCCGGCGCTCTCGGCGTCCTTTGCCGCCTTCGCTGCGGGGTTGAGTGACACCGCATTCGCGAGAGATCCGCCGAACCACGCCGAGAGACCCAGATCGTGCAGGGAACGTGCGAGTGTATTGCTGGCCATGTGGCCTCCTTCAGATGGGGAACGGCAGTCCAGTTCCCGCCCAGCGCACCGATGACTCGCCAGCGAGGGCACCGAACACGTCCGGTACGTCTCACTGCCCGGTGCGCGACCTCGACGCGAGCGCCAGCAGGGCACTGAGCCCGAGCGCGAGCACCGCGCCGCCGAAAGCCGTTGCGACGCCGTGCGCGTCGATCAGCAGGCCGGCGGCCGCGGTACCCGTCGCCCCGCCCGCCGTGTTCGAGGTGGACAGCCAGGCCTGCGCCTCGTTGCCCCGGCCACCCGGTGCGGCCCGGTCGACCAGATGCTGCAGCATGATCAACGACGGTGCGATGGCCAGGCCGGCCAGGAACAGCAGCGGCAGCAGCGACCACAGCGGCGGCCGGCCGGCGTGCAGCAGGAACGGGATGGGGCTCAGGCTGAGGGCGAACACGCCCAGCGCCAGCGGCAGCCTCCGGTGTTCCCGGTCGCTGCTGGCCCGGGTGCCGTAGACCAGACCGCCGACGACGCTGGCCCCGGCGATCGCCGCGAAGAGCCATCCCAGCCGATCGGCCCGTCCGAGTACCTGCCGTGCGGTCGCCGCCAGGGAGGTGTCGATGACGCCGAAGCCGATGGACATCACGGCGCTGATGCCCAGGATCAGCGGCAGCGCGCCGCCGATCAGGCCGGGACGGGCTCCCGGGAGGCGGCCGGATGCGGAGATGGTCGGTTCCGGGTCCCGCACCGGCTGGACGTCGACCCGGCGGCGGGCCGGCGTCGTCCACACGTAGACCAGACCGCCGACGGCCAGCAGCCCGGCACTCACCAGCAGGGGCACGACCGGCGGGCTGACCAGCAACAGCAGCGAGAGGAACAGCGGGCCGCCGACGAACAGCGCCTCGACCGCCACGGCGTCCAGGGCGAACGCCGCCCGGCGGACCGGGCCGTCCGGCAGCACCATCCGCCAGGTCGACCGCATGGCCGCGCTGAACGGCGGGAACGTCACTCCGGCCAGCCCGGCCAGGGTCACCAGCACCGCGTCCGGCAGGCCGGCCACCGTGCCCACCGCCAGGCCGGCGATGAGCAGCGCGCTGGCCAGCACGATCGGGAGCAGCACCCGGACCTGCCCGTGCCGGTCCATCAGGCGCCCCCACAGCGGGGCGCCCGCCGCGGTTCCGACGGCGAACGCGCCGGTGACGATGCCCGCGATGCCGTAGGAGCCGCGCACGCTCTGCACCAGCAGCACGATGCCCAGCGGCGTCATGGCGATCGGCAACCGTGCCACCACCGCGGCCGCGAACGGGCGCAGCACCGTCCCGCGGCGGAGCACGGCCACATAGGTCCCGGTAGCCGTCATCGCGGCGGGCCGCCCGACCGTTCCTCGGCGACGGCGTTGCCGCCGTCGACCACCAGCACCTGTCCGGTGACGTACGACGCCCCCGGCGCGGCGAACCAGGCGATCGCCGCAGCCACCTCGTCAGCCGTGCCGCTGCGCCCGGCCGGCACCGACATGCCTTGTGCGCGTTCGGGTTCGGTCTGTGAGTCGGTGGCGATCCAGCCGGGCGCCACGGTGTTGACGGTGATGCCGGCCGGCGCCAGGTCGACGGCCAGCGCGCGGCACAGACCTACCATCCCGGCCTTGGCGGCGGCGTAGGCCACATCGCCGCGCATCGCCATCACCGGCCCGGTGACGCTGGCGACCATCACCACGCGGCCCCACCCGCGCTCGACCATCCGCGGCACAGCCGCCCTGGTCAGCAGGAAGGCGGTGTCCAGGTTCCGGCGCAGCGACGACGTCCACAGTGCCTGGGTGATCTCGGTGACCGTGCCGGATTGCGTGGCCGGGTCCGCGACCGAGACCATGCCGGCGTTGTTGACCAGGACGTCCACGCCGCCCCACTCGGACTCGGCGGCGCCCAGGAGTTGCTCGGCGGAACCCGCCGCGGTGAGGTCACCGACAACGCCGAGTGCCCGGATCCCCTCGGATCGCAGTTCGGCGGCGCGGTCGAGCACCCGGGCCGACGTGCCCCCGAGCGCCACGGCCGCACCCATCCGGCCGAGCAGGCGGGCGGCGGCGAAGCCGATCCCGGCGGGGCTGCCGGCGCCTGAGACGATCGCCACCCGCCCCGCCAGATCGAAGACCTCCACCACCCCACGGTGTCACACCGCAGCGCCTCGCAACCGCCCTGCGCCAGGCGCCCGGCGCCGGGCGACTCGGGACCGGGCGCAGTCGGCGTCGACCAGCTCGGCGCCGGGTCAGAGGCCGACCGAGGCGGACGACCCCGGAGTCGTGCCGGTGGCGGCGGGCCCGGTGCGGGACCGCATCACCTTGCCGCGGACGTCGTCGAACTTCTGGCGCGCCTGCGGGCTCGTCAGGTAGGCGCGCGCCTTGGCGGTGGCCTTCTGGCCCATCGGCGTGCGGGCGAGGGCCGCGAGCCCGCCGATCCAACCGGCACTGCGGAGCAACTTGAACATGGAATTTCCTTTCGTGGTGACACGGGTCCGTGCCGTTGATCGAGCGAATCGCGGGTGGATCTGGAACGTTGTGGAGGGCCGGTCAGGTGCGCGCGGTCAGATCGGCGGTGCCGGCGACGGTGTCGTCGCCCCCCGGCACGGCCACCGGCCGGTCGCCGGATCCGGTCCCGGCTGTGCTCACCTCGACGCGCTCGGATTGCACGTCCGCAGTCACCTGCTGGGTCTCCCGCACGGTGTGCACATCCATGGTGATGCGCTCCACCGGCACCGTCTCGCGGCGCACCACGATGCGGTCCTCCGTCAGGATCAGCTCGTATGCTGCGCACTCGGCGTCCGCGCCGGCCAGCACAGCGGTGCGGTTGTCGTCGGAGATCGGCTCGCGGACCAGCTGGACCTGCTGGGAGCGCACCTCCACGACCACCGTGCGCGGCTCGGTCAGCACGAACTTGTGCAACCGGGCCCGCCGGGTCGCCACCCGCTGCACCTCGACCGACAGGTGCTCCTCGGACCGGATCACGACGGCCTCCTGGCCCCGGTCACCGCGATCGGCATCCGGGACCTGGCCGACCATGTCACTGCTGTCGAGCCGGCCTGCTGCCTGCGACGTCGCGTCGGAAGCCTGTCCGTCGGCGATCCCGTAGTAGGCGTGCAGCGCATCCTCGTCCTCGACCGACAGGTTGCCGCCCACCTCCTCGTGCGGCGCGCCGTGGATCATGTCCCGGTCGTAGGGCACCAGGATCTGCTCGGCCTGCAGCGTCGCCCGGTCCAGTGGGACGAACGACTCCCGCGTCCCGAACCACCCGGTTCGGACGGTGACCCAGGTGGGCCGGCCTGTGTCGAGGTCGACGAAGACCTGCCCGACCTTGCCGATCTGCTCACCGTCCTTGCCCACGACGATCCCCTGCGCCATCAGCAGCATCGCCTGTTCGCGGTCGTTCATCCGAGCTCACCCGCCGTCATGCCCGCCACGGCGCCGGCCGGTCCGCCGCGCGGCGCGTCGACCAGCGGGGCGGTGTGCAGGGTGACCTGCTCGGTGCGGACGTCCTCGGTCACCTCCCGCTGCTCGGTGACGGTCTCCACCACCATCCGGACCGTTTCGACCGGGACCCGCTCGGTGGTGACGATGATGCGGTCCTCCATCAACACCCAGGGCCGCTGCTCCGCGGGTGCCGGTAGGTCGGACACCTCCTGCGGGCCGGATTCGAGCGGCTCGTAGACCACCCGGACGTCCTCCCGGACGACGGGCACGGTGATCGTCCGCATCTCGGTGACCTCGAACTTCTCCAGCCGCGCGCGGCGCACCGCCACCGGCCGCGTGGTCACGTCCAGCCGCTCCTCGGAACGGATGATTTCCACCGGTTCCCGATCTTCGACACGAATCTGCTCCATCATGGGCGTTCTCCTTGCTCGAGAGCGATCGCGCCACCAGTACCCCGTTCGCCTCGCTTTCGCACCCGATCGGCCGTCCGGCGAAGCGATCACGAAAAGATAACTCCGCCGGGTTTACCGTCGAAAGCATCGGGGACTGTAGGAGAGCGAGAGCCGATACACCTACGTAGTAAGGGAGCAGTCATGACCAACACGCAGACGCCCGAGACCTACATGGGCCGCACTGCCGTGGACAACCAGGGCAGCAAGATCGGGACGGTCGGACAGGTCTACGTCGACGACGAGACCGGCCAGCCGGACTGGATCACCGTCAACACCGGTCTGTTCGGCACCAAGGAGAACTTCGCCCCGCTCTACGGCGCCACCTTCGACGGCGACAATCTCGTCCTGCCGTACGGCAAGGACGTCGTCAAGGACGCGCCGGACGTGGCTGACGCCAGCCATCTGGACAGCGACGAGCAGCAGGCGCTGTACACCTACTACCAGGGTTACCTGGGCACCGGCAGCGCCGCCACCACCACCACCGGTGGGTACGCCGAGACGACGGGGACCACAGGGACGACGGGCACCGAGACCACCGCGACCGAGGGCTACGACACCTCCGGGCCGACCACCGACAACGCCATGACCAGGTCGGAAGAGCACCTGAACGTCGGCACCCAGCGCGTCGAGGCCGGTCGCGCGCGGCTGCGCAAGTACGTCGTCACCGAGCAGCAGACCGTCTCGGTCCCGGTCAGCCACGAAGAGGTTCGGGTGGAACGCGAGGCGATCACCGACGCCAACGTCGGCAACGCACTCGACGGCCCGGCCATCTCCGAGGAGGAGCACGAGGTCGTGCTGCATGCCGAGCAGCCGGTCGTCGCGACGGAAGCCGTTCCGGTGGAGCGGGTCCGCCTCGGCACCGAGACGGTGACCGAGCAGCAGAACGTCACCGGTGAGGTTCGCAAGGAGCAGATCGAGGTCGAAGACGGCATCGAGGGTTCCGTCCGGCCCGACCAGCGCTGAGCACCGGGGGCATCACGCCCCCGAACGATCCGCCTCCTGCACCGCGTCCCCGCTCCGGGGACGCGGTGCAGTGCTGTACGGAGCTGATGACGAAGCGCTGGACGGAACCTGATGACAGTGCGGCAGGGCGGCGCGGGTCCCGCGGCGTACCGTAGTGGCGGACCCGCGATGGCGCCTGTGGCCGAGCCGTCCCTGCCGTCCCTGCCGTCAGCGGCGGGCGTAGATCTGCAGTCGGTCGATCAAATTCTCCAGGGACTCCTCGAACTCCTCCACGGAATGGTCCTGGGAGAGCTCCGGTTCCAGCGTCTGCAGCCGGGGGTAGCCGTCCAGGTCGGCGAGCTTGGGCGCCTCGGGCGGTTCCTGCTCGATCGGGCTGGTCTCGGCGCCCTGGGCAGACACCTCCAGCAGCAGGTGGCCCAACAGGAAACTGGAAAAGGCACGGTAGGACGCGACCGATGCGGAATCGGAGAACCCGCACCGGTGCAGCGTTTCCAGGAACGACTCCATCCATCGCAGGCTCCGCAAGGGGGGCCGGACCCACGGCGCCGAGGGCGGCCGCGTCGCGATCAACGGGAACAGCAGCGGGTGGGCGAGCGCAATCCTGCGGACACCGTGGGCCAACCGGACCAGGTAGTCCTGCCAGTCGTCGGTGTCCATGTGCACGTCCGGATCGCCGTACAGGTCGTCGATGACGTACTCAACGATCCCGTCCAGCAGGTCTTCCCGCCCGTGCACGTAGTGGTACAGCGCCATGGCCTCCACGCCGAGCCGACTGGCCACCTGGCGCATGCTGAACTCGCGGAGACCGTTCGTGTCGATGGTTTCCACCGCTGCCGCGAGCACCTTGCGGCGGGTCAGGGAGCCACGCTGGCTGGTCGTGACGACCGGCGCCCCGGACGCGCCCAGGGTCTCCGGGCTGTCCGGGTCCGGCGGAACCAGCGGGCGGCTCACCGTGCCACCTCCGGCAGCGGTTCACCCCGGCCAGGAGCGACGTAGCGACGGTCCGGGATGTGCGGCCGGCGGGCGGATCCGAGCGGAGTGGCGCGATGGTGGAACGGGGGCACGGCCATCGGGTGATCTGGGCACATGGTGCTGTCCTCACAGTTCATCGAGCATTCGCTGTTCCGGCCGGTAGCGCAGGGCGCAGTCGGCCCGGGAATCAGCTCTTCTGGTCGTCCTGTCGGCCTGGCCGGGACGAGGGCGGCTGCTGGTACCCGGGCTGGAAGTAGCCTGGTTGCGGGTATCCGGGCTGCGGGTAGGCGCTGTGCTGGCCGGCACCCGGCTGCCCGTACCCGGGCTGCGGTGCATAGTTGGCATAGCCTGGGGGGGCCTGTCCCGGCTCGCCGTGCGGCGGTTGGCCGTACGCCTGTTGTGCGCCGTGAGGTTGCTGTTCGTAGGTCGGCTGCTGCGCGTATGGCTGCTGCTGTCCGTAGGTCTGCCCGTACTGCGGGGCCTGCTGCGGGTGGCCGTAGTGCGGCTGTCCGTACTGCTGCTGCCCCTGCTGCGATTGGCCGTACGGCGGCTGCCCGTACTGCTGCTGCGGCGGTTGGCCATAGGGCGGCTGCCCGTATCCCTGTTGGTAACCCGGGGCGGCGTAACCACCCTGCTGCGGATCCTGTCGGGCATAGCCGACTGGGTACTGCGGCGCAGGCGCGCCCTGCCCGTACTGGTTCGACCCGTACTGCTGCTGGTAGTAGTTCGGCGCGTACTGACCCGGTCCGGCCTGGGCGGCTGCGTACTGGCCCGGCCCGTACTGACCCGGCGGGTAGTGACCCGGCGCAGCGGGCGCGATCGGCGCACCGGGCGCCGCGCGCCGGTCAGCCGCCAGCTGCGGACCTGGCGCGGAGGATCCGGCGGCGAGGGCCCGTGCCAGCCGTCCGGCGACGACGCCCGCACCGAGCGCGGCCGCCAGGAACATGCCGGGCCGGCGGCGGGCGAAATAGCGGACCTCTTCCAGCACCTCGCCGGGTTCGCGATCCTCGAGCCAACCGGCCGCGTCGTGCACGGCGCCGGCGGCGCGGTGCGCCAGGTCGATCACCACGCCGGACCGTCCCGCCGACGACGCCATCTCGACCAACTGGTCGGCCATACCGTGCAGGGCACCGGCCGCCCTCGTCTGCTGGGTGCCGACCTGGCCGGACACCTCGGCGGTGAACTGGCCGACCAGGTTCTTCGCCTGGCGCCCCGCCTCCGCCGCAACTTCGGCGGCCTGCTCCTTGGCGACGCCGGCCACCTGCGCCGCGGCGTGCCCGGCGCCGCCGGCCACAGCGGTCGCCTCGTCGCGGGCAACCTCGGCCGTGGAACTGGTCGTGGATTCGTTCGCTTCGGTACTCATGTGCTCTGCCTCCCTGACGGCGGGCGCCTGTCTGGCCGCCTGTCCCGGTGCCGCATGACTGTCACATGTGCATGCAACCGTTCACGATCACTGTCGGTTCAGTGCCCGACCACTTTCCTGGATAAACCCGCACCGGGCGGGGCAAGACGTGCCGAACCCGCGAGTCACCGAAGCCCGGGAGCCGTCCACCGTCGATCACGCTTCCTCGGAGTCCTCCAGGTCGATGCCGACCACTCGGCCGGGCTCCAGCGCGATCGAGGTGCCGCCCGGCACGGCCATCTCGACGACCGGTGCGTCGATCTCGGCCGCCTGCTCCACCTCGTGCCGCAGCTCCCCGGCAAAAGCTTCCGCCTGCTCCCGTTCCACGTCGCCCAGATCGAGGACCTGGTCGGCGGCTCCGTCGTTGAACGAGATGCGCACGGTGTACATCCGCTGATCATAGGATCGCCGCCATGACGCCCGACCCGCCCGCCCGGTCGCGCGGGCTGGGACGGCTCACCGCAGCCGCCGTGCTGACCGGTCTGGCGGCCGGTTGCGGCGGGATCCTGCTGACGCTGGTGCTCCACCTCGTGCAGCACGTGGCGTTCGGCTACACGGAGGATTCGTTCCTGACAGGTGTGGCGGAGGCGTCGGGGATCCGTCGGGTACTGGCGATGACCGTCGGGGGCGCCGTCGTCGGCATCGGGTGGTGGGCCCTTCGTGCCGGGCGCGACCCGCTGCCAACGGTCGAGGCGGCCGCCGGCGACCGGTCGGTGCGGCTTCCGGTGCTGGCCGGCACCGCTGACGCCGTGCTGCAGGTGGTGGCCGTCGGTTCCGGCGCCTCACTCGGGCGGGAGGGCGCACCCCGGCAGGTCGGCGCGGCGGTGGGCGCGTTCTTCGCCGACCGGCTGCGGGTGGACGCGGGATCGCGTGGCACGCTGGTCGCGTGCGGTGCCGGTGCGGGACTGGCTGCGGTGTACGACGTCCCGATCAGCGGCGCGCTGTTCGCGCTGGAGGCGGTGCTGGTGTCGTTCGCCGCCCGGGACGCGTTGCCGGCGCTGCTCTGCAGCGCGGTCGCCGTCGGGGTCGCCGGACCCGTCCTCTCCGGGCGGCCGACCTACCTCGTACCGCCTGCGGTGCTGAGCCCGTCGCTCGCCGTCTGGTCGCTGCTCGTCGGTCCGCTGGCCGCCGTCGCGGGCACGTCCCTGCGGTCGGGGGCGCTCTTCGCCCGCCGGCGGGCGCCCAGCGGCTGGCGCCTGCCCCTCGCGACCACCGGGATCTTCGCCGCCGTCGGCGCGGCTTCGGTGGCCTTCCCGCAGCTGCTGGGCAACGGCAAGGGTCCCGCCCAGCTGGCGTTCGACGGTTCACTCGGGCTGGGACTGGCCGCTGCCCTACTGGTGCTCAAGCCGCTCGCGACCATCGCCTGCCTGGGCAGCGGCGCCCGGGGCGGGTTGCTGACGCCGGCCTTCGCCACCGGCGCGCTGCTCGGGGCGTTGACCTGGGGTGGCTGGCATGCGATCTGGCCGGGCCCGTCCGTCACGACCTGCGCGCTGGTCGGGGCGGCGGCCGTACTGGCCGTCACCCTGCGGGCTCCGCTCTGCGCTATCGCACTGACCCTGGAACTGACCCACACCGGACTCGACGTCGCGCTGCCGCTGGTGCTGGCCGTGGCCGGGGCGGTGCTGACCGCCCGGCTGCTGTCACCGGCGCACGGCGGTGGGCAGGCCGACCGAGTTCCCGGGGCCTCGCCGGTGAACTGACGCCCGGCGCAGCGTCCCGGCTACCTCCAGTGCCGGCCGCCCAGCAGCGCAGCGAACCGGTCGGCCCACCCGAGGTCGAACGCGGCCTCTGATTCATCGGCCCGCACCTGTTGCAACGCATGCAGTCTGCCGAGGGTGAACGTGTTGTCCCCGTCGAGATGCATGCGGACGGCGAGCCCGCGCAGCGTTGCCCGGATGACGACGCTGTCCTGGTGGTTCCCCAGCAACTCCTGGATCTCCTCCGCGGCGGCAGCGACGGAACGCCCGTGCTTGCCGAGCGCCGGCTCGGCGAGTTCGGCCGCGTACCGCACCCGCTTGGCCGACTTCCGGATCTCGTGGAGCCACAGATCCCGGTCCGCCCGAGCCGCGTCGCGTGCCGCACGCCCCGGCCCGGCCGCCACCGGCCCGCTGGAGGAAGCCATCGCCACCAGGCGGCGGACGGCCCACCGGACGCGCTTGTGCAGGACGTCCTTCGCGCGGCCCGACGCCGCCTCGGTGAACGGCGGACCGGATACCAGTTGCTCGACCGCGTCGAGCAGCCGGTAGTAGCGGGGCGAGTTAATCGCCTCCACCAGCCGGTCGTGGGCGCTCCGGTAGTCGGCCTGCAGGTCCACCTTGAACCGGTCGGCGACGGGGCCGAGGACGAGGTCGGAGGGTTCGGCGGCGACCGCGTCGAGCAGATGCTCCAGTTGCACCTCGGCGTCCCGCGCCGCGCCGAGCGTGGCGGCGAACCACTTCAACTCCTGCCGCACGGGATCGGTGACGTCCCGGGACAGCACCGTCCGGTAGGTGGACAGCACACTGCGCAGACGACGGGTCGCGACGCGGACCTTGTGCACCGCATCGGGTTCGCTGGAGCGGACCTTGCCGTCACCGGTCAGCAGAGTGGCCAGCTGGGCCGCGAGGTAGGCCCGCACGACCGCGCCGGCGGTGGGATCGGAGTTGGCCTCGCCGAGGTCGGGTCCGCCGGCAGGCGCCGGCAGGCGCTCCAGTGCGTGGTGCAGCTTCGACGGCCAGAGCGAGGCGGTCGCGCCGGCGCCGACGAACAGATTCTCGGCGGCCGGCAACAGCTTCCTGGAGCCCCGCACCAGTTCGATCTCCCACTCGCGCCAGGTGGTCGCGTGCGGCACCCCGCGCTCCAGGGTCGCGGTCGCGTGCACGACGTCGTCACTCACCTCGGCCAGGATGCGGCCGCCGTCGCCGATCAGCCGATGCACCAGTCGCCGGGTGGACAGCGTGGCGACCGGGCGCAGCGGTCGATCGCGGACCCACCCCCGGATGTGGTCGAGGAGTTCGACGGGCACCCCGTCCTCGTCCGGGCGCAGGGGCTCGGCGATCTCGGCACGGTCGTCCCCGCCCTGCGGCAACTTCAGGTGCCATCCGGCATCAGCGCCGCCGGTACGGCGGCGCAGGGTGATGCCGGCCGCCGTGAGGGCCAGGTCGGCCGTGTCCGTGTAGACGGCTTCCAGCGTGGAGGCGAGCACCCGCTCGACCGAGACGACCTTCGGCAGCTGGGTGAGGTCGGGCAGGCCGGCGTCGACGTCGACCTCGTACTTGCGCTCCGTCTCGGTGTGCGTGGTCGTCATCGTCACGGTCTACCAGACGCCCGGTCAGGCCGATCGGAGGGCGGTGTCGCTGACGAGCTCGTCCCACGGACGTGGGACTTCGCGGGAGGATGGGTCCCGAATGGGTGATATGGGCCGACACGGCTGCTGCGGAGTCGCTGAGTCACTCCTCTCTCAACCTATGACCTGCGGAAACGCGTCACGATGACAGCTTACGAACCATCTGCAACTACATAGCCCACCCATGTTGGAGCATCAACGGCGCGGATCCGATGACGCTACGGTGACATCTGAGGGATGATTCGCACCCCCGTAGGAGTGGTGACCCCTCTTATGCGGACGAATCGTTCGCACTCACAGTTACTGTTGGGTCATCGCCTGAGGGGGTCGGGAGTCGAGTCCTACCCCTTCTGTGGTTCCTAAGTTCGGTTCACTCCCCAGGAGGATTCGTCATGACGATGTTGCTCTCCCGCCCGGTCCGGGAGCTTCCTGCGGCTGCCATCGACGGCGCCATGGTCATCGACTCGGAAGTCTTCAAATCCACCCGCGGCCACCGCCCCTGAGCGGTTGTCCTTCAGTCAGCACCCCCGCACGACCAGCTCCTCACCCGCACATCCCGCCACCCCACCAGAAAGCAGACTCCGATGACCATGGTCGACCCCACCACCGCTCCGCTGACCTCCCCCGAGATGCGCGCCCGCTGGCGCACTCTGGCCGGACTCGACTGCCCGGCCCCTTCGATCCGCGACGTGGAGGCCAGCCGGGCGCTGCCCCGCACCGCTCCCTGGGCGGCCACCACGGTCGCCAGCCCGTCGCGCATCCGGATCTGATACCGGACTCCGTGCACGTGTGCCGAATCCGGCCACTGTGCGTGATGGACGGCTCTGCTGGAGGTCAGGACTGCCTTGGACGGCAACGGGATCAGGCCCCGCCTCTCCTGGAGAGGCAGGGCCTGATCTGCACGAACGGGTGGGCGATCGGGGTTTCGAACCCCGGACCTCTTCGGTGTGAACGAAGCGCTCTCCCACTGAGCTAATCGCCCCAGGTGCTGCGTGGCCCTGGCGGTTCCGACCGATGTGCAGCACTGACGATACCCGAAGCCAGGCCCTGCCCCCACCGGAGGACAGACCGGTCACGGACGGTGCAGCAGGAAAATTTTTTCAAGCCGTTCGGGTGAAACTACCGGCTTGGCGTGATGACCAGGGAGCACCGACGTCTCCTTGGCAACGAACAGGACGAGAAGCAGGTTCGGCAGATCCCGCCCCCGGCCTTCGTCTGAAGAATTGACAGGAGCGCACCATGGCCATCCAGCCGACCGCCTTACGTCACCGCTCGGTGATGGCACGGACGGGTATGACGTTGATCGCCGACACGACCGACATCGCGGTCGAGGCGGACTTCCACTTCTCCAGCCGGGACCCCTTCGCTGTCAGGGTGATGTTCTCCGTGGCGTCGGCACCGGCTGTCGAGTGGGTGTTCTCGCGTGAACTGCTCGTCTTCGGGCTGAACGCGCCGGCCGGTACCGGCGACGTCCAGGTGTACCCGGTCCGCCACGGCGTCATCTTCCAGCTGAGCTCGCCCAGCGGATGCGCGCGATTGGTCGTCGATCCCCAGGTGCTGTCCGCCTTCGTCCGGGACACCCTGGACCTGGTGCCGCTGGGGGCGGAGGGCAAGTACTTCGATCTCGACCAGGAGATCGCCATGCTGGCCGAAACCCGCCTGCCGGGGGCCTCGCAGAGCTGACCGGGCGCGCGTGGATCCTCGAACCGAGGGGTGGATCCCCGCTGCGCCCGGTCCGGAGTCATGGTTTGGTGCCTGTCTCCCGGTCGGCTAGAGTTTCAAATCGCGCCTCGATGGATCGGGCCGAAGACCTTGTGTCGTCGGGACGATCACCTCGCCGGCGATGCGGACGTAGCGCAGTTGGTAGCGCATCACCTTGCCAAGGTGAGGGTCGCGGGTTCGAATCCCGTCGTCCGCTCGATGCAGGCTCCCGTTCTGGAGGAACAGGCAGGCCGTGCTCGGTGGGATGGCCGAGAGGCGAGGCAACGGCCTGCAAAGCCGTGTACACGGGTTCGAATCCCGTTCCCACCTCGAGGTACCTGGCCCACCTGCTGGAACGGGTCCGCACCACGGTACGAGGGCGCTTAGCTCAGCGGGAGAGCGCTTCCCTGACACGGAAGAGGTCGCAGGTTCAATCCCTGCAGTGCCCACCACGAATGGCCCCTGGCCGACGGAGACGTCGGTCAGGGGCCATTGTGCTGTTGACGGGGGCCAACCGTTCGGCCACCCGCGGACGCGTCCGGTCAAGGACGTCGGGATCAGCGGTGGTCGCCGGCGCTGATCTCGTAGATGGTCTCCCACCCGTCCTCCTCGTCCCACTGCTCACCCGTCACGGCGAAGCCGTACTGCGACACCAGACCGGAGGAGGCCGTGTTGGCCGGGCTGATGGTGACCCGCACCGTCCGCACCGCCGGTTCCCGGGCGGCACGGTGCAGGAGCGACTCCAACGCGGCGCGGGCATACCCGCGTCGGCGGAACGCCGGGTCCACGGCATACCCGATCTCCACCATTCCCGCCGCGTCCGGTGGGCCGTGGAAACCTGCTCGGCCGACGGCGATGCCCCGCTGTTCGTCCCAGATGACGCCCGTCACCCAGTCTGCGGTGCCGGGGTCCTCGCGGACCTGGTCGCGGCGCCTGGTCCACACCGCGCGCCAGTCCGGACCGGCGAAGTAGTCCGACAGCGGCACGGGGCTCGCCGCGTTCGCCGAACCGAGATCGCCGGCCGCCAACGCGTCGAAGACCGGCCCGGTCAGGTGGACGATCCGCACCCGCCGACCGCCAGAGCTCCGGTCCGGCCCGTCGGCAGCGGCGTCCGGCGCATCCGCAGGGGCGGCCGGCGCGTCCGCAGCGGCGGCCGGACCGTCGGCAGCGGCGTCCGGCCCGTCGGCAGCGGCGTCCGGCCCGTCGGCAGCGGCGACCGGCCCGTCGGCAGCGGCGTCCGGCCCGTCGGCAGCGGCGACCGGCGCGTCGGGTTCGGTCATGTGGCGCACGAGCGCCGTCAGACACACGCCGAGCAGCGTCCACCTCCCGTCCTCCAGCACGACCTCCGGGTGGAGCTCGCCGCATGCGGTCTGCACCCCGAACCCGTCGACCAGGGCGGACATCCCTGCCGAGAGGTGCTCCAGGGTGAACGGCGCGCACATCCGGAGCCGGTAGGTGCGCAGCAACTCCCGGTAGAGCGCACCGAAGGAGGCGGTCATGTCCTGGCTGCGCTCGGCACTGGCGTGCAACAGCGACGGCTGGTTGTAGGCCGCTGCCCGGAGAGCCAGCGTGGTCATGATGCCGTTGTCCGCCGGTAGCGCCTGGACGTTCGCGGCGCCCGCTGCCCGGAGCAGATCCTCCAGCCGCCCGCCCTGGGCGACGACAGCGAAGGCCGCGTTGGTCGTCCGGGCCAGCATCGACCGGTCCCGCCACCGCATCGCGGCCACTGCGAGCGCGTCGTGGAAGTCCTGCTGGTCGTCCCACAGCCGGTAGGCCGCGCCCGTGGTCAGTCCGGCCCGGGCGACGACATCGCTGAGCCGCACGTGCAGCACCCCGGCCGCCGGGCCCTTCTCGTGCAGGATCTGCACCGCGGTGTCCAGCAGCAGCTGACGCGTCTGCTCGGCCGACCGGCGGTTCATCGGCTGTGTCGTGCGGCTCGCTCCATCAGGTCACCGTAGAACACCGGTGCGAGCGCCCATCGACGCCTTCGCCACCGCAGAGCGAACGCGTGTCACCCCAACGGGCCCGGCACTATTCCCAGAATGAACAATTCATTCGTTCTTGCCGCCTCTGCACAACCCCCAATCCTCCGACATGGGAATCGGCGCAGAAATTCATGGGAACGAAATGCCCGTCATGGTCGTCACACCGCGGCGAATTCTCCGATCGGGACGAAAATCGCCACCCAACAGAAAGAAGGCACGATGGCAGTGAAGGAAAGGACTGCGCGGAGGCGGTCCCTGCGGAGCCTGACGCGAGTCGGCGTGCTCGCGCTGGTGGTCGGGGCGGGCGCGGCGGTCAGCGTGACGCCTGCCGAGGCTGCAACGGCCAGGAACGGCGTCTGCAACTCCGGCGAATTCTGCTACTACTACAACAGCAACCAGATGGGTTCGGTATCCGACTTCTCCGGCTCAGTCAGCAATCTCGGCGACAGTCAGCCGTCGTGCTACGAATTCCGGGGAAAGGGAAAGGGCAAGCACGTCTGCGTGAAGAACCACGCGGCATCCGTCTGGAACCGCAGCAGGAAGCCGGTGACCGTCTACTTCAACAGTGGTTACCACGGCACGCACCAGACAATCGCTCCCGGCCACCGGGCAAACCTCAAGTCCGGGTTGAAGAACGAGAACGCCTCGCATCGCTTCGGTGGCACGTCCGCACCGAAGCCGCCGCCGTCGCACGGCGGCAGCAAGGTGTCGGGTGCGACAGCCGTTGCGCGAGCCAAGGTCTGGACCAACAAGCATCTGTCGTACAGCATGTCGCGCACCTACGGTGGCTACCGGACGGATTGCTCGGGGCTGGTGTCCATGGCCTGGGGATTGCCCACGCCCGGTGCCGTCACCAATACGATGCCCCGATTGGGCCACTACATCAGCAAGTCGAGTCTGAAGCGCGGTGACGCGGTGCTGAATTCCAGTGCCGGTGCACGTGGTCACGTCGTCCTGTTCGACAGCTGGGCGAACAAGGATCATTCCCGGTACTGGGTCTACGAGGAATCCGGCAGCGGCGGCGCACAGCACCACATCATCCCCTACCCGTACTACTCGGGTCATGGAACCTTCAAGCCGTTCCGTTACGACGGTCTGAAGTAAGGGGCGGACCCGGCCGGTCTGCGGGCGGTGGTCCGCCGGCGCCGGATTCGGGCCCGCGCCGGTGGACGGGGTCTAGTTGGTCCCCGTCCGCCGGTGGGTTGCGTTCGGCCGCAGCAGCGGCTCCAGGAATTGCACGAGGTCAGCAATTTCCGCCATGGAGAGGCTGTGTCCAATTCCTGGATAACTCCGCTCCTGCAGCGCCGTGTGCGTGCGCAGAAACCGTAATGCCCAGGCGCTCGCAAAGGCAGGAATGGCGGGATCAGCGGGGTCACGACCGTAGAAGGCCGGGATTCCACGGTCGGCCGCCGCCGTGCGGGCAAGCTGTGCGTCGCCCGGCTGGTCGGCTTCGTAGCTGAACCCGCTGAGCGCCACCAGGCCGCGCACCAGCTCCGGTCGCCGCCGCAGCACGGTCACCGCGGCACACATGCCCTGCGAGAAACCCAGCCAGACGGCGTCGTCGCAGTGCTGCGTGACCGCGTCGGCGATCCGGTCGGCCGACGACCCGATGTCCTCCGGAGAGGGCTGCACCCAGACGTCGCCCGGGAACCAGGAGTAGCGGCCGGGCCGGCCGGGGATCGGGTAGGGCCCGCGGACCGCCAGCACCTGGGCGGAGACGCCGGGCAGGTACGAACTGATGACCGGCAGCGCCGACACCAGATCCCGCTCGCTCGATCCGTAGCCGTGCAGCAGCACCAGCGTCGGCGCGCCGGGCCGGGGGTCCCCCAGGGCGCGGACCTCGACGTGTGGCAGGTTCGGCGTCGTCATGAAATCCAGGATAGGCACGGGCCCGCCCAGGTGCGGCCACCCTCTCCCGGGCGCCGTACCGGTTGGTCAGACCTTCTGCCGCGCAACGACCTTGCGGTGCACGATGCGCTCGGCGACGAACGACACCCCGGGTATGACGCCGGCCAGCAGCACGCCCAGCGTGCCCACCAGCGACCAGCGGTCCTTGTAGGCGAGATCGAAGGCCAGCAGCACGTAACCGATGTAGAGCACGCCATGGATGGGTCCCCAGATGGTCACCGCCTGCTCGACGTGGAAGACGTAGCGCAGCACGATCGCGATGCACAGCACGATCAGGGCGTACCCGACGATGAACGCCGCGATGCGGTAGCGCGCCAGCGCACCGGCGACCTTGGGCGGCATTGCGGTCCCGGCGGCGCGGCCGCGGGCGGTGGAGTTGGTGGGAACGGGTTCAGGAGGCACGTCGGTGATCCTTCTCGGCCAGGGCGGCCAGTGCTCGGTTGTAGGCGGCCAGTTCGGGGTCTTCGTTCTCGTCCTCGTCGCCGACCGTCGCCACGGCGACGGTGATCCCGCGGGAGGGTGTCCGCCTCGACGAGGCGCGGTCGGGCGCGGGCTCGACGGCCGTCGAGGGGTCCAGGCCGGGGTCCCCCTCGCGGATGCCACCGTCGTCATCGGCATCCGGGCCATCGGGTGCCGGGGCGGTCCGGTCCGGTCCGGAGCGTTGGGCAGCAGTCCCCGCCCGGTCCTGCAGGGCGACGCCGGCGAGCGGGGGGTCAACCGGTCCGCCTGAAGGCCCTGCGTCGGCGCCCGGCTCGTCGTCCGACTCGCCGGATGCCAACCGGGTCAGTTCCGCGTCGTCCTCGGAGTCCTTGAGCAGTTCCAGCTGCAGGAAGCGGAACCACATGTAGATGAACGCAGCGCCGAACACCGGCCACAAGATGGCGTACCCGAGGTTCTGCACGGTGCCGCCCTCGTGCATCCGGTCCCACTGCCACCGACCCAGCCGGAGGCACACCAGCACCGCCAGCACGACCATCAGGTGCCCGACGATCCACCCGGGACGGAGGAATTTTCGGTACACGCTCCGACGGTAACACCGCCATCTCAGCGACCGCGGGGACCTGCGGTGACGTGCTGCACAACGGCTCTGGTGCGGGCGGCGACGGAGGTGTCGCCGAGCGCGCCCGCGAGAGCCTCCAGGTCACCGACGGTGTCGACGTCCAGGCGCAGGCTCGACGCGGGCGGCAGCGCCACCGGGATCGCGCCGGCCTCCTGGTGCCGGCGGAACGAGTCCGGGCCGTAGTGCGGCTGCAGTGCGCCCGCATCCGTCGCAGCGAGCAGCGTGGTGCCGACCCCCTGGTGGTCGGCGACCACTGCGAACCGGAACTGCGCGCAGCGTGCCAATGCCTCGGCCAACTCCGCCGGCCGCACACCGGGCAGGTCACCCGGCAGCACCGCCACCGGCGAGGACGACCGCCCACCGACCGCCGACAGCGCTTTGACACCGTCCAGGATCGACTCGTTGAGGCCGGTCACCGCGGTGCGGTGCACGCGGACCCCGGCGATCCCGCCCAGCGCTTCCCCGTCGCTCTCGTTCTCCACCACGGCCAGCACCGCACCGACCGATCCGCAGCGCGCAGCCGCCGCGACGGTGTCCATGGCCATGGCCAGCGCCAACCGGCGGCGCTGCTCCGCCGACACCGCCAACCGGGACTTGCCTCTGCTGGTGGCCTTCACCGGAACCAGAATGGTCCAGCCGGGCGCCGCGACGGTCATGCCGCCATTGTCGTCCCTCAGGATCGGGCGAGTCGGCGGCGTTCGGTCTCCACGTCGAAGTCGGCCGGCGGGTACTGCGGATCCAGCGTCCGCAACGTCTCCAGCAACAGCGATGCAACCGCCCAGTTCCGGTACCACTTGCGGTCGGACGGGACGACGAACCAGGGCGCACCGGCGGTGTTGCACCGGCGCAGCGCATCGGCGTAGGCGGCCTGGTAGTCCGCCCAGAACGCCCGCTCGTCGATGTCGCCCGGGTTGTACTTCCAGTACTTCGTGGGATCGTCCAGCCGGGCGGCGAGACGCTCGCGCTGGGTGTCCTTGGAGATGTGCAGGAAGCACTTCACGACCACCACGCCGTTCTTCACCAGCCCCCGCTCGAAGGTGTTGATCTTGGCGTAACGCCTGGACCACTGCTCGTCGGGCACCAGATGGTGCACCCGGACGGCCAGCACGTCCTCGTACTGGGACCGGTTGAACACCCCGATCTGGCCCGGCGGGGGCACCTGCGCCGCGATCCGCCACAGGAAGTCGTGGGCGAGCTCCTCGGGCGTCGGCTTCTTGAACGACGTCAGCCGCACGCCCGCAGGATTGACCAACCCCAGGACGTGCTTGACGACGCCGTCCTTGCCGGAGGTGTCCATGCCCTGCAGGATCAGCAGTACCGACCGCCGGCCACCCTTGATCGCCTCCGCGACCAGCTTCTCCTGCAGGTCGGCCAGCTCGCTGCCGATCCGCTCCATCGCCTTCGCGGCCTCGGCCTTGCTGCGGGGTCCGGCCGGTGTGCCGGCCGTGTCGATCGCGGCCAGGTCGACCGGGCCGGGCACCAGCGACAGCGCGGCGCCCGCGGTCCGCCCGTCCCGCTCGCCTTGCTTGCCCTGATCGTCGGGCTTGTGCTTCCGGTGCCCGTCGGTGTGCTTCTTCCCGTCGGCCTTGCGTCCCGCGCTGGAATGAGCCATGGGCCACCCTCCCACGTCCGGGTTCCGGCCGCCGGGCTGGGACCACGCACCGTCGGGGCGCCCGTTTCCCGCGTCGGCCCAGGCGGACGGGTTGAATCCACCGGCGACCCTGGGCGAGACTGGAGGCACGATCCAGGGGCGGAGGTTCCGCCGATGGTCCTGTGACGGCAGAAGAGAGCGCCTCCGTGCCCACCCCGACGACGACCGCGACGATCAGCGCAACGAGCAACCACGACCCGCAGACGTTCCTTGACCTGGACGACACCTGGTGCACGCACAACTATCATCCGCTGCCGGTGGTCATCGCCGAGGCGGACGGGGCGTGGGTGACCGACGTGTCCGGCAAGCGGTACCTGGACATGCTGGCCGGGTACTCGGCGCTGAACTTCGGCCACGGGCACCCGGCGCTGGTCGCCGCAGCGAAGGCGCAGCTGGACCGGGTGACGCTGACCTCGCGGGCGTTCCACCACGACCAGCTCGGGCTGTTCTGCAAGGAACTGGCCGAACTCACCGGTACCGAGATGGTGCTGCCGATGAACTCCGGCGCGGAGGCCGTCGAGGCGGCGCTGAAGGTGGCCCGCAAGTGGGCGTACCGGGTGAAGGGTGTACCGGAGAACCAGGCGCAGATCATCACCGCCGGCGGTAACTTCCACGGCCGCACCATCTCGATCATCTCGTTCTCCGACGACCCGGTCGCCACCGCCGACTACGGGCCCTACACACCGGGGTTCGTCGGCGTGAAGTACGGCGACGTCGAGGCCCTCGCCTCGGCCATCACCCCGCACACCGCCGCCATCCTGCTCGAGCCGATCCAGGGAGAGGCGGGGGTGCTGGTCCCGCCGGCCGGTTATCTCGCCGAGGTGCGCCGGCTGTGCGACGAGAACGACGTGCTGTTCATCGCCGACGAGATCCAGTCCGGGCTGGGCCGCACCGGCGACCTGCTCGCGCTGGATCACGACGGGGTGCGGGCCGACCTCTACACCCTGGGCAAGGCACTGGGCGGCGGCATCATGCCGGTCTCCGCGGTGGTCGGCCTCCGGTCGGTGCTGGGCGTCCTGCAACCCGGCCAGCACGGGTCGACCTTCGGCGGGAACCCGCTGGCCTGCGCGATCGGCCGGGCCGTCGTCGCGCTGCTGGCGACCGGTGAGATGCAGGCCAGGGCCGCAGAGCTGGGCGCGCACCTGCACGCGCGGCTGAACGCGCTGGTCGGGCACGGGGTCGCCGAGGTGCGCGGCCGCGGGCTGTGGGCCGGGGTGGAGCTCTCGCCGGAGGTGGGCGCCGGCCGGGCGATCAGCGAGGAGATGGCACGGCGCGGGGTGTTGATCAAGGAGACCCACCAGACGACGCTGCGCTTCGCACCCCCGATCGTGATCACCCTGGCGGAGCTGGATCACGCCGTCGACACGCTGACGGCCGTGCTGGGCGAGCGACGTTCCGGACGAACGGCCTGACACGGGGCTGATGCGCCTGCCCGGGCAGGATCAGCGACCCTCGCGGGTCAGCGCCAGGATGCGGCTGGTCGCACGCAGGTACTTCTTCCGGTATCCACCGCGCAACATCTCCGGCGTGAACAGCTGGTCCAGCGGCACGCCGGACGCCCGCACCGGGATGGTGCGGTCGTAGAGCCGGTCGATCAGCACCACCCAGCGGAGCGCAGCGGACTGGTCGGCCAGCGGCTGTACAGCCGAGATGTGCACGGCGGCAACCTGTTCCACCAGCGCACCGTAGGTGGAGGGGTGCAGCTTCGCCAGCTTGGCGGTCAGCGCCGGGAAGGAGTCGAGGGTGGCGCCCGCCGTGCGTCCAGCCCTGGCCAGCAGGTCGGTCTCCGACAGCGGTCTCGGCGCCTCCGCCAGCCCCGCATGGCGGAAGTCCGGGCCGTCGACGCGGAGCGTGGTGAAGCGGTCGGACAGGCCCTGGATCTCCCGGCGGAACTCGTCGGCGGCGAAGCGGCCCTCGCCCAGCCGGTCGGGCAGCGTGTTGGACGTCGCGGCCAGGAAGACCCCGGAGTCGGCGAGTGACCCGAGCAGCCGCGTCATCAGCATGGTGTCGCCGGGATCGTCCAACTCGAACTCGTCGACGGCCAGCAGCCGGTGGCCGGCCAGTCGGCGCACCGTCTCGCCGAACCCGAGCGCCCCGACCAGGTGGGTGTACTCGACGAAGGTGCCGTACGCCTTCGGCCCCGGAACGGCGTGCCAGAGCGACGCCAGCAGGTGTGTCTTCCCGACGCCGAAGCCGCCGTCCAGGTAGACACCGGCCGACACCGGGGCCGCCGGCCGGCGGAACCACCCCTTCTTCGGCGGGTCGGTGATCGCGGCAGCCATCGCCGTCAGCTCGTCGAGCGCCACCTGCTGCGAACGCTCCGCCGGGTCCGGCCGGTAGGTGCCGAACCGCACGGCATCGAAACGCCGCGGCGGCACCAGGCCGGCGATCATTTGGTCGGGACCGACGAACGGCACGGCGTCGACCAGATGGTTCAGGGACACAGGGCGAGCGTAGAGAGTCCGGGATGCCGCCCGGGCCGTGCGGACGCCCGGACGGTGGAGATCCGGCCCACAGCCCGGAGCGGTGCCGCTCGCCGTGATGTCATGGAAGACGTGCAACGTTGTTTCCCCGACACGCTCGACTCGCCCGACGACGACGCCCTCGCCGAGTCGTACGCCTGGCCCCTGCAGGTGCAGGTGCGTCCGGTCGTGCGCGCCAACATGGTGGTGGGCCTCGACGGCGGCCTGTCCGTCGACGGCAAGTCGGCGGGCCTGGGCAGCTCCGGCGACCAGCGCCTGTTCGACATCCAGCGGGATCTGTCCGACGTGCTGCTGGTCGGCGCCGGCACCATCCGGGCGGAGGGGTACGGCGGAATATCGCTGGACGAGGGGCGACTGGCCCGCCGCCGGCGGTGGGGCCTGGGTGCACCGCCGCCCGTCGCCGTGGTCACCGCCGGTGGCCTGGACGCCGACCTGGGCATCTTCACCGCCGCCCGGACTCCGCCGTACGTCTTCACCACGGCCGCCGGGGCCGCCCGGATGGCCGGCTACCCGGCCACCGTCATCGACGCCGGCACCGACGCCGTCGACCTGGACGTCCTCGTCCGGACGCTCGGTGAGCTGGGTCTGCACCGGGTGCAGTGCGAAGGCGGGCCGGGCCTGCTCGGCCGGCTGCTCGCGGCCGGACTGCTGGACGAGCTGTGCCTGACGACCTCTGCGCTGACCG
Organism: uncultured Nakamurella sp.; assembly: GCA_964242105.1. GTDB lineage: Bacteria > Actinomycetota > Actinomycetes > Mycobacteriales > Nakamurellaceae > Nakamurella. Next base: position 12,881 of record CAXTBG010000013.1, on the reverse strand, counting down.
TCGGTCAGGACTCGCCGTCGCTGCTCGGCGGCACCCGGCTGGGCCGGCAGGTGCCGTGGGAGCTGCTCGCCCTGCACCTGGAGGAGAGCAACCTGTTCAGTCGCTACCGGGTCGCGGCCCGCTGATGCAACGCCCCCGAGGCCGCGCGTCCCGCCCGGCGACGGCTCTGCTGGTGCTGCTCACCCTGCTGCTCGCGTCCTGCACCGTCGGCCCTTCGTCCCGCCCGGCGCTGGCCACCTCGGGCACCGACGGAGCGTCGGCCGCGCCGACTTCGACGAGCGCCGTGCCCACCGGGCCGGGCGGGCCCGGACGCACCTCGCCGCCCGTGCAGTTCGCCGGCTGCCCCGACCAGGTGGCAACGGTCGATCCGGCGACCGGTGCGCAGTTCACCGTCGAGTGTGGATCGGTGGACGTACCCAAGACCTATGACGGGGCCGATGCCGGCACCCTGTCGATCGCGGTCACCAGGGCGCGCGGCGCCTCCACCCCGGGGACGGCGCCGAGCCTGCTCGTCCTGCGCGGGTTCCCCGGCGCGGTGCCGGCCACCTCGGTCGCCGCGGTGGCGGGTTCGCTGCCCGCGGCCGTGCGGGCGCGCTACTCGATCGTCATGGTCGATCTCCGCGGGACCGGCGACTCCGCGGCGATCGACTGCGTGAGCGGGTCGAACTCCCAGGACCTGCTCAGTCTCGGCGCCGACCCGACCACCACCACCGCGTCGACGCTGCTGGCGGATCTGTCGCGGTCACTCACCTTCGACTGCGGCGACCTGGTCGGACCGGAGCTGTCGGACTATTCCACCGTGCTGGCCGCCGACGACCTGGACACCCTGCGAGCCGCGCTGGGCACCCGGACCCTGGACGTCCTGGGCCAGGGCTTCGGGGGCACGCTCGGCGCCGTCTACGCCGACCGCTATCCGGGTCGGGTGGGACGGATGGTGCTGGACGGACCGTCGGATCCGGCGCTGGCACCGGACAAGCAGGCGCTCGCCACTGCCGTTGCGGACGAGAAGGCCCTGTCCACCTTCGCCGGGGCCTGCGCCACGTTCGACGGCGGCTGCCCCCTCGGGGCCGACCCGGCCGGCGAGGTGCGGGCGCTCGTGACCCGGCTCGGTGACATCGGCAGCACGTCGTCGGGCGGTCAACAGGTGACCGGTGGAACCGTGGTGCAGGCGTTGGTCGACCAGCTCGGCACGCCGGCTGGCTGGCCGCAGCTGGCGAAGGCTCTGGCAGCGGCGAGGGACGGGGACGCCGACCCGGTGGCGGACATCGTCGACGCGGCCCTGGGCACCGACGACGTGTCCAGCCAGCAGGCCGCCCGTCTGGTCTACCAGTGCAACGACTCGGCGCAGCGGCTCGGCGGCACCGAACTCGGCCAGGCCGCGAAGGCCGCCGGGGGGCAGGCGCCGACCTTCGGGCCGTATCTGGTCGGTCGGCTCGGCATCTGCTCGTCCTGGCCCGCTCCGGAGACACCGCTGGGCCGCGTCACCGCGACCGGCGCGCCGCCGATCCTGGTGGTGGGCGCCGTCGACGACCCGGTGGCGCCGTACTCCTCGGTGCAGACCCTGACCACCCAGCTGGACTCGGCCACGCTGCTCACCTGGCAGTCCGGCCAGTCGGGCAGCTATCCGGCGAGCAGCTGCGTCACCGCAGCGGTGGACGCCTACCTCACGTCCGGCAAGATGCCGGCATCGGGAACGCTCTGCCCGCCGTGACCGGCCGCGCGCACGCTGACCACCGGTCGTACGCTCCTGACCGGCCGGGTGGACCCGGTCCACGCGGCGACGCCGCGCGTACCGTGGACGCCATGAGTGCAACGCAGAAGATCGTCAAGTCCGACGAGCAGTGGCGGGCAGAGCTCGACCCCGCGGCCTACCGCGTCCTCCGCCAGTCCGGTACCGAACGGGCGTTCACCGGTGAATACACCGACACCACCACGACCGGTGTGTACAGCTGCCGCGCCTGCGGCGCGGAGCTGTTCCGCTCGGACGCCAAGTTCGCCTCGCACTGCGGCTGGCCGAGCTTCTACGCACCGTCGGACGCCGACAACGTGGTGCTTCTCAAGGACCGCTCGTTCGGCTCCGTCCGCACCGAGGTCCGTTGTGCCAGTTGCGATTCGCACCTCGGTCACGTCTTCGAGGGGGAGGGCTACCCGACGCCCACCGACCAGCGCTGGTGCATCAACTCGGTGGCCCTGCGCCTCGAGCCGGTCGATCCGCAGGCCTGAACTGGGGCCGAGCTCCACCGCCCCGGCGGTCCCGCGGTGAGCTCGCCGGCGGGCCCGCACAGGTTCGACGGTGGACGGGAGAAGGTCGGCGGCGGTCCTGCGGCGGTCAGGTAGAGGGGCGGCGGCGTGGGAGACGGCCGGATGTCGGTGCCCCGCCGTATGGTCCGACCATGACCACGTCGGCCGGTTCGATCGCACCCCCGGCTTTTCGGGCTGCGCTCGATCGGCTCGCAGCCGTCCGGATCCGGCCGGAGATCGAGCTGGGTGACCTGCCGGCTCCCGCCCGGCTGGCGCCGTGGAGTCACGCGCTGTCTGCGTCGGTGCTGTGGGACGGCGCCGACGGCGACAGGACTGAATCGGCATCTGGTCGGCTGATCCTGCTCTACAACCCGGACGGGGTACCCGCCTGGGATGGAACTCTTCGTATCGTCATCTTCCTGACGGCGGAAGTTGACGACGACATCGCCCGCGATCCCCTGTTACCCGAGGTTGCCTGGAGCTGGCTGCGCGATTGCCTGGACGCCTCGGGCGCCGCGTTCACGGCACTGGGCGGAACGGTGACCTCGACCTCGTCCACCCGGTTCGGTGACATCGCCGGTCCCGGCAGGACCGATGACCTGGAACTTCGGGCGTCGTGGACGGCGTCGGACGATGCGACCGGGCGTCATCTGCAGGCCTTCGCCGAACTGCTGGCGATCGCGGCAGGCCTTCCGCCGGAGGGCGTTGCCGCCATCGGCAGGCCCGTGAACCCGAACGTACGATAGGTTCGATTACTGTTCGTCAACATTTGAGCACATCGTGTCCTTGACCAGTCCCGGACGAAGGCCGACACTGGTACTGAGCGCACACAGCATCACGAGGTCAGCGGTCGGCCACTGGTCTACCCGCCAGTCCTTCGCAGTCTTGACGACAGGGTGATATGTACGGAACTGATCCATTCGCCGCAGGAGGCAGACAGGTGAACACCTCAACGCTCGGCACCGAACAGGGTTCGATGCGCCGGGTCGACGAGCTGCCGATCAGCCTCGGTGGCCTTCCGGCCCAGCGGTCGCCGGTACGCGACTCGATGACTAACTCGCTCCGGGCCGCGACAGTGTTACTGGTCGATCCGGACCGTGCGACGCGTGAGTCGCTGCAGGCAGGTCTGCTGGAGATCGGCATCGGCCGGGTACTGCCGGCGACCTCGCTGGCCTCGGTGGAAGAACTGACCGAGCGTGGCGTCGTCGGGGATCTCGCTCTGATCAGCCTTCTGACCGGGCACGACGCCGGCCAGATCATCAGCACCCTGCGTGCCGCGGGGTGGCTGCGGGTACTCGCGCTCGCGCCGACCGCCGACATCGGACCGGTGATCGACGCCGTCGGAGCCGGGGTCAACGGCGTGCTCATCGGGCGGCGCGCCAATCCCGCGGCCGCCAACATTCCCAGCTCGATCCACGACCTCTCCTCCCGCGAGATCGAAGTGATCCGCCTGGTGGCCGACGGCCGCTCCAACAAGTGGATCGGCGACGAGCTGAGCCTGTCCGCGCTCACCGTGAAGAGCCATCTCGCCCGCATCGGTCGCAAGCTGGGCACGGGCGACCGGGCCCACATGGTCGCGCTCGCCATGCGGGCGGGCGTGATCTCCTGAGCCTGGAAGCACCGCTGACCGACGAAGCCAGGCCGGACGCGCCCGGCGTCGGGTTCGAAGGGCCGATCGACGACGACGCGCTCGCGACCTCGCCGGCGGTCACGCCGTTGCTGGTCCCCCGCGACGGGAACGTCCAGCCGATCGTCGACCCCGTCGAACTCGCCCGCTGGGCACAGCTGCTGGCCGCCGGCGGCGGACCGGTCGCCCTGGACGCCGAGCGCGCGTCCGGCTTCCGGTACGGCTCCCGCGCCTACCTGGTCCAGCTGCGCAGGGCGGACCTCGGCACGGCCCTGTTCGATCCCATCGCACTGGGTGACCTTGCAGTGCTCGACGGCCCGCTGTCCGGCTCGGAGTCGGTGCTGCACGCCGCGAGCCAGGATCTGCCGTGCCTGGCCGAGGTCGGCCTGCGGCCGCGCACGCTGTTCGACACCGAGCTGGCCGGCCGACTGGCCGGCCTCCCCCGGGTCGGGCTCGGGCCCCTGGTGGAACAGATGCTGGGACTCGGCCTCGCCAAGGGGCACGGCGCCGCCGACTGGTCCACCCGCCCGCTGCCGCCGGCCTGGCTGACCTACGCCGCACTGGATGTAGAGGTGCTGATCGAGCTGCGGGACGCGATGGAGGAGCTGCTCGACTCGCAGGGCAAGCTGGACTGGGCCCGTCAGGAGTTCGCCGCCATCGTCGCCGCGCCCGCCGCGCCGCCCCGGGTGGATCCCTGGCGCCGGACGTCCGGGCTGCACAAGGTGAGGGATCCGCGGGTGCTCGCGATCGTGCGCGAGATGTGGCTGGCTCGCGACGGTCTGGCCCGCCGGCGGGACCTGGCACCGCACCGGATCCTGCCGGACACCGCGATCATCGCCGCCGCGGCCGCGAAGCCCGCCACCGTCGAGGCACTGCTGGCGCTCCCGGTGTTCAGCGGCCGCATCCAGCGGCGCCAGGTGTCGATCTGGTGGGACGCGATCCGGCGGGCGGTCGCCCTGCCGCACGGCGCACTGCCACCGCTGGCCCTGCCCGGCGACGGACCGCCGCCCCCGGCGAAGTGGGCGATGCGCGACCCGCGGGCGGCTGCCCGGCTGACCGCGGCCCGGGCGGCGTTGACCGGGATCGCGCGCCGGGTCGACATGCCGGTGGAAAACCTCCTCTCGCCGGACCTGGTGCGCCGGGCGATGTGGTCACCCCCGGCCGGTCCGGACCTCGCGGACTTCCTGAGGGTCGGCGGCGCCCGGCCGTGGCAGGTCGAATTGGTGGCCGGCGCGCTGCGCACGGCGTTGAATGCGACGGTCGACAGTGCCGACCAGGGCGCGCGACCGAGCTAAGTTACCGGCGAGTAGGTCTGTTGCTAGACTGCTCGAAACGGCGTCGATGCCTCGGTTCCCGCGGTGACAGCAGTGCGGGCCGCCTCCTCGCCGGCCGACAGCTGTGCTGGTCTCCCCCACGCGTCCCGCCCCGGTGCGGACCCGGGGATCCGCTGAGAGAAGGAGCCGTGGTGGCCGCAACTACATCACCCACATCGTCAGGCCGGGTCGGGACCGCGGTGGGTGCGTCGTCACCCCGGACCCTGCGGGACGTCGTCTTCGTGGAGGGCGTCCGCACCCCGTTCGGCAAGGCCGGCGACAAGAGCCAGTTCGCCCAGACCCGGGCCGACGACATGATCGTCAAGGTGATCCGCGAACTGCTCCGGCGTCATCCCGAACTTCCCCCCGAGCGCGTCGACGAGGTCGCCGTGGCTGCGGCCACCCAGACCGGCGACCAGGGTCTGACCATCGGCCGGACCGCCGCCATGCTCGCCGGGCTGCCGCAGTCGGTGCCCGGGTTCGCCATCGACCGGATGTGCGCCGGGGCGATGACCGCGGTGACGGCGGTCGCCTCCGGCATCGTCGCCGGCGGCTACGACGTCGCCATCGCCGGCGGCGTGGAGCACATGGGCCACCATCCGATGGGCGAGGGCGCCGATCCGAACCCGCGGTTCGTCGCCGACCGGCTGGTCGACCCGTCCGCGCTGAACATGGGCAACACGGCCGAGAACCTGCACGACAAGTACCCGCACCTGTCCAAGGACCGCGCCGACGCCTATGCCGTCGCCAGCCAGGACAAGTACGCCGCCGCGCTGGCGGCCGGCAACATCACGCCCGACCTGGTGCCGGTGGCCACCCGGTCGGTCGAGCAGGGCTGGGGCCTGGCCACGTCGGACGAGCTGGCCCGGCCGGGCACCACGATGGCGGCGCTCGACGCGCTCCGCACCCCGTTCCGGCCGCACGGCCGGGTCAGTGCCGGAAATGCCTCCGGATTGACCGACGGCGCCACCGGGTGCCTGCTGGTCGCCGCCGACGTGGCCGAGGAACTGGGACTACCGGTGCGGATGCGGATGGTGTCGTTCGCCTACGCCGGCGTCGCCCCGGAGACCATGGGTGACGGGCCGATCCCGGCGACCGAGAAAGCGCTGGCCAAGGCCGGTCTGAGCATCGACGACATCGGCATCATCGAGATCAACGAGGCGTTCGCCGTCCAGGTGCTCGCCTTCACCGACCACTTCAAGATCGCCGACGACGATCCGCGGCTCAACCCGTTCGGCGGCGCGATCGCGATGGGCCACCCGCTGGCTTCGTCGGGTGTGCGGCTGATGACCCAGCTGGCGCGCGAGTTCGGCCAGCGGCCGGACGTGCAGTACGGCCTGACCACCATGTGCGTGGGCCTGGGCATGGGCGGCACCGTCGTCTGGGAGAACCCGCACTTCGATCCGGACGCTGCCGCCGGTGCCGTGGCGACCGTGGGAGCGCAGGCATGACCAGTACCACGCTCGCGCAGCCGCTCGCCGGCGCGCCCGACGAAGTGGTGACCAGTGCGCACCTGCGGCTGCTCGACCTTCCCGGCGTGGCAGGAAAGGTCGCGCTGATCACCCTGGACAACGGGCTGGACCACACCCGGCCGTCCACCTTCGGGCCCGCCGGGCTGGCCAGCCTGAACGCCGCACTGGACGCCGCCTTCGCGGCCGAGCCCGCCGCCATCGCGGTGACCGGCAAGCCGTTCGTCTTCGCCGTCGGAGCGGACCTGTCGCAGATCGGCTTCATCGCCGACCACGAGACCGCCCGGCAGACCGGGGTGCTCGGGCACTCGACGTTCCTGCGGCTGCGTGAATCCGGCGTGCCGACGTTCGCCTTCGTGAACGGCGCCGCCCTGGGCGGCGGACTGGAGCTCGCCCTGGCCTGCCACTACCGCACACTGGCGGCCAACGCCGCGATGCTGGCGCTGCCCGAGGTGTTCCTCGGGATCCTGCCCGGCTGGGGCGGGACGCAGCTGCTGCCGCGGATCGCCGGCCCGGAGAACGCGGTCACCGTCATCCTGGAGAACTCGCTGAACCAGAACGCGATGCTACGGCCGAAGCAGGCGGCCGGGCTGGGCGTGGTGGACGTCGTGCTGGACGCCGCGGACTACCTGGAGCAGTCCCTGTCCTGGCTGGCCGGGGTGCTCGGTGGTTCGATCACGGTGCCGCGCACCGACTTCCGTGGGCCCGAGCACGACGCGCTGTGGACGTCGGCGCTGGAACGCGGCCGGGTCATCGCCGACCTGCGCACGCACGGCGCGTCGCCCGCGCCCTACCGCGCACTCGAGCTGATCGCGCTGTCCCGCACCACAGACCTGCGCTCCGGGCTGGCGGCGGAGGCCGAGGGCCTGGCCGACCTGATCCTGTCGCAGGAGTTCCGCGCCGGTCTGTACTCGTTCAACCTCACCCAGAAGCGCGCCCGCAAGCCGGCCGGTGCGCCGGATCCGAAGCTCGCCCGCAAGGTGACGAAGATCGGCGTGATCGGCGCCGGGTTGATGGCCGGGCAGATCGCCCTGCTGTTCGCGCAGCGGTTGCACGTGCCGGTGGTGCTGACCGACGTCAACCAGGCCCGGCTGGACAAGGGGGTGGCGGGGGTGCACCGGAAGATCACCGACCGCGCGGCCCAGCGGAAGATGACGCTCGACGAGGCGAACCGGCTGACGGCGCTGGTCAGCGGGTCGCTGGACTACTCGGCGTTCGCCGACGCGGACTTCGTCGTCGAGGCGGTGTTCGAGGAGCTGGGCGCCAAGAAGGATGTCTTCGCGCGCCTGGAGAAGGTCATCTCCCCCGAAGCGGTGCTGGCGACCAACACGTCCTCGCTGCCCATCACCGAGATGGCCGCCGACCTCGAGCACCCCGAGCGGGTGATCGGCTTCCACTTCTTCAACCCCATCTCGGTGATGCCGCTGCTGGAGATCGTCCGTACTGCTGCAACGTCCGATGTCACCGCGGCGACGGCACTCTCGGTCGCGAAGACGCTCAAGAAGGGCCCGATCTTCACCGCTGACGCACCCGCGTTTGTCGTCAACCGATTGCTGACCCGGTTCCTCGGCGAGATCATCGCCGCGATCGACGAGGGCACGGACCCGGTCGTCGCCGACGCCGCACTCGCGCCGCTGGGATTGCCGATGACCCCGATCCTGCTGTTGCAGCTGGTCGGACCCGCCGTCGCGCTGCACGTCGCCGAGACGCTGCACGAGGCGTATCCGGACCGGTTCGTTGTCAGCGACAACCTGCGGCGGATCGTCGACGCCGGCCACCGCACCCTCGTCACCTTCACCGAGACCGGCGAGCAGGTGCTCGATCCCGCCGTCGCGGCCCTCTGGCAGCGCGGGTCTTCGCCGTCCACCGGCGAGCAGGTGCGCCGGCGGGCGCTGGAGGCGCTCGCCCAGGAGGCCCGGCTGATGCTGGACGACGGGGTGGTCGCCGCCGCCGCCGACCTGGACCTGGCGATGCTGACCGGCGCCGGCTGGCCGTTCTGGCTGGGCGGCATCACGCCCTACCTCGACCGCGAGGGCATCTCCGAACAGGTCACCGGCCGGCGCTTCAACCCACCGGGCGTCTCCACCCTCCCCTGACCCCCCCGCCGCCGCGCTTATCAACTAGCTCCGCGCTCCTCAACCAGGCCGGAATGTGACGGCTGGGACAGGAGTCGCCGACTTCATGAGCGCACCCGGCCAGCGCCGCCCGTCGCCTCCTTGACGAGCGCGGGGGAACCTACGATGGGGCACTCGAGCAGGACGACGAAGGAGTCGCGCGGCATGCCGATCAGCACCACAGCACCGGGCCGCCTCGCCGGGCGGGTCGCCCTCGTCACCGGAGCCAGCCGCGGCATCGGGCTGGCCATCGCCTCCCGGCTGATCGCCGACGGCGCGCGGGTCGTCATCACCGCCCGGAACGCCGATGCGCTGCAGGCGGCGGTGACCGGTCTGGGCGGGCCGGAGGTGGCCCTCGGGGTGGCCGGCAGAGCCGACGACACCGACCACCAGGACGCGGTGCTCTCCGCCGCGGAGCAGGCGTTCGGGCCGGTGGACATCCTGGTGAACAACGCCGGCATCAACCCGGCCTACGGCAGCCTGATGGATCTGCCGCCGGCCGCCGCGAAGAAGATCCTCGACGTGAACGTGCTCGGCACGCTCGCCTGGGTACAGCGGGTGCACGCCGCCGGCATGGGCGCCCGCGGCGGCAGCATCGTCAACATCGCATCGGTCGCCGGGGTGAAGCCGGCGCCCGGCATCTCGTTCTACGGCGTCAGCAAGGCCGCCGTCATCGCGCTGACCGCGAGCCTGGCCGTCGAGCTGGGCCCCGGCATCCGGGTCAACGCGGTCGCACCGGCGGTGGTCAAGACGAAGTTCGCCGAGGCGCTCTACGTCGGCCGGGAGGCCGAGGTGGCGGCGCAGTATCCGCTCGCCCGCCTGGGCGTGCCCGCCGACGTCGCCGGCGCCGTGGCGTTTCTCGCCTCCGACGAGGCGTCCTGGATCACCGGCCAGACGATCGTGCTGGACGGCGGCGTGACACTCACCGGGGGTGTGGCATGAGGGCCTGGCAGGTGCCCTCGCTCGGCGAGGCCCACGACGTGATGACGGTCGGCGACATTCCGCTGCCCGAACCGGGAATGGGACAGGTGCGGGTGCGGGTGCGCGCCGTCGCCCTGAACTTCCCCGACGCGCTGATGGTCCGCGGCCAGTACCAGGACAAGCCGCCGCTGCCGTTCACGCCGGGGGTCGAGCTGTGCGGCGTGGTCGACACCCCGGGCAGCGCAACGCTTCCCGTGGGAACCAGGGCGATGGGCGTGGCAGCGATGCCGCATGGTGGCCTGGCCGGGTACGCACTCGCGGACGCCGACTCCCTGACCGCCGTGCCCGATTCGCTCGACGACGCGCACGCCGCGGCGTTCACCATCGCCTACCAGACCGGCTGGGTGGCGCTGCACCGGCGGGCGCGCCTGCGAAGCGGCGAGACCCTGCTGGTGCACGCCGCAGCGGGCGGGGTAGGCAGCGCCGCCGTGCAGTTGGGCAAGGCCGCGGGCGCCCGGGTGGTCGGGGTGGTCGGCAGGCCCGAGAAGGTGCAGATCGCCCGGGACTGCGGCGCGGACGTGGTGATCGACCGGTCCGGCGTGGACGGTCCCGGTCTGGTTGCGGCACTGAAGGACGCCTGCGGACGGCGCGGCGCCGACGTGGTGTACGACCCGGTGGGCGGTGACGCGTTCGCGGCATCGACCAAAGTGGTGGCGTTCGAGGGCCGGATCCTGGTCGTCGGGTTCGCCAGTGGCACGGTACCGACGGCGGCGGTGAACCACGCGCTGGTGAAGAACTACGGCATCCTGGGGGTGTACTGGGGGCTCTACCGCACCCGCGCACCGGAGGTCATCGTGGCGGCGACGCAGGCACTCTCGGAGCTGCTGGACGCCGGTCTGCTGCGTCCCGTGGTCTCCCGCGTCCTGGACTTCGACCAGGCGCCGGCCGGGCTGACCGAACTGGGCGCCGGCCGCTCGACCGGCCGGATCGTGGTGCGGGTCCCGTGACGGGGACCAGGCGACCGAACGCGCTGGACCTTTCCGGCGCCTGCGTGGTCGTCACCGGCGCCGGCTCGGGGATCGGCGCCGCACTGGCCCGCCGGTTCGCCGCCGGCGGCGCGCGCGTCATGGTCAACGATCTGGACGCCGACTCGGCGGCGGCGGTGGCCACCGAGATCGGCGGCGTCGCCGTGCCGGCCGACGTCACCGACCGGCCCGCCGTCGCTGCCCTGGTCAACGCCGCCGTCGCCGAGTTCGGTCCGGTGGACCTGTTCTGCGCCAACGCCGGGGTGGCCGTCGGCGGGTCCGAGTCGGCGCCGCTCGCCGGCTGGGAGCTGGCGTGGCAGGTCAACGTGCTCTCGCACGTGCACGCCGCAGACGCGCTGCTGCCGGAATGGCTGGCCCGCGGATCCGGCCGGTTGATGACGACGGTGTCCGCCGCCGGCCTGCTCACCATGCTCGGCTCCGCGCCCTACTCGGTGACCAAGCATGCGGCGCTGGCCTTCTCGGAGTGGTTGCGGGCCACCTACTCCCACCGCGGCATCGTCGTGCAGGCGTTGTGCCCGCAGGGTGTCCGCACTCCCCTGTTCGAATCCAGCGGACCACTGGGCGAGGCAGTCATGGGTGCCGGAGCACTGCGGCCCGAACAGGTGGCCGATATCGCCGCGGAGGCGCTGGCAGACGACCGATTCCTGATCCTGCCGCACCCGGAGGTCGCCGACTTCGCCGTCCGGCGGGCGACCGACCCGGACCGCTGGTTATCCGGGATGAACCGCCTGCAGCAGTCGCTCGAAATCGTGGACCTGCTGTGAGCGCAGCGGTGTCCGGCGGCGACGCGGGCCTGGACGTCGCCCGGCTCACCGACTACCTCGACGTACACCGGCCGGACCTGTTCGACGGACGGCTGACAGCGCAGCTGCTGGCCGGCGGCCGGTCCAATCTCACCTATGCCGTCAGCGACGGCAGGCGGACACTGGTGCTGCGCCGGCCGCCGCTCGCCCACGTGCAGGCCTCGGCGCACGACATGGGCCGGGAGTACCGGGTGATCTCGGCTCTGGGCAGCACTGCCGTGCCGGTGCCGGCCACGGAGCTGCTGTGCGCCGACCCCGGAGTGCTCGGCGCGCCGTTCTACCTGATGGAGCGCAGCCCGGGCATCGCCTACCGCCGCCGGTCCGATGTGCTGGCGCTGGGTCCGCACGGCCTGCGGCGCCTGGTGTTCGACCTCATCGACACACTGGTGACGTTGCATGCGGTGGACCCGGCCGCGGTGGGTCTGGGCGACCTGGGCAAGCCCGCCGGCTTCAACGCCCGTCAGCTGCGTACCTGGCGACGGCAGCTGGACGGGCTGCGCAGCCGCGACCTGCCCGGGATCGACCGGCTCGCCGAGCAGCTGGCGCGCGACATCCCGGACGGGCCAGGCGCTCTGGTGCACGGGGACTACCGGCTGGACAACGTGCTGATCGACGGGCCGGCCGGCGCAGAGCACATCACCGCGGTGCTGGACTGGGAGATGTCGACGCTGGGCGACCCGCTGTCCGACCTGGCCCTGCTGCTGCTCTACGCCGACCAGCCGCTGTTGGCTGGCGATCCGTACGAACAGGCGTCGGCCATCGGCACCGTCCCCGGCTATCCCGCCGCCACCGAGGTCGTCGCCAGGTACGCCCAGCGGTCCGGGCGCGACGTCTCGAACCTCGGGTGGTACAAGGCTTTTGCCGCGTTCAAGCTCGCCGTGGTCCTGGAGGGCGTGTACTTCCGGTTCGAGCACGGCGCCACCCTCGGCACCGGCTTCGACGGCATCGCCGACATGGTGCAGCCGCTCGTCGACCGCGGGCTGCACACCCTGACCGCCGGCACTCCGACCGCACGGGAGCGATGATGGACTTCGGCTTCGACGACCTCACCCGGGACTACCAGCAGCGTCTGCTGGCGTTCCTGGATTCGCACATCTACCCGGCGGAGCCGGTCTTCGCCGCGGAACAGGCTGCGCGGCAAGGGCAGTGGGGCCCGCCGCCGGTCGTGCGCGAGCTGCAGCGGGCCGCACGGGCGGCCGGATTGTGGAACCTGTTCCTGCCCGGGCGGTTCGGGGCCGGCCTGACGAACCTGCAGTACGCGCCGCTGGCCGAGATCACCGGGCGCAGCCCGGCGCTGGCGCCGATCGCACTGAACTGCGCCGCGCCGGACACCGGCAACATGGAGGT
>CAXTBG010000012.1:0-81708 GCA_964242105.1 uncultured Nakamurella sp. | reverse complement strand
TCTTCCAGACCAACGGCACCAAGGTGATGACCGACTTCGCCCGGTACACCGTCGAGAAGTTCTCCGCGCTGACCTACCAGGGCGACCCGTGCTACCTGCCGGTGGGTGGCCTGGAGATCGCCACCACGCCGGAGCGCGCGACCGAGATCGAGCGCCGGTTCGGCTACGCGCAGTCCTGGGGCGTGCCTGGCGCCCGGTTGCTGGACGTGGCCGAGACCGTGCAGGCTTTCGACCTGCTCGAGCGAGAAGCCTTGTACGGCGGGCTTTTCGTGCCTGACGACGGCATCGCCAAGGCGGTCCGGGCGGTCGGCGCGCAACTCGACCGGGCCACCGCCCGCGGCGCCACCGTGCTGCCCCGGCACGAAGTGCTCGACATCCTGACCGACGGCAACCGGGTCACCGGAGTGATCACGGATCACGGCGAGATCAGCGCCGACATCGTGGTCTGCTGCGCGGGTATCTGGGGCCCGAAGATCGCCGGGATGGTCGGCACCACGCTGCCGCTCACGCCGCTGGCGCACCAGTTCGCCTGGACCGGCCCGGTGGCGCCGCTGGCATCGCGCACCGTGGAAGCCCAACGGCCGGTGCTCCGGCACCAGGACGCCGACCTGTACTACCGGGAGAACTTCACCGGCCTGGGCATCGGCTCCTACCGGCACCGGCCGATGCCGCTGAAGGCAACCGATCTCGCCTCCTGGACCGACGCCGAGGCCGCCGGCGGCCAGCCGTCCGTGCTGGCGTTCACCCCCGACGACTTCGCCTTCCCGCTGGCCGAGACCGCTCGGATCCTGCCAAGTCTCGGCGAGCTGCCGTTGCAGAACGCTTTCAACGGGGTCTTCTCGTTCACCACCGACAACCTGCCGCTGCTCGGCCCGCACGCCAGCATCGACGGTTTCTTCTTTGCCGAGGCGGTCTGGGTCACCCACTCCGCCGGGGTCGCGAAGGCGATGGCGGAATGGATCGTCGACGGGTACTCGACGTCGTTCGATCTGCACGCCTGCGACCTCAACCGTTTCGAGCGGCACCAGCTCTCGCCGCAGTACATCCGAGCCAAGGACTGCCAGAACTTCGTCGAGGTGTACGACATCCTGCATCCGCTGCAGCCGATGGAGCACTCCCGGCCGCTGCGCACCTCGCCGTTCTACCCGCGTCAGCAGCAGCTGGGCGGCATGTTCCTGGAAGCCAACGGCTGGGAGCGGCCGCACTGGTACGCCGCCAATGACGCGCTGGTCTCCAGCGAACGCAATACCGGCTGGCACATCCCGTCCCCCGGCGACTGGGCCGGGCAGTTCTGGTCCCCCACCATCGCCGCCGAGGCCGCGATCACCCGCACCGATGTCGCCCTGTACGACATGACCGCGCTCAAGCGCATCGAGGTCTCCGGAGCCGGCGCGACGGAGTTTCTGCAGTCCCTGGTCACCGGCAAGATGGCGAAGTCGGTCGGCTCGGTCACCTACTGCCTGATGCTGGACGTCGACGGCGGCATCCGGTCCGACGTCACCGTCGCCCGCCTCGGCCCCGAGCAGTACCAGGTGGGCGCGAACGGCGCGCTCGACGTGGACTGGATGCGCCGGCACCTGCCCACCGGATCGGCCGTGCAGGTCCGCGACATCACCCCCGGCACCTGTTGCATCGGCATCTGGGGTCCGCGGGCGCGCGACGTCGTCCAGCCGCTGACCGACGCCGACTTCTCGAACAGCGGGTTCAAGTACTTCCGCGGCAAGCAGTGCTTCCTGGGCACCGTCGAGGTGACGGCGCTGCGGCTGTCCTACGTCGGCGAGCTGGGCTGGGAGCTGTACACCACCGCCGACCAGGGGCTGGCGCTGTGGGACCTGCTGATGAAGGCGGGTGCCGAACACGGCATCATCGCGGCCGGGCGCGGCGCGTTCAACGCACTGCGCATCGAGAAGGGCTACCGCAGCTTCGGCGGCGACATGACGAACGAGCACACGCCGACCCAGGCCGGGCTCGACTTCGCCGTCAAGCTGGATCAGGAGTTCCTCGGCAAGGAGGCGCTGCTCAGCCGCCCCGACGACGGTCGCCGGCTCTGCCTGCTCACCCTGGACGGGCCGGACGACATCGTGCTGGGCTCCGAGCCGGTCTACGCGCTTATCAACTCGGCCGGCGCGGATCAACTAGGGCGATCTGTGACGGGTGAGGCAGAAGTCGCCGAGTTGGTGCGCGCGGACCAGCAGGCTGCGATCGGCTACGTGACATCGGCGGCCTACGCCTACACCCTCGGCGTCCCGCTCGCCTACGCCTGGCTGCCGGCAGAGTTCACCGCGGTGGGGACGGCCGTGGAGATCGGTTATTTCGGCCAGCGGTACCGCGCTGTCGTCACGGCGGAACCTGCGTTCGACCCGGAGATGAAGAGGATCCGGTGTTGACCCTGGTCACTCGCCGCCCGGGCGGATGTGCAAGGGCGGCCGACGTCACTACGGTGGTGAGCAGGTGCGGCCGGTTCACCGCCACCGCCCGCCCCACCGAGCTGCGCCGCAGCAGCGCACAGATCAGGGAGTCGCCGCGATGACCATCACCGAACAGAGCACGGCCGCCGTTGCCGACGTGCCGGGCGAACAGGACCGGTGGCCGGGGCTGGACGCCGGCCTGGCGGAGGCCGACCCCGAGGTGGCCGAGCAGATCCGCCGCGAGCTGCACCGTCAGCAGAGCACGCTGGAGATGATCGCCAGCGAGAACTTCGCCTCGGTCGCCGCCATGCAGGCGCAGGGCAGCGTGCTGACCAACAAGTACGCGGAGGGCTACCCGGGTCGCCGCTACTACGGCGGCTGCGAGTTCGTCGACGTCATCGAGCAGCTCGCCATCGACCGGATCAAGGACCTGTTCGGCGCGGGCTTCGCCAACGTGCAGCCGCACTCCGGGGCGCAGGCGAACGCGGCCGCCATGCAGGCGCTGATCAAGCCGGGCGACACCATCCTCGGGCTCTCGCTGGCGCACGGCGGCCACCTCACCCACGGCATGCGGATCAACTTTTCCGGCCTGCTCTACGACGTCGCGGCGTACGAGGTGTCCAAGGAGGACTACCGCGTCGACATGGACGAAGTTGCGAGGTTGGCAAAGCTCCACTCGCCGAAGCTGATCATCGCCGGCTGGTCCGCCTATCCGCGGCAGCTCGACTTCGCCCGGTTCCGGGAGATCGCCGACGAAGTGGGGGCGTACCTGCTGGTCGACATGGCGCACTTCGCCGGTCTGGTCGCCGCCGGTCTGCACCCCTCGCCCGTGCCGCACGCGCACGTCACCACCACCACCACGCACAAGACGCTGGGCGGCCCGCGCGGCGGCGTCATCCTGAGCAATGACCCGGCGATCGCCAAGAAGATCAACTCGGCGGTCTTCCCCGGCCAGCAGGGCGGGCCGCTGGAGCACGTCATCGCCGCCAAGGCGGTGGCGTTCAAGATGGCCGCCGGCCCCGCGTTCCGCGAGCGCGCGGAACGCACCGTCCGCGGTGCGGCCGTCCTTGCCGGTCGACTCGTCGCCGACGACGTCACCAAGGCCGGCATCACCGTGTTGACCGGCGGCACCGAGGTGCACCTGGTCCTGGTGGACCTGCGGGATTCCGAGCTCGACGGCAAGGCCGCGGAGGACCGGCTGCACTCAGTAGGCATCACCGTCAACCGCAACGCCGTCCCGTTCGACCCCCGCCCGCCGATGGTCACCTCCGGCCTGCGGATCGGCACGCCGGCCCTGGCCACCCGCGGTTTCGACGACGACGACTTCGCCGAGGTCGCCGACATCATCGCGACCGCGCTCACCGCACCGGTGGGCGAGCTCGACGGCTCGCTGGCCGACTCGCTCCGCGCCCGGGTCGGCACCCTCGCCGACCGGCACCCGCTGTACCCCGACCTGTCGTACTGATCCCCCTTCGAAAGGCCATGTCGTGACGCAGGTTCCGCCGGGTGCCGACCTCCCGCAACACCCGGATTTCCTGTGGCGGAATCCGGAGCCCAAGCGTCACTACCAGGTGATCCTGATCGGTGGCGGCGGGCACGGCCTGGCAACCGCGCACTACCTGGCCAAGCGCGGCATCACCGACGTGGCGGTGCTGGAGAAGGGCTGGCTGGCCGGCGGCAACATGGCCCGCAACACCACCATCATCCGGTCGAACTACCTGTGGGACGCGAGCGCCGGCTTCTACGAGCACTCGCTGAAGCTGTGGGAGACGCTCGACGAGGAGCTGGACTACCCGATCCTGTTCTCCCAGCGGGGCGTGCTCAACCTGGACCACTCGCTGACCGACATCCGGGACTCCCGCCGCCGGGTCGCCGCCAACCGCCTGAACGGCATCGATGCGGAATGGGTGGATGCCAAGGGCGCCAAGGAGATCTGCCCGATCCTCAACATCTCCGGCAACATCCGGTACCCGGTGCTGGGCGGGACGTACCAGTCGCGCGGCGGCATCGCCAAGCACGACTACGTGGCCTGGGGATTCGCCCGGTCCGCGGACGCCGCGGGCATCGACATCATCCAGAACTGCGAAGTGACAGGCATCGACGTGGCCGGCGCCAAGGTGACCGGGGTGCAGACCTCCCGGGGGCCGATCACCGCGGACGCGGTGGCGATGGTGGGTGCAGGCCACTCCTCGGTGCTGGCCGCGATGGCCGGCTTCCGCCTCCCGGTGCAGTCGCATCCGTTGCAGGCGCTGGTGTCCGAACTGCTCCAGCCGGTACACCCGACCGTGGTGATGTCGAACGCGGTGCACGTCTACGTCTCCCAGGCGCACAAGGGCGAGCTGGTGATGGGCGCCGGCGTGGACACCTACAACGGGTACGGGCAGCGCGGCGCGTTCCACGTCATCGAACGGCAGATGTCCGCCGCGGTGGAGCTGTTCCCGATCTTCGCGCGGGCCCACGTGCTGCGCACCTGGGGCGGCACCGTCGACACCACACCGGACGCGTCGGCGATCATGGGCCTGACCCCGGTGGAGAACCTCTACGTCAACTGTGGTTGGGGCACCGGCGGTTTCAAGGCGACCTGCGGCGTGGGCGACCAGATGGCGGAGCTGATCACCACCGGCAAGGTGCCCGACCTGATGGCCGATTTCGCGCTGGAGCGGTTCACCACCGGCCGGCTGGTCGACGAGCACGGTGCGGCTGCCGTCGCGCACTGACGTCCTCGACCCGTCCACACGAGCCGATCACCCGAAAGTTCCCGCCATGATGCTGATCCACTGCCCGGAATGCGGGCCCCGCAACGAGAACGAGTTCCACTACGGCGGTCAGGCGCACGTCGCGTACCCACCCGACGGCGGCGCGGGCCTGTCCGACCAGGAGTGGGCGGAGTTCCTGTTCTTCCGGGACAACCCCAAGGGCCCCTTCGCCGAGCGCTGGTACCACGTGGCCGGTTGCCGGCGGTGGTTCAACGCGATCCGGGACACCGTCACCTATGAATTCCTGGCGGTGTACCGCTCCGGCGAGCCGCGACCGGATGTGTCGAGCCTGCCGCCCGCGCAGACGTCCGCGCTCGCCGCGACCTCGGCCCACGGCGCGCCGGACGGCATGCGATGACCAGCAGCCGGCTCGCGTCCGGCGGGCGAATCGACCGCAGCCGCCCCCTGGACGTGACGTTCGACGGAAAGCCGTTGCAGGCGTTCGCGGGTGACACGCTGGCCTCCGCGCTGCTGGCATCGGGGGTGACCGTCACCGGACATTCGGTGTTGCTGGGACGCCCGCGCGGCATCATGGCGGCCGGGGCCGAGGAACCCACCGGGATCGTGCAGATCGAGAAGCCCTTCCCCGACCCGATGCTGCCGGCCACCACCGTCGAGGCCGTCGACGGACTGGCCGCCGGCAGCATCTACGGGCAGGGGCACCTGGCCGACGAAGGGCTCTACCCCGACGGCGATCCGAACGCCTACGACGCCGTGCACCACCACTGCGAGCTGGTGGTGGTCGGGGCCGGCCCGGCGGGCCTGGCCGCGGCGCTGGCGGCGAGCCGCGGTGGCGAGCGGGTCCTGCTGGTCGACGAGCAGCCGGAAGCCGGCGGCTCGCTGCTGACCAAGGTGGAGACGGACTGGGCGGCCGACCTCGTGCGCGAGCTGGCTGCGGCGCCGAACGTGGTGCACCTGCAGCGGACCACGGTCACCGGGTACTACGACGACAACTACCTGATCGCCGTGCAGCGGTTCGGCCCACCGGCGGGTGCCGTCGCCGCAGCGCCCGTGCGGGAACGGGTCTGGCGCATCCGGGCGGGCCGCGTGGTGCTCGCCACCGGCGCCCACGAGCGGCCGATCGTGTTCCAGGGCAACGACGTCCCGGGGGTGATGCTCGCCGAGTCCGTCCGCACCTACCTGCAGCGCTACGGCGTCCTTGCCGGCGACCAGGTCGTGCTGTTCACCACCCACGACGACGCCTACCGGGTGGCCGGCGAACTGCTCGCGGTCGGTGCCTTCGTGGTCGTCGTCGATCCTCGGCTGCCCCCTGACCAGGTGCCGGACCCGACGCCGGAGCTCAGCACCGGAACCGTGCTGATCGGCAGCGTGGTCACCGGAACGGAGGTCGACGCCGACGGGCGCCTGACCGCCGCGTTGGTCAAGCTGCCCGACGGCGACATCCTGCGCGTGCCTGCAGATCTGCTCGCCGTGTCCGGTGGGTGGAACCCCGCGGTGCACCTCTATTCGCAGGCCGGTGGCACGTTGGCGTTCGACGCCCGGATCGGGTCCTTCTTGCCGGCCGGCGCCCGGCAGAACGTGACCGTGATCGGATCGGCCGCCGGCTTCCGGACCACCGCGGACTGCGTCGCCGACGGCGCGGCCGTCGGCAGCAACACCGGCCTGACGGGCGAAGCGGTGATCCTGCCGCCCGGTGACGATCTGCTGTCCGAGGTGGCGCCGGCAGCCCCCCTGTACCTCGTCGACGGCACCGGCGAGCCGGCCGGGATGACGCGCCATTTCGTGGATCTGCAGAGGGACGTCACGGTTGCCGACGTGGTGCGGGCGACGGGTGCCGGGCTCGGGTCCGTCGAGCACGTCAAGCGCTACACCACCGCGGGCACAGCACACGACCAGGGCAAGACGTCCGGGCTGTTGACCACGGCGGTGGTCGCGCACGTGCTCGGCGTGCAGCCGGGCGACCTCGGCACGACGACGTATCGCCCGCCGTACACCCCGATCTCGTTCGTCACCCTGGCCGGTCGCGAACGCGGCGACCTGTACGACCCGGTGCGCACCACCGGCGCGCACGCCTGGCATGTCGCGCACGGTGCCGTGTTCGAGGACGTCGGCCAGTGGAAGCGGCCGTGGTTCTATCCGCAGCCCGGAGAGGACATGGAAGCCGCCGTGGCACGCGAATGTGCCGCAGCGAGGAGCACTGTCGCTTTCATGGACGGGTCGACGCTGGGCAAGATCGACGTCCAGGGCCCGGACGCGCCGGCCTTTCTCGACATGATCTACACCAACCTGATGTCGACCCTGAAGGTCGGCATGATCCGGTACGGGGTGATGTGCGGCCCCGAAGGGATGGCGATCGACGACGGGACAGTTTTCCGGATCGCCGCGGACCGTTACCTGGTGACCACGACGACCGGTCACGCGGCGAAGATCCTGGACTGGATGGAGGAGTGGCTGCAGACCGAGTGGCCGGACCTTCGCGTCTGGTGCACCTCGGTGACCGAGCAGTGGGCCACCATGGCGCTGGTGGGCCCGCGGTCCCGCGCGCTGCTGTCCGCCCTCGCGCCGGCGCTGGCCACCTCCGCCGAGGACTTCCCGTTCATGGCCTGGCGGAACGCCACGGTCGCCGGGCTCGCTGCCCGGGTCGCCCGGATCTCCTTTTCCGGTGAGCTGGCCTACGAGATCAACGTCGCCTGGCACGACGCGGCCGCCCTGTGGGATGCCGTCTGGTCCACCGGGAGCCCGCACGGCCTGACCCCCTACGGCACGGAGGCGATGCACGTCCTCCGGGCCGAGAAGGGTTACCCCATCATCGGTCAGGACACCGACGGCACCATCACCCCACAGGACCTCGGCATGGCCTGGGTGGTGTCGAAGAAGAAGGCGGACTTCCTGGGCAAGCGATCCTTCGCCCGTCCCGACAACTCCCGGCCCGATCGCAAGCACCTGATCTCGTTGCTCCCGGACGACGAGAGGCTGCTGTTGCCCGAGGGCGCGCAGATCATCCAGACCTCGGAGCTTCCGCCGCCGCCGGTACCCATGCTGGGTCACGTGACGTCGTCGTACTCGTCGGTGGCGTTGGGCCGGCCATTCGCGCTGGCGCTCCTCCAAGGGGGCCGGGAGCGGATCGGTAGTCGGCTGTACGTCGTCGTCGACGATGTGCCGCAGCCGGTCCGGGTGGCCGAGACGGTGCTCTTCGACCCGGACGGAGCCCGACGCGACGGCGACCCCGCGGTGGACGCCGAGCCGCCGATCGATCCGGTGTCCCACGGTCGGGGCGCCCTTCCGGTATCGCCGCTGACGGACTTCGCGGAAGAGTTCGCCGTGCTGTCGCGGGCTCCCCACGCCGGCGTGCGGATCGCCGAATCGCCGATGACGACACAGATCTCGCTGCGGGTGAAGCGGGGATCCGTCGGTGCAGAACGGGTGTCGGCAGCACTGGGCACCGACCTACCCGCCCGGACCGGCGAGGTGACCTACGCCGGCAGCGACGCCGTGCTGGCGCTGGGTCCCGACGACTTCCTGGTGCTGTCCGGGCCCGGGCACGGCGCCGCACTGGAGGGTGCCCTGCGCGCGGCCCTGGGTGACGAACCCGGTGCGGTGGTGGAGGTGTCGGCCGCGAGGACCATGCTGCGTATCTCCGGCCGGCATGCGCGGCGGGTGCTCGCCCACGGGCTGGCGCTCGACCTGGACCGGATGCCGGAAAGCACCTGCGCCCAGACGCTGCTCGCCCAGTGCGCGGTCGTCGTGTTCAGCGACGGGCCCCCCGGGACCGACGACGACCTGATCAAGGTGCTGGTGCGCAGCAGCTTTGCCGCGCACCTGGCGCGCTGGCTGCTGCTGACCGCGCCGGAGTACGTCTGAGGCGATCGCTGGCCCTGCGCTGCGACCAGCGTCCCGAGGCAGGCGATGCTCGTCCGTGCCATGGCAGCAGGATCACCCGACTCCACCGTCGCATCCATCGATTCGAGATCTTCGGGCCGCCGGGACGGGCGACGCCCTGACGTCCATGACAAGCTGCACGCTCAGAACAACGACGTGCGGTCGGCGGAAGCGCCGGCCCAAGGATGGAGCGAACCATGGCTGCGCGCATCGACAAGGTCGTCACCTCGGGGACGTTCTCGCTGGACGGCGGCACCTGGGACGTGGACAACAACGTCTGGTTGGTGGGCGACGACAAGGAGGTGCTGATCATCGACGCCGCCCACGACGCCGACCGCATCATCGACGCGGTCGCCGGCCGACGGGTGATGGCCATCCTGTCCACCCATGGTCACGACGACCACATCGACGCAGCTCCCGCGGTGGCCGCGCAGACCGGTGCGCCGATCCTGCTGCACCCGGCGGATGCACACCTGTGGGGCATGAAGCACCACGATCGCCAGCCGGACTCGGATCTGTGGGACGGGCAGGTCGTCTCGGTGGGCGGTGTCGACGGCACGGTGCTGCACACGCCGGGTCACTCGCCGGGCGCCGTCAGCGTCTACTTCCCGGAGCTCGGTGCCGTGTTCACCGGTGACACGCTGTTCAGCGGCGGACCGGGCGCGACCGGCCGGTCGTTCTCGGACTTCCCGACGATCATCGACTCCATCCGGTCGCGGCTGCTGAACCTACCGGCAGAGACCGTGGTGCACACCGGGCACGGCGACGACACGACGATCGGCCAGGAACGACCCCATCTGGACGACTGGATCATCCGCGGCCACTAGATTCGCAAGATGACCTCCGCCCGCACGGCAACGGCTGCAGCCGACTATCTGGCGACACCGGTTCCGGTATCCGATCGGCCGGGCCCGTGGCCCGGCGTCGTGCTGGTGCACGACCTGTTCGGCGCCGGCAACGACATGAAGGAGCAGGCCGACTGGTTGGCCGCCGCCGGTTACCTGACCCTCATGCCCGACCTGTACCAGGGGCGCGCAGCGATCCGCTGCATCCAGAGCAGCTTCCGGCAGCTCGCCGCGCAACGCGGCCCGGCCTTCGACCTGCTGCGGGACGCCCGCGCGACGCTGTCGGCGCACCCGGACTGCACCGGCGCAGTCGGCATCATCGGCTACTGCATGGGTGGCGGTTTCGCGCTGGTGGAAGCCGGACGGCCCGGCTGGTCCGCCGCCTCGGTCAACTACGGGCAACTGCCGGACGACCTGGATGCCGTACTGGCGGCGCCCTGCCCGGTCGTCGCCTCCTACGGAGGCAGGGACAAGAGCCTGCCGGGCGCCGCAGCCAAGGTCGAGTCGGCACTTTCGAGGTCCGGTGTCCCGCACGACGTCGAGGAATATCCCACAGCCCGCCACGGGTTCATGAATCGGCTCACGGTGGCGTCACCGATCACGCCGATGATGAAGGTGATGGGCATGGGATACGACCACGATGCGGCCGCCGACGCCAAGCAACGGATCCTGGCCTTCTTCGACACACATCTGCGACAGCACTGACCCGGTCCGCAGGTCAGGAAATCGCGTCGTATCCGAGAGCGGCGTGCACGCCCCAGGTTCCATTGGCCACCTGGGTGATGCGGAGGTCGACGGACGGGCTGGCGAGTGCCAGGGCGGTGCTGCGATCGACACCGTACAGCGACTGCATCCAGTCGAGCATCGCGGACAGCGCCTGACCTGTCGCTTCGTTGAGATCTGCGTCGAATCCGAAAGTGATTCTCTCGGTGGGCGTTTCCGCCGAAATGGTGGCGACGGGACGAACGGGCACCAGGTCCAGGGACACCATCGTCGTCATCGGACATTCCACCGCCGTCCCGGACACCTCTCCGTCGCCCTGGGCGGCATGTCCGTCGCCCAGACACAGCAGGGCGCCGGGCACCGTCACCGGTAGATACAGCGTGGAGCCGGCGACCAGCGACCTGCAGTCGATGTTGCCGCCGCCCACGATGCGCGGCGGAATGGTCGAGTGCTCACCGGACTCCTCCGGAGGCACGCCGATGACGCCCAGGAACGGCGCCAGCACCACCTGATGCCCGTGCTGGTCGGTACCAGTGCCGGTGCGCTTCGCACTGTCCCACTCCAGGTTCCACAGCAACCAGGACTCCGCGAGCCCGGACAGACCGAGCCGTCGATTGAGCGGGGTGTCCCGGGCACCGGCGACCGTCCAGCCCCACGTCCCCGGATCGATCGACTCGAGCCGCACCGCCAGGACCGAGCCCGGTTGCGCGCCCCGGACCTCGATGGGTCCGGTGAGGCAGTGCCCGCGCGATGCCGGGATGAGGGTCGAGGGTTGGTCGCCCGGGAACTGCTGGGGGTCGACGTACCCCGATGCGTCCATCGAGGTGACCAGCACGCTGTCGCCCGGATCGACCGAGAGCACCGGAGGCCGATCGGCGGAGAATACGTCCACGACCGTGTCGGCCGTCGCGGGCAGGACGTGGTGGGCCATGGGTCTCCCTGTCGCCGACGGGCGTGCACGACCATCCTTCGCCACGAGCAGGGAAGAGCAGCAGCCGGGGAGGGTGCCGACTACGGCAGCCAGAGGATGGGTTTGTCCAGGTACGGATTCTTCGACCGGTCGGTGTAGAGGTCGCCACTACCCTGGAACGCCACGCCCACCACCTGGGCACCCGTTGTCTTGGCCAGCGCGATGGTGCAGCTCGTCGACGTGCCGCCCACCTGGGCGTCTTTGAAGTACACGTCTTCGCAGCCCTGCAGCGACCCGAGCCCGAAGACGCTGCCCGCCTCCCGACCGTCCTTCAGCACTCCGTCCAGCAGCGGATTGATCGGTGCCGACTTCGTCTTGCTCTCGATGGTGAGGATCTTGTTGTCGGCGAAGATGTAGTACGGCGTGTAACCGGCGAAGTCCTTCTTGTTCTTCAACTTGTCGAAGATCGACGGCGACTGCTTGACGATCTTGGTCACGGTGACCGACATGGTGCCGTGCTGGTAGTACGAAGAAGTCTTCTTGCCGAGCGCGAACTCCACCACGACGGACTTGCCGATCTTCACCCTGGTTCCCGGCTTGCTCACGGGTAGGACCGGACCGTTCACCGCCGTCGCCGACGAGGTGGGAGTCGCAGTCGTCGCGCTCGACGGCGAGCTGTCCGCCGACGTGGCCTCCGAGGACGTGCTGTCCGATGACGTGGTTTCCTGCGACGTGGTCTCCGACGACGTGGTCTCCGACGACGTGGTGTCCTGCGACGTGGTCTCCGACGACGTGGTGTCCGACGCGGAACTGCTGTCCGAAGACGACGTGCCGTCCGACGACGTGCCGTCCGACGAGGAAGACGTGCTCGACGAGGTGCTGCTGAGGGTGGAGGCGGGCGTAGCCACTCCGGCGGTGGTGCTGCCGCAGGCGCTCAATGTGACGGCGAGCCCGGCGCCGCCGATCACGGCCCACCGGCGCACTGCTGCACGGGACGAACGAATCATGGTCTCTCCTGCAGTCGGTCGATGCCGAACCCCGGCATGTGCGGACCGTAACCGCCGCCGACCCGTCGGGGCGGTGGTTTGGGGAAACAGCCGTCGATCAGCGCCGCAGGAGCGGTAGCACCTCGCGGCCGAGCAGTTCCAGACCGCCCGCGTCGTCCAGCCCGTGCGGAGTGCCGAACTCGACCCGCGATGCTCCGGCATCGATCACGGACTGCGCCTGCGCAGCAACGTGATCGGGCGTACCGGAGAAGGCGAACAGGTCCAGCAGGTCGTCGTCGATCAGCGCGCCGGCGGCCTGGTGCCGGCCGACGTCGACCAGGTCGGAGATGGCGGCGATCAGCTCGGCGGGCACGCTGACCGTCGGGTCCAGCGCAGCGACGACGGCCAGATACATGGCCACCTCCGACCTGGCCTTCGCCCGCGCCGCAGCACCGTCGCGGTCGACCACCGTGACGGCGCCGACCACCACCCCGACCGCGTCGTCGGCGCGGCCGGCCGGGACGGAACCACGGCCGATCCGCTGCCGCAGCACGCCGACCATCGCCGGATTGGCCGTCCCGCCGATCTTCACCTCGTCGGCGATCTGCCCGGCCAGCGCGGCCATCCGCGGCCCCCACGTGCCGATCAGCACGGGCGGCATGCCGCCGCGCACCACCGGGTACTTCAGACGCAGCCCGTCCTGCAGCCGGAATGCCGAACCGTGCACGCCCGGGCCACCGGTCAGCAGCGACCGGACGACCGCCACGGCATCCCGGACGTGCCCGACCGGATCGGGCTGCGCCAGGCCTATCCCGTGCAACCAGGTGCCGCGGGCCAGGCCCAGGTAGGCCCTGCCGCCCGACGCCGCATCCAGGGCCGCGAGCTGGCCGGCGATCTCGTACGGATGCATCGTGTAGGGATTCCAGCAGGCGGCGCCCAACCGGACCCGCGTGGTGACCGCGGCCATCTCCAGCAGCGGCACGATCGGCGGCTGGAACAGCAGGTCGCCGAACACGCTGATCACGTCGACGTCATAGCGCTCGATCAGGGTGGCGAGCTGGGCGTAGCGGCCCGGTGGCTTGTCCGACTGCAGCCCGACGCCGATCTCGACGCGGGATCGGGTCACGTCAGATCCCCGGCGTCCAGTGTGCGGACCGCGGTCCGGTCGATCCGCATGATGAGCCGTTCGTCAGGGTCCGGGCAGCACACCAGGGAGTCCGTCTCCAGCCAGTCGGCCGCCGGAAGCTGCCGCTGCTTGGCGGCCAGCAGCGGCAGCACCGCCTGCAGGGCGAAGATGCAGAAGTGACGGCCGTCCGGGATCTTCAGGTGCGAGGAGTTCACCAGGTCGAAATGGTCGCCCACCTGCAGCCCGCACACCGAGCGCCCCTCGATCCGTTCCACGGTGACCCGCAGATCGAACAGCTGCATCCTGCGGTCGGGCTCGTCGGGCGTGGCGTGCTTCATCGGGGGGTCGGCCGTACGTCCTCGTGGTTGTGCACGGCCAGCCAGCGGCCCGCCGTCAGCCGCCACACCGCGGTCACCCGCACGCTTTCGGGGGGCACGGCGGGGTCCGCGTACCGGACGGTCAGCCAGTGCCGCGCCAGCGCCACGTCGCCCCACACGTCGATCACCGGGTCGGCGGCATCGAGCGCCAGCACGCCCGGTCTTTCGCCGGCCGGGCGCCGGTCCCGCACGGCACCGAGTTCCGACAGCCCGTGGATCAGCTCGGGCTCGGCGGAATCCCACAGCGTGACGTCCGGATGCAGGTGGCTGTCGACCCCCGCCCGGTCGCCGGCCAGGAAGCCCGCATAGATGTCCAGCGTGCCCGACCAGATCTGTTGTGCAGCAACATCATGCAGGCCGTCAGCGCGGCCGCGATCGTCGGGTTCCACCGTTCTCCTTCTCTGCTGCGGTGTCACGCCGGCACCGGCATGGCGTCGACGGCGGGCATGACCTGTTCCCCCAGCAGGCGGACCGCAGCCAGCGGATCCGGCCCGAGCGGCGGGCCGAACGACAGGTGGCCGGCCCCGGATTCGCGCAGCACGCGGCACCTGGCGAGCACGTCGACTTCGTCCCCGGCGATCCCCAGCTTGAGCATCCGGTCGTCGATCATGCCGACCGCCTCTGCGGCACGGCCGCGCTGCGCCAGGGCCGCGGCGGGCAGGAAGTCGGCGGGGCTCAGGCCGACCTCCGCCAGCAGGTACGGCGAGATGGACGGCCCGTAGTAGGCGAGCTTCTCGGCGAGCGCGGCGCGGCCGGCGGCTCCGTCGGCCGACAGCGACACCCAGATGCACGCCGGCAGGTCGAATGTCGCCGGGTCGCGGCCGGACGCCAGCAGGCCGGTCTGCACCTGGTGGCGGGCCGTGACGTAGTGCTCGGGCGGGTACAGCAGCGGCAACGCCCCGTCGGCCAGCCGGCCGGCCATGGCCAGCATCTTCGGCGCCATGCCTCCGACGTAGACCGGCACCGGAGCGCCGAGATCGAAGCGCAGCACGCTCGTCGGGCCGAACCAGTCCGGTAGGTCGGCGTCGTCGACATCGCTGTGTCCCAACAGCTTCCGCAGGGTTGCCACGGCCTGGGCGGTGGTGGCCAGCGGTCGCGGCCGGGCGAGGCCGGCCCAGCTGAGGAACTCCGCGGACCCCGCGCCCACGCCCAGCAGGAACCGGCCGCCGGACACCTCCGCCAGGGTCGCCGCCATCATCGCCAGCTCGGCGACGTGCACCGAGTACGGATTCATGATCGCGATGCCCAGGCTGATCCGGCTGGTCCTGGCCGCCAGTGCGCCGATCAGCACCGGCGCCGACCGCAGGTACAGGTCGTTGGACACCCACAGCTGGTCGCATCCCAGGCTCTCGGCCAGCGCGGCGATGTCCAGCAGCTGCGCGGCGGGCAGGTCGTTGTTCAACCGCAGCGACCACGTCATCGCCGCGCGCCGGAGCCGAGCACCGCGTCCGCCTCCACCTCCACCAGCAGCCCCGGACCGATCAGCCCCGCGACGAAGTAGAGCGAGTTGGCCGGAGCGACATCGCCGAGGACCTCGCGGTGCGCGCGGCAGGCCTGGTCGACGTCCGCGGTCGGCACCAGCAGCACCCGGGTCCGCACGATGTCGAAACGGTTGCCGCCGAACGACTCCACCGCCTCGATCACCTTGCGCAGTGCGGCGGTGACCTGCCCGTGGGTGTCCTCGGGATAGCGCTGCGCACCGTCCGGCGCGGTGGTGCCGCTGACGGCGACGAGGTCGCCGGCCCGTGCCGCACGGCTGTAACCGGCGAGCGGCTCCCACGGCGCGCCGTCCCGGTAGCGGGTGGGCACGGCGCCGGCATCCCCGCTCATCCGGCGCCCTCGACGATCGCCCCGCGGGAGGACCCCCCGGCGGTAGCACCCCGGACGACGGTCCCGCCCTGCACCACCAGCGAGATGTGCTGCAGCGCAGCCAAGTCGTCCAGTGGGTCGCCGTCCACCGCGACCAGGTCGCCCACGTAGCCGGGACGGATCTGGCCGACGTGGTCGTCGATGCGCAGCAGCCGCGCCGCCTGGGTGGACACCGACTGCAGCGCCTGCAGCGGCGTCAACCCGGCGTCGGCCATCAGCAGCAGCTCGTGCACCGCCGCCGGCACGCCGTCCACCAGATCTCCCGGCGGGTAGTCGGTCCCGTTGACCAGCGTGACGCCGGCCCGGATCGCGCGCTGGATGCTCAGCAGGTGGTCGTCGGCCGCGGCCAGCGCCTGCTGGATCGAGTGCTCCTCGAACGCGTTGGCCCGCATCCACGACTCGCTGCGGGTGACGCACAGCGTCGGGGTGACGAAGATGTCCGGCCCGACCAGCATCCGGGCGGTGTCCTCGTCCAGCCGGTAGGCGTGCTCGAAGGAGGTGACGCCCTGCGCGAGCGCCTGCCGGATCGCGACCGAGTCACCGGAGTGCGCGACGACGTACTTGTCGTGCTCGACGGCGGCGCGCACCGCTCCGCGGATCTCGCCGTCGGCCATCTCCGGGGTGTCGAAGTGCTCGCCCTTCTTCGCTAAACCCCCGGTGATGAAGATCTTGATGTGGTCGGCGCCGGCTTCGAGCTCGGCCGCGGCGGCGCGGTAGAACTCCTCCTCACCGGTGGCATAGGCGGCCGCCGCCCCCTCTCCGTGCCCACCGACGGTCGAGATCGCCCGTCCCGCACCGCGGATGCGCGGCGCCCGGATCCACCCGCGGGCGGCGGCCCGGCGCAGCGACAGGTCGGCCCGGTTCTGCTCGTGCACGCACCGGATGGTGGTGATACCCGCCTGCAGCGCGTCGTGCGCCCGGGCCGCCGAACGGTAGGCGGTGACCGCCGGATCCTCCTGCTCGTCGGTGTCGGAGAACGGGAACACCACCGACAGGTGCGTGTGGCACGAGATCAGGCCGGGCAGCAGCCAGCGGCCGGCGACGTCGACGACCTCACCGCCCGGCACTCCGACCGGCGGCGCGGCGGCCACCTCGCCGATGCGGCCGTCCGGGCCGACCGACACCGCCCGGTCCCGCAACCGCTCCCCGGTCAGCACGTCGACGACGTTCGCGTTCACCAGCCACACGGCACTGCACCTGCTCTCTGCAATGGATTCGGTGGACCGCAGCCGCGGTCACCGGTGGGACGGTTCGGTTGACCCGGCGCGCACCAGGCACGCCACCTCCCGGCCGTCGACCGGAGCCGGCCGCGGATCCACCACCCGGCAGCGGTCCTCCACCAGCGGGCACCGCGGGTGGAAGCGGCAGCCGGTCGGCGGGCTCGCCGGGTCGGGGACGTCACCGGGCAGGTCGACCGGGAGCAGTCCCAACCCGTCCGCGCGCGGGATCGCCGCGATCAGCGCCTCGGTGTAGGGGTGCACCGGCGCCGCCCAGACCCGCTCGGTCGGCCCGATCTCGACGATCCGGCCGAGGTACATCACCGCCACCCGGTCGGCGATCTGCCGCACCACCGACAGGTCGTGCGAGATGAACACCAACGCCAGACCGGTGTCCCGCACCAGCCCGCCGAGCAGGTTGGACACCTGCGCCTGGGCGGACGCGTCCAGCGCGCTGATCGGCTCGTCGGCGACCAGGCAGGCCGGGTCTGCCGCCAGGGTGCGGGCGATCGCGATGCGCTGCCGCTGCCCGCCACTGAACTCGTGCGGGTACTTGGTCGCGGCGTCGGCCGGCAGACCGACCCGGTCGAGCAGCTCCTGCACCCGTTTCGCCGCGTCCGACCTGCTGCCGCCGCCGAGCACCACGCCGTCGCCGATCAGGTCGCCGACCAGCCGGCGGGGGTTGAGCGAGGAGTAGGGGTCCTGGAACACCATCTGCAACCGGCGCAGCGATCCGGTCCGCTTGCGGCGGCCCAAGGGCGCCACCGCGTCGCCGGCGAACTGCACCGTCCCCTCCGCCGCCGGCTCCAGGCCCACCACGGCCCGGCCCAGGGTCGACTTGCCGCACCCGGACTCGCCGACCAGGCCGAGTATCTCGCCCGGCTCCAGGGTGAGGTCGACGCCGTCGACGGCACGCACACGCCCGCCCCCGCGCCCGTAGTCGACGCACAGACCCTGCACCTGCACCAGCGGCGTCACCGGTCCACCACCCGCAGCGGGTCGACCGGGCAGGCCAGCAGGTGGCCGGGCCCCACGGGCAGCAGTTCGGGACGGTCGAGCGCGCAGCCGGGCTGCGCGTGCGGGCAGCGCGGGTGGAACGGGCAGCCCGGTGGCACCCGGCCCAGGCTCGGCGGGCTGCCCGCGATCGGCCGCAGCTGCGCCGCGCCCCCCTCGGGGTGCGGCAGCGCGTCGAGCAACCCGCGGGTATAGGGATGCCGCGGCGCGGCCAGCACGTCCGACCGCGCTCCGACCTCGGCCATCCGGCCGGCGTACATCACGCAGACGCGGTCCGCGAGCGCCGACATCACCCCCAGGTCGTGGGTGATGATCACCACCGCGAGCCCGCGTTCGTCGCGAAGGCGTTGCAGCAGGCGGAGTATGCCCGCCTGGACGGTCACGTCCAGGGCGGTGGTGGGTTCGTCGGCGAGCAGCAGGGCGGGCTCGCAGGCCAGCGCCACGGCGATCGCGATCCGCTGCCGCATACCGCCGGAGAACTGCCCCGGATAGGTCGTCAGCGCCTGCTCGGGATCGGGGATCCGGACCGTTGCGAGCAGATCGATCGCGCGGGTGCGCGCCTCGCTCCTGCCGACGCCCAGGTGGTGCCGCATGTGCTCGGTCAGCTGCCGCTCGACCGTCAGGATGGGGTGCAGGCTGGTGGCCGGATCCTGCGACACCATGGCGATCTGCCGGCCCCGGATCCGCCGCAGCTGCTTCGGCGAGCAGGTCAGCAGGTCGGTGCCGTCGAACACGGCCGCACCGCTGGTCCGCGCGCCGTGCGGCAGCAGGCCCAGCAGCGTCAGGGCGGTCATCGTCTTCCCGCTGCCGCTCTCGCCGGCGATGCCCAGGATCTCCCCGGTGCCGACGGTCAGCGAGACGTCGTCGACCGCCAGGTGCGATCCACGACTGGTGCTCAGCGCCACGCTCAGGTGGTCGACGGCGAGCAGCGGTGGAGTCGTCGCGGTCATCAGTCCCGCAACGCCTTCGCCGTGCGGGGATCCAGTGCGTCGCGCAGCGAGTCGCCGATGAAGTTGAAGGCCAGCACCACCGTCAGGATCGCCAGCCCCGGGAACAGCCCGATCCACCACTTGTCGAAGTTCTGCGCGCCGGCGGCGACCATCGCGCCCCACTCGGCGCTCGGCGGCTGCGCACCGAGCCCGAGGAACGACAGGCCGGACAGCAGCAGCACCGCGTTGCCGACGTCGAGGGCTGCCATCACCAGGATCGGCCCGAGCACGTTGGGCCGGATGTCGACCGCCAGTGCCCGGAGCGGTGACGCGCCCAGCAGCCGGGACGCCAGGACGTACTGCGAACCGCGGGCAGAGAGCACCAGTCCGCGCACGAGCCTGGCGTACGCCGGCCAGGACACCACGATGACGGCGAGCACGGCGTTGCGCAGCTGCGGGCCGAGCGCCGCGGCCACCGCCATGGCCAGGATGATGCCCGGGAAGGCGAACACGATGTCGGCCAGCCGCATGCCGAGCGCGTCCACCCAGCCGCCGAAGAAGCCGGCCAGCGCGCCGACCACCGAGCCGACCAGCATGGCGCCGGCCACCAGCAGCACCGCCAGCGGCAGTGACACCCGGGCGCCGTACACGATGCGGGACAGCACATCCCGGCCGAGTTCGTCGGTACCGAGCCAGTGCTGCGCCGACGGGCCCTTCAACTGGATGAAGTCCTGCGCCAGCGGGTCCGACGGGGCGATCAGCGGCGCGAAGATCGCGATCAGCACCCAGCCGGCGACCACCACGACGCCGACGATGGCCAGCGGCTGGCGCCAGGGCGAGGACGACCGCCGGCGCGCGGCCTGCGGTTCGCCCGGCAGCTCGGCGGCCGAGATACCGGCGGCAGCGCCGGGGGCATCGACGCCGAACGCGGGCTCGGGAATGGTCATGCCAGCCGGATCCGCGGATCGATGACGCCGTAGAGCAGGTCCACCAGCAGGTTCAGCGCGATGTACACCACCGCCACCACCAGGCTGACGCCAAGGATGGCCGGAAGGTCGAGGTTGATGGCGGACAGGTAGGCGTACTGGCCCAGACCCGGCCAGGAGAAGATGTTCTCCACCAGCACGGCGCCGGACAGCAGGCTGCCGAAGGCGACCCCGGCGACCGTGATGATGGAGACCAGCGCCGGGCGGAGCACGTGGCGCATCACCACGACGTGCTCCGGCAGGCCCTTGGCCCGGGCGGCCCGGACGTAGTCGTTGCCCAGGATCTCCAGCACCGAGGCCCGGGTGAAGCGCAGCAGCAGGCCGATCGTGTAGGTCGCCAGCACGAGACCGGGCAGTACCAGGTGGTAGAGGGCAGAGCCGAACAGCGCCCACTGCCCGTGCAGCAGGGCGTCCACGGTGTACATGCCGGTGATGCGGGCCGGCGCGGTCTGCGTCGGGTCGAGCCGGCCGCCGCCGGGCAGGACGCCCCACTTGAAGAACAGCAGGTAGAACGCCATCAGCGCGATCCAGAACGTCGGCATGGAGACGCCGCCGAGGCTCACCACCCGCAGCACCTGGTCCGGCCACCGGTCACGGGTGACCGCGGCGAGAATGCCGAGGGTCACGCCGATGAGCAGCGACAGCACGATCGCGAACAGGGCCAGCTCGAACGTCGCCGGCACGTACTCGGCGAGGTCCGTGCTGACCGGGCGGTGACTCTGCTGGGACAGGCCGAGGTCGCCGTGCAGCAGGCGCCACAGGTACGTCAGGAACTGCACCGGCAGGGGTTTGTCGAGCCCGTACTTCTGCCGGAACGCCGCGACAGCAGCAGGATCCTCCACCGCCTGCTGGCCCAGGTTCGCCGCCGCCGGGTCACCCGGCACCAGCTGGGTCAGCACGAACGACACCAGCATGACGCCGAAGATCA
Organism: uncultured Nakamurella sp.; assembly: GCA_964242105.1. Taxonomy (GTDB): domain Bacteria; phylum Actinomycetota; class Actinomycetes; order Mycobacteriales; family Nakamurellaceae; genus Nakamurella. Next base: position 60,794 of record CAXTBG010000012.1, on the reverse strand, counting down.
GCAGCACACCGATGCCGAGCCGCTTGGCGACGAACAGCCCCAGATCGCGGTGGCGACCCCGCCGCCGCGGAGCCGCTGCCACCACCGCGGGAGGACGGCTGCTAACCGAGCTCACTGAGGTCGACCAACCACAGCGCGTTGGACTTGACGTTCTTCACCGAATTGGCGGCCACCACGATCTGCGCCGGCTGGATCAGCGGCATGATCGGGCCCGACTGGTTCATCATCTTCTGGATCTGCGTGTACTGGGTGACCCTGGTCGCGTCGTCGATGGTGGACGCCGCTTTCTTGCCCAGTGCCTCCAGCTCCGGATCCTGGCCGGCCAGCCAGTTGGCGCGCTTGCCGACGACCTGGCCGGGCAGGAAGTTCAGGTAGTCGCCCGGGTCCGGGTAGTCCGGTCCCCACTCCCACAGACCCATCTCCTCCTTGCCGCCGCGGTAGGTGTCCAGCGCGGTCTGCACGGACGCCGGTGCCAGCGTGACGGTGATCCCGACCTCCTTGAGGTTTGCCTGCACGCGGGCGGCGAGGTCGCCGAAGTTCAGGCCGTTGACCTGGATGTCGCTGGGGTAGGACAGCTTCACGGTCGGGTTCGACAGACCCGACTTGGCCAGTGCGGCCTTGGCGCGGGCGACGTCGCGCTTGACCCCGGTACCCGCCGCCAGCGAGCCGAGGAACATCGTCGGGATGATGCCGTTCGCCTGCACCGCACCGGATCCGGCGAGGTTGACCAGGCTGTCGTAGTCGACGCCGTAGCGCACCGCCTCCTGGAAGTCCGGATTGCTGGTGATCTTCGAGACCGCGGCGCTGTTGTTGGTGAACAGGAAGAAGACGTTGGGCGAGGCGCCGCTCACCGTCTGCACCGTCGAGCCGAGACCCTCCGCCTGCGCCGGCGACAGGTCGACCGCGATCTGCGACTGGCCCTTCAGCACGTTCAATTTCTGCACGTTCGCCTGCACGTTGCGGACGATGATCTTCGCGTATTTCGGTGTAGTGCCCCAGTACTTCGGATTCGCCGTCATCTCCACCTGCGTGGTGGTGCTGTACGAGGTGAGCACGTACGGCCCGGCGCCCTGCGACGCCTTGTTCAGCGCGGCTTCCGCGGTGTCGCTCTTGTCGGCGCCGACGGCATCGCTGCCACCCTCGGCCTTGACCGCCTTGGAATTGAGGATCCCCAGGGCCGAATTCGGCACGATGAACGGAATGGCCGGGTTCGGCGTGGCGCTGGTCAGCACGACGGTAAATGCGTCGGGTGCGGTGACGGTGATGCCGTCCATCAGGAACGAGGGATTGCCCTTGACGTTCTTGACGCGGTTGAGGGAGAACACGACATCGGCCGAGGTGACGGGTGTTCCGTCGGAGAAGACCGCATCCTTGCGCAGCTTGAACGTGTAGACCTTGCCGTCTTTCGATGCGGTGTAGGACTCGGCCAGGTCTGGAACCGGCTTCTTGACGTCGTCACCGTTGAAGGTGAGCAGGGTCGCGTACATCGCATGGTCGATGAGCAGACCGGTCGGTTCGAACATCCGGCCCGGGTCGGCCGTCTTGAGCTGGAAAGCCGTGTCCACCACCAGGGTTCCGCTGCTGGTCACCGGTCCGGCAGAGGACTGGCCGCCGCCTGCCGAACTGCTTCCCGCCGAGCCGCCACCTGCCGAGCCGCCCGCTGCCGAACTGCTGGACTCCGGGCTGGTGGTGTTGCTCGTGCTGTCGGTACCACAACCGGTGGCCCCGACCAACAGTGACGCCGCCAGAGCACAGGTCGTCCAGGTGCGTACCCGCATCACATTCCCTTCTGCCCGCCTGCTCCCTGCAAACGATTGCAGTCACCGTTGCACCGTGCTGTATCGCTGTCAACGGTCCTGATGACGACGGGGTAACAATCCGGACGACCGTCCGGTACGGCCGACCGGCGTCACGGGCGGGGGCCGACCGAGTTCCGCTCGATCAGCCTGGTCGGAACCCGGTGCACCGCCGCCCTTGCCGTCCGCCGGCTGCGGCCGGTGATGCGGTCCAGGAGCAGAGAGCCGACCAGGCGCGCCATCTCGCCCGGCCGGTTGTCCACGACGGTCATCGGCGGCCACCAGCCCTGCATGATCGGCGCGTCCTCGTAGCAGATGACGCTGAGCTCGCCCGGGACGGAGATGGACAGCTCGCGCAGCCGCGGCAGTGCTCCGTACGACGATTCGTGGTTGGCCACGAGCAGTGCCGTGGGCCGCCGCGACCCAGGCAGCGCGAGCAGGGCGTCCACGGCAGTGCGTCCGGTACCGGCGGCGAACGGCCCCGACACCACCAACTCGCCGGGTGCCGGCAGCCCGGCCCGCGACAGCGCCTGCCGGTATCCCGCGAGGCGCTCGCGCCCCGAGGTGACCGACGCCGGCCCGCAGATCACGGCGATGCGTCGATGCCCGTGCGCGGCAAGCATTTCCACCGCCGTGCGGGCGCCTCCGCGCTCGTCGCCCAGCACGCAGTCACCGGCCAGCGCGGCCGGTCGCCGACCCAGGTGGACCACCGGGATGTTGCGGTCCCGCAACTCGGCGAAGGCCCGGCTGTCCGACCCCACGGCGACCACCCCGGAGGCATCCAGCTCCATCAGCGTGTGCAGCGCCGCCCGCTCCTGCTCGGCACTCCCGCCGGTGATGGACAGCACCAACTGGTGGCCGCCCTCGGAGAGCTGCTGCTGCAGCGACTCCGCGATCACCCTGAAGCTGGTGTTGACCAGATTGGTGATCACCAGTCCGACCAGTCGCGACCCACCCGTCCGGAGCGCCCTGGCGCTGGCGTTGGGCCGGTAGCCGATCGAGCTGGCCGCCTGCTCGACCCGGGCGCGGGTGGAGGCGCTCACCAGCGGTGAGCCGGCCAGGGCGCGGGAGGCCGTGCTGATCGAGACCTGGCTGAGCACCGCCACTTCCCGCAGGCCGATGGCCACCGGCAGCACCCCCTTCCCGCGTGGTGCGCGAGAGCACAGACGATGCCACACCGACACCGGGAACGCCGATGGGTCGGGGTGGGCCGCTAGGGTGTCGCTGAAACGGCCCCCGCGGCCCAGGAACGGGAGTTCGGAGATAGATGGCTGACGATTCGATCGGCGCGCGCACGGAGCTGGACGCGCTGGGAGAGCGGATCTGGTCGTGGCGGACGCAGCACCAGCCGCGCTCCCGGGACGACATCCCTCGACTGGAAAGACCTTTGGAGTGGCTGCCGGACCACCGCGCCGAGATCTTTGACCGGGTGCTCGAGGAATGCGCACAGTTCCACGAACAATTGTCGGCTCTCGACCCGGGTCGAAAGGTCGCCGACCGGGTGGACCATCGCCTGCTCCGGTCCGCGCTGGGCAGGGTGCGCTGGGAGCTGGAGGTGCTGGCCCGCTGGCGGCGACAGCCCCGGTTCTACGTCGACCAGGCGCTCGGTACCGTGTTCGACACCCTGTTGCCACCCGGCGTGGACGCCGCCCGGGTCCGGGAGGTGATCCGCCTGCTGCGCGCCGCGCCGGAGATCCTCCGGCACGGACTCGACAACGTCTCGGGCTCCGCCGTCGCGGAATTCGCCGACCTCGCCATCGGTGAACTGGCCGACGTGCGCGACCGGTGCGACGCGCTCGCTGCCGCGCTGGTGGACGCGGTCCCCGAATTGGAGGTCGACATCCGGGCGGCGTGCGCCGGCGCCGGGGAGGCGCTGGCTCTCTACCGCGAGGCGCTGGTGGCCGGGCGGCCGGGCATGGCGCCGTGGGTACCGGTCGGTGCGGAGCAGTACCAGTGGTTCCTGCGGGAGGTGGCCGTCCTGCCCTACGGCGTCGACGAGCTGTCGATGATCGGATCGCTGGAGCTGGACCGGGCGATGACGCTGGAACAGGTGGCGCTCAACCGGGTCGAGGTGAGCGGCGTGCCGCGCCCGCCGCTGCCGGCCGACGCCGCCGAGCAGGCCGCCCGGGAGTCGTTGCTGGAGACCGAGGTCCGAGCCTTCTACGTCGAGCAGGGCCTGCTCGGCCAGCCGCCGACGCTGGGCCACTACCGGACGGCGGCGCTGCCGGCCTATCTCGAGCCGCTGTTGTTCCTCGGTGTGGACGACGACCTGACCTCGCCGTCCCGGCTGGACGAGAACGGCGTCAGCTACGTGCCGCCGCCGTCGCCGGATCTGCCGTACTTCAATGCCGCCAACGCCCTCGACCCGCGGGCGGGGATCGTGCACGAGGGCGCCCACTACCAGCAACTGGCGCTTTCCTGGCGGCACCCGCGGCCGCTGCGCCGGCACTTCTACGACTCCGGCCCGAACGAGGGCATCGCCTTCTACAACGAGGAACTGATGCTCGCCGCCGGGTTGTTCCAGGACGCCCCGCACACCCGCCCCATCATCTACAACTTCATGCGACTACGGGCCCTGCGGGTCACGGTGGACGTCGGGCTGGCCACCGGACGGCTGTCGATCGCCGACGCCGCCGCCTACCTGCAGACCGAGGCCGGGCTCGACCCGCAGACCGCGGCGCAGGAGGCGGCCGATTTCGCCGAAGGCCCGGGACAGGCGATCTCGTACCAGATCGGCAAGACGCAGATACTCGGGATGGTCGCCGATGCCGTGCGGCAGCACGGGCAGGTGTCGTTGCAGGACCTGCACGACTTCCTGTGGCTCAACGGCAACGTGCCCATCGCGCTGATCCGCTGGGAACTGCTGGGCCTCACCGATCAGCTGGACCGCATCGGTGTGCCGGATGTCAGCCCTCCAGTCGCTTCGCTCCCAGCTGCGACGTGAGCAGCTCGATCGCCATCTCCTCGGGGTCGCGGACCACCCGCGGTAGTGCGGGGTCGATCTCCTCGCCATAGTCGTCGGGGATCTCCTCCTCCTCCGGAGGCGGCACCAGGTCGGTGAGCGGACCGCGCGGGCGCGGGCCGTTCGACGGTGCGGCCGGACCCGACGAACCGGGAGCGATCCCGTCCGGCCCGTGCCCCCCAGGGCCGGCGCCCGATCCGTCTGCGGCCTGGCAACGGATCACCCAGTCGACCCCGAGCACCTCTTTCAGGGCGGCGCGCAACAGGTCGGCGTTCGCCGGTTCCACGACCCGGCGGGCCATCCCGGCTGCGGGCATGGTGAGGTGCAGCGCTCCGCCGCCGACCGAGACCACCGTCGCCGACGCCAGCAGGATCTGCGTGGTCCGGCGCGATCGCTGCACCGCGGCGAGCACCTCGCTCCACACCCGTCGGACATCAGTGACGTCGATCGCCGAGACGTCCATCGGGGGCCGGCCGGCGGGCGGGCGATCCGTGGCTGGGCGGTCGGCGGCCGGGCGATCCGCGGCTCGGCGTTGCGCGGCCGGGCTTTCCGAGGCTGGGTGGTCGGCGGCCGGGCGATCCCTGGCTGGGCGGTCGGTGGCCGGGCGTTCCGTCACCGGGCGTTGCGTCGCCGGGCGTTGCGTCACCGGGCGTTGCGTCACCGGCCGGTGCACAGGCGGTTCGTCCGCGACGCGTGACGGCGTCGTCGAGCCGGCCCGTGGTGAGCCGGCCTGTGGTGAGCCGGCCTGTGGTCCGCCGGCCCGTGGTGCGCTGGACAGGCGCGGCCGGGCGGGCAGGCCGAGATCCGGACCCACCGGGGGCGCGGAGGAACGCTCGGGTGGGGCCGGTTGGCTTTGCGGCGTGGAGCGAGCGGCCGGCTCTGCCGGAGTGGCGGGCTCAGCTGGTGTGGCCGGCCCGGTCGACGCGGCGGCCCCGTCCGCAGCCGCGGCAGCGGTCTCCGGCGCGCCCTCGACCGGGGCAGGCGTTCGGACGGGGGCGGATGGCGCCCGAGCGGCGGCAGGCGCTCGGACGGGTGCGGGCGCCTGTGCGTTCCGGACCGCCGCGGGCTGCTGACCCGTGCCGGGTCCCGCATCCTCCCCCGCGATGGACATCCGGCGTTCCATCCGCTCCAGCCGCTGCAGCAGTGCTCCGTCGGCGAGCGAGGCGGCGGGCAGCAGCATGCGGGCGCACATCAGTTCCAGCACCAGGCGCGGCGAGGTGGTGCCCCGCATCTCCACCAGCCCGGTGTGCAGGAGTTCAGCGAACCTGGAAACCGTTGCACCGCCCAGCTTCTGGGACTGCACCACCATCAGCGACAGCTGATCGGCGGGAGCGTCGATCAAGCCCTTCGTCACCGCGTCCGGAACGGCAGAGAGGATCACCAGATCCCGCATGCGCTGCAGCAGGTCGGCCGCGAAGCGGCGTGGGTCGTGACCGGCCTCGACCACCTTGTCGACCACACCGAACACGGAAGGCCCGTCGCCGGCCGCCAACGCGTCGGCCATCTCGTCCAGCAGCGCCGCATCGGTCACCCCCAGCAGGGCGACTGCGTGCCGGTAGGTGACGCCCTCGTCGCCGGCACCGGCGAGCAGCTGGTCGAGGACCGACAGCGAATCGCGCGCCGACCCGCCGCCGGACTGGATGACCAGTGGGAACACCGCCGGCTCGACAGTCGCCCCCTCCTCCGCGCACAGCCGCTCGAGCAGCGCGCGCAGGGTGGCCGGCGCTATCAACCGGAACGGGTAGTGGTGGGTCCGCGACCGGATGGTGGTGAGCACCTTGTCGGGCTCGGTGGTGGCGAAGATGAAAACGAGGTGCTCCGGCGGCTCCTCCACGATCTTGAGCAGGGCGTTGAAACCCTGCGTGGTGACCATGTGCGCCTCGTCGATGATGAAGACGCGATAGCGGGATTCGGCCGGCATGTAGAACGCGCGGTCCCGCAGCTCCCGGGTGTCGTCCACCCCGCCATGGCTGGCGGCGTCCAGTTCGACCACGTCGAGCGAGCCGGGGCCCTCCGGGGCCAGCGCGATGCAGGACGGGCACACGCCGCACGGATCGGGCGTCGGGCCCTGCACGCAGTTCAGCGACCGGGCCAGGATGCGCGCGGACGAGGTCTTTCCGCAGCCTCTCGGACCGGAGAACAGGTAGGCGTGGTTGATCCGCCCGGCGGCCAGGGCCGTCCGCAGCGGGTCGGTGACGTGCTCCTGCCCCACCACTTCGGCGAAGGTCGCCGGGCGGTACTTGCGATACAGAGCCAGCGCCACGGCCCGAGAGTACGTGGTGGCACCGACAACGGCTGACGGGCTGCGCGACCCACGGAACGCCCGGGAAACGAAAGGGGACCCCCGCACCCGTCAGAGCTCACGGACCCTTGCTGCCTTCCGGCCCTGGGGGGGTTGATGAGATGGACGCCGCGGGGGTCCGCCCGAAGTATAGCCACCGGCAGGGGCGCTCCGGCCCCGTCAGCTGAGCTGGAAGCGGCCGGTCAGCTTCGTTCCGGCCCGGCGGGGCTGTTGCTCGGCCTCGCGGATGCGCGCCCACACCGACGTGCTCGCCTCGCCGTCGCGCAGCCGCTGCAGCGCGGTCCGCCCGGACAGTTTGACCCCGAGCTCCGTTGCTACGATGCCCGCCGACCGGCACCGGTCGGCGATCGCCGATTCGCTCGGCTTGAGGCCTGCGCCGCACCAGGTCTCCTGATCACCGGCGTCGAACCCGCGATCCCGCCAGAGCGTGTCGACATCCGGTTCGGGCGGCACGATCACCGGTGCGGCCGGGGCCGACGGCACGCGATTGGCCACCGCTCGCGCCGGGGAGACCGTCGGTATCGGGGCCGTGCGAGGGCGGGGGACGGTGTCTCCAGGCACCGCGAAGGGGTTGGCGAACACCCGCTGGGCGGCCAGCGCCGCAGGCGTGTCCGGCGCCGGCGCACGGCGGGGGGCGACCGGCGGCAGGAACAGCGACCCGGCCGGCGCGACAGCCCCTTCGCGCGCACCGTCGTCGACCGTTCGCCCGTTCCCGGTCCCGTGGTGCTCGACCTCCGGATGGTCCTGCTGCGGAAGCTGTTCGGGCGCGGTGCGGACGGTCGACCTGGCCGGGCGGAAGCGTCCCCGGATTTTCGCGGCCGCCGACACACCCAGAACAGTGGACGGCCCCCGGACCTTCTTGCCGAGTTCTTCCAGATAAGAGATGACTTGCTGGGTGCTCACCTCTAGTTCAGAAGCCAACTCGTGCACCCTGATGTGCGACAAACCCGGCCTCCCGCTCAACGGCTCGGACAATAGGCGACCCCTATCTCCGACATCATGCCTGACCGACGTGCGCGGTCCATAGCGAAGACACGCGATTGCGTACTTTCGTCCGATACTCCAAAGCTTTTCCGGCGATGCCGTAGTTGAGTGATTCCGGAGGGTGACCGATTGCGCAGCGGAGCCTAGAAAATGTCCGGCCGGGCCACCACAAATGTCTCGGTCGGACAGCACCGAAGACCATCAAGCGCTGAGGGATGTCCGAATTGTCTGCGCCGCAACGCGATCGATGGGGAACCGACGTCACGTCACATCCGGCCAGACGCCCTCGTAACAGCCGCCCGGACAATGCAGGACGACCGGCGACTTGCGGTGATCCGGGAACCGGTGATCCTTCGGCGGGCCGCCGAAATGTCCACGAGTAGCACGGACCACCGCCGTCCGAGCCGGATGCTCCCGACGGCGGGAGAATGAAACTGCGTGGAACGACCCTGCGGACGGCCCGGCTTCGGATACATTGCCCAGCCGGACGGCAGGGGTGCGATTCCCTGCCCTGGACGGCTTGCATGCTGGTATCCCGCCGGCCGTTATCCGGCACAGTGATGTCGGGCACGGTGTTGATGTCGGGCACAGTGTTCGCACAGCGGATTCGACAGGGCCCCTGCCGGCACGTGGTGTCCCTGCACCCGCCTGTACCCGCGGCGCCGACGTACTCCCGGCGTCGTGCTGGCCGCGGCGGGAGTGGTCGTCGGGGCACACCGGCGCCGGTATAGTTCACGCCGGAGGATTCGCCTAGTGGCCTATGGCGCACGCTTGGAATGCGTGTTGGGTTAACCGCCCTCAGGGGTTCAAATCCCCTATCCTCCGCCGTAGCAGTGAGCGAGCCCCGCACGCCGACGGCGTGCGGGGTTTTGTGATTTTCTGGCCGGTGGGCTGACCGGGTGCGAGCCACTGAGCCGGCCAGCGGTCAGGTCTCGGTGACGGTGCCGCCGTCGACCTGCCAGCGGCGGTTCAACGTGACCGCCTCCAGCATCCGGCGGTCGTGGGTCACCAGCAGCAGCGTGCCGGTGTACTCCTCCAGAGCAGCCTCCAGCTGCTCGATGGCCGGCAGGTCCAGGTGGTTGGTGGGCTCGTCGAGCACCAGCAGGTTGACCCCGCGCGCTTGCAGCAGGGCCATGGCTGCTCTCGTCCGCTCCCCTGGTGACAACCAGATGGCAGGCCGCAGCACGTGTTCGGCCTTCAGCCCGAACTTGGCGAGCAGGGTCCGCACCTGGAACTCCGGCCAGTCCGGCACCAGGTCGCCGAAGGTCCGCAGCAGGCTGTCCGGACCCAGCAGCAGACCCCTGGCCTGGTCCACCTCGCCGACCGCCACCGACGAACCGAGCCGGGCAGCGCCCTCCGCCGGCGGCAGCCGCTCGAGCAGCACCGCGAGCAACGTGGACTTCCCGCCGCCGTTGGGGCCCGTGACACCGATCCGGTCGCCGACGTCCACCTGCAGGTTCACCGGACCCAGCGTGAAGTCACCGCGCCGCACCACGGCTCCTCGCGCGACGGCCACCACGCTGCCCGACCGTGGCGCCGCCGCGATGCTGTACTGCAGCTCCCACTCCTTGCGCGGTTCGGCGACCTCGGGCAGGCGCTCGATCATCCGTTCCGTCTGCCGCGCCTTCGCCGCCTGCTTCTCCGTCTGCTCGACCCGGAAATTGCGGCCGAGCTTGTCGTTGTCCTTCCTCTTCGCCGTCGCCTTGCGCAGGCCGGCGTCCATCCAGGCACGCTGCATGCGGCCGCGTTCCTCCAGGCCGGACCTGCGGTCCGCGTACTCCTCGAACGCCTCCCTGGCATGCCGCCGGGCGGTCTCCCGCTCGGTCAGGTACGACTCGTAGCCGCCGCCGAACACCCCGACCCGCTGCTGCGCGAGATCCAGCTCGACCACCGAGGTGACGCAACGGGCCAGGAACTCGCGGTCGTGCGAGACCACCACCATGCCCACCCGCTGACCGGTGACGAAGCGTTCCAGCCGGTCGAGGCCGTCCAGGTCCAGGTCGTTGGTCGGCTCGTCGAGCAGCAGCACGTCGAACCGGGACAGCAGCAGCGCTGCCAGGCCGACCCTAGCGCCCTGCCCGCCGGACAGCCCGGTCATCGGCATCGCCGGATCGACCGCCAGGCCGAGGTCGGCCAGCATCGCGTCGGTGCGCTCCTCCAGATCGGCACCACCGAGCCCGAGCCAGCGCTCCAGCGCGGCGGAGTAGGCGTCGTCCGCACCGGCGGCGCCGTCGGTCAGCGCGGTCGTGGCCGTCTCCAGCGCCACCTCGGCGGAGGCCACTCCGGTCCGCCTGGCCAGATGCCCGGCCACGGTTTCCCCGGCCGGCCGTTCCACCTCCTGCGGCAGGTACCCGACCGTCGCATCCGGCGGGCTGAGCGCGACCCGGCCGGACTGCGGCAGCTCGAGCCCCGCGAGCATGCGCAGCAGCGTCGACTTCCCCGCACCGTTGACGCCGACCAGCCCGACGACGTCGCCGGGTGCGACCACCAGGTCCAGCCCGGAGAACAACGTCTTGTCGGCGTGACCGGCGGCGAGGTCGCGGGCCAGCAGGGTTGCGCTCACATCGCGATGATGCCAGCCCACCTGCCGCGCCGACGCCGAGTAGGCCGACCACGCCGACGACCGGCGACGCCGACCACGCCGACCACGCCGACCACGCCGACCACGCCGACCACGCCGACCACGCCACGCCGCCACGCCGATGCCGACACCTATGGATGACGACCGGGCGCCACCGCCGGATGTCGACCGACCGGAGGGCCACCGTGGGCGAACGTAGACTCCTGCCAGCTTGTCAACTCTGCCGCGCGAAAGGTCGTCGTGACCAGCCAGACCGGATCCACCCCGCCGTCGAGCGTCGACCGGCAGGTCATGCGCACGGTGCTCGGCCACTTCGTGTCCGGGATCGTGGTGATCACCGGCGTGGACGACGACGGCCCCGTGGGCTTCACCTGCCAGTCGTTCGCGTCGCTGTCGCTCGATCCCCCGCTGGTGTCGTTCTCGCCGTCGCTGACGTCGGTGAGCTGGCCGCGGATCCGGGCGACGCACACCTTCTGCGTCAACGTGCTGGCCGCCGAACACGCCTCCTACAGCAACACCTTCGCCCGGTCCGGCGGTGACAAGTTCGCCGGCGTCAGCTGGAATCCGGCACCGTCGGGTTCGCCGATCCTGGACGGCGTCAGCGCGTTCATCGACTGCGCGCTGGACGAGGAATACCCGGGCGGCGACCACACGATCGTGGTCGGCCGGGTGACCGCTCTCGGCGCCGATCCCGACCGGCTCCCGCTGCTCTACTACCGCGGGAGCTACGGCGTCACCGCACCGCTGCCGGCGGTGCCGGCCGTGGAGGAGAGAGCCTGACGCAGTGCCCCGGCGACGGACTCAGGCGCGGAACAGCCGGTGGGCCAGCACTGCGCAGGCGAGCACCACCGCCACCGCGAAACCGGTCATCGCGGCCGGCAGCGACACCAGCCTGGTGGCGACACCGACCAGGACGACCGGCACGGTGAGTCCCAGGTACGCCGCGAGAAAGATGCCGGCCGCCGTCTCGCCCCGCGCTTCCGGCGCGGCGAGCGCCGCCGCAGCCGACATCGCACCCTTGAACATCAGCCCGACGCCCACGCCGGCCACGGCGCCGCCGACCAGGAACAGCGTCAGGCCGGCGAGCCACACCGCGGCCGTGGTGATGGCGATGCCCAGCACCAGTGCGGGCAGCCCGATGGCGAACAACCGGTACGGGGCCGCCCGGCCCAGCGCGATCTGCCCGGCCGCGGCGGCGAAGAACACCAGGAACGACGGCAGACCGGCCATCAGGTGCGAGGTCTGGTGCATCGTGCCCGCCACGAAGCTGGCGGCCAGTCCGGTGAACAGGCCCATCACGCCGAACGAGACGAAACCTGCTGCGGCGGCCCGGAAGTAGGCGCTCCGGGCGGTCGCGGGGACGGCGATCCGCTGGGGCCGGTAGGCCCGGTGGTGCCGGGCCACCGTTTCCGGGACCAGGCGCACGGCGACCGCGGCCAGCACCAGGGCCCCGCCCACCAGCCAGTACGGCACGAGCAACGGATCGACGACGAACTGGGCGAGTGCGCCGGCGATCAGCGGGCCGAGCGACAGACCACCGAGATTGGCTGCGGTGGAGACGATGTCGGCAGGCACCCGGCGGCCACTGCCGGCCGCGCCCACCGGACCGGGCGGGCCGGGTGTGCCGGACGAGGAGGCCGACAGCTCGGTCAGGTAGGCGGTGGCGGTCGCCGTGACCAGCCCGACGCCCACACCGCAGACGACGCGCGCCACCAGCAGTCCGGGCAGCGCCGGCCAGATGACGAAGACCAGCGCCGAGGCCACCTCCACCAGCAGTCCGGCGATCAGCACCGGGCGGCGCCCGACCCAGTCGGAGACGTGCCCGGCCAGGAACAGGCTGAGCAGCACGCCGATGGCGTAGAAGCCGAACACCACCGTGACGGTGGCCGTGGAGAAACCGTCGAGCCGCTGGTAGAGCGCATACAGGGGCGTCGGCAGGGTGGAGAACGCCATGGCGACGGCAAAGGCCGCGGCGACCGCCCAGAACGCGTGGCGCCGTTGCCGAGTGATGCTCGGAGCAGGTGCTGTCGTCACTGCGTCCATGCTGCCATTGCCGTCGATGCTGCCGTTGCGGCCGGCGTCACGACGGCCAGATGCCCGAGAAGTGATGGACCGGCCCGTGTCCGGTGTAGGGCGAACGGTCGGTGCCGGTACCGCCGATCACCAGCGAATCGGCGGCCGCGATCGCGCCGGTGAGATATCTCTTCGCCACCCGGACCGCGGTCAGCAGGTCCGGGGAGCGCGGCCGGACGACGGCAATGGCCGAGGACAGCGTGCAGCCGGTGCCGTGGGTGTTGCGGGTGGCGACCCGGCGTGCGCTCAATTCGTGCACGGTGCCGTCGACGGTCGCCAGGTAGTCGGTGGACAGTTGCTGGTCCTCGAAGTGGCCGCCCTTCACCAGCACCTGTGCGGGGCCGAGCGCACGCAGTGCCCGGACCTGGTCGCGGGCCTGGTCCGGGGTCGCCGCCCGTTCGATCTGCAGCAGTGCCGCCGCCTCGTCCAGGTTCGGGGTGATCAGGTCGGCCAGCGGCACCAGCTCGGCCCGCACGACCTGCTCGGCATCGGTGGACAGCAGCCGGTCGCCGGAGGTGGCCACCATCACCGGGTCGAGGACCACGAACGGAGGCCGGTAGGTGCGCAGCGCGGCAGCGACCGCGGCGGCGACGGCGGCATCGGCGATCATGCCGATCTTGACGGCGTCGATGCCGACGTCCGCGAACAGCGTGTCCAGCTGCTGGGTGACGAAGTCCGCCGGGACGGGATGCACGCCCGTCACGCCGCGGGTGTTCTGCGCCGTCAGTGCGGTGATCACCGCGCAGCCGTACCCACCGAGCGCACTGAAGGTCTTCAGGTCGGCCTGGATGCCGGCACCGCCGCTCGGGTCGGACCCGGCGATCGTCAGCACCACGGGCGGGTGGCCCTCGGGCCGGCGCTGCCCTGGGCCGGTCACGCGGCGTCCCACGCGGTGAGCAGCGCGGCGGCGGCCGCGGCCGGATCCGGTTGCCCGCAGATGGCGGAGATGACGGCCATGCCGACCGCACCGGTGTGCTTCACCGCTGCCGCGTCGCCGACGGTCAACCCACCGATCGCCACGCACGCAAGCGTGCTGGCGCCGCAGACCGCGGCCAGGCCGGCCAGCCCGAGGGCTGGTGACGCATCGGTCTTCGAGGGGGTGTCGCGCACCGGGCCCACGCCCAGCAGGTCCACCGTCCCGGGTGGAAGCGTCAGCGCCGCTGCGAGTTCGTCCGTCGTCGAGACCGATAGCCCCAGATGCAGGTCGGGGCCGATCAACCGGCGGGCCGCCACCGGGTCGAGGTCGTGCTGGCCGACGTGCACCCCGTCGGCGCCGACAGCCAGCGCGATGTCCGCCCTGTCGTTCACGATCAGCGGAATACCGGTGCCGGACAGCGCTTGTCGGACCGCGCCGGCCAGTGCGGCGAGATCCCTGGTGGTGGCGGCGGGATCGCGCACCTGGACCGCGGTGATACCGCCGGCGACCGCCCGGCGGACGGTGTCGACCACACTGGCCGGCCCGCCGCACCGGGCGGTGTCGGTGACCAGGTAGACCCGGAAGTCGCGCTGTGTCACCCGCTGGCCAGCTCCGCCCGGCCGGCGATCCCAGCGGCCGACAGCACATCGACCGCGTCCACCAGCGTGACGGCGAACGCGCCGACGCCGGCGGCCGACTCGGCGGCCGTCTCGCCCGCCACGCACACCCAGGCGGTTGCCGTCGCAACGGCGGCGATCGGGTCCGGCGTCACGGCCAGGCAGGCACCGATCAGCGCGCCCAACGCGCACCCGACCCCGGTCACCCTGGTCAGCATCGGCGTTCCGGACGCGACCCGCACCGTCCGGGAACCGTCGGTGATCAGGTCGACCGGTCCGCTCATCGCCACCACGGTGCCGAATGTCCTGGCCACCTCCCCTGCCACCTCCGCGACCTCGTCGGGTGTGGCCGTCGAGTCGACCCCGCGCCCGCCGGCACCGCCGGCCAGCGCGCCGATCTCCGAGGCGTTGCCCCGGATGACGGCCGGGTGCAGCGCGGCGAACTCGCGGGCCAGCGCGGTCCGCAGCGGCAGCGCCCCGATGGCGACCGGATCGAGCACCCACGGCACCCCCGCCCCGTTGGCGCCGGCGATCGCGGCCCGCATGCCGTCGGCCTGGTCGGTGGTCACCGTGCCGAGGTTGATCAGCAGGGCGCCGGCCACCGACGCGAGGACGCCTGCTTCCTCTGGAGCGTCGACCATGGCCGGCGCGGCGCCGGCGGCCAGCAGCACGTTCGCGGTGAAGTTGCCGACCACCTTGTTGGTGATGCACTGCACCAGCGGCGCGGTGGTCCGGACGGCGTCGACCACCGACCGCACGTCGATGCCGGATCCGGGTGGTGAATCGATGGCTGTGGAGTCCGGGGTGGTGGAATCCGTGGTCGTGGAAACGGTTGGTGCCGACATCATCAGGCGTCCCTTCGCAAGCATTACCCTGACAGGTTCGACGGGTCTTCTCAGCCGGCCGCGGCATGCGACCGGCGCCCCGCGCCGACTCCACCGTAGTGGTCGCCCGGCGACGATGCCGCTGCCGGCGGAAGAAGGACGGTCATGACAGGGTGCCGACAGCACGACCGGTTGCCGACAGCGGGCCGGGCCGGCGGATGACGCCCCGGCTCGGCGTGATGTTCGACCGGGCCCGCCCACCCGAGGAGCTGATCGGCTTCGCGCGGGCGGCGCAGGAGTGCGGGCTGGACGAATTCTGGGTGGTCGAGGACCTCGGCTGGGCCGGGTCCGTCGCGTCGGCGGCAACGGCCCTGGCGTGTACCGACAGGATCGCGGTCGGCATCGGCATCGCACCCGCGCCGCTGCGCAACCCGGCGCTGCTCGCGATGGAGCTGGCCGCGTTGGAGCGGCTGCACCCCGGGCGGCTGATCGCCGGGATCGGGCACGGCGTCGGGGAGTGGATGGCGCAGGTGGGCGCCGCCGTCGCTTCACCGCTGACCTTGCTGGAGGAGACGATCGCCGGCGTGCGGGCGCTGCTCACCGGCGGGGTCGTCGAGCACTCCGGTCGATACGTCACGATCGACGGGGTGGCCCTGACGCACCCGCCCGCCGCGGTGCCGCCGCTGCTGGCCGGCGTGCTCCGGCCGCGGTCGCTGCGGCTGTCCGGCCGGGTGGCGGACGGCACGATCCTGCCCGAGGGGGCAGGACCCGCCGCGGTGACCGCCGCCATCGACACCATCGCCGCTGCCGGACCCCATCAGGTCGTCGTGCTGACCCACCTCTGCGTGTCCGACGACGCATCGGTGGTGCAGGCCGTCATGGGCCCGGTGCGGGCGGAGTTCGCGGCCCTGCACGGCGTCGCGCCGGCCGAGGTGTTCGCCGCCGCCGGCCCGGCGACCATCGCCGCGGGGCACATCTCGAGCCTCTGGTCGGCGGGCGCGGGCTCCGTCGTGCTGCGTCCGGTGGGTGGGGATCCGCTCACCATGCTGCGGCAGGTGCTGGGCGCGCTCAGCGGGTCAGCTCGCTGATCCGGCCCGCCCAGGCCGGGAAGCGCGCCGTCAGCGCATCGCGGGAGCCCAGTTCGAAGTCGTCCCACTGGAATCCCGGCACCACCACGGTGGACACCAGGCTCCATCCGCCGGTCGACGACGCCCCCTGCCACGCGCCGGCCGGCACGAGCAGCTGCGAGTGCTGGCCGGCGATCGGGTCGGGGCCGAGCAGTTCCTCCCGGGCGTCCCCGCCGTCCAGCAGCAGCATCCGCAGGGGCGCGCCGGCGGAGAAGAAGAACAACTCGTCCGACGTGCGCAGCCGGTGCAGGGCCGAGAAGTCCGGCGCGGCCACCAGGTAGTGGATGGCCGACACCGCCGCAGTGGCATAGGTCCGGCGGAACAGCCCGCCCTCGGACTCCAGCGGCGTCAGGCCCAGCGCGGCGGCCACCCGCAGCCCCTCCGCCGCATCGGTCACCGGGCGGTCTACCGGCGGTGCGCCGGGTCGGCGACCGGCACCTCGTCGGCGACCACCGTCATCGACTCCAGGAACGGACCGCCGAAGGTCGTCGCCATCGCCACGTCGGAGGCGTCCCGCCCCCGCCCGATCAGGATGCGGCCCTTGCGGCGCACGTTGTTCCGCGGGTCGAAGGTCCACCAGCGGTCGCCGAGCCACACCTCCATCCAGGCGGCGAAGTCGTTCGGGGCGCCGTCCGAGGCCATGTCCATGTCGGGCAGGTACCCGAACACGTAGCGCGCGGGGATGTTGAGCGCCCGGCAGAAGGAGATGGCCAGGTGGGTGAAGTCGCGGCAGACGCCGAAGCCGGACGTGTTGACGTCCCAGGCGGTCGAGGTGGGGAGGCTGCTGCCGTAGGCGAACTGCAGGTGGTTGTGCACGTGGTCGCAGATCGCCTGCACCCGGCCGTATCCCGGCGGGACGGCGGCGAAGCGGGACCATGCCTCGTTGCCGAGCATGTCGGGCAGGCAGTACCGGCTCGGCATCGTGTAGACCAGCACGTCGTCGGGAAGATCCTGCGGCGCGGTTTCGGTCGCCTGCTCGTCGAAGTCCTCGGTGGCGTCCGGTACCTCCGCCATGGCGCGGTAGCGGAAGTGCGAGGGGCCGGCCGGGAGCACCACCCGCAGGCACCTGTTCCCATAGATGTCCCGGTACTCGTGCGACCGGACATCCGGGGCGAAGTCGAAGGTCTCGTCGGTGATCCCGTCGGTCAGCGGCGCCACCTGGAAGACCGTCGAGGTCGGGATCTCCGCGCGGTAGTGGAAGTCACAGCCGATCTGCACACGTCGCTGGGTCATTCGGCGCTCCTGGGGTTCGGATCAGTGCGGCCGAGCGTAGTGAGCATGTGTTGTGCGCAGGTTTCGGGTCGCACGTGCGGCGGTCCGCCCAGCAGGTCAGGCTCGATAGCGGCGACCGGGCGGCGGCGGGTCGACCGGCGGCGCTGGGTCCGGAGCCGGCCGGGCGACCATCCGCTTGGCCACACCGACCGCCGCCCGGTAGCTCTTGGTCCGGGTGAGCTCGCAGAGCCGGCTCTGCTCCGCCGGCGAGGGCGTCGGGTTCTTCAGCAGCGCCCGGATCTGCCGCTCGACCGGGAGGTCCCGATTCCGCTCGATCTTCGTGCGGCCCGGCCGGTTGAAGCTCCGCCGCTGCGGCTGGTCGGCCGCGGCGTTCGACCGGCCCGACGATGCGCGCCGCTCGTCCGGTGCGGACATGACGTCCCCCTCTTCCCACTGCCGCGGCGCGGTGCCCGGCCGGCTCCACGTTAGGCGCTGCGGGCCACCCGTGCTGCCGGTGTCAGTGGGCGGTCAGCGCGGAGCGCACCTGGCAGCGCATGTCCTTCACACCGGACGTGGTGGCCGCCAGTGATTTCGACACCCCGGTCAGGATGTCCTGCACGGTGGCGGCCGCGGCATCCCACTTGGCCTGCATCCCGGAGTAGGTGTCCTGCTCGTCGCCGTCCCAGGAGGACTTGACGCTCGCGACGAATCCGCCGAGATCGGACAGCGACGACTCCAGGCCGGAGATCACCGAGCCGAGCGAACCACTGGCGGATTCCGCCGTGGCTTCGTTGTAGGAGAAAACTCCACCGGACATTGCTGTACCTCTTTCTGACGATGAGTGGAAAGGCAGGAAACGGCTGGCGGTGGACCCGGGCGGGTCAGAACGAGAACTTGGCGCCGTCCCAGTCGGCGGATCCGTTGGCCGAGGTCAGCGCTTCCGTCATCTGGGCCTCGTAGGTGTCGTACAGACCACCGGCGTTGCGGACATTGCCCTTGATCGAGCCCAGAGCGGCGTTGAGGTCCTTCATGGCCGCCGTCCAGGCGGCCGTCAACGATTCCCAGCTGGTGTACGACGAGCCCTTCCAGTCGGCCCCGAGCGGCTCGACCGCCTGCAGGAACGCCGCGGCCTGCGCGTTCATCGATGCCTCGGCGGTGTCCAGATTCGACGCGTGCACATTCACCGCGTTGTCCCGCACTGCGAATTTCGGTCCCATGTCTTCCCCCGTGTCGGCGCCGCCGCGCGGATTGTCCGGCGGCGGCATCGCTCGACCATAGGGACTGCGGCGGGTGGAAAACCGGCGCCGTGACAAATGTGGACAACTCGCCGGCGTCAGAAGAGATACGGTCCGCGGATGGCTCATCTGCGGTGCGATTTCTTCTCCGAGGCGCTCGGGCTGAGCACATCCATGACGGTGCTGCTGCCCGAGCGCGCCAGTGGGCAGATCGGGATGGCCGGCAGAACCGGCGGACCGGGCACCGACGCGGTCCCCGTCCTGTACCTGCTGCACGGGCTGAGCGACGACGACACCACCTGGGTGCGCCGCACCTCGATCGAGCGGTACGTCGCGCCGCTTGGTCTTGCGGTGGTGATGCCGCAGGTGCACCGAAGTTTCTACTCCGACGAGGTGCACGGCAACAGGTTCTGGACCTTTCTGTCGCAGGAACTGCCGGAGGTCACCCAGCGCTTCTTCCGGGTGTCCGCCCGCCGCGAGGACACCTTCGTCGCGGGGCTGTCGATGGGCGGTTACGGCGCCATGAAGTGGGCGCTGCGGCATCCGGAGCGGTTCGCCGCCGCCGCGAGCCTGAGCGGCTCGCTGGACATCACCGATCTGCAGCGGTGGCGGGACAAGCCCGAGATCATGCACCGGATCTTCGGCGACGACCCGGTCGCCGGTACTGACGCCGATCTGGGCGCACTGCTGGAACGAGCCGACCCGGCCACTCTGCCCGAGCTGTTCGTCTGCTGCGGCACGCAGGACCGGTTGATCGGGTCGAACCGGACGTTCGTCGAGCGGGCCGCCGCCGCGGGGATCGGGGTCAGCGCGGAGTTCGGGCCGGGGGAGCACTCCTGGACGTACTGGGACGCCCGGATCCAGGACGTCCTGCGGTGGCTTCCCCTCGAGGTAAGGTAAGCCTAACCAGCCGACACTTCGAGAAGGACTTCCGCGTGACGACCATGGCGCCACCCACCCGCACCCGCCCGGCACCCCTGACAGCCACTGTCGTGCGCACCGAGCGACTCAGCCCGACCCTCACCAGGGTCGTCTTCGGGGGCTCCGCGCTCCGGGCGTTCCAGGCCAACGCGTCGACCGATGCGTACGTGAAGCTGACCTTTCTGCGACCGGGCGTCAGCTATCCCGTGCCGCTGGACCTGGCTGCCGTCCGGGCCACACTGCCGCCCGAGCAGTGGCCCGTCGTCCGCACGTACACGGTGCGGGCGTGGGACGGGACCGCCGGCGAGCTGGCGGTCGACTTCGTCGTGCACGGCGACACCGGCATCGCCGGCCCGTGGGCGGCCGCGGCACGCCCTGGGGACGAACTCCTGATCGCCGGTCCCGGCGGCGGCTACCGCCCAAGTCCGGCGGCAGGGTTCCACCTGTTCGCCGGTGACGAGAGCGCTCTGCCGGCCATCGCCGCGTCACTGGAGCAGCTACCCGCCGACGCCGTGGGCCATGCCCTGGTGGAGGTGCCCGATGCCGCGTCGGAGGTTCCGCTGGCGGCGCCCGCCGGTGTCCAGGTGACGTGGGTGCACGCGGCCGGGGCGGTGGGCGAGGCCCTGGTGCAGGCGGTGCGGGAGCTGCGGTTCCCGATCTCCTCGGTCGAGGCGTTCGTGCACGGCGAGGCCGGCTTCGTCAAGGAGCTGCGCAAGCTGCTCCGGGTCGAGCGGGGGCTGGCCAAGGACCAGCTGTCCATCTCGGGATACTGGCGGCTCGGCGCCACCGAGGAGGGCTGGCGCGCGGCCAAGGCCGAGTGGAACCAGCAGGCCGAGGACGTCGAGCGGGCGGCGGGTCTGGCCTGACCTTTCCGGTCCGGTCCAGTCCGGTGCCGTGTGCCCGGTGTAGTCCGGTGCGGCGCGGTTACCGCCCGACCGGCTCCTCGAGGACAGCCTCCTCCTGCTCCGACGGGACGCCCTCCCGCTTGTTGCGCAGGATCGACGAGACGAATGCGGCACCGATCAGCACCAGCCCGATCAGGCCCGTCACCACCTCGTTGACGTGGACGCCGATCGAGATCAGCAGGATGATCGCCAGGGCGCCGATCGCCCAGTGCGCACCGTGCTCGAGGTAGACGTAGTCGTTCAGCGTGCCCTTGCGGACCAGGAACACCGTCAGCGACCGGACGAACAGCGCACCGATCAGGCCCAGGCCCAGCGCGATGATGATCGGGTCGGGCGTGATCGCGAAGGCGCCGATCACCCCGTCGAAGGAGAACGACGCGTCGAGCACCTCCAGGTACAGGAACAGGAAGAAGCCGGCCTTGCCCGCCGCCTTGGCCAGCTGCGTCGGTCCACCGGCCCGCTTCTGCTCGAAGGCCTCTTCCTGGCTCTCCTCGTAGTTCTCGAACAGCCCGCCGAGGCCGTTGACGGCCAGGTAGCTCAGGATGCCCAGGATGCCCGCCGCGAAGATGGTCGCCGGCTTGTCGGCGACGATCTCGGCGAACAGGTACAGCACGATGCCGGCGACGATGACGGACAGCTGGTCGAGCTTGCCGATCCGGGCCAGCGGCTTCTCCAGCCAGCTTAGCCAGGTGATCTCGCGCTCCTCGAACGTCCAGTCCAGGAACAGCAGCAGCAGGAACATACCGCCGAACGCGGCGATCTGCGGATGTGCCTCGGCGAGCAGGTAGGCGTAGGAACCGGGCGTGTGCACGTCGCCCTTCTCGAAGGCCAGGCGGACCGCCTCGGCGGGGTTGAGGTGGGCGGTGATGCCGACGACCAGCAGCGGGAAGACCAGCCGCATGCCGAAGACGGCGATGACGATGCCGATGGTCAGGAAGATCTGCTGCCACTTCTCGCTCATCCGCTCGAGCACCTTGGCGTTGACCACGGCGTTGTCGAACGACAGCGTGATCTCCAGGATGCCCAGGATCAGGGTGAGCCCCGCGGCTTTCCACCCACCGTAGAAATAGGCGACGATGATGGCCAGGAGCGAGATCACGCCGGACGCGGCGAAGATCCGCGTCGCGCTGTGGTGGACCGTGGCAGGTGCAGTAGCTGTCGACACTAGACATTCACTCCGAAGTCGAGGGCAATTCCGCGGAGGCCAGAGGCGTATCCCTGGCCGATGGCTCTGAACTTCCACTCGCCGTTGTAGCGGTAGAGCTCCCCGAAGACCATCGCGGTCTCGGTGGAGGCCTCTTCGGTCAGATCGTATCGGGCCAGCTCGGAGCCGGTGGTCCGATCGACGACTCGGATGAACGCGCCCCGGACCTGGCCGAAGGACTGCCGGCGCTGGTCGGCCTCGTAGATCGAGACGGCGAACACGATGGACGCGATCGTCGGCGGAACGGCGGAGAGGTCGACGTTGATCTGCTCGTCGTCGCCGCCGGCGCCGCCGACCAGGTTGTCGCCGAGGTGCTCGATCGAGCCGTCGGGCGACCGCAGGTTGTTGAAGAACACGAAGTGCGCGTCGGAGAGGATCTTGTGCGTCTCGCCCAGGGCGAGCGCGCTGGCGTCCAGGTCGTAGTCCACCCCGGTGGACGCCCTGGTCTGCCAACCCAGGGCCACGGTCACCGCCGTCAGGTTCGGTGCCGCCTTCGTCAGCGAGACGTTGCCGCCCTTGCTCAGGCTGATGCTCATCGTCGGAGATGCCCCGTCCTCGAGTGCGGGCTCGCGCCCGGATGTGATGCGTGATGGAAGAACACTCACCAGCCTTCCACGCCGCGGCGGGGAACTGTCGGGGATGCAGGTCGGAACACCGTGGGAGATCGACGCGTCGGTCAGCTCCGCACGCCGGCTCCCCGGCGCCCCGCGGTCTCCTTGGCCCTGCGCAACGCGTAGACGATGGTGCCGAGCAGGAACACGCCGCTGACGATCAGCAGGACCGCCGTGACAGCGGTGACGTAGGGCAGGTTGACCCCGGTGAACTCGACGACCCCGACGGCGACCAGGGCGAGCGCGCACAGCACGGTCAGGGACGCCCGGAACCTGCTCCGCGACACCTCTTCGATGCCGTCCTGTGCCTTCGCCTTGGCGTAGTCCAGCGGCACCTTCGCCCAGTCGAACTGGGTGGACAACAGCGCGAGCGCGCCCGCGATCAGCAGGAATCCGGGTCCGGGGAGGACCAGCAGGGCAACGCCGATCGCCAGCAGCAGGATGCCCAGCACCGCGACGACAGCTCTCTTCATCGGTTCTCCTTCCGTTCCGACCACCGTACTGGGAGGCCGGTGGCCGGCACCGGCTCTCCGCGAGGTCCCGGCGAGCACATAGTGCGACTGCTTGACGGTCGTCACGAGAGCGCACTATGCTGGCGATGGGTCGACACCGGCGGCCCCGGAGACGAGGCGTCATGACCCAGGGCAACATCAGGCCGCTCGAAGAGGGCATCGAGAAGGACCTCTCCGGCCTGAACTACGGTTCCTACCTGCACCTGCCGACCCTTTTGTCGGCCCAGGTGCCGCTGTCGGACCACCACGACGAGATGCTGTTCATCGTCCAGCACCAGACCACCGAGCTGTGGATCAAGCTGGTCGTCCACGAGTTGCGGTCGGCGATGTCGCTGATCGCCCACGACGACCTCGCGCCCGCGCTCAAGCGGCTGGCCAGGGTCAAGCACATCCAGAAGCAGATGACCGATCAGTGGTCCGTGCTGGCCACCCTGACGCCCACCGAGTACGCCCAGTTCCGGGGCGTGCTGGGCAAGTCGTCGGGATTCCAGTCGATGCAGTACCGGCTGCTGGAGTTCCTGCTGGGCAACAAGAACGCCGCGATGGTCGGCGTGTTCGCCCACGAGCCCGAGCAGCAGGAGGTGCTGGCCGCAGCCCTGGCCGCACCGAGCCTGTACGACGAGTTCCTGCTGTACCTGGCACGGCGCGGATATCCCATCCCGGCCCATCTGACCGACCGGGACTGGCGGCAGCCGCACGTGCTCGACGAGGAACTCGTGCAGGTCTTCGCGGGCGTGTACAACGACCCGGGCGACCAGTGGGACGTGTACGAGACGTGCGAGGAGCTGGTCGACGTGGAGGACACGTTCCAGACCTGGCGCTTCCGGCACCTCAAGACGGTGGAGCGGATCATCGGCTTCAAGAGGGGCACCGGCGGCTCGTCCGGTGTGTCGTTTCTGCGCCGCGCCCTGGACCTGACGTTCTTCCCCGAGCTGTACGCCGTGCGCACCGAGATCGGACGCGACAAATGACCATGACGCACCCCGCCACCAGCCGATCGGCCGCTGCCGCACTCGACGCCGAAGACCCGTTGGCGCACTTCCGGTCCCGCTACCTACCGCAGGACGAGAACATCGTCGCCTATCTCGACGGCAACTCGCTGGGCCGACCGCTCCGCGCGATCGCGCAGACCTGGGCGGACCTCGCCGAGCGGCAGTGGGCGGGACGGCTGATCCGCGGGTGGACCGAGGGCTGGATGGAGCTGCCGGAGACCGTCGGCGACGAACTGGCGGCCGCGGCGCTCGGCGCGGCAGCGGGGCAGACCGTCATCGCCGACTCCACCACGGTCAACTTCTACAAGGCGGTCCGCGCGGCGCTGAACCTGCGCCCGGGGCGCCGTAAGATCGTCATCGACCGGGACAACTTCCCCACCAACCGGTACGTCGTCGAGTCACTGGTGCGCGACCTCGGCCTGCAGGCCGTCTGGCTGACCGGCACCGACGGCGGCGGCATCAGCGCGCAGGACGTCCGGTCGCTGCTCGACGAGGACACCGCGGTCGTGACGTTGAGCCATGTCGCCTACCACTCGGGTTATCTGGCCGACGCCGCAGCGATCACCTCGGCGGCGCACGACGCCGGCGCGCTCGTCGTCTGGGACCTGTGCCACTCGGTCGGCTCCACGCCGATCTCGCTCGACGACTGGGCTGTCGACTTCGCCGTCGGCTGCACCTACAAGTTCGTCGGCGCCGGTCCCGGCGCGCCGGCTTTCAGCTACGTCAACGCCCGGCACCACGGGCAGCTGGACCAGCCGATCTGGGGTTGGCTGGGCCGGGCGGACGCCTTCGAGATGGAGCAGGGGTATGTCCCGGCCCCCGGCATCCGGTCGATGATCTCCGGAACTCCCTCCATTCCCGGCATTCTCGCCGTCCGGGAGGGCGCCCGGGTGATAGCCGAGGCGGGAATCGATGCGATCCGGGCAAAGGTGGTGGCGCTCACCGAGTTGGCGCTCGCACTCGCAGACGAGTGGCTGGTGCCACAGGGTTTCGGTATCTCCTCGCCCCGGGACAGCAGTCGGCGCGGCGGGCACGTCAGCGTCACCCGGGCGGACGCGCGCCAGCTGTGCGCCAGCCTGATCGAGGCCGGCGTGCTGCCGGACTTCCGCACCCCCGACGCGATCCGTATCGGGCTGTCGCCGCTGCCGGCCACCTTCACCGAGCTGTGGGACGCGATGGTCGTCCTCCGGGACCTGTCCCGGCGATGACCCCGGAGGTCCCCGCGGTGGCCGAGCCGGCGCCCGCCACGCCTGGCTCGCTGCTCGTCACCTTCGCCGGACTCCACCTGCGGGGCATCGGCGGCTGGATCGCGGTCGCCGACCTGCTGGCCCTGCTCGCGGCGGCCGGCCAGCCGCCGACCGCGGTCCGACAAGCGTTGGTACGGCTCAAGTCGCGGGACTTCCTCAGCTCGGAGACCCGGGCGGGCCGGGCCGGATACGGGCTGACCGACGCCGCTGTGGCTGAACTCGCCGGCGGTGATGCCCGGATCTTCCGGTTCGGCCAGGCATCGGACGACCAGGGTTGGGTGCTGGCGATCTTCTCCGTTCCGGAAGAGGCCAGGGCGGAGCGGCACCGGCTGCGCAGAGCCTTGTCCTGGTGGGGCTTCGGCACGGTGGCGGCCGGTGTGTGGATCGCGCCGGAGGCCTTGGCCGACCGCGCGAAGGCGCACCTGCAGGCTGCGGGCCTGGACGGTTACGTCACCTGGTTCACCGGGAGAAGCGCCGGACCGGCCGAGGTGAGCCGCTGGTGGGACCTGGAGGCGCTCCGACTGCTGTACGACGAGTTCCTGCAGCGATGGTCGACTGCGCCCGTGCCCACCACCGACGAGGAGGAGTTCGCCGCGCACCTGCACCTGGTGGACAGCTGGCGGCGGTTCCCGCGCATCGACCCGGGGCTCCCGGCCGGTCTGCTGCCCGCCGACTGGCAGGGCCGGCGGGCGTTCGACACCTTCACCCGCCTCCGCGAGCAGTGGGCCGACCCGGCGGACCGCTTCGTCCGCGCATCCGTGGCGGCGGCTGACCGCACCGGCTGACGGCACCGCCGACCGCACCGGCTGACGGCACCGGCTGACGGCACCGCCGACCGCACCGGCTCACGGCGTCGGCTGACGGCACCGCCGACCGCACCGGCTCACGGCGTCGGCTGACCGCGTCGGCTCGCGCGCCGGGTGACCCGGGTGATGGACGGGCTGACAACGCCGGCCGACTGCTCAGCGTGGTCGGCTCATGCGAAAAGTCAGGCCAGGCCCTCGTCCTGCCGCTGCCGCCGCACCTGGTCGGCCGCCGGCCGTCCGGCGTCACCCTCCTGCTCCAGCCCGGCGTACATCTTCTGCACCTTGTCGTCCGGCAGCGCCGGCGGGAGCAGGGGCACGGCCGGATCGACCACCGCCTCGATCACCACCGGCCGGTCGGCGGCGAACGCCCGCTGCCAGGCGCCGGCCACCGCGCCGGGCTCGTCGAGGCGGATGCCGATGAGCCCGAGCAGCTCCGCGTAGTCGGCGTACGGGAAGTGCGGCACCCGCTGGGACGCGCCGTAGCGCGGGTCGCCCTCCATCTCCCGCTGTTCCCAGGTCACCTCGTTCAGGTCGCCGTTGTGCAGGATCAGGACGACGAACCGCGGGTCGGCCCACTGCCGCCACCGGTCGGCGACGGTGATCAGCTCGAGCAGCCCGTTCATCTGCATGGCGCCGTCCCCGGCCAGGGCCACCACCGGGCGGTCCGGGGCGTCGAACTTCGCGGCCAGCCCGTACGGCAGGGCGCAGCCCATCGACGCCAGGTAACTCGACACGTGCGCCGGCACACCGGCCGGAAGCGCGAGATGCCTTGCGTACCAGTAGACCACCGACCCCACGTCGACCGCCACCCGGGCGTCGGCGGGCAGTACGGCGGACAACGCGTGCACCACCAGTTCCGGATTGAGCGGGTCGGCCGGATGCCGGGTCCGGGCCAGGGCGATCTCCTGCCAGCGCGCGACGCTCCGGCCCACCTCGTCCTGCCAGCTGCGGTCGGGGTTGCGGGACAGCAGCGGCAGCAGCGCCCGCAGCGTCTCGACGGTGTCCCCGACCACGGCCACCTCGACCGGGTACTTGCTGCCGACCACCCTGGCCTCGATGTCGATCTGCACCGCCCTGGCCTGCCCGGGCGGCGGGTAGAACTCGGTCCACGGGTCGTTGCAGCCGACGATCAGCAGGGTGTCGCAGCCGCCCATCAGCTCCGCGCTCGCCGTGGTGCCGAGGTGTCCCATCACGCCGGTGTGCCAGGACGGCGTCTCGGGCATCACCGCCTTGCCGATCAGCGACACGGTCACCCCGGCACCGAGCCGGTCCACCAGCTGTTCGATCTCCTCCGTCGCGCCCGCCGCCCCCCGACCGACCAGCAGCGCGACGCGGGTGCCCTGCTGCAGCACCTCGGCCGCCCTGCGCAGGTCGGCGGGATCGGGTAGCACCCGCGGCCGGCTGATCACGGCGGAGGAGGGCACCACGCCGTGCGCATGAGCCGTCTGCTCCGGCATGTCCTCCCGCTGCACGTCGTGCGGGACGATCAGGCAGACCGGTGTGCGCTGCGAGATCGCGGTTCGCATGGCGTTGTCCAGCAGCATGGGGAGCTGCTCCGGTGTGGCGACGGTTTGGAGGTACTGGCCGCAGACGTCCTTGAACAGCGAATGCAGGTCGACCTCCTGCAGGTAGCCGCTGCCCAGCGCGGTGGTGGCGATCTGCCCGACGATCGCCACCACGGGCTGGTGGTCGAGCTTCGCGTCGTACAGACCGGTCAGCAGGTGGATCGCTCCCGGGCCCTGGGTGGACAGGCAGACGCCCGGCGTCCCGGTGTACTTGGCGTGGCCGGTCGCCATGAAGGCGGCCATCTCCTCGTGGCGGGGCTGGACGAACTCCGGGTCGCCGCCGGCTCGGTCGAGCGCCGCCAGCAGCGGGTCGATGCCGTCACCGGCGTAGCCGAAGATGCGCGTGACGCCCCAGTCGCGGAGGCGCTCGACGATGGCGTCGGCAACGGTGGTCATGACCCGCTCCGGGCGCCGGCGGGGGCGAAAGCCGTGATGACGGCGGCCATGTCGTCGCTCCCGTGGCCCTTGTCGGCGGCCGAGGCGAACACCGACCGCAGCGCATCCAGCAGTTCCGGGTTGACGCCGACCTGCCCGGCGGTGGCTGCCATCAGGTCCAGGTCCTTCCGGACGCCGTCCAGTGCGAAGGCCACGGGGTAGTCACCCTTGATCATCGCCTCTCCCTTGACGTGCAGGTACGGGGTGTCCGTGGCGCCGCCGCGCAGCGCCTCGAGCACCAGGTGCGGATCCAGCCCGGCTTCCCGGGCGAGGGCGACCGACTGTGCCGCCGCGGCGGTCAGCGTGGCCACCCACGAGTTGCAGGCCAGCTTGAGCGCGCTGGCCCGCCCCAGCTCGTCACCGGCCCAGACGGTGCGCGACCCGACGGCGTCGAGCACCGGTTGCACCCGGTCGCGCAACTCCGGATCTCCGGACGCCAGCACCACCAGCTGCCCCTGCTCGGCCGGTTGTCGGGTGCCCAGGACCGGGGTGTCCAGGACCCGCCAGCGGCGCGCCGCCGCCAGTTCGCCCACCCGGGCCATTCCGTCCGGGCCGATCGTCGAGCACTGCAGGATGACGGCGGTGCCGTCGAGCGCCTCCTGCGCCTGCTCCAGGGTGTCGATCACGGCGTCGGCGTCGAAGAGCATCAGCACCACGACATCGGCGCCCTGCACGGCGTCGGCCGCCGATACGGCGACCGTCGCACCCTCCGCCGCCAGCGGGGCCGCCTTGTCCGCCGAACGGTTCCATGCGCGGACCTCGAACTTCTCGCGGAGCAGGGACCGGGCCATTCCGGCGCCCATCGTCCCGGTTCCGAGAACGGCAACTGTCGTCATGCGACCGCAGTTCCCCGCCCGGGACCGGCCTACCCCGCCCAACCGAACCGGCCTATTCCCGCGTCCTGCCCCTGGGGAACCGGCGTACCCCCGCGAGCGAACCCGGGGTCCGAAGTGTCGGGGGCGCGACCGGATGCCGTTGCGTTCGTGACCGGATGCCGTTGCGTTCGAGCTGACGGACGGCCGCCTGGGCGCGGCCGCGGTGTGCGGCAACCGGCTCAGTCGGTGATCTCCACCCCGCGCCAGAACGCGACATGGTCCTTGATCTGCGCCGCGGCGTCCTTGGGCTCCGGGTAGTACCAGGCGGCATCGGGGTTCTGCTGACCGTCGACCTCGAGCGTGTAGTACGAGGCCGTGCCCTTCCACGGGCACACCGTGTGTTTGCCGGAGGGCCGCAGATAGCTCGGCTCGACCGAGGCCAGCGGGAAGTAGTGGTTGCCCTCCACCATCTCGGTGGTGTCGCTGCGGGCGATGACGGTGCCGTTCCAGGTAGCGGTGGGCATGGCGGATTCCGATCGACGAAGGGGTACATCGCGTGCTTCCGACGCTACCCGCGCCGGCCCTGCCCTGCCTTGCCGGTGCCCTGCCTTGCCGGTGGTCTGCCCTACCTTGGCGGTGGCCTGCGCTGCCTTGCCGGTGGTCTGCCCTACCTTGGCGGTGGCCTGCGCTGCCGGGCCCGTGATCTGTGCTGCCGGAGGCGGTGGCCGTCCGGTCACTCGGTGTCCGGCGGCCGGGTGCGGGTGATGGCCAGCAGGACGCCGACGACGAGCCCTAGCCCCAGGAACAGCCACCCGCGCCCGGTGAACAGGGCGATCGCGTAGCCGCCCAGCAGGCCGATCAGCACCCACAGCACCATCGCGATCGCGCGGTCGTGTTTGGGCGCCGGCTTGTTCTGCGGGAGTGGATCTTCGCCGATCGGCACCGGCTCATCGTAGGTGACCTGGCGCTGGGCACGCTCCCGTAGTGGGTACCGTGGAGCAATGAAGGTCGTCATCGCCGGTGGTCACGGCAAAATCGCACTGCACGTCGCACGCCTGCTGGCCGAGCGGGGCGACCACCCCATCGGGCTCATCCGCGACCAGGCACAGGAGGCGGACCTGATCGCCGCCGGCGCCCATCCCGTGGTGCTCGACCTGGAGACCGCCGGTGCCGCGGAGCTGGCCGGCCAACTCGCCGGGGCGGACGCCGTGGTCTTCGCCGCAGGCGCCGGGCCGGGCAGCTCCGCCGAACGCAAGGACACCGTCGACCGGGGGGCGGCCGCTCTGCTGGCCGACGCCGCGACGCTGGCCGGGATCCGCCGGTACGTCCTGGTGTCCGCCATCGGGTCGGACGCCGGCGCCCAGCCCGACCACGACCCGGTCTTCGCCGCCTACATCACGGCCAAGAAGGCCGCCGACGACGACCTGCGCACCCGCGACCTGGACTGGACAGTGGTGCGCCCCGGGGCGCTGACCGACGCCTCCGGCAGCGGCCACGTCACGCTGTCGACCCGCGTCGGCCGCGGATCTGTGTCCCGGGAGGATGTCGCGGCGGTGCTGCTGGCGGTTCTCGACGAGCCGCGGACTGCCGGTCTGTCGCTGGACCTGGTGTCCGGGCGCCATCCCATCGCCGACGCCGTCGCCGCGGCCGTGCAGACCGCCGAGCAGCCCGCCGACGATCCGGACGGCACCCCCGCCCAGGAGAGCTGACCATCGTGGGCCGCACCGTCGCCACGACGACCGAGGTCGACCTGGCGGGTCTGCTGGACTTCGTGCGCCCACGGCACCACCTGATCGTCACCACCTGGCGTGCCGACGGCGGGCTGCAGAGCTCACCGGTGACGGGCGGGGTGGACTCGGCGGGGCGGATCGTCGTCGCGACCTATCCCGAGCGGGCGAAGGCGCACAACGTCCGCCGCACCGGCCGCGCCTCGGTCCTGGTGCTGTCCGACGACTTCGGCGGGGCCTGGGTCCAGGTCGACGGCAGTGCCGAGGTGATCGACCTGCCGGAGGCTCTCGACCCGCTGGTGGAGTACTTCCGGAGCGTCGCCGGCGAGCATCCGGACTGGGATGACTACCGCCGGGCGATGGTCTCGCAGGGCAA
Source organism: uncultured Nakamurella sp. (assembly GCA_964242105.1). Classification (GTDB taxonomy): domain Bacteria; phylum Actinomycetota; class Actinomycetes; order Mycobacteriales; family Nakamurellaceae; genus Nakamurella. The sequence continues at coordinate 30,049 of CAXTBG010000012.1, read as the reverse complement.
GTGCCTGCTGCGGGTGACGCCCACCCGGTGGTCGCCCGTGGCGACCGGCGGGTTCCCGGCAAGGTTGGCCTGACGCGAGCCGCTGATCGTCCCGTCGGCCTGAGCTGTGCTGGGCCATCGCCTGGGCCTGTGCTCTGCTGGTCCATCGGTTCGGCACGCGCTCTGCTGGGCCGTCACGTCGGCGGGTGCAATGCTGGGCCATCGCCTCGGCCTGTGCTCCGCTGGTCCATCAGTTCGGCACATGCTGCGCTGGCCCACAGGTGCGGCACTAGCTGTGCTGGGCCGCCACTTGGGCAGGTGCTGCGCTGGCCCATCGGTGCGGCTCATGCTGGGCTGGGCCGTCACTTGGGTGGGAGCGACCGGGCGTGGCGCAGGCCGATGCCGATCCAGCGGGCCAGTTCGTCGTCCGTCGTGGACGAGTCGACGTCGACCTGCAGCCATCCGGCGACCACCCGACCCCGCATCTCGAACGGTGCGGTGCGCGCGTCGGTCAGCAGTTGCTGTTCCTGGGCAGGGTCGACGCGCAGGAGCAGCCCCCGACCGCCGGCGCTGACCGCCAGATGCCCGCCGACGAGGAACGCGAGCCCTCCGAACATCGCCTGCTCGACCAACCCCGGCTGGCCTTCCAGCACGTCGCGCACCCGGTCGGCGAGGGCCCCGTCATACGCCATGAGGGCAGTATCGGCCACAATGACGCGATGGAGGAGATTGCCGGCCCGCGGGTTGCCACGCTCGCCGAGGCCGGCACCGTCGCGGCGCTGCTCGACGAGTTCAACCGCGAGTTCGCCACCCCGACGCCGGGACCGGCGGTGCTCACCCGAAGGCTCGACCAGCTGCTCGCCGGCGGCACCGTTCTCGCGCTGCTGAGCGGTTCGCCCGCCGCCGCCGTGGCGCTGGTGACCCTGCGTCCCAACGTCTGGTACGACGGTCCGGTGGCTCTGCTCGACGAGCTGTACGTTGCGCCCGATCGCCGCGGCCAGGGTGTCGGCTCCCGGTTGCTGGCCGCTGCGGAGGCAGCGGTACGGCAGCGGGGCGCCGTGGTCGTGGAGATCAACGTGGACGGCGAGGACACCGACGCCCGACGCTTCTACGAGCGGCACGGCTACGCCAACACCGAGCCCGGCCAGGACGAGAGCATGCTGTACTACTACCGCGAACTGGGCTGATTCACTCTTGCGACCGGGGGCGAGCGGACACCACGAGGCGTGCGGATCGGACACCACGACGCGAGTGGATCAGACGCCGTGACTCAGACCGTCATGCACCGCCACGTGGGCCTGATCAGACCCGGCCCGGTCAGGCACCGCCACCTCGGCCTGATCAGACGCCGTGACCCGGCCGGTCAGGCACCGCCACGTGGAGCTGGTCAGACGCCGCGACGGGCGCGGTCAGATGCCTGAGCGCCACAGATTGACGTGCAGCAGGTCCAGGTACCGGCCGTAGGACGTGCCCGACCGCCACTGCGTGGCGGTTTCCACAGCGGTGCCCTCGCCCCACTCGTTGAAGGTGGTGACGAGTTGCCACGGCACCTTGGATGTCACCATCGACTTGATGGCGAGGTCCCAGGCGCGAGGGTCGCGGCCGAGTACCGGCCGGGAGTTTCCCGTCTGCCAGAAGCCCGGCGAGACCGCGAACGAGTTCCCCGGAGCGGACACCACGCGCTTGGCCGGGCCGTATTCGTGATACGCGGACGGCTTGTACGGGCAGGAGGTGTAGCCCGGGTAGACCTTGAACACGAGGTAGAAGCGGGAGTGGTTCTGCGCCACCCACTGCTGCGCCTGGCCGCAGGAGAACGAACCGCCGGTCCACAGGAACAGCACCGGCTTGCCACCGACGCGCAGGTAATTGCGGTCGACGGCGTACTTCTGCCGGATGTAGGTCAGGTCGGAGTTGATCGCGGCGGCGGACCGGCCGGACGGCTCGTAGTACAGCGACCAGCGGAACGGCGTCCCGTCGGCGGCACGCAGCTGGTACGGGAACCGCACGTCGGCGAAGGAGCCCTGGCCCATCCACGAGGCGATGCCCGCGTTCATCCCGGCGTACCGCATCTGCTGGACGTGCCGGCGCGGCGCAGCGGGAGAGGCGATCGGGTCGTCGGTGCCGTAAGTCTGCGAATAGTGGGTCGAGCTGGATCCCCAGCCGTAGTAGAACGCGGCGCGGATCGGGAACCGCGGCTGCGGGTCCGACCCGACCGGCGGCACCGGTACCCGGGGAGCAGCCGCTGTGCCGGCGGCAGCCGCGACGGTCCGGTTCGCGGCGCCGCCGGCCGGATTCGCGGCGGCGGCAGCAGAGGCGGCGGCGGCAGCAGAGGCGGCGGCAGCAGAATTCGCGGCGGCAGCCGGTGTGGCGGCGGCAGCGGAATTCCCGGCGGCGGCAGCGGAATTACTGGCGGCGGCCGGCTTGGCGGCGGCGGCCTGAGCGGCGACCGCAGTGTCCGCGGCTGCGGGCACGGACCCGGGCGCTGCGGAGGAGAGGCTGCCGGCGGCTGCCGGCAGGGCGGACACGCCGGTGAAAGCCAGCGCCACCACGGCGCCACTCACCAGCCATCGACGGGTTGAACTACGACACATGTGGTTGCTCCTCGAGTGACAGGAGGCCAGTATGCGGAGGAACCGGGAGACGTCAGCGGACGTCCGGCGGGCCCTACCCGTTTGAACAGTCAAGGCCGGACAAAGTAGACCAACGGTCGAAATCCGTGGGCCCGTCATGACGCTCAGTGACGGGACTCCGGACGCTGCGGACACCGGTGCCCGCTTACCCGCGCCGGTGGTGTGATGGCTCGACCGCACGGCGCGCGGGAAATCCGAAAGGGCTCGGCGAAGGCATCGATCCGCCAGAGACGAGGGAGCCTGCGCTGCAGACGCTTCAGCGCCGTGTGCGGACGTAGCTGGCGACAACCTCCGCACCGAGACCGTCCAGATCGGGCGCGATGACGCGCCCGCCGCATCGCCGCGCCAGGGAGTCCATGAACGCCGCCAGCCGCGGGTCGTCACCGAGCGTGAAGAAGGTGAGGATCGCCCGCCGCGCCGCGAGCTTGTCCAACTCGGTGATGGTGGCCCGTACGGTCCTGGGGTCGGGCGGGTAGGAGAAGGCGAACTCGCCGTTGGGTTCCAGGTGCGCCGTCGGCTCACCGTCGGTGACCACCAGCACGACCGGCATCGCGTCGGGCTGGGACCGCAGGTGCTCACCGGCCAGCATCAGCGCGTGGTGCAGGTTGGTGCCCTGCACATAGGCGCCTTCCAGGCCGATGAGTTCAGCGAGCTCGACCTTCTCCGCCCGGCGGCCGAAGGTGATCAGCTGCAGGTCGTCGCCGCGGAACCGGGTCGAGATCAGCTGGTGCAACGCCAGGGCGGTCCGCTTCATCGGTACCCACCGGCCGTCCTGCACCATGGACCACGAGGTGTCCACACAGAGCGCCACCACCGCCCGGGTGCGCTGCTCGGTCTCGATCACCTCGACATCGCTGACGTCCAGGATGTTCTCGTCCCCCGCGGCCCGCCGGAGCTGCGCGTTGAGCAAGGTGCGCGGGACGCTCCACGACTGCGTGTCGCCGAACGCCCACGGCCGGGTCGATCCGGTCGGCTCCCCCGCGGCGCCGGAGCGCCGGGTCTCCCGCTCGCCCCGCCGCCCGGAGATCTGGTCTGCGACGTCCTTCAGTGCGGATTCGCCGAGCCGGCGCAGCGCCCTGGGTGACAGCCGGAGCGAGCCGTCCTCTGCCCGGTCGAAGGAGCCACGTTCCCGCAGTTCGCGTTCCAGGTCGGCCAGCTCCCGTACGTCGGCCTTGGCCTGGTCACCGAGCGCCTCGCCCAACGCATCCAGGTCGATGTCGTCCAACCGGGCGCCGGGGTAGCTCTGGGACAACTGCTCGGCCAGCGCGTCGAGCCGGCCGAGCTCTTCCAGCGCCCGGGTGCCCTCGCCCAAGCCCATCGGCGAGTCGCCGTTGAACCGGCCGGAGCCCGACCAGTCCTCGCCGGGCCGTAGCCCCTGCAACTGCGAGTCGAGCTGGGCCAGCGACTGCGCCAGCCGCGGATCGCCGAAGGCCTGCTCGGACAGCTCCGCCAGTTCGGCGCGCTGCTCCGGCGTCATCGACTGCAGCATGCGTTGCGCCGCAGCGGCTCTGGCCGCGAGCAGGTCGATCAGCTCGTCGGTGTTCTTCGGCTGCTCGGGAAAGAACTCACCGTGCTGGGCCATGAACTTGTCGAACTGTTCGGTCGTGTCGGCGCCGCCGGCGTGCGCCTCGAGCAGCGCGTTGAGGTCGTCGAGCATCTGCCGGATGCGCTCGGTGTCCTCCGGCGTCACCTGCTGCATGGCCTGCTTCATGCCGGCGAACCGCTGGTCCAGCATCTCCTTGCCGAGCAGGTTCTGGATCCCCTGGAACGTCTCCCGCGCATCGCTGGACTGCCAGTCGTACTTGCCGAGCTCGCGGACCGCCCCGCCGGTGTCGCCGGGCAGCGTGTCGAGCTCCATCTCGTGGAACCGGGCGTCGTCGCTGTCCTGCCGGGCGAGCGCCTGCCGCTCCTGGGTCAGCGCCTTCTCCAGCAGCTCCCGCACCTCCTGCAGGGTGCCGTCCAACCGGTTGTCCCGCTGCAGGTCCCGCCGCTTCTTCCAGATCTGCCGGGCCAAGTCGTCCAGGCCGCGGCGGTTCTTCATGCCCTGCCGCATCAGCTCGCGCAGCGCCTGCTGCGGCGAGCTGCCCTCCATCACGTCCTTGCCGATCTGGTCGAGCGCGGCCCGCAGGTCGACCGGAGGCGCCAGCGGGTCGGGCCCGTCGACGTAGGGGCCGTAGTCGTAGCTACCCGGCCGGCGGGGACCGCGGTCGGACTCAGCCATAGCTGACGGTGCTGCCGTCGTCGCTGGGCTGCTTGGCCAGCTTGCGGGTGAGGAACAGCAGCTCCAGCGCCAGCTCGGCGGCGGAGGCCATCGGCCCGGGATCCTCGGTGCCCGCGGCACCCAGTCGCTGCGCGACCACGGTCAGCACCGGAACGTTGGGCAGCGCGCTGACCACGTCCACGGCCGCCACCCGGTCGCCGGTGCGCAGCGGGTGCTTCGTGACCGCCTCGGCCAGCGGCGTCAGGTCGACCCCGCGCAACCGGGAACGGGCGGTCTCCGCGGTGGCCCGGCGCAGCAGGTGCTCGAGGATCTCCTCCTCGCGGCCCTCCTCGCCGGTGGCGAACTCCAGCTTGCCGCGGAGCACCGACAGCACCGACTGCAGGTCGATCGGCCGCGCCGCCGCCTTGCCCTCGCCGACCAGTGCGGCGCGGCGGAGTGCCGCCGCGGCAACGGTTTCGGCAGCGGCGACAGAGAATCGGGCGGATACCCCGGAGCCCTGGTCGATGGCGGTGGACTCCCGCAGCAGGCGGGTGAACCGGGCGATGATCTCCAGCAGGTGGCCGGGCACATCGGCTACCAGTGCCGCCTCCTGCTCCACCAGCGCGACCTCGTCCGCCAGCTCGAGGGGGTAGTGCGTGCGGACCTCGGCGCCGAACCGGTCCTTCAGCGGGGTGATGATGCGCCCGCGGTTGGTGTAGTCCTCCGGGTTGGCAGAGGCGACCAGCAGCACGTCGAGCGGCAGCCGGAGGGTGTATCCGCGGACCTGGATGTCGCGCTCCTCCATCACGTTCAGCAACGCGACCTGGATGCGTTCGGCGAGGTCGGGCAGCTCGTTGATGGCGACGATGCCGCGGTGCGCCCGCGGGACGAGGCCGAAGTGGATGGTTTCCGGGTCGCCGAGCGAACGTCCCTGCGCCACCTTGACCGGGTCGACGTCGCCGATCAGGTCGGCCACCGCCGTGTCCGGGGTGGCCAGCTTCTCGGTGTAGCGCTCGCTGCGGTGCTTCCACGCGACGGGCAGGTCGTCGCCCAGTTCCGCTGCGCGGCGGGTGGTCTCGGGCGCGATCGGCTCGTACGGGTGCTCGCCGAGTTCGGAGCCGGCGATGACCGGCGTCCACTCGTCCAGCAGGTTGGTCAGGCTGCGCAGCAGTCTGGTCTTGCCCTGGCCACGCTCGCCCAGCAGGACGATGTCGTGACCGGCGATGAGAGCTCGCTCCAGCTGCGGCAGCACCGTCGACCCGAAGCCGACGATGCCGGTCCACGGGTCGGTGCCGGCCTTGAGTGCGGCGAGCAGGTTGGCCCTGATCTCGGCCTTGACGCCGCGGAGCTGGTGCCCCGAGGCGCGCAGGGCGCCGAGAGTGGCGGGCAGGTCTTTCGGGAGTGTGGTCTGCACGAGTTCCGACGGTACGCCTGGCCACCGACAACCCGGCGGGCCCGGAAATAGGTGCAGCTCAGCAGGCTGCAGCACTGTGCGCGCCGCCGCGGGCGGGCGGCGCGGGTGGCCAGCGACACCGCATCGGTGTGGATGACCTGCGCGTCGTGTGTCTCCCCAGTATCCGATGTATCCACGCCGCGCCTCGCCGAGCAGCCGTACCTCGCCGCGCCGCGCCGCGCCACGCCATGCCGCACCTCCTCTGTTCACGCTGCACCTCGTCGGGCCACGCCGCGTCTCCTCTGTTCACGCCGCACCTGGCTAACCGCGTCCAGCGGGTGCTCGGTGGGCCGAACAGGTGCTCCGTGGCCCGAACGGGTGCTCCGTGGGCGCAACGAGCTCGCAACGCCCCGCACCGGCACAACAAACGTCGGCACCACAAGTGCCGGCTCAACATGTGTCGGCACAACACATGCGGCGGGCCCCACAAAGGCCGGCGGGGGGTACGGGTCAGCGTCAGGCGACCTGATAGGTCCCGACGAGAATTCCGCGCGCGAGGGTGTGAAACACGAGGTTGAACGACAGGTAGGCAGGCGAGGCGGTGTCGTCGACCTCCAGCGCCCGCACGTCCAGCGCATGCACGACGAAGTAGTAGCGGTGCGCTCGGTCGCCCGGCGGCGGCATGGGGCCGTTGTAACCGGCCTGCCCGGCGTCGTTGCGCAGGACGATCGCGCCGGCCGGCAGGCCCGATCCGTCGCCGGCTCCCTGGGTCAGCTCGGTGGTCGACGCCGGCAGGCCGGTGACCGCCCAGTGCCAGAACCCGCTGGGCGTCGGCGCATCCGGGTCGAAGCAGGTGAGGGCGAAGCTCTGCGTCGCCTCGGGAAAGCCCGACCAGCTCAACTGCGGCGAGAGATTCCCGTGTTCGCCGGCGAAGGTGTCGGCAATCGGTGCGCCGGGGGAGATGTCGGCGCTGACGACGGCGAAGGATCCGACCGCGGGCAGCAACTCGTAGGGGTCGGGAGCGATCGGGCGATCGAGGGACATGGCGGCCTCCAGAGCGGCTGTCGAGCGGACGACCGCGACGGTAGCAGCGAGCCGTTCACTCCCCGGCCGGGGACAGCGGGATGGCAGGAGCGGCAGGCTCAGCCGGCCGCGACCAGGGTGGCCGCCGCGCGGGCGATCGCCAACTCCTCGTTCGTCGGCACCACGAGTACGGTCACCGGCGCATCCGGCGGCGAGATCACCCGGGCCCGGCTGCCGCGCAGCGCGTTTCGTTCCGGATCCACGGAGATTCCCAGCCCGGCCAGTCCATCCACGATCTGCGCGCGCACGGCCGGTGCGTTCTCGCCGACACCGGCGGTGAAGGTCAGCACGTCCACCCGGCCGAGGACAGCCAGATAGGCACCGATGTACTTGCGCACCCGGTGGCAGTACACGTCCACCGCCAGCGCCGCATCGGCGTCACCGCCGTCGACCAGGGCGGTCAGATCACGGAAGTCGTTGACACCGGCCAGCCCGAGCAGCCCGGACCGGCGGTTGAGCAGGTCGTCGAGCTGATCGACGTCCAGGCCGCCCACCCGCAGCAGGTGCAGCAGCGCACCGGGATCGAGATCGCCGCTGCGGGTGCCCATCACCAGCCCCTCCAACGGTGTCAGCCCCATCGACGTGTCGACTGCCACTCCCCCGCGGATGGCCGATGCCGACGCGCCGTTCCCCAGGTGCAGCACGATCTGGTTCAGCTCGGAGAGTTCCCGGCCCATCGTGTGCGCCACCTGCCGGGACACGTACTGGTGCGACGTACCGTGGAAACCATAGCGGCGCAACTGGTTCGCCTCCGCCACCCCGCGGTCGACGGCGTACGTGAACGCCGCGGGGGGGAGCGTGCGGAAGAACGCGGTGTCGAAGACGGCGACCTGCGGGGTATCCGGGAACGCCCGCATGGCCTGCTCGATGCCGGTGGCGTTGGCCGGATTGTGCAGCGGGGCGAGCGTGGACAGGTCCCGGATCCGTTGCAGCACACCCGGGTCGACCAGCACCGGGTCGCCGAACACCGACCCGCCGTGCACCACCCGGTGCCCGACGGCCGTGAGATCACCGTCCCGCAGTGGGCTTCCGGCCTCGGCGAACAGCTCCCGCATCACCCGCAGCGCGGCAGCATGGTCCGGGATGTCGCCGCTGCGCTCGGTGTCGGCGCCGCCGGCGCGGTGCACTGCGCGGGCGCCGCGATCGCCGATCCGTTCGAACAGGCCGGTGGCCAGCGCCTCCCCGGAATCGGTGTCGACCAACTGGTACTTCATCGAGGACGAACCGGAGTTGATCACCAGCACCGGCGCCGTCATGGGATGGCTCCGTCCTGCGCCTGGATCGCGGTGATGGCCACGGTGTTCACGATGTCGACGACGAGCGCACCGCGGGACAGGTCGTTGACCGGCTTGTTCAGCCCCTGCAGCACCGGGCCGATGGCGACCGCGCCGGCGCTGCGCTGCACCGCCTTGTAGGTGTTGTTGCCGGTGTTCAGGTCCGGGAAGATGAGCACCGTGGCCTTGCCGGCGACCGCGGAGTCCGGCAGTTTGGCGGCGGCCACCTGGGCATCCACCGCGGCGTCGTACTGGATCGGACCTTCCACCAGCAGGTCGGGACGCAGCCGGTGCACGAGATCGGTTGCCCGCCGGACCTTGTCGACATCGGCGCCGGCTCCGGACGACCCGGTGGAGTAGGAGAGCATGGCGACCCGCGGCTCGATGCCGAACTGCTGCGCCGTCGTGGCGGACGAAATGGCGATGTCGGCCAGCTGCTCGGCCGTCGGGTCGGGATTGACCGCGCAGTCGCCGTAGACCAGCACACGGTCCGCCAGGCACATCAGGAAAACACTCGACACCACCGCGGTTCCGGGCACGGTCTTGATGATCTCGAAGGACGGCTTGATGGTGTGCGCGGTGGTGTGCGCGGCCCCGGAGACCATTCCGTCGGCCAGACCGAGGTGCACCATCATGGTGCCGAAGTACGAGACATCGGTGACCACCTCGCGCGCCCGCTCGAGCGTCATCCCCTTCGCTGCCCGCAGCCGGGCGTACTCCACCGCGAACCGCTCGACCAGTTCCGGGTCGTCCGGCGAGACGACGTGCGCCGCACCGATGTCGACCCCGGCAGCTGAAGCTCGGGCCTGCAGTACTTCCGGTGAACCCAGCAGGGTCAGTTCGGCGACGCCCAGCCGCAGTAGCGTGGCCGCTGCCCGCAGCACCCGTTCGTCGTCGCCCTCCGGCAACACGACATGCCGCCGGTCGGACCGCGCCCGGTCGATCAGCTGGAACTGGAACATCAGCGGCGTCATCACGGAGCTGCCGGCGACCCGGACGGCGGCGAGCATGGCGTCGCCGTCCACCGATTCGTCGAACACCCGCAACGCCGTCTGGATCTTCACCCGGGACGACGCCGTCAGGTGACCGCGGACCCCGGCCAGAGCCGTTGCGGTCTCGAAGGTCCCGAGATCGGTGATCAGGAACGGCAGCTCCTGCGGCACACCGTCGAGCAGCCGGGCGACCGGCTCGGGAGGCGTGTAACCACCGGTCAGCACGATGGCCGACAGGTGCGGGAACGTCCCCGACTGGTGGGCCATGACGAGTCCCGGCAGCAGGTCGTAGCGGTCGCCAGGGGCGATGACGGTGACGTCCTCGTGCAGCCGGACCAGCACGTTCGGCAGCGACATCGCGGCCACCACGAAGCCGAGGGATTCCCGGTCGAGCCAGGCCGGATTGCCGCGCACCAGGCGCCCGTCGCAGGCCTCCAGCAGTGCCTGCACGGTCGGGGCCACCAGCAGCGGCACCTCCGGGATCGCCGCCACCGGAAGGACCGAGCCTCGGGCGAGCGTCTCGCGGACCGCCTCCAGTGCTTCCGGGTCGACCCGGTTCGCGATCACGGCGACCGGAAGGGCATGCGCGGCAACGAGTTCGGTCATCGCGAAGTCGGCGGCCATCCGCACCTGCTCGGGCGTGCGACCCCGGCCGTGCACGACCAGCACCACCGGCGAGCCGAGGTTGGCCGCCACCTTGGCGTTGAAGGCCAGCTCGCTGGGCGTGGACACATCGGTGTAGTCGCTGCCCAGCACGAGCAGCACGTCGAACCGGCCGACCATCTCGTGGAACCGCCGGACGATCTCCGACAGCGCGGCCTCCGGGTCGGCGTGCATCACCTGGTAGCTGACGCCGACCGCCTCGGCGTAGGTCTGCTCGACGGCCGGCTGGGCGACCAGCAATTCGACCACCAGGTCGACGCGCTCGCTGGATTCGGTCACCGGCCGGAAGACGCCCACCCGGCCGACCCGCCGACTCAGCAGGTCCACCAGGCCCAGTGCCACCGTCGACTTCCCCGACGACCCCTCGGGCGAGGCGAGGTACACGCTGCGCGACATGAGCCTCAGGCTATCCGCACGCGCCACCTGGCCGAATACCAGTTATTCATCATCCGTTGACTTCGACGACCGACCGCCCTACGGTGAAGTCATCAGATGGTGAATAAGTGGGAGGAGCGGGCAGTGGAACCAGCCGTGGACGTCGTCGGCGTCACCGTCGAGCGCGGCCGACGACGGGTGCTCGATCAGTTGTCGTGCCGCATCGAACAGGGACGCATCACCGGTCTGCTCGGGCCGTCCGGTGCCGGCAAGTCGACGCTGATCCGGTGCATCGTGGGAGTGCAGCGCATCCGCAGCGGCACGGTCACCGTGCTCGGCGCCCCGGCCGGCTCGCCGGGCATCCGCCCGCGCCTGGGCTACGTCACCCAGCAACCGTCGGTCTACCGCGACCTGACCGTGCTGGAGAACGCCCGTTACTTCGCCGAGATCGCCGGCACCGGACCGGCGGCGGCCCGGGCGGCCGTCGACGAGGTCGGCCTGGCGGCCGCCGCCGGTCAGTTGGTCGGCACGCTGTCCGGTGGTCAGGCCTCGCGCGCCAGCCTGGCGTGCGCGTTGGTCGGCTCGCCGGACCTGCTGGTGCTCGACGAGCCCACCGTCGGCCAGGACCCGGTGTTGCGTGAGGAACTGTGGGACGCGCTGGCCAGACGGGCGCGCGCCGGCACCACCGTCATCGTCTCCAGCCACGTGATGAGCGAGGCGAACCGCTGCGATCACCTGCTGCTCCTCCGCGACGGGTCGATCCTCGTAGACGACACCCCCGCGGCCGTCAAGGCGATGGCCGGAACCGACGACCTCGATGACGCGTTCCTGGCGCTGATCCGTCGTCATGCGGGAAGTGCGGCATGACCGCCGCGCCGCAGAGGGTGTCCGCACACCGGATGTCGAACCGGGTGTCGCACGGGCGGATCTTCGCTGCCACCGTGGTCCGGATCCTGCGCCAGCTCCGGCACGACCACCGCACCGTCGCCATGATCCTGGCGGTGCCGGTCCTGCTGCTGGTCCTGCTCTACTTCATGTTCTCCCAGCAGGCCGGTGCGTTCGACCGGCTGGCGCTGATCATGCTGGCGCTCTTCCCGTTCATCCTGATGTTCCTGATCACCAGCATCGCGATGCTCCGGGAACGCACCTCGGGAACGCTGGAACGGCTGAGCACCACGCCGGCCCGGGGCGTCGACCTGCTGTTCGGCTACGGCACGGCCTTCGGGTTGACCGCCGCGGTGCAGGCATGTCTGGTGGCCGGGTGCGCCTACTGGTTCCTCGGCCTGTCCACAGCGGGCAGCCCGGCGCTGGTCGTCCTGGTCGCCGTCCTGACGGCATTGCTCGGCGTCGGCCTCGGGCTGCTGTGCTCCGCCTTCGCCAGAACGGAATTCCAGGCGGTGCAACTGCTGCCGGTGGTCGTCATCCCTCAGCTGCTGCTGTGCGGGCTGTTCGTGCCACGCCCGGCATTGCCGGGCTGGCTCGAGGTGGTGTCGGACGCCCTGCCGCTGTCCTACGCCGTCGAGGCGGGCACGGAGGTCGGGCAGCACAGCGCACCGACCGGACTATTCTGGCGGGACCTCGCGGTCGTCGCCGGTTGCATCGTGCTGGCGCTGGTGCTCGCCTCGGCAACCCTGCGCCGCCGGACCGATTGACAGCGCGCGACCGACCCGGCCCGGCCAGGTCGCGACCGACGCCCGGACGGGCTTCACCCGCAGAACGGAGCGCGGCATGACGGTGCCCCCGCCGGCCCGCAGCGGCCGGCGCCCGGGCAACCCGGACACCCGGCAGGAGATCCTCACCGTGGCCAGGGACACCTTCGCCGCCGTGGGTTTCACCAAGGCCTCGATCCGCCGGATCGCCGCCGCCGCGGGCGTCGACCCGGCCCTGGTGCACCACTACTTCGGGTCCAAGGACGAGTTGTTCCTGGCCACCGTGCAGGTGCAGGTCAATCCGCGATCCGTCGTCGAGCACCTGGTCGCCGGTGGGGTGGATGGCCTGGGCACCCGGCTGATGGCGGCGATCCTGCAGGTCTGGGAGTCGCCGGCGGGTGCGTCGCTGATCGCCGCGATCCGCACGGCCGTCGGCGACCCGGGTCCCCGGCGGGCGTTGACCCAGTTCGTGACCACTGAGATCGTCAACCGGGTGCTGCGGATGCTGAAGTACTCCGACGCCGAAGCGGAGCTCCGTGGCGCCCTGCTCGCCTCCCAGGTGATGGGTGTGGTGATGGGCCGCTACGTGCTGGGGCTGCCGGCGCTGACCCGGATGGACCCGGCCGTACTCGTCGCCACCATCGGGCCGACGCTGCAGCACTATCTGACCGGAGACCTGCCGGCGGTGCCGGACGTCGGACGCTGATCTGATCGGGGCGCCCGGTCGTAGAGTTCCGACGGGGGTCGGCGGAAGGGATCGGGAGTGCCCGGTGCGAGCGTCACCCGTCGGCGGATCGCCGCGCACCGCGGCGTGCTGGCCGGGTGCTGCGTCGTCATCGCCATCGTCACGCTCGGGCTGACCTCGCTGGCCTGCTACCTCGGCGACGCCGCCGTGGCCGGCGTACGGAGCACCCTGTCCACCGCACCGGTCGCGAACACATTCGTCAGCTTCACCACCGGGTTGGCCGACGACGCAGCGGCCCAGACGACGGCAACGCTTGCGCTGCTGCACAAGTCGTTCGGGACGCTGCCCACCACCGTGGACCGGGCGGTCAGCACGGGAGCTATCCTCCTGGCCGTCGCGGCACGTGCGGGAACCGGCACCACCGCCCAGCCGGTGGGCCGGGCCTTCGAACTCCGGGCGGTCGGCCGCCCAGACGCGGTCGCGACGGTCCTCGACGGCCGGTGGCCGGCCTCGGCGACCTCCGGCGGGGCCGCGGCCGACGCCGTGCCGGTGGCGGTTCCGCGGGCGGCAGCGGATGCGCTCGGACTGCGGGTCGGCGACATCCTCTCGGCAACCGACGGCGCCGCCGGGACGGTGCGGATTGCCGCCGTCGTCCAGCCGCTGCCCTCCGCCGCGGCCGGCTTCCAGCCGCTCCCCTCGGACCTGACCGGTGCCGGTCAGCCAGCTCCTGCGGTGCTGCTGACCGACGAGGCGGACCTGCTCCGGTTGGTCCCGTCGCCGTCGGTCGTCTGGACCGTGACACCGACGGTATCGGCGTTCGGTGCCGACGACGTCGAGCCGGTGCGGAACGCGGCGGCGGCGACCAGGCGGCTGATGAACAACGACGCCGCCATCAACGTGCAGGGCGTGGCGGAGTCCGGCGCACTGGCCGCCACGCTCGATGCGCTCGCCCGAAGCCTGGCGGCGGTCCGGGCCGCGGCCGCGGCGCCGCTGCTGCTGGTCGGGTCGTTCGGCGTCTTCCTGCTCATCGAGTTGTCCGCCCTCGCGGCCCGGGCCCGCCGGCCGGAGCTGGCGCTGTGGAGCGCCCGGGGGGTGCCGCCCCGCACCGTGCTCGCGCAGCAACTGGTCGAGTCGACGATCCTCGCTGTGCCCGCGGCGCTCGTCGGGTGGTTGGCCTCGGTGGTGGTGCGGCGGCTCACCGGTCCCGGGAACGATGCCCCGGGCCTGCCGCAGTGGTGGCCGGCGGCGGCCTGCGTGCTGGTGACCCTGGGGTCGGCAGGCCTCTTCGCGGCGCGCGACGCACGGCGTGCGCCGATGCTCGCCGCCCGGGAAACGGGGCTGCCCGCCCTCGCGCCGGCGGTGCTGATCGTCGGTGCTGCCGCCGTTGCGCTGTGGAGATTCCGGCAGCTGGGATCGCCCGTCGTGCCCGGGCCCGACGGCGGGGCGACGGTCGACCCGGTGGCGCTCCCCGCGCCCGCCCTGCTGTTGCTGGCCCTGGCGATCGGAGTGGCTCTGCTGGTGGCGCTCGCGGCGCTGGCGGCTGCGCGCCTCACCGGCCGGCGCCGGGACATCGTGCTGGTCCTGCCCACCCGGCAGGTCAGCCGGCGCCTGGCTTCGTTCGGCGGGACGGCGCTCCTCGTCGGTCTGGCCGTCGCCGGGGTGATGGTGGCGGCCGGGTACGGGCCGACCCGTGAACGGCTCGCCGACCTGTCGGCGGTGCTCACCACCGGCGCCGACTTCCGGGTGCAGCTCCCGGCGTCGGGCGCCTCGACCCCGCCCGACCGGGATCCGGCGGTCCCGTTCCGCACCCTCCCGGGAGCTCGGCAGGCTACGTCCGTGATCGCAGCGCCCATCGAGATCGGCAGCGTCGAGGCGGACCTCCTGGCCGTGCCGTCGGCGGCGCTGGCCGGGCTGACGCCGGCGGCGCCGTCCGCGTACGACCCGGCTGCGGTCGCGGCGCAGCTTGCTCTCCGAGACCGACCCGGACTGCCACTCCCGCGTGGTGCCCGGACGATCGCCCTGGACGTCCAGGTCACCGCGTTCGCGGCACCGGCCGAGGACGGTTCGCCCCCGCCGGTCACCCCGCTGTCGGTCACCGTCGTCGTCTGGCTCGCCACCGGCGACGGCCCGGTGCTGGCCCTGAGCAGTGCCGACTTCACGGTTCCGCTGTCCACCGACGACTCACCGAAACCGTTACGCCGCACCGTGTCCGTCGCGATCCCGACCGGGGCGTCGGTGGGTGCTCCGATGATCGCCGCGGTCGACACGGTGCTCCAGACCGCCGGGGCCGACACCATCGACTCGGTAATCATCGGCAGCGTCCGCGCGGACACCCACCCGGCGCGGGTCCCGCCCGACCAGTCGTGGATCTCGCCTCCGCTGGACGGGCAGGACGCCGGTCAGCAACTGAACACCGGGGCAGCAGGGACGCTGACCTGGGGCGGCCGGATTCCGCCGGCCGCCGCTGCGGTGACCGTCCGGTTGATGCCTGCAGCGCCGGAGCCGGCGCCTCGCGGTGTCCCGGTGGTACTGAACCGCGCTCTGGCCGATCGGCTGGGTACGGCGGTCGGGGCGTCGTTGGACCTCCGGTTCGCCTCCACCAGCCAGCACCTGCCGGTGTCGGTCGCGGCCATCTCGCCGGTGCTGCCGGGGGCCGCGGGCGGACTGCTTGCCGTCACCGATCTGGAGGCCGCCACCGAACACTTGCTGCGGACGACCGTCGCCCCTCCGCGCGTGGACGAGATCCGCATCTCCGGCGACGCGCGGCTGTCCGGCGGCGTGACCCGGCTCGCCGCACCCGACTCGGTCGTCCACGCTGCGGGGGAGGGCACCAGCCCGGTGGTGGTCGGTCCCGCCACCACCGCCCTGTGGGCGGGCAGCGGGTTGTCGGTGCTGCTGGCCGTGCTCGCGGTGGTCACCGCCATGGCCGGTCAGGTGGCCGATCGGCGCGGCGAGGCGGCCCCACTGCTGGCCGCGGGCCTGAGCCGGCGGGCCTGGGTCCGCAGCCGCCGCCGGGAGTTCGCCGGCACCGTGGGGGTCGCCGGGTGTCTGGGCCTGGCCGCGGGTCTGGCCGCGAACCAACTCACCACCGGCGCGCTGGCCAGGTCGGCCGTCGTCGACGCGCCGGACGCCCTGATGGCCACGGCCAGGCTGTCGCCCGCGCTGTGGGTCGTGCTGCTCGGCGCCGGACTGGCTGTGGGTGGCGTCCTGTTCGCCTACGGTCGGTTCCTCGGCCGCCAGTGGGACCGGGTGACCCGACGCGTGGCCGACCGGTTGCCCCGACGCCGGTCGGTCCGGGTGACCCGGTGACGGTCAGTCCGGGTGACCCGGTGACGGGCCGGCCGGGTGACCCGGTGACGGGCCGGAACCGGCACAACCGCGGCATCGTGGTGCGGCACCTGTTGGCCGCCCGCGGGCCAGGTGGGACGCTCGCCGCGCTGGCCCTGCTCGCCACCCTCCTGGTCGCCGCCGTTCCCGGCACCTTCGACGCGATCAGTGCGGCGGAGCTGCACCACCAGGTCGACCGACTCGCCGTTCCGCAACGGTTCCTGACCACACGCATCGTCACCGCGCCGCCGCTGGGCCCTCCACCGCCCACTGGTCCCTCGCTGGACGGACTGCCGGAAGACGACGTCGATCTCTGGGGCGGGCTGGACAGCGCGCTGTCGACCGTCGTGGCGTCCGCGCCTCCTGCGCTCCGCCAGACGTTGGGCCGACCCCACTACACCGCAGTGTCGGAGCCCGTCGCCCTGTCCAGCCCGGTGGTGAACGTCGCGGAGCTGCGACTGGCGTTGGCCGCCGATCCGCGGGTCGGCCAGTTCATCGCCTACAGAAGCGGTCGGCCGCCACTGCCCGATCGCAACGACGTCACCGCCGCGGCTCCGCTGGAGGTCGCCCTCTCGGCGCCCAGCGCCGACGCCCTCGGATGGCGAGTCGGGCAGACCCGCCGGCTGGACGTCGGCGACCGCCGCCGGCACACCGTCACGCTCACCGGCACGTTCGTGGCGGCACCGAACTCGGAAGATCACTGGGCACTGACCCCCAACGTCCAGCGGCCGCAGGTCATCCAGACACCGAACACCGAGATCCGTGTCGCCACCGCGTATGTCGAGGCGGCGAGCTGGCCGCTCGTGGAAGCGCTGGCCGGGAGCGGGCAGACCTTGATCGACGTCCCGTTCAGCGCAGCGGATCTGCGGTCGGCCGACGTGCGCGCCGTCCAGGAGCAACTCGACCTCTTCACGGCCGACGCGCATCCCCTGTCGGGACTGGCCGACGCGGCGCCGGTGCGCCTGCGCTCGGGGACCGCGGAGGTGCTGGCCGACGTGCTGGCCTCGACGGCGTCGGCTCGTGCCGTGCTGGCGGTGCTCGCGATCGGGCCGTGCGGGGCCGCCGTGGCCGTCTTCGTCCTCGGCTGCCGGTTGGTGGCGGCACGGCGCCGGCCGGCGTACCAGCTGCTGGCCACCAGGGGATGGTCGTGGCTCCGGCTCCGGCTGCTGCTCGCCGCCGAGGGTGCGCTGCTGTCGGCACCGGCCTGTCTGGCCGCGGCGCTGCTCGTCCGGTGGTTGCTCCCCCCGGACCGGCCGGCGCCGCTGCTGGCCGCGGTCGGCGGGATGCTGCTGGGGTGCCCGCTGATGCTGGCCACCTCTCCGCTGCGCCGCGATGCACGCGGACACCGGACCGACCTGTCGGCGCGCTCCGGACGCTGGCGCGCGCTCGGCGAGCTGCTCCTCGTCGGGCTGGCCGGCACCGCAGCGGTGCTGCTCCACACCACCGGCGCCCGGCGCAGCGCGGGCGGGACGGATCCACTGGTGGTGGCCGCAGCGCTGTTGCTGTGCCTGGCGTCGGCGGTGATCGTCGTCAGGGTGTATCCGGTGCCGCTGGCGGTGCTCGTCCGGGTGTTCCGCCGCCGCCGCGACCTTGCCTCCTTCCTCGGCCCGGCGCGGGCGCTGCGTTCACCGGCCGGCGGCGTCGCGGCGGTGCTGGCGCTGGTGGTCGGCGTGGCGATGGCGGTGCTCTCCGGTGCGTTGTTCAGCACCCTGCGGACCGGTATCGCGACGGCTTCCCTCTCCGCCGTCGGTGCCGACCTGCGCGTGGACGGCGCCGCGATAGGGGCCGCGACGGTGCTGCGGGTCCGCGCCCTCCCGCAGGTGCGGGCGGTGGCGGCCGCGATGGAGCTGGGTCCGGTCGAGGTGACGGTGTCCGGGGTGGAGCAGGCCGTCACCGTCCATCTCGTCGACGCCACCGAGTTGGGCTCGGTCCAGGGCGGGGTGACCGGCGCGGTCGGTCTGCCGCCGGAGGTTCTCGCCGGCGCTCCCGGCCTGCCGGTGGTCGTGTCGGCCGACCTGGCGGCCCAGCTGGCCGCGTCGGCCCGCCCGGTGCTCGCGGTGGGCAACCTGCCGCTCTCCGTGGTGGGCACCGCCGCGACCGCGGCGGGGGTGGCGCACGGGACCGGCTGGATCGTGGCGGATCGGCGGCTGCTGACCACCTTCGGCGGTGCCGTCTTCACCCCGGACGAGCTGCTCGTGGCGCTGCGTCCCGGCGGCGACGGCACGGCCGCCGCGGCCGTCGGCGCCGCGGTCGGATCGGCGGGCGCGGTGACCACCGCGGGGGTCGTGCAGGCCCGACTCTCGTCGGCGCCGGTCATCAGCGGTGTCCGCACGGTCGTGCTGACCGCACTGCTGGTGATGGCTGTGTTGGGCGCGCTCGCGGTCACGCTGCTGGCCGTGGACTCGGCCCCGGCGCGGCGTCGACTGCTCGGCCTGTTGCAGATACTGGGCATGGACCGCTCCGTCGGGCGCGCGCTGTCGGCATGGGAGCTGGCGCCGCTGGTGGTCGCCGCACTCCTGGGCGGCGGCGCACTGGGCGCGGGCCTCGCCGCCGTCGTCACCGGCGCCGTCGATCTCCGACCGTTCACCGGCGGGATGTCGGCTCCGAAACTGACCATCGGCGCCACGACCACCGTGGCCGTCCTCGGTGGTTACGCTGCGGTGGTGGCGGTCGTGACACTGGTCGGAGGCTATGTGACGCACCGTGTCTCGCCAGCCGCGCTGATCCGGTTCGGGGAGTGACCGGTGTCCGACTCTCGTTCTGCTGCCGCCAGGCCGGCCATCGTCTGCCGCGACCTGGTGCGGATCTTCCGGGAGAAAGGCATCGAGGTCCAGGCTCTGCAGGGGCTGAACCTGTCGGTCGACAGCGGGCGGTTGGTGGCCATCGTCGGCGAATCCGGATCCGGGAAGTCCACTCTGCTGTCGATCCTCGCGGGCCTGGACACGCCGACCGCCGGATCGGCCTCGGTCTGCGGCCACGATCTGTTGTCGATGACGCGCCGCGAGCGCCTTGCCTACCGGCGCCACGTCGTGGGCTTCGTGTGGCAGGAGACGGCACGGAACCTGGTGCCCTACCTGACCGCCGCGCAGAACATCGCCGCGGTGCACGCGAGCCGCGACCGCGGCGAGCACGCGAGCAGGGCGTCGGAGCTGCTCGGGCTGCTGGGCGTGGCCGAGTGCGCCGACCGACGCCTCGATGAGATGTCCGGCGGGCAGGCGCAGCGGGTGTCCATCGCCGTTGCGCTGACCAACCGTCCCCAGGTGCTGCTGGCCGACGAGCCGACCGGTGCGCTGGACGAGTCCACCGCCGCCGATGTCCTCGAGTCGCTCCGCGCGGTGACCAAGCAGCTCGGCGTGACCACGGTGATCGTCACGCACGACCCGGCGGTGGCCGACCATGTCGAGCGGACCATCCGGATACGGGACGGCCGCACGTCCACCGAGGTGCTGCGGCGCACGAGTGTGGACAGTGCGGGTGCGAGCACCACCGTCGCGGAGGAGTTCGCCGTGCTGGACGGGGTCGGAAGGCTGCAGCTCCCGGTCGACTTCATCGATCGCCTCGACCTGGCCGACCGCGTCCGGCTCGCCCTCGAATCCGACCACATCGGCGTCTGGCCTGGAAGCGCCGTCGCGCCACCCGAATCGGAGGATCGTCGGTGAGCAGTGCAGTGCCGCCGGGTGCGGGACCCGGTCCGGTGCCGCTGGGGTCAGTCGGGCCGGGTCAGGTGGCGCCGGGTGCGGTCGGGCCGGGTCAGGTGCCGCCGGGTGCGGTGGGACCGGGCCCGGTGCTGTCGGCTCGTGGGCTGACCAGGACCTTCCCGACCGCCGGCGGGGAGGTGGTCGCCTGCAGGGCGGTGACGGTGGACGTCGCGCTGGGTGATCTGGTCATCCTGCGCGGTCGGTCGGGCGCGGGTAAGACGACGCTGCTCAACCTGCTGGGCGGCCTCGACCGCCCGACGTCCGGGCAGGTCCTGCTGCAGGGCCGGGATCTCGCGACCCTGACCGAGGCGGAACTGCTGGCGGTTCGGCGGGAGCAGCTGGGTTTCGTGTTCCAGTCGTTCGGCCTGCTACCGATGCTGTCGGCCCAGGAGAACGTCGAGGTGCCGCTCCGCATCCAGCGGGTCGCACCTGCCGAGCGCGACCGCCGGGTGGCCGACGCGCTGGACGCCGTCGGCCTCGCCCGCCATGCACGGCAGCGACCGGCGGAGCTCTCGGGCGGTCAACAGCAGCGGGTCGGGCTGGCACGGGCGCTGGTCGCGAGACCGACGATCCTGATCGCCGACGAGCCGACCGCGCAGCTCGACAGCGCCACCGCCGCCACCATCATCGACCTGATTGCGACGCTGGTGGTCGAGCGCAGTATCGCGGCTGTCGTCTCCACCCACCAGGCCGGCACCGCTGCCCGCGGGACCCGGTTGTGGAACATTCACGACGGCGCGGTCAGCGAGGCGCCGTCCGTCGAGCGGTGAACCTTTACCGTCGTCCGAGCAATCCGCACGTCAGAGCCGTGGGTCGACCGGCTCGGACTCCAGGGCCAGCACCGCGAACACCGCCTCGTGCACCCGCCAGAGGGGCTCCCCCGCTGCGGCCCGGTCCAGCGCCTCCAGGCCGAGCGCGTACTCCCGCAGTGCCATGGAACGCTTGTGCGCCACGGTGCGCTCACGCAGCCGGGACAGATTCGACGGCTCGGTGTAGTCGGGCCCGTAGACGATCCGCAGGTACTCCCGACCGCGCACCTTGATCCCCGGCTGGACGAGCTTGCGGCCGACGCGGGACAGGTTGGCCATCGGTTTGACGACCATGCCCTCGCCGCCGGAGTCGGTGAGCTCCTCCCACCACCGGACCCCGTCGGCGCAGGACTGCGGGTCCGTGCCGTCGACGAGCAGCCGGCGGGTGGTCTGCAGCAGATCGGGCGCCGCCGCCACCAGCCGGTCGGCCAGTGCCAGGTGCCAGCCGTGGTCCCGGTCGGCATAGGTGCATCCAACGGATTCCGGCGCCGCGCCACCGGTCGCCAGCAGCTGGAACGGCGCCAGCCGCAGGTGGCTGATGCCGGCTGTGTCGGTCATGTTCCCGGTGTAGCGGCGGTAGGCCCGACGGAACAACTCGGCATTCCGCTCGCGAGAACTGGTCCTGGCCAGCAGGTCGTCGACGTCCAGTCCGTTGGCGGCCGCTCGGGTCAGCGCTTCGACCGCGGCGGGCAGGGCCACCCCGGCCGCGGCGCCGACGGCGGCGTACTGGTCGCGCAGCAGATCGTCCGCCTTGACCGACCACGGCATCAGCTCGCAGTCCAGCAGCAGCCAGTCGGCGTCCAGCTCCGCCCACAGGCCGGTCTCCGCCACTGCCGCCCCGAGCCGGGTCAGCAACACCCCGGTCTGCTCCGCCGGGAAGAACGACCGACCGGTACGGGTGTGCACGACGCCGAGATCGCCGGCGTCGCCGGCGAACCGCTCATGGGCCACCGCCTGGGTCCGGCACAGCAGCACCACCGCGCGGGAGCCCATGTGCTTCTCCTGGCAGATCAGCTCGTCCACACCATCGGCGCGGTAGGCGGCGAACGCCTCGTCGGGATGCTCGAGCACCTCGGCGCGGGCGGACGTGGCCGTCGGCGCCATCGTCGGCGGCAGGTAGAGCAGCCAGTGCGGGTCGACGGCGAACCGGCTCATCACCTCCAGCGCGCCGGCCGCGTTCTCCTCGCGGACCGAAACCCGGCCGTGGTGACGGGTTTCCACCACCCGCTTGCCCAGCACGTCGCCGATGTCCAGGTCGTCGCCCGCCCGGGGAGCGGCCGGCGCTCCACCCGATTCCGGCAGGAACGGCCGAGCCGGTTCGCACCAGATCCGTTCGGCCGGTACGTCGACGACCTCCCGTTCGGGATACCGCAGGGCCGTGAGCTTCCCGCCGAACACGCAGCCGGTGTCGACGCAGAGGGTGTTGTTCACCCACTGCACCTCCGGCGTCGGAGTGTGCCCGTAGACCACCATCGCCCGCCCCCGGTAGTCGTTCGCCCACGGCAGCCGCACCGGAAGCCCGAACTCGTCCGTCTCGCCGGTGGTGTCGCCGTACAGCGCGAAGCTCCGGACCCGGCCCGACGCGCGGCCCTGGTAGGCCTCCTTGAGGCCGGCGTGCGCGACGACGAGGCGCCCGCCGTCGAGCATGAGGTGGGAGACCAGGCCGTCGCAGAACGTCTCGACCTGCTTGCGGAAATCGGGCGGCTCCGCGGACAGCTGGGCGAGCGTCTCCGCCAGCCCGTGGGTCACCTGGACCTCGCGCCCGCGCAGCGCCTTGACCAGCTTGTTCTCGTGGTTGCCCGGCACACACAGCGCGGAGCCCGCCGCGACCATGCCCATCACGAGCCGCAGCACGCCCGGCGTGTCCGGCCCACGGTCGACGAGGTCGCCGACGAACACTGCCGTCCGCCCGTCCGGCGGGATCGCGTCGACCGGCCGGCCCTGCTGGTCGGTTCGGATGACATAGCCCAGTGCGGAAAGCAGGTCTTCCAGTTCGGAACGGCACCCGTGCACGTCACCGATGATGTCGAACGGGCCGGTGCGATCCTGGAAGTCGGTCAGCAATTTCTCCCGGACCACCGTGGCCGCTTCGACCTCGTCCACCCCGTTGAGCACGTGCACCTTGCGGAATCCCTCGCGACCCAGACCGCGCAGCGACCTGCGCAGCTGTTCCCGTTGCCGCCGGATCACCTGGGCGCCGAACTGGCGGTCCGATCGGGCGGCATTGCGCTGCACGCACACGCTTTCCGGGACGTCGAGGACGATGGCCACCGGCAGCACGTCGTGCGCCCGGGCCAGCTCGACCAGCTGGCGGCGGGCGTCCGGCTGCACGTTGGTGGCGTCGACCACGGTGAGCCGGCCGGCCGCGAGGCGCTTGCCGACGATGAAGTTCAGCACCTCGAAGGCGTCCTTGGTCGCCGCCTGGTCGTTCTCGTCGTCGGCGACCAGGCCTCGGCAGTAGTCGCTGGAGATCGTCTCGAACGGACCGAAATGCTTGCGTGCGAACGAGGTCTTGCCGGAGCCGGAAGCGCCGACGAGCACCACCAGCGACAGCTGCGGAACCCCGAGCGCCGTCATGCCGGAACCCTGCTGAAGACGGCGAGCTGGGTGGGGGCACCGAGATCGGCGTCGGTCGGTCCGATCCCGGAGTGCACCACCGTGTACCCGTGGGCGGCGGCCACCCGGTCCGACCAGTCCTGGAACTCCCGCCGGGACCATTCGAAACGGTGGTCCCGGTGCCGGTAGCCACCGTGGGCGAGATCCGGATAGCGCACGTTGTACTCCGCGTTCGGTGTGGTGACGATGACGGTGCCCGGGCGGGCAGCGCCGAATACGTTGCGCTGCAGAGCCTCGAGTCGCGGCAGGTCGACGTGCTCGATGACCTCCATCAACACCATGGCGTCGTGGTCGCCGAGCCGGTCGTCCCGGTAGGTCAGGCTGGACTGCAGCAGATCGATGCGCGCCCGCCGGTGATCGGACATGCGATGCTCCGACTGCGGGGTCAGCCCGAGCCGACGGCTGGCACTCTGCAGTGCCCGGGCGGAGACGTCCGCGCCGGTGATCCGGGTGAAGCGGACGTCGTCCAGCAGCTCGGCCAGCAGAGCGCCTTCCCCACACCCCACGTCGACGACGCTGGACGCGCCGGCCGACCGCAGCGCGGCGAGCACGGCGGCCCGGCGTTGATGGGCGAGGCGGGGCGTCCTGTGGCCGGGCGACGGCGCCGGCGTGGCTGTCGCCGGTTCGTCGGCGTCGCTGATCGTCATGGAAGGCGAACCGTCGTTGTCCGGCACGGTGTCGTCCGGCACGGCGTTGTCCGGGACAGTGTCGTCCGGCACGGCGTTGTCCAGCGCCTGCGGGTCCACGTCGTCGATCTCGGCCAGCCGGCCGGTCGCGGAGACCACCAGGCGGGTGTTGTGCGCGAGGTAACGGCGGGCGATCAGCTCGCGGTCCGGGTGGGTCGCGAGCCAGCCGGCGCCGGAGCGGATCAGCTTGTCGACCTCGTCGCTGCCGACCCAGTAGTGCTTCGCGTCGTCCAACACGGGAAGCAGGACGTACAGGTGGTGCAGCGCGTCGGCCAGCCGGACGTCGCCATCGAGCAGCACGTCGACATACCGCGAGTCGCCCCACCGCGGCACCGTCGGATCGGCCGGCACTGCGGTGGCCCGGACCGACCAGCCCATCGGCTCGAACATGCGGCGGGCCATGTCCGGGCCGCCACTGCACGGCAACGCAGGCAGGTGGATCTGCAGCGGGAGGGTGCCCGCGGCCAGTTCCGGCCTGCTGTCGCAGCGACCGGTCATCGCGGTGCTGAATACCCGCCCGAGAGCGACCGCCAGCATCGACGACGCGGCGTACGGCCGGTCGTTGACGTATTGACCGAGCGAGAAAGCATCGGCTCCGCCGAACTTCCTGCCCCGTACCAGCGCGATCGGGTCCACCTCGAGCAGCAGGGCAGCGGTGCAGCGGTCCGCGCCGACCTCCGGGTAGAAGACATGCGCCCGGCCGACTGGAAGATCGAACGACTGCACCTTGCCCGGGTGCTTGAACAGCAGGTAGCCCAGATCGGAGGCGGGCGGTGCGGTGGAGGTGATGGTGAGCAGCACCGGGCCAGTCTGGCCCATCGGCCGGTGCAATCTCCTGCCGTTTACCTGGACGGAGTGACTGCGTGTGACGCGTCATCGGCTGCTGGCTCGATCAGTCGCCGGCCAGTTGAACGTCGGGGGGCGGTGGACGGTGTTGCGCAGAGGCCGTTGCGCGGGGTCGTGGGTGGCTGGCGGGATGATCTCGGGTCTGCGGTCGGCTCCGAGCCGGATCCGCCATAGCCCGCGATGGATTAGATTATGGTGCCGTCGACACAGCAAGGCGGCGTTGTCCAGGTTGGAGGGTCCGCCGTCGGCCCAGTGCTGGATGTGGTGGTTGTCGCACCACGCGCCGGGCATGGTGCAGCCGGGGAACACGCAGCCGATGTCCCGGAGCAGGATCGCTTTTCTGCCCGCTGCGGTGAAGGTTCGCATGGCGCGGCCGACGTCGACGATCTCGCTGGTTCCGCGCAGGACAGCAGGGATCACGGCGGCGTCGCAGGCGAGCATCCGGGCGGCGGCGATGGGGATGGTGTCGCCGTAGCCCAGTTGGGCGCTGCCGATCCGTTGCCGGAGGTCGGCCTCAGAAATGGTGACGAGCAGGTGCGGCTTCTCCCCGTGCACGGTCGGCGCTGTTCCGGCGTTGAGGAACGCGGTGAGGATGGCGCCCAGCGCGTGGGCGCGGCGGGTGCCCGCCGACCGCCCGTCCGGTGGGACGGGTGGCGGTGGTGGTTGATCCTGATAGTGGGCTTGGCCGTGGCACTGGCCGTGCGGGTCTGGTGGTCGGTAATCGCCGGGCAACGTGCCCAACGGGGCCGCCCAGTGTGGCGGGCGAGTCGGCCGCCAAGGCCGGCGGGGTGCGGGCTGGTCGGCGGGGTCAGCCGGGGCGGGCTGAGCGGTCGGGGCGGGCGGCATGTCGATGTCGATGTCGATGTCGATGTCACAGCTCGATTCGCCGGTGATCTCCCCCGGATCGGGTGGGAAAGCTGCGATGTCCTCCGGCGGGCAGGCCTCGTCGCCCCCGGGCGGGGTCGTCTCATCGTGTTGTTCGGCGGTACCGGGCTCCTGATGCGTCGCAGGGTCAGCGTCCCCGTCGGGGGTCGTGCTGTCGGATGCGCTGGATTCGGTGTCCGACGAGTCGGGCGCTTCGGTGTCGCCTGGGGTGGTGTCGGGCTCGCCGGTCTTGCGGTTGCGGTCGGCGGCGGGTGCGCACATCGCGCCGAACGCGGCACGCAGCGCCTCGATGGTGAGGTCGTCGAGCAGTCCCCAGCAGCGGGTCAGGCCGTCGTCGCGGCGCCGGCCGATGTGGAACTCCTGCTTGTCGGCGGCGTCCCGCTCCGGTTCCGGGCCGTCCGGGTCGGCCATCAACGCGATCCGGCGGGCCACGGTGGAGAACGTTTTCGGGTCCAGCACCGCTGCCTGCTCGACGAGGAACTCCTCTACCGAGTCCCGCACCTCCGGTGGCACATCGGCGGGGAAACCGTTCAGGGTGCCGACGATGGTGACGGCGTTTCTAGCGGGCACCGACCCGGCGTGCAGCGCGGCGGCGAGTTGCGGCAAGGCAGGTGGGATCGGCGAGCCGGACAGGCCGGTGCTGGGGCTGGTGGCTGCGGCGAGGCGGACCCGCTGGTACGCGTCCCCGGCCGACAGCGGCAGCACCTGCCGCAGCAGCCCGGCGGTGGACGTGGCGCCGGCGGGTGCGGCGAGGCCGCGGTCGGTGATCTGAGCGATGACGGCGATGGACGCGGCGTGCAGCCGGCGGGATTGCACCTCCACGCCGCGGAGCAGGTCGAGGATGTCGGTGTCGGACGGCAGGGTGAGGTCGGCGGCGAGCAGGTGGTCGACGGCGGCGGCGATCTCACTGACAGCGGCCGCGGACGGCGACATCTCACCGGTGTCGGTGTCGTCCAGCAGGCAGGCGGTCATAGGAACAAGTGTACGGATTACTGCCGACAGCCAGCAGATTCATCCACATGGCTGGCACCGGCCGCAGGAGTGTGGATGACTCCGGTCGCCCGCTCTCCGACACGGACGGTGCGGGTGTTCTCCGGGCGGGTGACCGACTCCCACGCGGTGTGGGACACCGCGCTGGGCGGGGTGCGCCTGGGGCCGCCGGTCATCCGCCGGGCCCATCCCCGAGATCGTTGAACAGGCCCGTTACCCGGTGCTGCCAGGCGGTGTCCACGATGCCCTGCCACAGATCGGAGAATCACTCGATCTCGCGACTGGACCGTACGGTGCGTAGTTCCCGCATGACGGCCTCATCCGCGCTGGGGGTGCGGACCGACGCCGCGTGCAGCTGGCCGGGTTGGCCCGGGTTCAGGGCCAGCTGGTGATCCGAAACGGCGAAGTCGGCGAGAGCTACAAGATCGCCGGCAACGACGTAGCCGTCGGCGCCGGCGTCGACTGCCCGCCGCACCGGACCGGGGAAGAACACTCCCAGATCCCAGTCCTCGAGCTCGGTCAGCACCACCCGGGCTCGAGGGAACATGTGCTTGAGCGCGGAGATCGTCTGTGCGCTCACCACCGGAGCGATGACGATGTCGGTGGAGGGCGGGGCCTTGCGCAGGTCGAACACCACGAAACCAGGCCCGAGCTGCTCACTCAGTCGTGCGCGGGCCTCGGCCTTGAGCATCGTGGTGGCCACGACCCGAACCGCCGCCGGGCCAGCGGGTCCTTCAGGAGGGTTCACCATTCACCTATAGGTCCAGCCGGAGGGGCCGGCAGCGGCCGGATCGCCCATCATTCATCGGCTTCATCGGCGCGAGCGCTTCTGGCAGGAGTGATCACCAGACCGTACACAGCTACCGGGCGGGAGGCACCGAGCCGCGGCGACGCGCCGGGTGTCAGGGGCACCGCTTACGCTGCGGCCATGGAGAACCATGGTCCCGGCCGCGATGCGGTGGCGGCGACGGGGCCGGTGGCAGCCAGCAACGGCCCGGAGGCGAGATCCCGCGGACAGATCGCGGCGTGGGGGCTGTGGGACTGGGGGTCCTCCGGCTTCAACACGGTCATCGTCACCTTCGTCTTCTCGGTCTACCTGACCGGAACAGTCGGCAAGAACCTGCCGGGTTCGTTGTCGGCCACCACCTGGTACGGCATCTCGGTCGGTGTGGCCGGACTGCTGATTGCCGTGCTCGCGCCGGTCACCGGGCAGCAGGCAGATGCCGCCGGACACCGCCGCCGGTCGCTCGCGATCTACTCCGCTCTGGTAACCATCTCCATCGTCGGTCTGTTCTGGGTGCAGGACGACGCTTCCTACTTCTTCCTCGGTGCGGCGTTGATCGGGCTGGGCTCGATCTTCTTCGAGATCGCCGTCGTGTTCTACAACTCGATGCTCCGCCAGATCTCGACGCCGGCAAACATCGGTCGGATCTCGGGTTTCGGCTGGTCGATGGGGTATTTCGGCGGCATCTTCCTGCTGCTGTTCTGCTATTTCGGCTTCATATCGGGCGAGAGCGGCAGCCCGACGCGCGGGTTCTTCAACGTGAGCACGGCCCACGGCTACAACATCCGGGTGGTGGCCCTGGTCGCCGCCGCCTGGTTCGCGCTGTCGGCCCTGCCGGTGCTGTTCCGCATCCCGGAGGTGCCGCCGACGCAACGCCGGCGCCGGTCGATCATCGGGGCCTACCGCGAGCTGTTCCGCGACATCGCCCATCTGGTGCGCACCGACCGTGACGCGGCCGTTTTCCTGCTGGCCAGCGCCATCTTCCGCGACGGACTCGCCGGAGTGTTCCACTTCGGCGCCATCCTGGCCGCGACGGTCTACGGATTCACCGCGGGCAACGTGCTGATCTTCGGGGCTGCGGCGAACATCGTGGCCGCGCTGGGCGCGCTCGTCGCGGGCCGGTTCGACGACCGCCTGGGCCCGCGCACCGTCATCGTGGTGTCTTTGATCGGACTGCTGGTCTCGGGCGGGGTGGTGATGTTCCTGTCCGGGCAGGCCGCGTTCTGGACGTGCGGTCTGCTGCTCTGCCTGTTCGTCGGGCCGGCGCAGTCGGCGTCGCGCACCTTCCTGGCCCGCCTGACAACGCCGGGCAACGAGGGTCAGATGTTCGGCCTGTACGCCACCACCGGGCGGGCGGTGTCGTTCCTGTCCCCCCTGCTGTTCGCGCTGTTCGTCAGCCTCTTCCGAGCGGACCGGGCCGGCATCGTCGGCATCCTGCTGGTGCTCGCCGTCGGTCTGCTGCTGGTGCTGCGGGTGGGCAGGCCGACCGACCGTGCGCTCGCGCCGGCCGCCTGACCCAGCGGACGAACAGGAATGGTGCCTGCCCCAGCACGGTTGGCCAGAGCGAGACGTTCGACCCAGGAGGCGCAGGATGCACGGTGAATACAAGGTTCCCGGCGGAAAGTTGGTCGCCGCGGATGTCGAGGTGGTGGACGGCAAGCTGGCCGGCGTCGCGATCTCCGGCGACTTCTTCCTCGAGCCGGACGAGGCCCTGGCGTCGATCGACGCCATCCTGACCGGACTGCCGGCCGAAACCGACGCCGCCGCGCTGACCGCCGCTGTGCAGGCGGTGATCGGGCCCGAGGTCACCATGGTCGGCTTCACGCCGGAGTCGGTCGCCATTGCGGTCCGACGGGCGCTGGGCCGAGCGACCAGCTGGCACGACCACACCTTCGAGCTGATCGACTCCGGGCCGCAGCACCCGCCCATGCAGATGGCGATCGACGAGGTACTGGCCCGGCAGGTCGGCGCGGGCACCCGCAACCCGGCACTGCGGATCTGGGAGTGGGCGTCGAACGCCGTCATCATCGGGTCGTTCCAGTCGCTGACCAACGAGGTGGACCTCGAGGCCGCGCAGCGCCTTGACTTCACCGTGGTCCGGCGGATCTCCGGCGGCGGCGCCATGTTCGTCGAGCCGGGCAACACCATCACCTACTCGCTGTACGTCCCGGGCTCGCTGGTGGAAGGCCTGTCCTTCGCCGCGTCGTACGCGTTCCTGGACGACTGGGTGCTCGGCGCGCTGGCCGACGTCGGCATCGACGCGAGGTATGTGCCGCTGAACGACATCGCCTCCCCGACGGGCAAGATCGCCGGCGCGGCGCAGAAGCGGCTCGCCGGCGGGGCGGTGCTGCACCACGTCACCATGGCCTACGACATCGACGCGGACAAAATGGGTTCGGTGCTGCGGGTGGGCCGGGAGAAACTGTCGGACAAGGGCATCAAGAGCGCGAACAAGCGGGTCGATCCGCTGCGGTCGCAGACCGGG
>CAXTBG010000011.1:0-82304 GCA_964242105.1 uncultured Nakamurella sp. | reverse complement strand
CCGATTTCCTGGCGAAACCGTTGCTGTGGGCCGAGTTGATCAGCAAGTACCACGGCACCATCACTGCCGCACCGAATTTCGCCTACGCGCTGGCCGCCCGGGTGCTCGGTCGGGCGACCGACCTCGACCTGTCCAGTCTCCGCTTCGCCCTCAACGGCGCCGAGCCGATCGATGCCCGCACGGCGGAGGCGTTCCTGAGGGCGGGCCAGCCGTTCGGCCTGCCCTCGACGTCCGTGGTGTGCGCCTACGGCATGGCCGAGGCGACCCTCGGTGTGTCGCTGCACCCTTGGGGGACGCCGCTGCAGGTGGACACGATCGCGGCGGACGCACTGGAGAACGAGCGTCGCGCCGAGCCGGTATCCAGCGGTGCCGAGAGCACGGGTGCACGGTCCTTCCCGGTGCTGGGACCGCCGCTGCCGGGCATCGAGTGCGTCGCCGTCGACGAGAACGGCCGGCAGCTGGGCGACCGGGAGGTCGGCGTCCTGCACATCCGCGGCAGCTCGGTCACCGAGCTGTACCTGACCGTGGACGGGCCGCGCCCGACCCGCGGTGCCGATGGGTGGCTGGACACCGGCGATCTCGGCTATGTGGTGGACGGGCGGATCGTGGTCTGCGGCCGGGTCAAGGACGTCATCATCATGGGCGGCCGCAACATCTACCCGACGGACATCGAGCGGGTGGCCGAGCAGGTGCCCGGGGTGCGGGCCGGCAACGCCGTCGCCGTCCGCTGGCTGGAGGGGCCGCGGGAGTCGTTCGCGGTGGCTGTCGAGTCCAGGGAGGCGGCCGATGCGGAGGCCGTCACCCGGATCAGCGCCGGTGTCCGGTCCGCGGTCACCGCCGCGATGGGGGTACGTCCCGCCCTGGTCTCCGTCGTTCCGGTCGGCACGCTGCCCAAGACGCCGTCGGGCAAGCTGCAGCGCACGGCCGCCGCCGCACTGCTTCGCTGACCGGGTGACGGCGTGCACCTCCGCCCGATGACCGCCGGCGACTGGGCCGGAGGTGGAGTCGATCTATGCCGCCGGGATCGACGCTGGCAACGCGACGTTCGAGACCAGCACGCCGACCTGGGAGCAGTTCGATGCCACCAGGCTGCCCGGCCACCGCCTGGTCGCCGAGGAGCACGGTGCACTGCTGGGATGGGTCGCCGTGTCGGCCGTCTCGTCCAGGCCGGTCTATGCCGGTGTGGTCGAGCACTCCGTCTACGTCGCACCGCCGGCTGCCGGCCGCGGCATCGGCACCGCGTTGCTGGCAGCGCTCGTCACATCCACCGAGGCGGCCGGCATCTGGACCGTCCAGTCGGCGGTGTTCCCGGAGAACGCCGCCAGTCTCGCTCTGCATCGCCGCGCCGGCTTCCGCACCGTCGGGATCCGCGAACGCATCGCCCGGCACCACGGCGTCTGGCGCGACACCATCCTCATCGAGCGCCGCAGCAGTCTCTAGTCCGGCCGGGCGGCGCGCCCGCCTCCCTCACCCCGGTCGTCCGCCCGCGGCGGCCGCGCGACGCTCGCGATGTGCCTGCGCTCACCGAACCCGATGTCTGCCGTGGCGGACAGTCGACGACGGAACCAGGTCTGCCCCGTCGCCGGCTCGGGCCAGCTTGGAGGGCCACCAGATGCGTCGACCGATGTCGTGGGCGAGTGCCGGGACCAGGATCGTCCGGACGACGAGGGTGTCCAGCAGCACGCCGAAGGCGACGGCGAAGCCGAGCTCGGCCAGGAACACCAGCGGCAGCACGCCGAGCACCGCGAAGGTGGCCGCGAGCACCACGCCGGCCGAGGTGATCACCCCGCCGGTGACCGACAGCCCGCGCAGCACGCCCTGCCGGGTGCCGAAGGCAAGGGTCTCCTCCCGCACCCTCGTCATGAGGAAGATGTTGTAGTCGATGCCCAGCGCGACCAGGAAGACGAAGGCGAACAACGGAAACGACTGGTCGGCCCCGGCGAAGCCGAACAGGTGGGTGAACGCCCAGCCGCAGACGCCGAGCGTCGCGGCGAAGGAGAGCACGACGGTGCCGATCAGCAGCAGCGGCGCCAGCAGCGCGCGCAGCAACAGCGACAGCACGAGGAAGATGACGACCAGCACGATCGGCAGGATCAGGTTGCGGTCGTGCACCGACGCGTTCCGGACGTCCAACGTCGCGGCGGACTGCCCGCCCACCAGCGCATCCGCCCCTGGAACGGCATGCACGGCGGTGCGGAGCCTGGCGATGGTGTCGTACGCGGCCGGTGAGTCGTAGGAGTCGGCCAGCACCGCCGAGATCACCGTCTTGCCGCCGATCGGGGTCAGCTGCAGGGCGGCCGGTGCGCAGCCCGCCGCCGCGGGACGGGTGCCGGAGGCCGATGCCGGCAGCGCCGCCACCTTCGCATAGTCGAGCTGGACGCACACCGCACCGGGCTTGTCGGAGATGCCCGGCACCGCCGATGCCACGGCGA
The DNA here is from genome assembly GCA_964242105.1 of uncultured Nakamurella sp. GTDB lineage: Bacteria > Actinomycetota > Actinomycetes > Mycobacteriales > Nakamurellaceae > Nakamurella. The sequence goes on along the minus strand of CAXTBG010000011.1, from coordinate 79,872 downwards.
TCACCTGGGCCGCCGCGGCGGCGTCGGCGGTGATCACGGCGGGTGCGCCGACGCCCTTGTCGAACTTCGCGTCGTAGATCCGCTGGCCGACCACCGCGTCCGGCGTGTTGGTGAAACCCTGCGCCGTGGTCAGGCCGTCGGTCTTGAGCGACCCGATGCCCAGCAGGCACAGCAGCAGCACGACGGCCGCGCCGATCCAGGCGCGCCGGTGGTGCGCTCCGATGAACCGGGCGACGGCGCCCCAGATCCCCGTCGTGCCGGGCACCGCACCGGGCGTCTCGGTCGTCGGGCGCCGGGGCCAGAACACCCACCGGCCGGCGGCGGCCAGCAGCACCGGCAGCACCGTCATCATCACGATCAGGGTGCAGCCGATGCCGATCGCCGCGACCGGGCCGAGGCTCTTGTTGGAGTTGAGCTCGGAGAAGCTCAGGCAGAGCAGACCGATGATCACCGTGATGCCGGACGCGAAGATGGCCGGTGCGGATTCCTTCCAGGCCTTGATCATCGCGTCGAACCGGTTCGGGTAGTGGTGCAACTCCTCCCGATAGCGAGCGATCAACAGCAGCGCATAGTCGGTGCCGGCACCGAGCACCAGGACGGACAGGATGCCCTGGCTCTGGCCGGTCAACGTCAGCACGCTGCCCTTGGCCATGAAATAGACGACCATCGCGGACAGCCCCAGCGCGAGCACCGCGCAGAACAACGGGAAGAACCACAGCACCGGCGACCGGTAGACCAGCAGCAGGATGACGATGACGATTCCGCCCGCGGCCAGCAGCAGGGTGCCGTCCAGCCCGCCGAACGCGCTGATGAAGGCGACCAGCAGACCGCCCGGGCCCGCGGGGTACACCTCGAGACCGGGCGGCACCGCCTTCTTCGCGGTGTCCAGCAGCCCGGTCTCGGCGTCGGACAGCTGGTTGCCGTCGACGGCGACGCCGTTCTGCTTCGCGGTCAGCGGGACGTAGATCGACGCGGCGGTGCCGTCGGCGGCGAACACCGGGGGAGTGGCAGCCTGCGCGTCGACCCCCGGCGCCTTGACCGCGCTCGCGTAGGCGGCCGCGACGGCGGTCCGGTCGGCCGGCGTCAGGCCGCCGGCGCGCTCGAAGACCAGGAAGCCGGGAAGTGACTGGGTCTTGTTGAACTGGGCCGAGATGTTGCCCGCCTCGGTCGACTCGGCGCTGGCGGGCAGGTAGGAGGAGTTGTCGTTCTTCTGGACCTCGGAGAGCTTGCCCTGGTAGGAGCTACCGAAGCCGCCCCCCAAGAAGGCCAGGACGGCGACCGCCAGCACGGCGAACACCGGTATTCCGCGTGGCATCCGCGGCCCGCCGTGCGGCGTTGCGCCGGAGGCACGCTCGGGTACGTCGAGGACGTCGGGACCGCCGGATGTCGCCATTTTCTGATTCCACTCAGCTTTCTCCTCGAGCCGGACCGCATGTCCAGTGTGCGCGATGCACACCGCTGCGGAACCGGGGAACACCCTGATTCCGCACCTGGCTGCGGTGGATGACGAGTGAGCACCGGCCCGCAGAGTGCGACGGGTGACTGCCACCGGCGCCTGCGATCGGCCGACCGGGACGTACGACGACGAACCGCTCAGAACGTGAAGCGGACGATCGGCTTCTCGGGTGACCGCCGGGCGATCTCCTGGAAACCGGCGCGCAGGAAGGTCGACAGGTAACCGGTACTGGTGGCACTCGGCGACACCGACGCGTCCAGCGGACATGCTTCGAGCGCGGGCGCACCGGCGAGCGCCGCCTCGTCGAGAGCGGCCCGGATCAGACATTCCGTCACACCCCGGCGGCGGTGGCTCTTGCGCACGGCGAAGCAGGAGATCAGCAGAACCGGCACGTCGTCGAGCGGGCGGGTGCGTGGGGAGCGCTGGAGGTGGGGCAGTTCCGGGCGGGGCGTGAGCTGGCACCAGCCCACTGCCGTGGTGTCGAGATAGGCCAGTAGACCCGTCGGCCGCCCGTCGCGGACGAGGTCGTGCAGGTCGTCGCGATTGGCCTCGATCGGCCGCCGGCGGTAGGCGCTCCCGATGCGCCAGTACATGCACCAGCAGCGTGCGGCGGGTGCGACGTCGGCGAACAGGTCGACCAGGTCCGGCCAGTTGTCCTCGCGGACAGTCCGAGTCGTCAGTCGGTCGCTGGTCACGAGCTCACCATGGCATGGCGGGCCGGTACCGCCGCCGCATCGAACAACGGCGAGTCGCGGCAGGTCCAGCGGTGGTCGAGTACTAGTGCAGCCGGTTCTGCGTGTCCAGGAGCCCGTGCTGGATCAGTGATTCCACCGCGTCGGCTGCGGTCTCCAGATCGATCGGCAGTTCCTTGCGATCGGCGGCCGAGAAGTCGCGGAGTACATAGTCGGCCGGATCCACCCGGCCGGGCGGACGTCCGATGCCACAGCGCACCCGTAGATAGTCCTTGCTGCCCAACGCCGCGCTGATCGACTTCAGCCCGTTGTGACCGCCCTCGCCGCCACCCTGCTTGACCCGGATGACATGCGCGGGGAGGTCGAGTTCGTCGTGCACCACGATCACGTCGAGCGCCGGCACCTTGAAGAACCGGGCGAGGCCGGCGACGGGGGCGCCGGAGACGTTCATGTAGGAGCGCGGTTTCGCCACGATCGCCCTTACCCCGGCCAGGTGGCCCTCGACGATGTCGGCGCCTGCCTTGTGCGTCTTGAACCGGCCACCGATCCGGGCCGCCAGCACGTCGGCGACCATCGCGCCGATGTTGTGCCGGTTGCCCGCGTACGACGGGCCCGGGTTACCCAGGCCGACGACCAGCACCTGCTGCGGCGGCTCGTGCGAGGTCATCGCTCTTCCTCCGGTCTCTTGCGGCCAGACGCCGACGGGCGCGCCCGGAACCCGGACGCGCCCGTCGACACCGGGGAGTGAAGGTCAGTCTTCGACGATCTCGTCCGGCTCGGGCTCGGTCGACTCGGTGGCCTCGCCGGCACCGTCGGCTTCCAGGTCCTCGGTGGTCGGGGCGAGCGACACTGCGACGACCAGCGTCTCCGGATCGCTGACCAGCGCGGCGCCCTCGGGCAGGGTGACCTGCGACGCCAGCACCTGCGCACCGATCTCCAGGCCCTCGATGGACACCTCGAGCGACTGCGGGATGTGCAGCGCCTCGACCTCGATGGACAGCGTGTTGGCGTCGGTCAGCACCAGCGAACCGGCCGGCGCCTCACCGCTGACGACGACCGGGATGTCGACGGTGACCCGCTCGCCGCGCCGGACGATGATCAGGTCGACGTGCTCGAAGTAGTCGCGCAGCGGGTGGCGGACGATGGACTTGGCCAGGGCCAGTTCGTCACCGGTGGGCAGGGCCAGCGTGAGGACGGTGTTGGCGCCGCCCTTGATCGCGTGCGCGAACTCGCGGGCGGGAAGGGTCAGGTGGCGGGGATCGGTGCCGTGCCCGTACAGGACGGCGGGGATCTTGCCGGCGGCGCGGATGCGGCGGGCGAAGCCCTTGCCGAACTCGCTGCGTGACTCGGCGGAGAGGCGGACCTCGGACACTGGGTGCTCCTAGCAAAGGCGTGGGTCTGGATGAGGCTCGAATGGTCGCGACGGCAGCGACGAGCGCGAGCGGATCCGAACAGACCCACCGCGTCGATCACGGTGACCGTGCGCCCGGACTCCGGACCCAGCTGATCACCCTCGCCGAGGCAACCCCCGAAGCTTACGCGGCGATCTGTGACCGGCCAAACCGTCGCGGGAGTGGGCCCCGTGGTTGTCAGCCGCTCGCATCCCGTCCCACCGCTCGCTTTCCTGGTGATCCGCTCGCGGTGCAGGGCGAGCGGATGGGCGGCCGGCGAGCAGATGGACGCGATGCGAGCGGCTGGGCGCCGGGGTGCCGGGGTATCCGGGGTGCCCGGGGTGGTGCGGCGAGCGGGTGGGCTCAGTGGTCGACCAGCGTGACCTCGAAGGAGTACTGGCTGGCGCGGTAGACGTGGTGCCCCCATTCCACGGGGCGCCCGGAGTCGTCGTGGGCGGCCCGGTCCATGGTGAGCAGCGGGCAGTTCCGGCGCTCGCCCAGCAGGTGGCACTCCTCCGGTGTGCCGGCCCGCGCCCCGATGCGCTGTCTGGCCACCCGGATGTGCACGCCCTTCGCCCGCATCAGCTGGTAGAGCCCGCGCGACTCGAGATCGCTTTTACCGATGTCGGCGAGATCCGCCGGGAGGTAGTTCTCCAGGATGGCCAGCGGGTCGCCGTTCGCCAGCCGCAGCCGGCGCAGTCGCAGCACGGTGGAGCCGACCGTCACGTCGAGGAACCGGGCGACCGTCTCGCTGGCCTTGACCATCTCGTTGACCAGCAGTGTGGTGCTGGGCACCTGGTGCCCGCGGGCGAGATCGTCGTAGAGACTGGTCAGCTCCACCGGGCGGGTCACCTGGCCGTGCACCACCTGGGTGCCGACCCCGCGCTTGCGCACCAGCAGGCCCTTGTCCACGAGTTCCTGGATGGCGCGCCGCATGGTGGGCCGGGACAGGCCGAACTGATCGGCCAGGCTGATCTCGTTGTCCAGGCGGGCGCCGGGACCGAGTTGCCCGGTGGAGATTGCTTTCTCGATCCGCTGGGATACCTGAAAATACAGCGGGACAGGACTGGAGCGGTCCAGATCGAGATACAGGTCCGTCATCGACACTCCCATCGGTGGCGCCAGCGTACAGCGCCAACAGTCCTATGACCGAATGACAGAATGTACTGACAAACTCTTGACAGGGCTGGGACCTTTCGCCAGTCTGGGGGTCAATTCCGGCAGCGCGGCCAGGAGCGATGGCACCCGGTCGCGACAGGCGAAGGAGCGGCGTTGGTGAGCATCGCAGCGAGGAGCGGAACGAACAGCGATGAGCGCCTGCGCGAAGAGCAATCGACTCTGAGTGAGCATCGCAGCGAGGAACGAGCGAGGAGCGGAACGAACAGCGATGAGCGCCTGCGCGAAGAGCAATCGACTCTGAGTGAGCATCGCAGCGAGGAACGAGCGAGGAGCGGAACGAACAGCGATGAGCGCCTGCGCGAAGAGCAATCGACACTGCGTGAGCATCTCGAGGTGGTGACGATCGGCCGGATAGGCGTCGATCTGTACCCGCTGCAGGACAACGTCGGCCTGGAGGACGTGTCGACGTTCGGCAAGTACCTGGGTGGCAGCGCCACCAATGTGGCGGTCGCCGCGGCACGGCACGGGCGCAGGACCGCGGTGATCACCAGGACGGGTCCGGATGCGTTCGGCCGGTACGTGCACAAGGCGTTGCGCGAATTCGGGGTGGACGACACCTTCGTCTCTGTCGTGCCTGACCTGCTCACCCCGATCACCTTCTGCGAGATGTACCCGCCGGACCACTTCCCGCTGCTGTTCTACCGGCTACCGTCCGCGCCGGATCTGCAGATCCGTTCCGACGAACTGGATCTCGACGCCATCGCGAACGCCGGCATCTACTGGTCCACCGTCACCGGCCTGTCGGAGGAGCCCAGCCGGTCGGCGCATTTCGCCGCCTGGGAGGCCAGGGCCCGCCGCCCGCTGACCGTGCTCGACCTGGACTACCGCCCGATGTTCTGGTCCGACCCGGCCGAGGCAGGGGTACAGGTCCGCAGGGCGCTCCAGCACGTCACCGTGGCCGTCGGCAACCGCGAGGAGTGCGAGGTCGCGGTCGGCGAGACCGAGCCACTGCGGGCGGCGAAGGCGCTGCTGGACGCCGGGGTGGATCTCGCGATCGTCAAACAGGGCCCGCGGGGCGTGCTCGGCATGACGCGGGACGTCACGGTGGAGGTGCCGCCGACTCCGGTCACCGTCGTCAACGGCCTGGGTGCCGGCGACGGATTCGGCGGCGCGCTGTGCCACGGTCTGCTGGCCGGCTGGGACCTGGCGACCATCCTGCGCTTCGCCAACGCCGCCGGTGCCATCGTGGCGACCCGCCGGGAGTGCTCGAGTGCGATGCCGACCACCGCCGAGGTGCAGGCGCTGCTGGCGGAGGTCGGCAGTGACTGAAACAGTCACCGCGCCAGCGCACGTCTTCGGATCCCGCACGATCCGCGAGCGACTTGCCGAGATCACCGAAGTCCGGGTGAACGACCCGGAGGCGATCGCCCGGGCAGCCCGGGCGCGGACCACCCGGCCGACCGTCCGGGGCGACGGGCGACTGATGCTCCTTGCCGCGGACCACCCGGGCCGGGGCGCTTTCGGGGTGGGGGACCGGCCGTTGGCCATGGGCTCCCGGGTCGATCTGCTCGACCGGCTGTTGACCGCGCTCGCCCGGCCGGGCGTCGACGGACTGCTGGCCACCCCGGACATCATGGAGGACCTGCTGATGCTGGGCGCGCTGGAGGACAAGGTCGTCGTCGGGTCGATGAACCGCGGTGGTCTGCAGGGCGCCGAGTTCGAGCTCGACGACCGGTTCACCGGGTACGACGCCAGGGGATGCGCCGAGATGGGACTCAACGGCGGCAAGATGCTCACCCGCATCGCCCTGGACGACCCGGGTACCGTCGCGACGATGGAGGCGACCGCGACGGCGGTCAACGAACTGGCCGAGCGCAGACTGATGGCCATGGTGGAGCCCTTCTGGTCCAGCCGCCGCAGCGGCCGGGTGCACAACGACCTGACGCCGGACGCCGTGATCAAGTCCGTCGGCATCGCCAGCGCACTGGGCCGGACGTCGGCCTACACCTGGATGAAGCTGCCGGTGGTCGCCGAGATGGAGCGGGTGATGGACGCGACCACCCTGCCGACGCTGCTGCTCGGCGGCGATCCGGCGACCAGCCCGGAGGAGACGTTCCAGAGCTGGCGGGACGCACTGGATCTGCCCGCCGTCCGCGGGCTCGTCGTCGGCCGCACCCTGCTCTACCCGGCGGACGACGACGTCGCAGCCGCGGTGGACACTGCCGTCTCCATGGTCCGATGAGTGAGCTCGCAGCGAGGAGCGGAGCGAATCACGCGATGAGCGCCTGCGCGAAGAGCGAGAAATGTCGATGACGCAGCTCCACCAGCCGGCGGGATCCACCGCCGACGGCGTCTTCGACCTGGTGGTCACCCCGGAGAGCGCGGGCTGGGGCTACTCCAGCCTGCGGGTGCTGACCCTGACTCCCGGCGAACCGGTGACCTTCTCCACCGGCGCCGACGAGATGATCGCGCTGCCGCTGTCCGGGAGCTGCCGCGTCACCGTGAACGGCGCCACCATCGGCCTCGCCGGGCGGCCGGGCGTGTTCGACGCGGTGACCGACTTCGCCTACCTCCCCATCGACTCAGGCGTCGAGGTGGTGAGCGACGACGGAGCCGTACTGTCGCTGCCCGGGGCGCGCGCCACCGCGAGGCTGCCGTTCCGGTACGGGCCGGCCTCGGGTGTGCCGGTCGAGCTCCGCGGGGCCGGCGCGTGCAGCCGCCAGGTGAACAACTTCGCGGTTCCCCACTCGGAATCAGGCACAGCGTTCGAGACCGACAAGTTGATCGCCTGCGAGGTGCTCACCCCGGCGGCGAACTGGTCGTCCTACCCGCCGCACAAGCACGACGAAGCCTCCGCGACCGAATCCGAGCTGGAGGAGATCTACTTCTACGCGCTGCGGTCCACCGCACCGCCCGGGACCAGGGCAGCGAGAGCCGGTGCCTACCAACGGGTCTACGGTACGCCTGACCGGCCGATCGATGTGCTGGAGGAGATCGCCGACGGCGACGTCGTGCTCATCCCGCACGGCTGGCACGGCCCGGCGATCGCCGCGCCGAGTCACGACCTGTACTACCTGAACGTGATGGCCGGCCCCGCCGCCGAGCGGGCCTGGCTGATCAGCGACGACCCCGCCCACGGGTGGGTCCGGGAGACCTGGGCGGATCAGCAGGTCGATCCCCGGCTGCCGTTCTACACCGCACCGGCAGCGTCGCCGGGCGACCGGGCACCGCACCAGGGAGAGCACGCATGACCCAGATCCCGACCGCAGCGGACACCCGTGCCGTCGGGCAGTCCGGCACCGTCCGGCTGACCGTCGGGCAGGCCGTGGTGCGGTTCCTCGGGCACCAGTACAGCGAGCGGGACGGCGTGCGCCGCAGGTTCTTCGCCGGCTGCTTCGGCATCTTCGGCCACGGCAACGTCGCCGGCGTCGGCCAGGCGCTGCTGCAGGCCGAGCTCGACGAGCCCGGACTGCTGCCCTACCACCAGGGCCGCAACGAGCAGGCGATGGTGCACATCGCCGTCGGCTACGCCCGGCAGAAAGACCGGCTGGAGACCTTCGCCGTCACCGCCTCCGTCGGCCCCGGCGCCGCGAACATGTTGACCGGCGCCGCGCTGGCCACCGTCAACCGCATCCCGGTGCTGCTGCTGCCCGCCGACATCTTCGCCACCAGGGTCGCGTCGCCGGTGCTGCAGGAGCTGGAACAGCCGTACGGGTACGACGTCTCGGTGAACGACGCCTTCCGGCCGCTGTCGAAGTTCTTCGACCGGGTGTGGCGCCCCGAGCAACTGCCGGCGGCGTTGCTGGGAGCGATGCGGGTGCTCACCGATCCTGGTGAGACAGGAACAGCGACGGTTTCCTTACCGGAGGACGTGCAGGCGGAGGCCTACGACTGGCCGGTCGAGCTGTTCGCCGACCGGGTCTGGCGGATCGGCCGGCCGGTGCCGGAACCCGAGGTGATCGACGCAGCCGCGGCACTGATCCGCCGGTCGAGCCGGCCGATGATCGTGGCCGGCGGCGGCGTGACCTATGCCGAGGCCAACGCCGAACTGCGCGCCTTCGTCGACGCCACCGGCATCCCGATCGGGGAGACCCAGGCGGGCAAGGGTTCTCTTGCCAGCGACCACCCGCTCAACGCCGGTGCGGTCGGGGCGACCGGCACCACGGCGTCGAACGAGATCGCCGGCAGTGCCGACCTGATCCTCGGGATCGGCACCCGGTACTCCGATTTCACCACCGCCTCCCGGACCGCCTTCGCCCATCCCGGCGTCCGGTTCGTCAACATCAACATCGGCGGGATGGACGCCGTCAAGCACGCCGGGCTGCCGGTGCTCGCCGACGCCAAGCGCGCGCTGCCGGCCCTGCAGGAGGCGCTGGCCGGCTACCGCACCGACACCGACTACCAGCAGCAGGTCACCCGGCTGGCGGCGGAGTGGGACGCCAGAGTCGTTGCCTCGCACACCTGCGGGTACGGCGCCCGCACCGGAGTGCTCGCGCAGAGCGAGGTGCTCGGCGCGGTGGAGGCGGCGATGGACCCGCGGGACGTGGTGGTGTGCGCGGCCGGTTCGCTGCCCGGCGACCTGCACGGCATGTGGCGCACCCGGGAGCGCAAGGGCTACCACGTCGAGTACGGCTTCTCCTGCATGGGTTACGAGATCCCCGGCGGCATCGGCGTCTCCATGGCCGCCCCGGACCGGGATGTCTTCGTCACGGTGGGGGACGGCTCCTACCTGATGATGCCCACCGAACTGGTGACTGCCGTCCAGGAGGGCGTCAAGATCATCGTGGTGCTGCTGCAGAACGACGGGTATGCCTCGATCGGCGCGCTGTCGGAGTCGCTCGGCGCGCAGCGGTACGGCACGAGATACCGGTACCGGTCGCCGGAATCGGGCCGGCTGGACGGCGAGGTGCTGCCGCTCGACCTGGCGGCCAACGCCGAGAGCCTGGGCGTCACCGTCTACCGTGCGAAGACCCTCGAGGAGTTGCGGGACGGACTGGCCATGGCCAAGGCCGGCGCCACCGCCGCAATGGTGCACGTGGTGACCGACCTGTACGAGCAGTCGCCGGCCGGGAACGGTTGGTGGGACGTGCCGGTGGCCGAGGTGTCGACCATCGACACCACCCAGCAGGCGAGGGAGGTCTACGACAAGCACAAGTTGGCGCAGCGCCCCTACGTCACCCCCACCGGCTGATCGAGTCCGGCACTTCCTCCACGCCGGACCCCACGACTCACTGATCTTCCACCGAGAGGACGCACCATGACCGCGACACAGGAGTCGACCATCTCCACGGCGACGGATCTCCCGGTGGTCGGGCACTGGATCGCCGGCGCGCCGAACGCCGGCACCAGCGGGCGGACCGCCGACGTCTACGACCCGGCCACGGGTCAGGTGACCAAACAGGTGGCGCTGGCCTCCCGCGAGGACGCCGACGCCGTGATCTCCGCCGCCGCCGCGGCGTGGCCGGCCTGGCGGGACATCTCCCTCGCCCGCCGCACGCAGGTGCTGTTCTCCTTCCGGGAACTGCTCAACGCGCGCAAGGGCGAACTCGCCGAGATCATCACCGCCGAGCACGGCAAGGTGCTCGACGATGCGCTCGGTGAGGTGTCGCGGGGACAGGAGATCGTCGAGTTCGCCTGCGGGCTCTCGCATCTGCTCAAGGGCAGTCAGACCGAGAACGCGTCCACCAAGGTCGACGTGTCCTCGCTCCGCCAGCCGCTCGGCGTGGTCGGGGTCATCTCGCCGTTCAACTTCCCGGCCATGGTGCCGATGTGGTTCTTCCCGGTGGCCATCGCCGCCGGCAACGCGGTCGTGCTCAAGCCCAGCGAGAAGGACCCGTCGGCGTCGATCTGGATGGCGCAGCTCTGGAAGGAGGCGGGGCTGCCCGACGGCGTCTTCAACGTGCTGCAGGGCGACAAGGCGGCGGTGGACGCGCTGCTGGAGAGCCCGCTGGTGAAGGCGATCTCGTTCGTCGGGTCGACGCCGATCGCGCGCTATGTGTACGAGAACGGCACCGGCCACGGCAAGCGGGTGCAGGCCCTGGGTGGCGCGAAGAACCACATGCTGGTGTTGCCGGACGCGGACCTCGACCTGGCCGCCGACGCCGCCGTGAACGCGGGCTTCGGGTCGGCGGGCGAGCGGTGCATGGCGATCAGCACGCTGGTCGCGGTGGACACCGTCGCGGACGAGTTGATCGGCAAGATCACCGACCGGATGGCCGGCCTGCGCACCGGGGACGGCCGGCGCGGCTGCGACATGGGCCCGCTGGTCACCGGCGCGCACCGGGACAAGGTGGCCGGCTACATCCAGCAGGGCGTCGACGCCGGCGCCAAGCTCGTGGTCGACGGCCGCGGGCAGCCGGTGGACGGCGCCGACGGCGGCTTCTGGCTCTCGCCCACGCTCTTCGACGAGGTCAGCACGGACATGTCCATCTACACCGACGAGATCTTCGGGCCGGTGCTGATCGTCCTGCGGGTCAAGACGTTCGACGACGGGCTCGCCCTGATCAACTCCAATCCGTACGGCAACGGCACCGCCATCTTCACCAACGACGGCGGCGCGGCGCGGCGGTTCCAGCACGAGGTGGAGGTCGGCATGGTCGGCATCAACGTCGCCGTGCCGGTGCCGGTCGGCTACTACTCCTTCGGTGGCTGGAAGTCCTCGCTGTTCGGCGACACCCACGCACACGGCACCGAGGGCATGCACTTCTTCACCAGGGGGAAGGTCATCACCTCGCGCTGGCTGGATCCCAGCCACGGCGGCATCAACCTCGGATTCCCGCAGAACGTCTGACCCGGCTTACGCCGGCTCCCGGCTCGTCTCCCCGATGATGGCGGCCGGGCGTGGTGGGATGATTCGGCTCCTGCGGCCGGCGGCCATCGACCCACCGGCACGCCGAGGGGCGAAGGCGCACCAGCAACGGGCAGTACCCCAGTGTCGGATCACCACCGAGAACTAGGTTCCACGGAAAGGAACGGGTCAATGAGGATTCGCAACAAAGCCGTCGCCGGGATCGCCGCGCTGGTCGCGACCGCGCTCGCGGTGACGGGGTGCAGCAGCACGGGAGGCGCAAAGGCGACCGAGACCACCTCCTCCGCCGCCTCGTCGGGTGCGTCGGGTGCGTCGGCCGGATCCGGTGGCACGCTGCCCAGCACGCCCCGTTACAAGGTCTGGTTCATCACCCACGGCGCGCCCGGCGACACCTTCTGGGACATCGTCCGCAAGGGCGCCGAGGCGGCCGCGGCCAAGGACAACATCGAGCTGAACTACGTCGCCAACCCGGATCCGGCCGGCCAGGCGCAGGCGGTCCAGCAGGCGGTCGACGCCAAGGTGAACGGCATCGCCGTGACCCTGGCGAAGCCGGACGCGATGAAGGGCGCGGTGCAGAACGCGGTCAAGGCGAACATTCCGGTGACCGGGCTCAACGGCGGTCTGGATGTCTGGAAGTCGTTCGGGCTCAAGGGCTATTTCGGCCAGGACGAGAGTGTCGCCGGCGAGGCGGTCGGCACGAAGCTGAACGACGAGGGCAGCAAGCACGTCGTCTGCGTGATCCACGAGCAGGGCAACGTCGGTCTCGAGTCGCGGTGCGCCGGCATCAAGAAGACGTTCAAGGGCACGGTGGAGAACCTGCAGGTCGACGGCACGAACATCTCCGGCGTGCAGTCCGCGATCACCGCCAAACTGCAGGCCTCCAAGGACGTCGACCGGATCATCACCCTGGGCGCCCAGTTCGCGCTGGCCGCGGTGCAGTCGGTGAAGGACGCCGGGTCGTCGGCGAAGATCGGCACCTTCGACACCAACGCGTTGCTGCTGGACGCCATCAAGGCGGGAACCGTCGAGTGGGCCATCGACCAGCAGCCGTACCTGCAGGGCTACCTAGCGGTCGACTCGCTCTGGCTCTACCTGAGCAACGGCGACGTCGTCGGCGGCGGGTTGCCGGTGCTGACCGGCCCGGCCTTCATCGACAAGAGCAACGTCGAAGCCCTGGCCGGGTACGCCAAGGCCGGCACCCGGTGAGCACGGCGGTGCAGGCCGAGCGGCAGGCGCCGCCCGACCGCGACGACCGGGTCACCGCCCGGCCGCTGGCGGCCCGGATGCTGTCCAGGGCCGAGACCGGGCCGCTGGTCGGCGCCGTCGCCATCTTCGTGATCTTCCTCAGTGCCGCTCCCGTCGTGCATTCCCAGGCCGGCATCGCCTCGATCCTCTACACCTCGGCCATCTACGGCATCATGGTCGTCCCGGTGTCCCTGCTGATGATCGGCGGCGAGATCGACCTGTCGGCCGGCGTGGCGATCACCACCTCCGGCCTGACCGCGTCGATCTTCTCGTTCCAGCTGTCCACCAACGTATGGGCCGGGGTGGTCGTCGCGCTGGTCGTGTCGCTCGCGGTCGGGTTCTTCAACGGCTGGCTGCTCACCAAGACCAAGCTGCCCAGCTTCCTGGTCACGCTCGGCACGTTCTTCATGTTGCGGGGGCTGAACTTCGGCATCACCAAGTGGGTGACCGGCAACGTGTCCTCCGACTCGACCAGCGACATGGCCGGTTTCTCCTCCGCGCAGTCGGTGTTCGCCGGTCAGACGTCGGCGGGCGACGCCGTCTGGAAGATCCCGATCGCGTTCTGGATCGTGCTGGTGGTCATCGCCACCTGGGTACTGCTCAAGACCAGGGTCGGCAGCTGGATCTTCGCCTCCGGCGGTGACGCCAACGCGGCGCGGGCCGTCGGCATCCCGGTGAAGTGGGTCAAGATCGGCCTGTACATGGCCGTCGGGTTCAGTGCCTGGCTCGTCGGCATGCATCAGGTGTTCAGTCAGCAGGGCTCGGTGCAGACCGCCGCCAACACCGGTCTCGAGCTGTACTTCATCGCCGCCGCGGTGATCGGCGGCTGCCTGCTGACCGGCGGCTACGGCTCCGCGCTCGGCGCGGCGCTGGGCGCCGTCATCATCGGCACGGCGCAACAGGGCATCGTCTACGCGGGGTGGAGCTCGGACTGGATCTACATGTTCCTCGGCGTGCTGGTGCTGCTGGCGACGCTGTTGAACCTGCTGGTGAAGAACCAGGCGTCGAAGAGGTGAGCGCGGCATGAGCAGTCCGATCACGCCGAGCACCACGTCGCCCGCGGCCGGCGGCGACCTCGACGACCCCACCAACGCACCCGACGGGGCCGAGAACCCGGGCTTCCCCATCCTGAAGCTGACCGACGTCGGCAAGTCCTACGGCAACGTGCATGCGCTGCGAGGGGTGTCGTTGACCGTCCGCCAGGGCGAGATCACCTGCGTGCTGGGTGACAACGGTGCCGGCAAGTCCACCCTGATCAAGGTCATCGCCGGGCTGCATGCGCACACCGAGGGCACGGTGGAGATGACGGGCGAGCAGGTGCACTTCGACTCGCCGCGGGAGGCGCTCGACCGGGGCATCGCCACGGTGTACCAGGATCTGGCGCTCGTCCCGCTGATGTCGGTGTGGCGCAACTTCTTCCTCGGCTCGGAGCAGACCGTCGGCCGCTGGCCGCTGCGCCGGCTGGACGCCGCCCGCATGCGACGGACCGCCGACGAGGAACTGCAGCGGATGGGCATCCAGGTCGGTGACGTCGACCGGCCGGTGGGCGGACTGTCCGGCGGTCAGCGCCAGTGCATCGCGATCGCCAGGGCGGTGTACTTCGGTGCCAAGGTGCTGATCCTCGACGAGCCCACCGCGGCCCTGGGCGTCAAGCAGTCCGGCGTGGTGCTCAAGTACATCGCCAAGGCCCGCGACGAGGGCCTCGGCGTCATCTTCATCACGCACAACCCGCACCACGCCTATCTCGTGGGCTCGCACTTCGTGATCCTCAACCGGGGCCTGGTCTCGCTCGACAAGCCCCGTGCCGACATCACGCTGGACGAGCTGACGAACGAGATGGCCGGCGGGTCGGAGCTGGCGACGCTGGCGCACGAACTGCAGGGCCAGGCCACCGCCGGCCGGAACTGAAACGCCCTGCGGCGCCTGCACTCCTCGAGCTATCCATCACCGGCAGGGAGCAGACCATGAGCGTCGCCGTCGGCGTGATCGGCGTGGGCATGATCGGCAAGGACCACATCCGGCGCCTCACCTCGGTGCTGGCCGGGGCTGCGGTGGTGGCGGTGACGGACGTGGACGCCGACGAGGCCGCCCGGGTCGCGGCCGGTCTACCCGGTGCGACGGCCCATCCCTCCGGCCAGGACGTGATCGCCGACCCCGCGGTCGACGCGGTGCTGGTCTGCTCGTGGGGGCCGACGCACGAGGAGTACGTGCTGGCCGCCATCGCCGCCGGCAAGCCGGTGTTTTGCGAGAAGCCGCTGGCCACCAGCGAAGACGCCTGCCGCCGGATCCTGGACGCGGAATCGGCTTTCGGGCGCCGGCTGGTGCAGGTCGGCTACATGCGCCGGTACGACGCTGCGTACCGCGCACTGAAGGCGGTGGTCGACGGCGGGGACCTCGGTGCGCCGCTGATGATGCACTGCACACACCGGAACCCGGGCGTGCCAAGGCATTACACGAAGAACATGGCGATCACCGACACCGCCGTGCACGAGATCGACATGGTGCGCTGGATGTTCGGCGAGGAGATCGCGGCCACCACGGTGCTGACCCCGCGCAAGAGCCGGCTCGGCGGCGAGCTGCAGGACCCGCTGCTGCTACTGCTGGAGATGGGAAGCGGCGCGCTGGTCGACGTCGAAGTCTCGGTGAACATCCGCTACGGCTACGACATCCGCGGCGAGGTGGTGTGCGAGGAGGGCACCGCGGCGCTCGGCGAATCGAGCCCGGTGACCATCCGGCGGGACCACCGGTACTCGGGGCGGGTACCGGAGGACTGGCGGGAGAGGTTCGGTCGCGCCTACGACGTGGAGCTCCAGGAGTGGGTCGACGCCGTCCGGGACGGCGGGCGGTTCGGGCCGAGCGCCTGGGACGGCTACGCCGCGGCGGTGGCGTCGGACGCGTCCGTGCAGTCGCTGTTGGGCAGCGGCCGGGTGGAGATCGAGCTGGGCGAGAAACCCCGGCTGTACGACGCGGATTGATCTGCCCGGCCGCGGATGGTTTTCGGCGCGCTGGGTACTGCCCTGGCCATGGCGAAACTATCGAGCAGTGATCGCGGGCCGGGTGCCACCGCCATGGTCATCCTGGGCCTCGGCGTGCTGGCGGCGGTGGTGATCGGCCTGCTGTACGGCGCGCTGACCGGCAACGTCGGCAGGGGCCTCGGGCAGGCGGGTGGCATCGTCCTGGCCATCGCGGCGTTCCTGGCGATCGTCGCCGCCTACCAGTCGGGCGCGCGCCGCAAGCGGACCAGTCGCTGACCTACCCAGTGCCGACGGGCCCGGGGGAGCAGTGGCTAGCCGGGAAGTCCGGTCAGGTAGTCCAGCGAGGCGGTGACGTCGGCGAGCGCTGCGGCGGCCTGGTCCGGCCCGCTCAGGATGGTGTCCTGCTCCATGACGTACCAGCCGGTGTACCCGGCCGCGTGCAGGGTGCCGACGATGCCGGCGACATCCACGTCCCCCGATCCCAGCGGCACGTACAGCCCCGCCGCGACGGCCTCGGTGTAGGACAGCCGTCCCTGCCGCACCTGCGCGGCGAGGTCTGCCCGGACGTCCTTCAGGTGGGTGTGCGCGATGCGATCCGGCGCGGACCTGACCAACGCCGGCACGTCGTTGCCGCCGATCATCAGGTGGCCGGTGTCCAGGGTCAGCGCAACTGCTGATCCGTCCAGCACCCGCCGCACCTCGTCGGGTCGCTCGATCATCGTCCCCACGTGCGGATGCAGCGTCGGCACCACGCCCCTGGCCGTGGCGGCATCGGCCAACCGGTCCAGGTTGGCCAGCAGCCTGGCCCAGCCGGCGGCATCCAGCTCGGGCCGCAGGTCGTAACCGGCGCTGCCGGTGGCGGCTGCCAGGACGAGGGTGCCGGCGCCGGCGGCGACGAACGCATCGAGTTCGTCGAGCAGACCGGGCAGCGGATCGACGTCCTCCTCGTGCAGCACCACCGGGACGAAGCCGCCGACGGCGTGCAACCCGTGCGCGGCGAGCGTGGTCACTTTCTCCTCCGGCCGCGCAGGCAGGAACGTCTCCGGGCCGAACTCCGTTGCGGTGATGCCCAGCTCGCTCATCTGCCCCAGCACGACGTCCGGATCGAGCTGGTATCCCCAACCCGGCACCTCGCACACCCCCCACGAGATCGGTGCGCCGGCGATGCGGTCGAGAGCGGTCATGCGGCAGACCTCTTCACTGAGGGAAACGAACCGGACAACAATATGTCCGGACAAGAACACCTGGGCACGGCAGGCCAGGGGCAATCCGTACTGTCGAGAGATGGCCGGCCGCCGTACCAATCTCGCGCTGCTGGCATTGCTGCCGCTCGCCGTGGTGACCGGGGCGATCACCTTCCTCGTCGGCGGCGGACCGGTGGCGCTCGTCGTTCTCGCGCACGGTGTCGTCGGTCTCGCGTTGGTCGTCCTGGTGCCGTGGAAGTCCGCGATCGTGCGACGCGGAATGCGGCGACGGCGGCCGGGCCGGGCCACCTCGCTCGTGCTCGCCGTGCTGGTCGTGATCGCCCTGATCAGCGGCATCGCGCACAGCACCGGCCTGCTGGTCAGCGCGCTCGGCATCACCGCCCTGCAGATCCACGTCGGCGCAGCGCTCGCAGCCCTGATCCCGGCGGCACTGCACATCCGGCGGCGCCGGATACGACCGAGGGCCACCGACGTCTCGCGGCGGGCCGCCACCCGCGGTGCACTGCTCGCGCTCGCGGCCGGTGGCCTGTACGCCGCGATCGAGGCCGCGGACCGGGTGTTCGGCCTGCCCGGCGCGCACCGGCGTTCCACCGGCTCCTACGAAACCGGTTCCGGCACACCGGGTTCGATGCCGACCACCTCCTGGCTGTTCGACCGAATCCCGGCGCTGTCACCGGCCGACTGGCGGCTCCGGGTGCGATCGGGCGCGTCCGCGCGGGAGTGGTCCCTGGGCGAGTTGAGCGGGCGGCCCGAGTCCGTGCGGGCGGTTCTGGACTGCACCGGCGGCTGGTGGGCGGAACAGGTCTGGACCGGGATCCGGGTGGCCGCCCTGCTGCCGTCCGGCGCCACCGGCAGCGTGCAGGTGACCAGCGCGACCGGGTACACCCGCCGGCTGCCGCTCACCGACGACCTGCTGCTCGCCGTCGCCGTCGGCGGCGCGCCGCTGAGTCCCGGGCACGGGGCGCCGATGCGACTGGTGGTGCCGGGGCGCCGGGGGTTCCACTGGGTGAAATGGGTGGTGAGCATCGAGCACGATCCGCACCCGTGGTGGTGGGAGTCGCCGGTTCCCCTGCAGTGACGTCCACCCGCCCCGGTCGATCGGGACGCCCGGTCAGCCCCCGGCCAGCAGGGCCTTGAGCTCTGCGACGAACGCGTCGACGTCGGCCTCGGTGGTGTCGAACGCGCACATCCACCGCACCTCACCGGTGGCCACGTTCCAGTCGTAGAACCGGAACGACTCGCGGAGTCGATCGGCCACGGCGGCGTCGACGACGGCGAACACCGCATTGGCCTGCACCGGCTGGGTGATCCGGACGCCCTCCAGACCGCGCACGCTCTCCGCCAGCCGGGCGGCCATCGCGTTGGCGTGCGAGGCGGAGCGGAGCCACAGATCGTCCTCGAGCAGGGCGATCAGCTGCGCGGAGACGAACCGCATCTTGCTGGCCAGCTGCATGTTCATCTTGCGCAGGAACGGCAGTGCCGCCGCCGCCGGCCCTCTGTCGGGCTGCAGCACGACGACAGCCTCGCCGAACAGCAGGCCGTTCTTGGTGCCGCCGAACGACAGCAGGTCCACACCCGGGACCGCGGTGATGTCCGCGAGCCCGACGCCCAGCGTCGCAGCGGCGTTGGCGATCCGGGCGCCGTCCATGTGCAGCACCATGCCGTGGCCGTGCGCATGGTCGGCGATGGCGGCGATCTGCCCGGGCGTGTAGGCCGTTCCCAGTTCGGTGGTCTGGGTGATCGAGACGGCCAGTGGCTGCGCGCGGTGCTCGTCGCCCCACCCCCACGCCTGACGGTCGATCAACTCGGGTGTCAGCTTGCCGTCGGGGGTCGGCACCGTGAGCAGCTTGAGGCCGCCCACCCGTTCCGGAGCCGCGTTCTCGTCGGTGTTGATGTGCGCCGTCTCGGCACAGATCACCGCGCCCCACCGGGGCAGCACCGACTGCAGGGACAGCACGTTCGCGCCGGTGCCGTTGAACACCGGGAAAACCTCTGCCGCGGGCCCGAAGTGACGCCGCATCACCTCCTGCAGCTGCCCGGTGTAGACGTCACCGCCGTAGGCGATCTGGTGGCCGCCGTTGGCCGCCGCGATGGCCGCCAGCACCTCGGGGTGCGCGCCGGCGTAGTTGTCCGAGGCGAAGCCTCGCTGGGTCAGGTCGTGCACGGTCTTCACGCAGCCGATTCTCCCAGACCGACGAGGTGGCCGGCGTCGCCGCCCGGCGCCCGGTTCAGGTCAGGTCGATGACCGTGCCGTTGATGTCGGCGGCGTTGTCGGTGAACAGTTCGACCACCGCTCCCGCGACCGCCTCGACATCGGTGTACCCGGCGAAGCCGCGATCCGGTTCGGCGTCGCGCATGGCCTGGTCGACCAGCGCCTTGACCACCAGGACCACCGCGGCGGAGCGCTGCAGATCGGGTGGGGCCGCGGCGGACTGGGAGCGGGCGAACGAGCGCGCCATGGCGAGCATCCAGGCCTGGGTGGCCGCTTTCGCCGCGGCGTAGTTCGCGCCGCCCGGTGTCGGCGTCGCGACCGCGGTGGCCGAGACGATGACGGCCCGCCCGTCCGGTGACGCGGCCAGATCGTCGTGCACCGCGATGGTGATGTTCCGCAGGCTGTCCACCAGGGTGTGGCAGAGATACGCCCAGTCCTCGTCGGAACTGGCGGTGAACCGGGGGGCTCCCCGGTAGCCGCCGACCAGGTGGACGAGCCCGTCCACCCGGTGGTGCCGGCGCCGGATCCGCTCGACCAGCGCCTCGCACTGCGACCGCTCGGCCAGGTCGGCCACCTGGGGGAAGATGCCGTCGATGCCGCCGAAGAGTGCGGCCAGACGGTGCTCCTCCCGGCCGACGGCGACCACCTCGGCGCCCGCGCGGGCCAACGCGTGCACCGTCGCCCGGCCGGCGGAACCCGTTGCCCCGCTGACGATCACCACCAGGCCGGTGAGCTCGCCGGCCGGCCGCCGGCTCACCCGGTGATCCCCGAGGTGGCGGCGATCACCGGGGACAGCTTGCGGTTCAACGCTTCGTAGAACATCGACAGCGGGAACTCGTCCGGCAGCACGGCATCGGTCAGCAACCTGGGCGGACCGTCCAGCGGCAGGGCGTCCGGGCCCTTGGCCCACACCGAGGCGGGATGCGGGGCGACGGTCGAGGACACCAGTGCGTAGGCGGCGAGCCAGTGCGCCGTCTTGGAGCGGTCGATCGACTGCCAGTACAGGTGCTCGATCTGCCGGCCGAGTTCGAGCACCGGCTCGGTGATGGCGTCCCACTCGATGGTCAGGCGGTTGTCGGTCCAGTGCAGCACCCGGTGCTGGTGCAGCCAGGCGAAGAGCAGCTGGCCGCCCAGCCCGTCGTAGTTGCGGACGCGGCCGCCGCTGATCGCGAACCGGAAGATGCGGTCGAAGAGCACGGCGTACTGCACCAGCCGGGCGTGCGGGACGCCGTCTCGTTCCAGGGCCACCGCCTCACGATAGGCCGTCAGGTCGCAGCGGAGTTCCTCGAGGGTGTAGAGGAAGAACGGCATCCGCTGCTTGATCATGAACGGGTCGAACGGCAGGTCGCCGTGCATGTGGGTGCGGTCGTGGATCAGGTCCCAGAGCACGAACGTCTCCTCGGCGAGCCGCTGGTCGGCGAGCAACCGAGCGGCGTCCGGTGGCAGCGCCAACCGGGTGATCCCGGCGGCCGCGGTCACCACCGACCGGAACCGGGCGGCTTCCCGGTCGGCGAAGATGGCGCCCCAGGAGAAGGCCGGCACCTCCCGCATGGCGATGGTCTCGGGGAACAGCACGGCCGAGTTGGTGTCGTAGCCCGCGGTGAAGTCCAGGAACCGGATCGGCACGAACATCGGGTTCGAGTACTCGCCGGCTTCCAGGTCGGCGATGAACTCGGGCCAGATCACCTCCAGCAGGACCGCTTCCACGTTGCGGTTGGCGTTCCCGTTCTGGGTGTACATCGGGAAGAGCACCAGGTGCTGCCGGCCGTCGATCCGGTCGCGTTGCGGGTGGAACGCCAGCAGCGAGTCGAGGAAGTCCGGAACACCGAACCCGGCGTCCGCCCACCGCAGGAGGTCCTTGACCGTCGCCGCGAGGTAGTCCGCGTCGTGCGGGAAGCGGGGAGCGATGGATTCGATGCCGTCGACGATCGTGTGCACCAGGGACGTCGCCCGGTCCCCGTCGTCCGGGATCGAGCCGTCGGCCACCTGGAGCACTCGGAGCTGCTCCACAGCCGTCCTGATGGCGAGCCAGCCCGGGTGCACGGTGATGGCGGCTCGGTCGGCCTTGCCGGTGTTCGCGCGTGGCCCGGCATAGCTGACGGCGTTGCGCAGCAGCTCCCCGGACCCTTCGTCCAGCGCGACGCCGAGCACCACCACCCGGTGGCGGTCGAGCGCGAACGCCGCGGCGGTCACCGCTCCGGGGTCCCGGGTGGTGCCGGGAAGCCGGAGAAGAGCGGTGGCGCCCGGTTCCAGGTGCAGCGTCGCGGTGGCGTGCAGGGAGTCCGGCGTGACCCTGGCCAACAGGTCTTCGGACAGGACGACCTGGTCGACGTCCTGGCCGGGGAGCAGGCCCGCCCCGCGGACGGGCGCCTCGGCGGCCAGCAGGCCCTCGTGTGGTGCGACGCGGTTCGCGGCGATGGCGACCGGCCAGGCGGCGGGCAGCGGGCCGTCGTCCGGCCCGGCTGCCACCACGACGATGCCGGCCCCGGAGGTGCATCCGGCAGTGTTGGCCGCATCGGCCGCACCGGCACCGACGATCAGCACCTCGGCGTCGCGGGCGGTCTGCACCCGTTGGTGTCCGTACTGCTCGAGGACCGCAAAGATCTCCGACGACCGTTGCGGCTGTTCGACCCCTTCCCGACTGGCCGGCCCCCGCCCTCGTGGCTCCCCGGGCCGGGACGGTGTGTTCCGCGCGATCGAGCTGGTGGGTGCGCCGAGCCGCGCATCGATGGGCGCGTCGAGCTCCGGTGCTACCCATATCCGTAAAAACTTGCCCATGAGAGCCTCCTCGACCAAAATTCTCCTGTTCCACAGGCTACAGGCGGCAAATTTCGTCGTCAATTCCTCGTAGACCCTACAAATAGAGCGCCAAGCGGTCGCCGTCGACGCCGTGGCCGGAGCGGGCGAGGTGAGGCCTCCCTGCGGCGCTGCAGTGCGGGCCGTGCGGACGCGGCCGCCGGTCTCGGATGCAGCACGGATCCCCGGCCCACCGTGCCGGCGCGTCACCGATCCGCTCCGGGAAAAACTTCCGGCGGTGCTGATGGGTCCGGCACCCCGATCAGGGCGGAACGACGACCCGACCGGTGGTCGCCGCCACCGGCGGTGACGACAGGACCCCTACGGCACTCGACACCGCCGCCCACCGGCGTCTTACGCCGTAATCCCTTGGTGTATCCATGCACGTTTCAACTACGGGCAGTCACTCATGGTATCTACTTGCTACTTTCCGTTACTTCTTTTACCCTCGGTAGAGCCGAATTACGCAGCGTATGCGAAGCTCCAGAAAGCCGGGACAGTGTCATGAAGCAGTCCACCGCAGTCATCGTCCGGCCCCCCTCCCGTTCGCGTAGGGCCCGGATCGTCACCGCGGCTGTGCTCGTCGGGCTGACGCTGACCGGTTCGCTCGCATTCGATCTGGCGGCCAGCACGCCTGCGGCGGCGGCACCCATCGAGGCCGGCGCGTCGACGGCTGCTGCGGCGAAAGTGGTGATCAAGCTGATCCCCGCGGTGTCCCGGACCGTGGCTGCTCCGGCGCCCGCGACCACCCACCGGTGGTTGTCGGGCGAGTCCGGCAACGACACCGTCCAGGACGGGTCCTTCGCGGCGTGGCGCGGACGCGCCGTCGACATCGGCGGCACCTGGGCGGCCACGGAGAACCCGGCCAACCAGATCGCTTCCGCCAACTGGTCCATCTCGCCCGGCAACGCCTACGCCGCCACTCCCCGGATGGACTACGCCGCTGGCGGCCCGCTGCAGGGTGAGACCTGGGCGCAGGCAGCCGCCGGAAAGTTCGACTCGCGCTGGGCCCAGCAACTGCGGACGATGAGAACCGCCTGGGGCAACCGCGCTGCCGGCAACATGTACATCCGCTTCGCCCACGAGATGAACGGCAACTGGTACTCCTGGTCCGTCGCCCCCCGCGACGTCGCCAACTACATCACCGCCTGGCACCGCTATTACAACCTCGTGCAGGCCAATTTCCCCGGCGCGAAGCTCGTCTGGTGCGCGAACGCCGGGACGATGTGGAACTACGACGTCCGCAGCCTCTACCCCGGAGACCACTACGTCGACGTGGTCAGTGTGGACGCCTACAACCGCGACCCCTGGGTGAACACCGCCGCCGACTTCAAGAACAAGATCAACTCGCTCGGTTCCCAGGGTGGACCCGTCGGTGTGGAGTCATGGCGCAAGTTCGCCCTGTCCCACGGCAAACCACTAGCCATCTCGGAATGGTCCAACGCGTCGGTCAACATCGGCGGCGGGGGCGGGGACGCACCGGTCTTCATGCAGGAATTCCACAAGTGGCTCAGCGCCAACGGCGGCACCGGGGCCGGCAACGTGCTGTACGAAGTGCTCTTCAACGTCCCCGGATACGGGGACCACTACGAGCTGTTCGGGAAGGGCCGTGCATCCGCCTACGAACCACGGGCGGCCGCGATGTACAGGGCCCTCTGGTAACGAGCGGCCCGGCCCGGCACGTCCAGCGCTTCGGTCACCGGCCCGTACCGCGGACGCCTCGATGACGAGGCGAAGGCCGGGTACGTCCGGAGAACGCTGAACACCACGACCGGACCAATGTGTCCATGCGAGCGAGGACGGCCGGTCCGAAGCCTTACGATCGTGTGGCGACCGTTAGGGTCGAAGTGGTGACAGAGCACCGCGCGCGCTTCCCGGCCCACGGCCGGATCGAGGCGCGTATGTCGATGCGTACAGGAAGGCACGACGGCGGACGGGCGGGTTGCCGATGGTCGCGGCGGGCAGGGCGAGATTCCTGGCGTCGGGACGCCAGGAATGGCGTGGACCAACCGGCAGACGTGCTCACGGCCATCGACCTGGACGCGCGCGGACATCATGGGCCGCGGGCAGAGCCGATGCGAGGGGAGTATCTGATGCGTACTGAAAAGACAGCGGCACAGAGGACGAAGACACAGGCACGGATGACGGGGACGGCGCGGTCATGATCTTCACGACCACGGACATACCCGGTGTCGCCATCGTCGACCTCAAACTGCTGGAGGACGAGCGGGGTTTCTTCGCCCGGACGTTCTGCAGTGACGAGTTCACCGCCAACGGACTGCTACCGGACGTCGTCCAGTGCAACGTCTCCTACAACCACGTCGCCGGGACGCTCCGCGGGATGCACCTGCAGGTCGCGCCGGCCACCGAGGCGAAGTTCATCCGGTGCGTGCGCGGGGCGATCGTCGACAAGATCGTCGACCTGCGCCCCGAGTCGCCGACGTACCTCCAGCACGTCTCGGTCGAGCTGACGGCGGACAACCGCCGGGCCCTCTACGTACCGCCCCTGTTCGCTCACGGCTACCAGACCCTGGTCGACCAGAGCGAGGTGCTGTACCAGGTCAGCGAGCGGTATACCCCTGGCACCGAGCGCGGCCTTCGTTACAACGACCCTGCACTGCGTCTCGACTGGCCGGTGCCCGTCACCACGATCAGTGCGAAGGACGAGAACTGGCCGCTGCTGGACGTCGAGGTGCCGATCGCATGATCATCGTCGATGCGGCACTTGCCGAGCGCCAGCGGAACGGTTCACCGATACGGGTGGGCATGGTCGGAGCGGGGTTCATGGGTCGAGGGGTGGCCCGGCAGATCACCCGGTACACGCCCGGCATGGTGCTGGCCGGAGTGTCCAACCGGACACTGGCCGGCGCCGAACGTGCCTACCTCGACGCCGGGGCCGAGAAGCCGGTCTTCGCCGATTCTGCCGCCGCGGTCGCCAGGGCAGTCGCGGCCGGGACCCCCGTCATCACCGATGACCCGATGGCCCTGTGCGCCGCCGACGGCATCGACATCATCTGCGACGTCACCGGCGCGGTCGAATACGGCCTGAACGTCACGCTCGCAGCGTTCGCGGCAGGCAAGCCCGTGGTCACCATGAATGCCGAACTGGACGGCACCGTCGGTCCGCTTCTCGCCCGGCGGGCCGCCGCCGCCGGCGTGCTGTTCTCCGGAGTCGACGGCGACCAGCCCGGCGTCGAGGTGAACCTCCACCGGTTCGTCTCGGGGATGGGTCTGACCCCCCTGGTGATGGGCAACATCAAGGGTTTGCAGGATCGCTTCCGGACGCCGACCACCCAGGCCGCTTTCGCCGCCAAGTGGGGCCAGGATCCGCGCATGGTGACGAGCTTCGCCGACGGGACCAAGGTGTCGTTCGAGCAGGCGATCGTGGCGAATGCGGTGGGTATGACGGTTGCCCGACGGGGAATGGGCGGCGCCGATCACAGCGGTCACGTCGACGAACTCGTGCACGCCTACGACATCGACGAACTCACCGCACTCGGCGGCGTCGTCGACTACGTCGTGGGAGCGCAACCGGGTCCCGGTGTCTTCTGTCTCGCCACCATCGACGATCCGGTGCAGGCTCACTATCTCAATCTGTACAAGCTCGGTCCGGGGCCCCTGTACAGCTACTACACGCCCTACCACCTCTGTCACTTCGAGGTACCGACGAGCTTGGCACGGGCCGTCGACTTCGCCGACCCCGTCATAGCGGCACAGGGAGCGCCCCGGGTCGACGTGGTGGCGACCGCGAAGACCGACCTCGCGGCTGACACCGTGCTGGACGGCCTCGGTGGGTACCACACCTACGGCGAGGCCGAGCGGTCGGACGTGACCGACGCGGAGCGGCTGCTGCCGATGGGTGTGGCGGAGGGATGCGTTCTGGTACGGGATGTCAAGATCGACCAGACCCTCACCTACGACGATGTCCGGTTGCCTCCGGGGCGGCTGATCGACGAGCTGCGGATCGAGCAGAAGAACGCCTTCGGCTGACTGTGTGCGGTGCTGCGCGGCCCGGACAATCGTGCGGCTCAGACGATCGTGCGCACGGCACCGCCGTCCACGGACCACGCTGCGCCGGTGACGAAGCCGGCGGGTACCGAGCACAGGAATGCGATCACTGCCGCGACCTCGTCCGGTGTGCCCATCCGGCCGAGCGGCAGGCTCGCAGCCTGGGCGGCGAGTACCTGCTCGGCGGTCGTGCCTCCCCGCCGGGCAGCGGTCTGCTCGGCCAGCCCGCCAGGGCCGGTCCACAGCGGACCGCCGACAGAACCCGGAGTGATGGCGTTGACCAGGATGGAATGGCCGGCGAATTCCTCGGAAAAGGCGCGGGAAATCGAGAGCATGGCCGCCTTGGTGGCGGAATAGGCGACGTTGCCAGAGGACGGCCGCTTCGCTGCGCTGGAACTCACATTGACGATGCGGCCGAATTCTCCGCGAATCATCTCCGGCGCGACGGCCCGCATGAGCCGCATGGGGGCCATGACATTGAGCTCCCACTGGTACTGCCAGTCCGCGTCGGTGAGATCGGCGGCCGGTGTGATCCGCATGGTCCCGGAATTGTTGACCAGCACGCCCACCGACCCGAACTGCTCGAGGCAGGTGGAGACGATGTGCTCCGCAGCACCGGGCTCGGTCACGTCGATCGCCAGCGTGGGCGAGTCGAGTTCGGCGGAGGCTTCGTCGAGAAGCGTCTTGTTCCGGGCCACCAGGAGTACCTGTGCCCCCTCCGCGCGGAGTGCCCGGGCCACCGACAAGCCGATACCGCGACTTGCTCCGGTGATGATGCACGCCCTGCCTGCGAGTCCGAGATCCATCCCGCCACAGTAGCCTTCGTCCCGTCACGGGTTTCTGTGCTCCGGCCGGCCGGGCTGATTCCCGCCGGTTCGCCTACCCGGCTACGTCAGGCGGCTGATCAGCACCAGAGCCGCCCTCACGCATCACACGGCACGAGTAGTTCGTAGTGCTGGAGCACCTGCGCCGCCCCCGCGACAACGGAGAAAGCGATTCCCGACTTCTCTGCGACGTCGATGAGCGAGTTGTTCCCGTCGCTGAGGTTGAGCAACCACAGCAATGCCAATTCGTCGAGACGCTTGTTCGAGCTGCCACCGATGGCGCCGTAGATTCCACGACGACCCAACTGCGGCTCGCCCTTTGGATTGGTATTGCGGTAGGAACCGTTCCGCTCGAGGACATCGAAAGCATCCAGGCAGAGCGCCAGCGAGTCGGCGAGTGACGCCGGGGAAACGAACTGCAGATCGTCCGCGGAGGTGTGGTACTCCGGATACTCGCCGTGCGGGGTTCGCATCAGGCAGCCCACCGGCAGGTTGTAACCGGGCGAGCAGTACTGACGTTCGTCGTAGCCCCACGGACTGAAGTCGCGAACACCGTGGTCGCGACCGCTGTGTTTCAATGCCAGGCACATCGCCCGGTCGATGTCAGCGTCCCCGATCCTGCTCCTCTTGTAGGTCGGGGCGCCCTGGTCGCCGACGCCGGTCAGCACCAGGCCGTGTTTCACCCGGGCGACAGCATCCTCGTTGCCGGCGAGCCAGGCGATGGAGCCCACTGTGCCGGGGACGAAGACGAAGCGATAGGTGAAACGATGATCCGTTGCCGCGATGAGTTGCGCCAACTCGGTCGCGACGACAATTCCGGAAAGATTGTCGTTGCACAGCGAGGGGTGACAGACGTGACACGACACCAACACCTCGTCGGCAACCGATCCTGGCACGACTATCTCACCGTAGGACAGGCTGCCGTCGGCCAGCGTCGTGTCGACGACGACGTCGTAGGTGTCGTCGGGTGAGAATCGGCTCAGCCATTCGTGGGGAAGGCAGAAACCCCAGTTCTCCGCATAGTACGAAGTCCGGTACGGGGTCAGCGTGGGCCGGTCGGGCAGGGTGAACAGTCGGGGCAGCAGTTCTTCGTAGGTCAGCGTGCCCCGGAAGGGAGCACTGTAGTTGAGCAGGTGCAGATTCGACTGCCGGAAGTCGATGATGCGGGTTCCGTCGGCGGCCGCCACATACGCGTCCCGGACCGCCCACTCCTTCGGGACGACCCAATCCAGCACCGGGGTGCCGGTAGGAACTTCGGTGACGTGGAGGTCGGTCAGCTCGGCGACGTGCTCGAGGGTCTGCCGGACCCCGGCGCCGGTGATCGAGCGGCACAGCGGGAACAGGGTTCGCATGAGATCGTGCATCTGTTCACCGAGCAGTGCGCGGTCGAGCGTGCCGATCGAATCGTGGACAGCCATCCGTCAGACGATCGTCGGGGTGGGTACCGGAATGATGAACTTCCCCCCGGCCTCGCGGTAGAGCGACTGTTGGGCAAGGATCTCCGTCGAGAAGTTCCAGGCGAGCAGCAGCACATAGTCGATGTGGTCCTCCGCCAGTCGGCTCGGCGGCACGATGGGCAGCGCCGTTCCCGGTGTGTACAGCCCCTGCTTGTGTGGACTGGCGTCAGCGACGTAGGCAAGGAGATCCGCGCCGATGCCGAAGACGTTGAGCATCGTTGCGCCTTTGGCCGATGCGCCGTAGGCGGCCAGCGATGCTCCGGTGCCTTTGATCTGCTCGAGCAACGACGTGAGCTCGACTCCGAGAGCGTGCACCCGATCGGCGAACTGTCCGTACGTCGCAGGGTCGCGGACGTTCCACTTCGACTCTTCCTCCAGGAGCGCCACGACCGCCGCGCTCGGAGCCGTGACGGCGGCCGAGCCCACGGTCAGCCGGAGCGAACCACCGTGCAGATCGAGGTGCTCCGCGTCCTCGACGACCAAGCCGTGACGTTCGAACAGCGCACTGAGCGCGGTGAGCGAGTAGTAGCACAGGTGCTCGTGATAAATGGTGTCGAATTCCAGCTCGCGCATCAGGTCGCCGAGGTAGGGGCTCTCGGTCACCAGTCGTCCGCGTTGCCCGATCAAGGTCGCGATCCCGGCCACCACGCCGTTGAGGTCGGGAACATGGGCCAGGACGTTGTTCGCGTGGACGATGTCCGGCGTGATGCCCTCGGCCACCAGCTGGTCAGCCAGATCTCTGCCGAAGAAGGCGCACCTGGTCGGGATACCTCGCTCCTGCGCGACGGCCGCGATGTTCTCCGCGGGGTCGATACCCAACACCCGGACGCCGGCGTCGCGATAGTGCTGCAACAGGTAACCGTCATTGCTGGCAATTTCGATCACGAGGTTGTCCGACGAGAGCCGGCGCTCCTCCATGAGTCGCTCAGCGATCTTCCGGGCGTGCGCGACAAGAGCCGGGCTGACGGACGAGAAGTAAGGGTATTGCTTGAACAAGATATCCGGGGATACCGATTCGCTGATCTGCACCAGCGAGCAGGAGGGGCACATCACCAGGTGCAACGGCACCCGCGGCTCCGGCTCGGCGAGCTCCGCCGCCGTTCTGAGCCGATTGGCCAACGGTTGATCCCCGAGGTCCAAGACGGACACGAGATCCACTGCGCCGCATGACCGGCAGGACAGTTGAGCGTGATCGGGCATCGATGATCTCCATTGAGCTGGCGTCCGGGTTACGGACGTGGCGACGGCGAGTAGGTGCTGTTCGCAGCCTCGACGAATACGCGACGGGTAGGCACCGAGCCGCGGTGAGGTCGGACAAACGACACAGTGCAGTGGCCTTGCGCTGCTGCGGAGGATCCCCGGGTTCCCCACTCTGAGCCGCGCTAAGGGCTCGAAGACTACCGCCTCCCGGCCGGATTTCCTAGAGCTCTTTTATGCCGACCGAGCACGTGACAATCTGTTTGCGCGACGTGACGCCTGGCGACCGGAAACGTCAGTGATGCCGTTGATCAACGCACTTGTGCACATCAAACGTTCGGGCGCCGGACGAACGTCACGGCCCGACGAGCGATCCGGCCACGGGGTGCGACCGGATGATGCGGAGCGTCCGCAGGAACCAGATGGGCAGAAGAAGGATCTCGGTGGCAGCAAGAGCCCACGCAGCGCCCTCGGCCTGCCACAGGCCGACGCCGGCCGCCATCAACACCACCACCAGTGGTGCCTTCACGATGTTGATACGGAAGGTGACCTTCGCGTGGCCCATCCCGTACAGGATGACGGCGGGTCCGGTTCCCACCGCCGCTGCCACGGACATCAGGCACATGGGCAGCAGGACCGATGAAGCCCCCGTCCAGGTATCACCCAGCAGTCGCCGGCCGAGGTCGTCCGGCAGCAGGAACAGCACCCCGGAGTAAGCCACCGAGGCGGCTGTCATCGCGGCCGACACCGCGTAGAGAAAACGTCGGCGCGTCTGCACGCCCATCGAGGGTCGCCGGGCGATCTCGGGGACCGCGAACATGAAGGCCGCCGTGCCCAGGATGCCGAGCGGACCGAGAAGTACCTGTGCCGCCCGTAGCGCTCCCACACCGACAGCCGAGCCCATGAAGGCAACCAGGAGGATGCCCACCTGCGCGAGCCCCTGGCCCAGCACGTACTCGGCCAACAGGTATCCGGTCAACCGGCGCTGACGGAGCGTCCAGCTCGCCGCTCCGGTCACGCGGGGCAGCGTTCGCAGCAGCCGCAGCGCGAGGACCGCGGAGATCGCAGCGCTGCCCCCCCAGATGACGATGGGAACCCTGACGTCCGTCGAGTCGGCATTCATCAGCGTGACCAGCAGCCCGAACACCGCGACCGCCCAGACGGCGTCGATCAGAGCTGCCCGGCCGGGCGACCCCATGCTGAAGAAGACCGTCCGACAGATGTCCTGTACCAGCAGCGCAGGAAGGCAGACACCGAGGGCGGTGAGCGCGCTCCCCGTCTGGGTGTCCAGAACCAGTCCGGTGACGACGCAGACCAGCCCGGAGGCCAGACCCGTCAGCAGCGACGCGCCGAGCGCCAGCCGAACGGTGGCCCGGAAGTCGTCGCCCGCAGAAGCGGCGTAGGTGATCTGGAGCGGCGAGCCGATGACGGCCCGGGCCAGGGCCAGGAGCAGCGAGAAGATCAAGAAGGCGGTGGAGAAGGCCCCGAATCCCACCGCGGGGAGGGTCCTGGCGACGATGAGCGACAGGACGACGTTCGACAGCGCGGAGAGCACCTGGTCGACCACGCTCCAGCCGGCGCGTCGTGCGACGTGACCCACTCGGTGGGGAATGAGTGAGCGCATGGGGGACCTCTGACCTGGGTGGGCGGCCGGGGATTGCCGTGGGTGCAGGGTAGCCGCTGACGAGCACGCCTCCTGGGCGACAACAAGACGTACGTGACGAAGGCCCCCGTGCCCAGTCCCTAGCCGGTCGCCGGCCGTAGCGCGCCTGACGACCCACCCTCTCGACCAGAACCCTACTGGAACCTACCGCCGGAGTTGTCAGAATGGCCGGTCCGGACGTCACGCACGGCTTCTGTCCGGGAGTGCCTCGCCATGTCCCACAGCGCCGCGTCCCGCCCCCCGCCGGTCGGCCCGGTCGACGGTCCTGGCACGAGTTGTGCCGCTCGGATCTCCAACGGGTCGTAAAGTGAATAATCCGTCACCCGAACGAGAATGGTGGCGGAATCACGGCGGTGAAATAACACAGCATGCTAGTCTCGGCCGATGGCACCAGGAACACGGACGAACTGACAATGCGGGACAGCGTCCTCATCATCAGTGCCATATCTCCCACGCCGGTGGACAACGGAAAACGCATGGTACTATCCGGCCTTCTGCACTATTTCGTGGAACGTCTCGGTCCGGACAACGTCCACTATGCCCTGCTCGGTGATCGCGGCGTTCAACGACCCGACTTCCCCGGTATCGCCCACCGCCTCAGCAGACCGACACCGCTGGCTCAGCTGGCCGGTCTTGCGCGGATGGCCACCGACCGTTCCCATACCGCCCAAGAGGCGATGATGGGTTCTGCGCGACTCCGCCGGGAGATTCACGCATTGGTTTCCTGGCTGCGCCCCACCGTAGAGGTGTACGACACCGTCCGGTTGGGGCAGCACGCACCGCCGACCTCGCCGGCGCGCTGCCGCGTCCTGTATCTGGACGACTTGTTCTCGATCCGCTACGACAGAATTCTGAATTACACCGCTCAATCGGAACTCCCAATCGACCCGCTCGGCGAATTCGTCGAGAACATTCCTCGGAGCGTTCGCTCACTGGTTCGCCGGCCCATTGTCTATCGATCGATGCTGCGGATGGAACGCGACCGGATGCGGCGCCGGGAAATGGAGGTGATCAGTCACTTCGACGTGAGCCTGCTGGTCAACCCGCGTGAAGTCGAGGTGTTGCGTCAGCGAACGAATTCAGCGGCGGTACGGCTCATGAATGGGCTGCTGCCGGCTTCGCCGCCACCCGTCCGCGCTCCGGTCACCCCACCGGAATTCGTGTTCCTCGGGCGCCTCAACGTTCCGCACAACGACTCCGCCATCTCATCGTTCCTGACGTCGTCGATGACCGAGGTGGAGCGCCGCCTGCCGGGTGTCGTGGTGCGGCTCATCGGTCGGGGCGCGACCGATTCGCTTCGTGGCCTGGTGGCAGGCCATCCCGACACCGTCCGCATCGAGGGGTTCGTCACCGACCTTGCGCCTCTGTTCGCACGTGTCACCGCGTCGCTGGCGCCGTTGTGCTTCGGTACGGGCATCAAGATCAAGATCCTCGAGGCGCTCGCGGCAGGGGTGCCGGTCATCGGCACCCGGATAGCGCTGGACGGGATACCCGCATCCGACGACGGCCAGGACGGATGCCTCGTGGAGGACGACCTGTCGAAGTGGCCCCGGCTGCTCGCTGAAACGACCGACGCGAACCGGAACGGCGAACTCTCCAGAGCCGCGTTGGCGTTCTTCCAACGAACGTACGGCCGGGACATCGTCACTGCGCAGTACGACGAGATATTCGGTCTCACGGGTGCTCGTGACCCGTCAGGATCGCCCGCATCCGATTGACCTGGCGGACGCCGTCCAATTCTCGACGGACGAAGTTCTGCCCGGCCTCCCCCATTCGGGTGCGCCTTTCCGGAGACGAGAGAAGCTGCTCAATTGCTTCCCGGAAGGAAACCGCGTCGTCCGCGACGAGCAGGTGCTCTCCGCTGCGCCACGCAACGCCCCGCGCACCGACGGTACTGGCCACGACCGGCACGCCCGCCGCCATGGCCTCCACCACCTTGATGTTCACTCCTGAACCCTGCCGTACCGGATTGATGAAGACGGCTGCCCGGGCCAGGTAGGACTGGATCTCCGGAGCATCGACAACGGCCTCGATACCGACACGGGACAGTTCGGCGACCAGACTCCCGGAGGGTCGACGGCCGACGACGCGAACGCTCACCGCAGGAAAACCGCGGTGCAAATCGGGCCAGCATTCCTTCACGAACCAGCGGAGTCCGTCGACGTTGTGCGGGCTGTCCAAGGAGCCGATGAACAGGACGGTGTCGTCGTCCCGGGAAACCGCGGGCCCGTCCTGCCATCGGGTCGACCGGGGCGGGAGGAAAGGTGGGACGGAAATCACCGGTGTCGGCGTCGCGGTCACCCGGAGCGCGGCATCGCTCTGACTGATGTCGGCGAACAGGGTCACCCAGGGTGCCCCATGGATGGCGGCCTCGGCGCGGCGCAACTTGGCGGCCTCGGCGCGGTAGAAGACGCTCTTGGGAAACCTTGCGCTGTCGGCCGTCTCGGCGAAATAGTTCGATTCGATGTTGTGCGGCCGAACCAGCAGGGGAAGGCCCAGACGCTCGGCCAGGGCACCGCCCAGGTGCGCTACCCGGAAGCTGGTGGCGACGACCGCTTCGAACGGCCGGTGCCGGTGGTCGATCTCCAGCTGATCTGCGACGGCCGGGTCCATCGGCCGCGAGGCGAAGACGAACGGTGCCATCGAGGCATGCGATCGCCAACCCTTCCTTCGGGGGAGGGCCTGGATCGCAGCGTCGGGGAGAACAGCCTGGTGGCCCGGTGCGGCGGTCGGGGCAAGACCCGGAACCAGGACGTGGAGCGCCAGCCCAGCGGCCTCGAACGCCTGCAGCATGTTCAGGGTCTCGACCCGTCCTCCCGAATCGGTCGGGACGAACTCCTCCTCTGCGATGACCAGCCAGCGCGGCTGGTCGGACGCGCGGGGACTGGACATCCGCTGAGTCTGGGGGGGCCGGAACAGTGGGTCAAATCCGCTCCCGTCGTCGCGGTGCGCGAGGTCGGTGGGTGCGGGCGAGGGCCGGCCGAGCCGTCGCCGTGCCCTAGGACGGCGCGGCCGCCGGCGGTCGCTGGGGACGGGAGGGGACGGTGACCCGGCAAGGCGATCGACCCAGAAAGTGTTACTCACCCGTTCGGGTGGATTAATCGGGGCCACGGGCGGATGTTCAGAAATATCGAACCCTGCAATGGCCCAGGTGACCTCGCAGGAGTGACTATATCCTCGTTCGGGCTTAACTATGTCCGTGGGCGTCACGGCCTGTTATCGTCGAGTAATCCGATCGGAGCATCCCTGGATGGCCCGCTGACGCACAAAACGAAAGGACCGACCAGTGATGAAGACCCGTGAGGACCGCCACGTCGGCATCTCACACCGTCGCTGGTTGACGCCCGCGCTGTTGATCACCCTGGTCGTTGCCGGTGCGCTCATCGGGTTCGGGTCGCAGGGGTCCGTCGTCCAGTCGGGCATAGACGCCCGGACGGCCAGCGTGATCGCCGCCCGGTGGTCGGGGATCCCGGTCGGAGCCGCACTGTGGCTCGGATTCGGGGTCGTGGTGGCGCTGCTCGGGGTCTACCTGGCCTGTCGATCGCCCGCACAGCCGTCGAAGGTCGGCGTCGTCGAAGCACGGCGCGTGGCGCAGGGCGGGGAGCAGCACCACGTCAGGGTCGCATCGCACCCGTAGAAAAAGATCACTGCTCGGTACTGCACGCGTGAGGACCCTCCGCTTGATACACGCTCCGTGGTCCAATATTCACGAAAAGGCCATGCAGTTGGGCAAACGGGTGTCTGATAAGCTGGTACCGCCACAATGTCGGGCACAAGTTCACTGTCGGTGATCGTGGACTGGTCGCTGCCCCAGGTCGGCAACCAGCAGCGATCTGGATCACCATCGGCTCTGGATTCCGATTTCGCACCGCACACTTTGCACTTGACACAGACTGCACCTGATCCACATCGCACGTCACGGACAGCACGTCACACAGCACCTCACAGCGGGATCGCGAGGCCGTCGGGGGCTCGCGTATCCACCGTCATCTTTCGAACGCAGTCAGCGCACGCAACCCCTGGGTTGCCGGTGGCTACCCAGCAGAACGGAATCCCGACATGGTCTTGACCGACTCGTCGCCGACGACAACGAGGTTCCGCCGCTTCGCTCCGGCGTCGACCGCGGCACGCAACTCGGCGCCCGCGGTCAACGGCACGCCGTCCGTCCCGTCGCCGAGGCATGTCGCCGGGGCCGACTCCGGTCGACCCAACTGGGCCAGGGGTTACGTACAGCGACTGGTCTGGGTCGACGTCCTCGCGGTCCTGTGGGGTGCGGCGGGGGCCCATGTCGTGCACGTGGACAGGATGAACTCGGAGCTGTCCCAGCACCCGTGGAGCACCCGTTACCTTGGGGTGACCCTGATGCTCGCCGCGTGCTGGTTGATCGCGCTCGACTGGTGGGGGACACGCGGGAGCAAGATCGTCGGGCACGGCGTCGACGAGTACAAGCGTGTGTTCAATGCCACGGCCTCGCTGTTCGGGGCGCTCGTCATCGGCTCGTACCTGTTCGACCTCCCGATCCCGCGGACCTACGTGCTGGTGATGATGCCCGCCGGACTGCTGGCCCTGCTCGTCGGCCGATTCGTCGCCCGGCGGTGGCTGCACCGCCGGCGGGGACAGGGGCAGTTCATGTCCGACGTGCTGGTCGTCGGAAGCCGTTCCTCCCTCGCCGGGCTGCTCACCGACCTTGCCCGGGTGCCGCACGCCGGCTACCGCGTCATCGGTGTCTGTGTCGATCCGGCGACCGCGACCGACGCCGAGATCGAGTCCGGGGGCGCGGGGCGCCACCCGGGGTTGCTGGGAACGCCGATCCTGGGCGGCCTGGACGATGTCGCAGGTGTGGCGTTGCGGTCCGGCGCACACGCGGTGGCCATCACGGCCACGGACGCCTTCGGACCGGCCGAGGTGCGCCGGTTGAGTTGGGAGCTGGAGGACAGCGAGGTGGAACTCATCCTCGCGCCCGCTCTGACGAACATCGCCGGACCGAGAATCCATACGCAGCCGGTGGCCGGCCTGCCGTTCATCCACGTCGAGCGACCCCAGTACCGCGGCGCCAACCGGATCCTGAAGAAGTCCTTCGACCTCGTCGTCGGCGCATTGGCGCTGGCCGTGTTGTCCCCCGTGCTCATCGTCATCGCCGCCATCGTCAAGCTGACCGATCGGGGTCCCGTCTTCTTCCGCCAGGAACGGATCGGGCTCAACGGCGACGCGTTCCAGATGGTCAAGTTCAGGTCGATGGTGCCCAACGCCGAGGCGCTGTTGCCAGCGCTGGCCAAGGCTCGGGCGCAGGCCGGGCATGTCGCCGGCAACGAGGTCCTGTTCAAGATGGCCGACGATCCGCGCGTGACCACCATCGGCAAGATCCTGCGCAGGTACAGCCTGGACGAGTTGCCGCAGCTGTTCAATGTCCTGACCGGGGCCATGAGCCTGGTGGGCCCACGCCCGCCGCTCAAGTCCGAGGTCGACATGTACGGGGACGATGCTCTGCGGCGCCTGCTGGTCAAGCCGGGGATGACCGGTCTGTGGCAGGTCTCCGGACGGTCGTCGCTGACCTGGGAGGACACCGTCCGGCTGGACGTGTACTACGTCGAGAACTGGTCCATCGCGTCCGACCTGATGATCCTGTGGAAGACCGCACGGGCTGTGGTGTCGTCGTCCGGGGCCTACTGATGACCCCAGCCCCGGCGCACAGGGCGACGGAATCACCTCGGCACGAACGTATTCGCACTGAGAGCAACTGACATGCCCGATGGGCCCGGCGATTCGGGTGCCTCGCCCGCACAGCCGGAGAAGCGGACCGTCGCCCGCCGGTCGGTCGTGTCGAAGTACCTGGTGGTCGTTCTTGCCCTGGTGGTGACCGCGGGCGTCGTCTGGGTCGGCATCGCCAGGTCGAATCGTGGTCGGCCGGCGACTGCACCTACTTCGTCGGTGCCGCCCAGCACCGCGGTGAGCACCGACGTCTTCGTCCCGCCGGCGAACCCGATGCGGGCCATCACCGTCTCCGGCAACGAGATACTTCGCAACGGCAAGCGCTGGTGGCTAGTCGGCTATAATTCTTTTTCATGGTCGGGGAACTGCGGTACCCCTGCCGAACTGATGACGGCCGAGCAGGTCGACGAATGGTTTGCTTCCATGCGTCACGACGGACACGGTGCGGTCAGATTGATGTTCTTCCGCAACTGGAACCTCTCTCGCCTGGACGCTGCGCTGAAGGCAGCGCAGCGGAACAACATCTACGTGACCGTGACGCTGGGCAACGGCAATCCGGACTGCGGCGAAGACAACAAGGACGAAGCCTGGTTCGCCAATGACGACGACCGGGCCAGTTATGCAGCGCACCTGACGATGCTCGTCTCCCGGTACCGCGGATACGGCACCATTGCCTGGTTCGAGTACTTCAACGAGCCGCAGTACGCCGGTGGCGCATTACGCACGTTCTACGACCAGATGGGCAGCCTGGCCAAGAAGTTGGACCCGACGCGGCTTTTCTCGTCCGGAACGCTCGCACCGTACGCCCTGGGTGGGAATTCCAATTATCTCAAGATCAACGAGTCGCCCGGTGTCGACATCGCTTCGCTGCACGAGTACGACTACAGCGAGGCCGAGACGCACCTCGGCCCGGCGGCCCGGTCGAACTCTGCTGGTAAGCCGGTCATCGTCGGTGAGTTCGGCGTGGTCGACCCCGGCGAGGATCGCGATGGCTGCCTGGCAGATGTCGCCAAGAGAGCCGCCCGCGTGCAGCGCAAGGTGACCGCCTATGCATCCATTCCAGGGTATGCCGGTGCTTTTGCCTGGTCCTGGCAGCCCGGGTCGACCATCGGCGTCTGTGCTGCCCCCGGCGTCGATCGGGATGCCGACATCCAGTCCGTTCTGCGGAGCGCCGCTGTTCCCTGATCGTGGCTGACCAGGGGAGAGGTATCGGATACGCCGCGGTTGACTGGCGTGACAGTGGAGGTTCAGCAAGTGGTATCAAGCACCGATCGCCGACATCCGGCGTCCGTCGCTACCGTCGCCGGACTGGTGACGATCGCGTGGACACACCTCGGATACCCGGCTCTGGTCGGCCTTTCGGCGAAGCGTGTCACGCGCCGCGGGCGGCGACACATGGGATCTGGTCGGCCGTGCCCGCCGTTGGTGACCGTCGTCATTCCTGCATTCAACGAAGCACCTTTCATCGCCCGCAAGATCCAGGACACCCTGGCGCAGGCGTACCCGGTGGACCGCCTCGAGATCCTGGTCGTCGACGACGGTTCGACGGACGGCACCGCTGATGCCGCGCTGGCTGCCGGTGGCGGCCGCCATGTCCGGGTGGTGACACAGCCCACTCGTGGAGGCAAGAGTGCCGGCCTCAACCGGGGGGTCGAAGAGGCTGCCGGTGAGTACGTCGTGTTCAGCGACGCGAACGGGTCGCTCTCGCCCGGATCGTTGGAAGCGATCGTCGAAGCATTCGACGATCCGCGGGTCGCAGTGGTCAGTGGACGGAAAATGCCGGTGGGTACCGGTGCCCATGGCGTCGGCGAGTCGATGTACTGGAAGTTCGAGGCGGCGCTCAAGGAAGCCGAAGGCGTCTTCGGAGCCGTCGTCGGAGCAGACGGTGGGATCTACGCCGTTCGCAGGAGTGCTTACCGCCCGATCCCGCCGGACGTGTACGGCGACGATTACTGGATACCGATCGACGCCTTGAGTCGAGGGCTTCTTGTCCGGCACGCCATGGGTGCGTCCGCCACCGAGGCCGTCTCCCGATCGAAGCGCGATGACTTCGAGCGGCGTGCGCGGATCGCCGCCGGGGTGTGGCAGGGATCGTTGCGCCATCTTCGGCTGGCCCGACCGGCCAACGGGTGGATCGCGGTCGCCTTTGTCAGCCATCGGTTGCTGAGGTCGATCGTCGTCCCTCTGCTGCTCCCCGTCGTTCTGGTGACCGCATGGCGGGCGGGCCGTCGCGGCCGCGGGTTGATGCACTACCTGGCGACCGGTCAATTGGTCGCCTGGTCGGCGGCGGGCGCTGGTGCTGTGCTCGACAGCCGGGTGCTGGCAGTTCCCTACCAGTTCGGGATGGCAAACGTCGCTGCGATTTTCGGCGGTTATCGGCACCTGCGTCGTCGTCAAACTGGTTTGTGGCGGCGTACCGAGCGCGGGGACTGGCAGGATGCGCGAGGCCTCGGTCCTGCCGATAGCGAAGGCATTCGCCGCACCAGCGCATGATCGCGGGGAACCACTCCACCCGAACGGTCCAGCAAGGGTCCTCGCGTTGGCCAGGAGTGGCTGTCCGCTAGGATGCTCGCGTGACGACAGCCAAGCGGATGAAGAAGCAATTGCAGCGGACGCTGGACAGGTCGCCTCGTTTGAAGTCTCTCGCCAAGACGGGCGTCGAGGTTGCCTGGCAGGTGAAAGTCGGATTGCAAGCGGCGACAAACGCCCCGGTGGTCATCGAGGATGCCTATGGCGTGAAAACCGTCATCCAATCGTATGAACGAAGAGCCTCTCGCTGGATTCTCACCCGGCCCGAGGACGCGGCCGCCTTCGAATTCATGAAACAGTTCCTCCGGCCGGGGGACGTCGTCCTGGATGTCGGCGCAAATGTCGGGGTCTACAGCGCCTATGCGGCCGGTCTCGTCGCCCCGACCGGACAGGTGCTGGCCTTCGAGCCTGTTCCTGCCACCGCCGCCAGGTTCGCCGAAACACTTGCGGTCAACCGGTCCAGCGGGGTGACGTTGCTGCAGGCAGCCGTCGGGGATCACTCCGGTTCCGCAACCATGCACACCTACTCCGATCCCGGCGCCTCCGGTTGGAGTTCGCTTGGCCTTCACAAGATGCACATGCCCGACCTGAAGCAGGTGGGGCCGGACCAGACGGTGGACGTCCCCATCGTCACGCTCGACGAAAGCTGCGCCGAGCGCGGAATCGACACCGTGGCCTTTTGCAAGGTCGATGTCGAAGGCTTCGAAAAGGGCGTCTTCACCGGTGCCACGAAACTCCTGACCGAAGCCCGCATCCTCTCGCTGTGCTTCGAGATCAGCGAGGACCCGCTGGTGGGCGAAGGCGGTCGGCCCAGCGACCTGTTCGGTATCTTGTTCAACTGCGGGTACCGGGTGTATCGCGATGTCGACGGCACCCTCCAAGGGCCCGTCGACTCCGAGGCCGAGGAAGCCAGGCTGACGGCGGGATCGCGCCCGTATTACGGAAACTACTTCGCCGCCCCGCCTTTCGTCCGACTGGTCGATGGACGGCTGCAGCGTCCCTAGCGGGGGTGCGTGCTCTCCCGTTGCTGTGCGGTCAGTGCCACCTGCTGCGCGCAGCGAAACGCAGGCCTGCTGTTGTCCCACTCCGTCAAGCAGAGGTGAGACTCGGCAGGCCTGCGCATCATCGATGTCGCCGTTGAGGCGAACTACCAGAGCTGGATGTACTTCGCTGCGGAGAGCGGCTCGTACTTCGACGAGGAGCCGTTCGCGAAGATCTCGTAGTGGTCGCCGAATCCCTGGGTGTTGAACATGACCTCGTACAGCACCTGGCCGGCGCCCGTGCCGCCGTGAGCGGTCAGCCAGCTGTGGAAGGCCACATAGAACTCCGGCGCGTCGCCGCCCCCACCGCCGGCGTTCACCGCGGCGTTCGCCCATTCCGAGACTGCGAACGGCTTGCCGTGGGCCTGGGCGAACTGGCGCAAGGTCTCCAGTCCGGCTGGGCCACCATTCTGGGTCAGGTTGAACTTCGCCGTACAGGACGCCGCAGTCGAGCACCAGGGGTAGTTGTTGTAGCTGTCCATGGACACGACGTCGACGTACGAATCGCCGGGCCAGAGGTCTGTCATCGAATATGACCAGCTGTTGTCGTGGTTGACCGACCAGACCAACTTCGCGCCCGGGAAATTCGCCTTGACGATGTTCGAGATTCGCACCCAGGCGGCTTTGAAGTTCTGGACCTGTGCCGGGGGAACGGAATGGCCGTACCAGTTGCCGTTCATCTCATGGGCGAACCGGATGTACATGTTCGAGGCAGCGCGGGATCCCCAGGCCGACTTCAGGTTCTTGATGATCGTGGTCCAGTGGGCGTCATAGGCCCCGGATGCTGCGCCAGCCCAGTTCTGCGAGGACCCGATGTTGTCCGGGAAGGCATTCATGGCGTAATCCATGCGAGGCGTCTTGGCCCATGCGCCGTCCGGGCCGACGGTCCAGAACGGTGAGGCTTCCATCGATCCCCAGTCGGACGTAGACCCCCAGGTGCCGCCGATCTCTACTGACCTACCTCGCCAAGCGGCGAAGGAGCCGTCGAGAATGCTGTCGTTGGCCGACTCGCCGGAAAGCCATGTCCCCGTGCCGGTGGTCGGCGGTGTGGTCGTCGTCGGCGGTGTGGTCGTGGTGGGCGGTGCGGTGGTGGTCGGGGGTGCGGTGGTGGTCGGGGGTGCGGTGGTGGTGGGTGGTGCGGTGGTCGGCGGCGTGGAGGAGCTGCTGGTCACGGTCGCGCCGTCGAGGTTGACGGACGGGCTGGTTCCGCCGGAGCGGCGTCCGGTGACGGTGACGGTGATGGTGTGGTTGCCGGCGGTCAGTGTGGGTGAGGTGTAGACCGCTGATCGTGTTGCGGTGGGTGCGTAGAAGTTGTTGTCGGTGGGCGCGGCTCCGTCGACCGAGATGGCGGCGATTCCTCCGGCCGGTTCTTTGAATCCGTAGAGCGTGGCTTGGGTGCCGGTGAATTTCAGGACGGCCTGGTCGTTGGTGGTGTAGCCGTAGTGGAAGGCGTTCTGGGTGGCGCCGTTGAGGCAGCCGCCGCAGGTGGTCCACGACCCACCCACGTAATTGAATCGGTTCGTCCCCGCGCTGACCCCGTCGTCAACCGACGTCACGCTCGGCGGTGTGGTCGTCGTGGGTGGTGCGGTGCTGGTCCGCGGTGTGGTGGGCGGTGCGGTGGTGGCCGGGGGTGCGGTGGTGGCCGGGGGCGCGGTGGTGGTGGGTGGTGCGGTGGTCGGCGGCGTGGAGGAGCCGCTGGTCACGGTCGCGCCGTCGAGGTTGACGGACGGGCTGGTTCCGCCGGAGCGGCGTCCGGTGACGGTGACGGTGATGGTGTGGTTGCCGGCGGTCAGTGTGGGTGAGGTGTAGACCGCTGATCGTGTTGCGGTGGGTGCGTAGAAGTTGTTGTCGGTGGGCGCGGCTCCGTCGACCGAGATGGCGGCGATTCCTCCGGCCGGTTCTTTGAATCCGTAGAGCGTGGCTTGGGTGCCGGTGAATTTCAGGACGGCCTGGTCGTTGGTGGTGTAGCCGTAGTGGAAGGCGTTCTGGGTGGCGCCGTTGAGGCAGCCGCCGCAGGTGGTCCACGAGCTCCCCGTGTAGCTGAACTTGTTGACGCCGCTGCTCGTGGCGTCGTCCACCGACACAGTGGTGGCGGCAGTGCCGTCGGCGTACGCCGCAGACGCTTGGGTCGTGACAGTGCCCAAGAGCCCGGCGACAAGTCCGACGGCGAGGACGAAGGGCGTCCGAGCATACGAACAGTTACCACGGCGGGTCCGCGATGGTCGCGAATTCCAATTTTTCATTGTTCCCTCTCGACCAGTTCCCCAGCCGATCTGGAGGACGTTTCACTTGACCATAGGTCGCTTAAATTAGACAGGCAACTATCGGCGCGGTGGGCGGCTGGATGTTTTCGAATACGGAGAGTTATACATCCGGGGTGCGTACTCAACGGCAGACCGCAGCTTCCACTGGTCGCCGCCGACGCGCCGCGGCCCGGACGCTTAGCTGCCCGTCTATCAGTGCACCTCAAAGGCGTAAGGTTTACGGCGTCCGGAAGCAGCAGCGCGGTTCACCCAGACGACGCCGGATCTGATGGCCGTAGCCCAAACCCTCAGAGATGCGCATGTGCGGGCCGGTGTATTAACTGAGTGTAATGAGCTCCTCGGGCACACGTCAGGCTCGGTGGACCACTCGAACGGCGGCGCTAATGAAAGGAAATGTTCAGCGAGAATGAGACACGACGAACTGCTGACTTCGAAAAGAGGGCGATGACGTGGAGGCAGCCCTGAAGCCGATCACTCTCAGTTATCGACTGGCCGCTTGGTCGGTGCGGGTGCGGTGGCGAGCGACCAGCCGGTGACCGGACCGGAGCCGCAGGAAAGTTCAGCTATTAGGGGCCGATTTCGTGGTGAGTCACCGGTCTCGCCAGCCGGTCGCATGACCCTGGGTGCAACCGCGCCCGGACCTCCGCCGCGATCTTCCACCGGCGTGGCCCTCGTCATCAGGGGTGGTGTGCCCGCACAGCGGTTCACGCCATGCCTTGGGGTCGAGACATTCGGCGACGAATGGCCCCCGGTCGGGGTCGACCTGGCCACCGGCCGTTGCACAATCCATCGACCCGGGGGACGGGTCGGCTGTCGTCGAGAAAGGTCATCGACTGTTTCATCGACGTTGCAGCAGCGAGGCCGGCATGACACAAGGCCTGCAAAGTCGAGAAGTGTTGCCAAGGTTGAGGTGTCGAACGACGGTCGCCGGGTGTGGAGCGGTCGGTCCGGGCGCGGCGCCCGGTCGACCGGGTGAGCGGATCTAGGACGGACTGGGATCGTCGACGACCTGCTTCAGTTCGACCACCGGGGGACCGACCGTTCGTTTCCAGCCCCACATCCGCGATGTCGGCAGTGACTCGATGGGGAGGCCGTCGCGAGGTGACCAGAGCGTCACAAGGACCATGACCAGAGTGACGACTGCCGACGTGGTGATCCCTGGCTGCAGTGTCCAGAGCGAGAACAGGAGGGTGAAGCTGAACGCTCGACTGGGCCCCGACCAGTAGCAGCCCAGGATGAAGACCGCCAGCACGGAGCCGCCGATGAGCCCGTAGTCGAAGAACACCTTGATGGGACTGGGTACGAGCAGTCCGAGAATGTTGAGGTCGGCGACCATTCTCTGCGATGACCCGGGCCCGTATCCCAGCAGCACGCCGGACAGGTGTTCAGTCCATTTCGGCGACAGGATGGTGTAGGGCTGCAGGGCGCGCAACGATGCGGAGGAGTTGCCGGTCT
This sequence comes from uncultured Nakamurella sp., assembly GCA_964242105.1. GTDB lineage: Bacteria > Actinomycetota > Actinomycetes > Mycobacteriales > Nakamurellaceae > Nakamurella. The sequence continues at coordinate 35,827 of CAXTBG010000011.1, read as the reverse complement.
GAAGTTCGGTCGTGCGGTTCAGGAGGAGTCGGCCGAAGGGGGTGAACGCCGAGAGGACGACGGTGACCAGACCCAGCACCGAGTAGGGCACCAGGAGGCGACGAGACCGGTGGACGAGCATGACCAGGACGCCCACCACCATCAGGACGATGCCGGACCCTGAGACCGTCGCGATCATGCCCAGAATCAGCAGGAGCACCTGCCAGGGCTTCGCCCGCACGAAGAGGGCCGCCAGCAGGCCGGTGGCGATCTGCATGGAAACCATCGAGGGTTCCAGGCCGATCCACGCGTTACCGCGCGAGATCGCCGACCCGTAGACGGTCGACGCGACCGTGTTGAAGCCCTGGAGTTGCAGCGCCGACGGCACGATCTCGCTGAACCAGTCGCGGTAGCGGATGCCGACCAGCTGCGTCCCGACCATGGCGATGGTGAGGACGGACAGGCCCGAACTGATGGTCACGACCCGGGTCAGCAGGGCGACATAGGTGGCGGAGTTGTTGACCTTGAGCTTGGTGGTGAACGGGAACCACACGCTCACCACCAGGAACCACGCCGGCACACTGATCTCGGCGTTCGGGACGAACCTGGCCTGCAACAGCATGGACGCGGCCGTGACACCGGCTGCTGCCAACCAGAAGGTCAATCGGGTCGAGTCGATGACGACGATGCCGCGCGCGGCTGCCACCACCACCCAGGCCAGCACGATGAGCACCAGCAGGCCGAGGCCCGGAACACCCGGGATACCGAAGCGCTGGAACAAGATCACCAACAGGAAAAGCGCACCCACCCAGTGCACTGTTCTCTTGTCGGCACCGGCGGAGATCATCCCGCCAGGATCACACTGGGGCGGGCGCGGGCGAAATGGTGGGTCAGCGACAGCGCCACCGTGATCGGCGTGTGTCGTCGCCGCATGACGACGAACGCAGCGAGATCCGACTGCCCCCTGAGCAGGTTCGACGCGTCACTCCGGCCGGGCATGACCGCCACGACCATGTCGACGCCGAAGGACTGGCGCACATCGGCTCGCCGGCGGCGGCTCAGCAGGTCGACGCCCTGGCGGTCCTCGTCGAACGCCGCCGGACCCACGAACGCCACGTTCATGCCGAGAGCCTGGGCGAAGAACGAGACGTCCTGCCCGAACTGGGTGGCCGCATCACGGACGCCCGGCGCTGCGATCACCACGACACATTTCTGACCGGATTCGACGAGTTGTCCGGCGATGCCGGCGGCATCCGACGGGGTCCGCAGATCGAGGCTCGGAAGAAGGCGGTGCAGCCCTGGCTGGGAGGACGCCTTCAGGCCCCTGATGCCCAGCAGGAGAGAAGCCAGACCTGCCAAGAGCAGAGCCGCGACGAGACCGATCGCGGCGGTCATCGCCCGGCTGAGCCCGGCCATCGTGCCCGTCGTGGCCCGGTCGCTGAGGGTGAGGGCGTTGGACTGGCCGACGATGGCGTCCTGTCGGCTGCCCAGGGAGCTGCCCAGCGCGGTGAGCCGCGCTATCTCGGCCTCGGACGAACTGAGCTTCCGGGAGCTGAGCACCCGGTTCGATTCGTCGAACGCGGCCTGCAGTCTTGCCTCGATCGCGGCCTGCGCCTGGGTGACCAGGGTCTGGGCCACTGCGTTGGCACCGGCCACCGCGGCGGACGCGGAATCCGCCTTCACCGTCACGGAGACGAGTTGGGTGTCCGGTTCCCACTGCGCGGACACCCGCCCGGCGAGCCCGGCACCGGCGCGGCCGAGACCGGACGCTGCTGCGTTGACCACGTCGGCGGATGTCGCCGTTCCCGCAATGGTCTGCCCGGACACCTTCACCAGATTGCTGTCGGTTGTCTGACTGGTGAACTCGACGACCGCGGACGACGAGTACTTCGGCTGGCCGCCGAGCGCAAAACCGATCGACGCGCCCAGCAGAGCACACACCAGTAGCAGAACCGGACGGGACAGGAGCAGGGCGAGCGTGGGTTGCCTGGCCTGTTCGACGAGTGGAACCTTTCGCCACCGGTCGGCGAGCGAGATGCGCTCTCCCCGCCTGCGGTCCTTTCGGCCGCCGCCGTGCGCGTAGGCGGCGCCGTCAGAGCCCTGGCCGGCAAGGGGAGCGCCGGGGTCGGACCTTCCGTTCTTCAGGTGGTCGGCGGCCGGCGGGCGAAGCGGCTCGACCGGCGGGGTGAGCCGAACCCCGCGTGTGCTGTTCATCGGTGTGGACCCCCCACCAGCCGCAGATCTTGCGAATTTCGCGGCGCGGGCCTGATACCCGTTTCTCCTGAAGTCGACCATCAATCTTTCCAAGTCTTCCACGGGGCGTCGCCCAGGTCCCACCGGCGGTTGAGGTCGGTCCAGTCCCGGAAGGTGTCCATTCCGGCCCAGAAGCCCTCGTGTGGGTAGATGGACAGTTGACCATCCCGCGCCACCCGCTGCAGCGGTGATTTCTCGAGCAGCAGGTCAGGGTCGTCGTCGAGATAACGTGTCGCGAATTCGCGCTGCAACAGGAAGAACCCGCCGCTCACCCAACCCGTTGCCAGCGTCGGCTTCTCGTTGAACTCGGTGACCTGGCTGGCATTCTCGTCGACCCGGATCTCGCCGAAACGGCTCGTCGGGTGCACGCCGGTCACCGTCGCCAGACGGCCCTTCGCGACATGGTGACGCAACTGGGCCGTGAGATCGACGTCTCCGATGCCGTCGCCGTAGGTCAGGGCGAAGATATCGGTGTCGACGTATTTCAGGGCGCGTTTGATGCGGCCCCCCGTGCCCGTCTGCAGCCCGGTCTCGGCGAAGGTGATCTCCCACTGGTCCTCGTGGGCGTCCCCGTGGAAGACCGGTTGATGATCGCCGGTCAGATGCAGGGTGAAATCGCTGGCCTGCTCACGCATGTCCAGGAAGTGCCTCTTGATCAACTCGCTCTTGTAGCCCAGGCACAAGACGAAGCGCCTGAACCCGTGCGCAGCATAGATCTTCATGACATGCCACAGGATCGGCTTTCCACCGATGTCGACCAACGGCTTCGGCAACTTCTCACTCGCCTCGCGAAGCCGGGTACCCATCCCGCCGCACAGGATCATGACCGGGATGTCGGCCGGGTCGTACGTCGGTGGAGAGGTGTCGTCAGCATTCGGAAGGCTCATCATGAAGGGATCCCAGTCGTCGGCGTGGCACTGCTTGCTGTCAGGAGAATTCGATTGGTCAGGAGCACCTGGTGCGTCATCTCGGCACCACCAGGTCGCGGCGGACATCGGCCAGGCGCGACACACCCGCCAGGGCCATCGCATGGCGCAGATCCTCGGTCAGCGCGTCGAGCGTTTCCCGGACGCCGGTCCCGCCTCCCGCAGCGAGACCCCAGAGGACGGGACGACCGACCAGGACGGCGGCAGCACCGAGGGCCAGCGCGGTGAGGACATCCAGACCGGAACGCAGGCCGCCGTCGACCAGGACCGGCGCACGACCCTTGACCGCTGTCACGACCTCCTCGAGCGCGAGCGCGCTGGGGATCGCGCGGTCCAGCTGCCGCCCACCGTGGTTGGACACGATGACCCCGTCCGCGCCCGCATCCAGGCACTCGACGGCGGCGTCCCCCCGCAGCACACCCTTCACCAGGACCGGCAGACCACTTCTGGCCTTCAACCAGTCGATCGTCTCGAGGCCGATCGCGGGATCCTGGGCAGCTGCGGCGCGACCGTCCACACCGACCGCCAGGTGGTTCTTGATGTTGACCAGGAAGTGATCGTCGGGGAGCGGTATGCGTACGCCGTTGACGGCGTGCTTCCGGCCGACGTAGGGGGTGTCGCCGGTCAGCACGAGCGCTCGGGCTCCACTGGACACGGCTTCGTCGACGATGCGGGCTGTCAGATCGCGATCGCGCATGACGTACACCTGGAACCACCAGGGGCCGGTGGCCGCCCGGCCCAGATCGCTGATCGACAGCGATGCCCGGGTGGACAGGACGAAAAGACTGCCTGCCTGCGCGGCACCTTCCATGCTGGCGATCTCGCCGCCCGGGTGGGCCAACTTCTGGAAGGCGGACGGTGCGACGCCGACAGGTGTCCGCAGATCGATGCCCAACAAAGAGGTAGAGGTGTCGACCGATGCCACGTCCCGCAGCGGCCACGGGCGCAACCGGAACCTCGCCCAGGCCAGGACCGCCTCGTCGAGGGTGACCTCGTCGCCCGCTCCGGCGCGGTAGTAGTCGAAGACCTCGGTGGAGAGAGCCTGACGGGCCGCATCGGCGTGCTCGGCGAGGACGGGTAACAAGACGGCCTTTCTTCGATCGGGCGGCATGGCATTCGGGTTACGTGCTGCATAATGATACAGAACGATGACGGTCTGTTGGACTTCTTGGCACGCGACCATCGACCATCAGCACGGTACCACCCGATTGGCCGAATGACAGTCGAGATCTCGGTCCTGCCGTAGCGCTATGGTAGCAACCGTGGGAGAGGCTGCGCGTGAATTCGGGCACATGCCACATGGACGCCCTGTAGGAACCGGTCGCACGGCGAGAATCGAACCGGGCCACGCCGGAGAGCAGGACGGAAGGAAAGCATGACGTTACGCTTGGTCTACCGGCTGTATGGCGGCGAGAATTTCAAGGGCCGGCCCTCGTTCTACAGCAAGGCCACCTGCCTCGCGTCGTTCCTCCGCGCGGCCGAGGTGGTGCAGGCGCAGGTCACCGTGCTCGCCGACGGCCCGATCCCCGACGAGTTGAGGCGGATGGTCGACGGTCGGGGCAGGATCCTCGACCTGCCAGGCGGACCCCTGGGTATGCGCGCGAGCTATGTGTCCGCGCTGAAGCTCCCGCGGGCGTCGGACTGGCCCGACGACGATCTGGTCTATTTCAGCGAAGACGACTACCTGCACGACGACCGCGCTTTCGTGGCTCTGCAGGCCGCCCAGCTCGAAATCGCCGGAGCCGAATACTTTGCGTTGTACGCATCGACTCCGCAACACATCGCTTTCCCGCCGGGCGTCGACGTCACCGAGCCGGCCGACTTCCGCCGGCACGCGGATGCGCAGGTGCAGGGCCACGCCTGGGTCAACGTGCCGAGTACCGCAAGTACGTTCGGGGCAACGGTCGGTGCCCTGAAGGCCGACTACGGCATCTTCCGTCAAGGAATGTTCCCCTACCGGCACCGGCTGCTGGATCACGAAACCTGCCTCGTGTATCAGGGCCGCTTCCCTTACTCGCTGAAGGAGATTGCCATCGGCCCGGCAGCAACCCGCTTTCGATCCGGTCTCCCGGAGCTGGCAGCCAACTGTGTGCAGGCGCCGTTCCGGGTGGCGTACGACCTGCGGGCGTTGACCCGCCGGCGGCATCCCCATCTTCTCTACGCGGCCGACCCCAACCTGGCGTGTCACCTGGAGACCGAGTTCATGTCGCCCGGTGTCGACTGGGCCGAGCACGCCCGCGCAGCCGTCGCCTGGGCCAACGAGGCGGGGTATGCGATCACCGCCCGCCCCCGGGAGGCATAGCTCGATGCCGCCGCAGGAGTCATGGGTGCAGTCGTTGATCCAGAAGGGCCCGGATGCGACGCTGTTCGCGGCGCTGTTGTTCGTGGGCCTCGTCGCAGGATGCGTCGGCACCGGCCGGACGGGCCACTGGATCTGGCGCCTGGTGCTGGTCGTGTCCGCCGTGCTGTGGCCGCTCCCGGATCATCCCCTGCAAGGGCCCATCCTGGTATCCCTGTCGTATCAACACGGCATCCACCTGGCGGACCTGCTCAGCATCGTGGCCGTCGTCGTCGCGCTGCTGCCGTGGAATCGTCGGCAGTCGCCGGGTGCGCCGGCGCGGGCGACGGAGCGCGACCGTCCCGAGGACAGCCGACGATAGACCCGGCATCGGCAGGCGGGTCAGGAAGTGTACGGAGACTTCCTGGTGAGAATGCCGCGAATGTAGGCGGCGTGAATGCGCGCGGTGTCCCGGCGGCCTCGACCGATCGCGGCGAGCAGTCGTCCCGCCATTCCGGAGGCGAGTATTCCGCGCATGACCGCGGCCGGCAGCGCTTTGTTGTGGTCATCCAGATAGTGAGCCATGGATGCGCCCTTCTGCTGCGACATCTTCGTGCTCCCGCCACCGGACCCACCCGCGGCATGCGGTACCAGTAGATCGGTGCGCAGGATCTGCCTCAGCCCCGCCTCGCGGACGGTCCGGCCGAACGACATGTCCTCGTTGTAGACGAAGTAGCGCTCGTCGAATCCGCCGAGATCCAGGAATACCTGGCGACGCACGGCGAGGCACGCGCCGGTGAGCCATTGCAGCCGCACGTCCTCGCCGATCTCCGGTCGGGCATACACGCCGGCATTCGTGAACAGCCGATGCAGTCCGACCGCGTAGACCAGGCATCGCAGAGGCGTCGGTTCCCACCCGCCGACACCGATCTCTATGTGACCGGAGGGGTTGACGGTCGCGGCCGCCACCGTGCCCAGACCCGGGTCCGAATCCAGTTGCTCGACAAGGGTTTCCCAGATCTCCGGCGTAGGGAGGCTGTCGGCGTTCGCGAACACGACGAATTCGGCCGTCGAGGTCTGGACGCCTCGATTCGCCGCCTTGGCGTACCCGCTGTCGCCGCCGTCGATCCAGCGGCCGTGCGACAGCCGATCGACGACCTCGGGCACGCCGTCCGCCCCGGACACGTTGTCCACCACGACGACGCGCTGCTCGGGGCGGACGGACGCCAGCATGGATTCCAGCTGAGCCCGGCTGTAGTAGGTGACGACGACCACCTCGTAGCGACCGACGGTGCCGTTGCCGACCTCGCCGGTCTCGCCGGTCGGCGTCGTCTCGATCGCCTCTCCGGAGCCCTGGACGGTATCGGTGAGGCCGTCGTCGGTTGCTGGACCAGGAGGTGTGGGGGTCATACGTGCGACGTCCACAGGAGGTCGGAGTCGATCTGCTTGGTGCGGAGCAGGTATTCGAGCTGGGTGAGCCGGGTGTGGCCCCGACCGGTGAAGGTCGCGGTGTCCAGATCGATCGCGGTGAGGATCTCGGCAAGTTGTGCGGCACCGCGCTTGGCATTCCAGTCGCAGCTGAAACCGGGGAGCTGGGCGTGGATCTTGTCGAAGTTCACCTGGTAACTGCGGTTGTCCGCACTGGGCGAACCGAACACCGTCGTGCAGCCGGGGAATTCGGCGGCCACGGTTTCGGCGATCTCCCGGACCTGGTAGTTCTGGTCGTTGCTGCCCACGTTGAACACCTGATCGTGAATAGCTTCCGTCGGTGCCTCGAGCGCACACGCGATGGCCTTGGCGATGTCCAGCGCGTGCACCAGGGGGCGCCAGGGTGTGCCGTCGGAGGTCATGGCGATCTTCCCGGTCGTGTAGGCCAGACCGCAGAGATTGTTCAGGACGATGTCGAACCGCATCCTGGGGGAAGCGCCGAACGCGGTGGCGTTCCGCATGAAGGTGGGCGAGAAGGTGCTGTCCGCCAGTGCATGCACGTCCCGCTCGACCAACGTCTTGCAGTCCGCATATGCCGTTTGCGGCGCGACCGGGGAATTCTCGTCGACAATGCCTTCGGCAACTCCGTAGACGCTGCAGGAGGACATGTACACGAAACGCTTCACGCCCGCCGCTTTGGCCATCTCCGCCAGGCGGACCGAGCCCTTGTGGTTCACCTGATAGGTGACCTCGCCCAGCAGGTTGCCCAGCGGGTCGTTGGACAGCTCGGCCATGTGGACGATCGCGTCGTAACCAGCCAGCTGTTCCGCCTCGACGGTGCGAACGTCCTGGTCGATGGTGTACACCGTCCGGTCCGTGCCGTGGTAGAGCCACCCGTTCTTGTAGTAACCGGTGTCCAGCCCGGTCACCTCGTGGCCTCTGCGGCTCAGGGCCGGCGCCACGAGAGACCCCAGGTAGCCTTCTGTACCGGTGACAAGAATTCGCATATCTTCCTCCATATTGATCAAGACCGCAGGCCGCATCGCAGGTCAGGCTGCTGCCGACATACGATCATCCGAGCAGCACCGGCACACGCGGATGCCGGGCCTCTCGGGGCCCCCGGCCTACAGCCTATCGGGACCGGCGCCATCGCCGATGACCCTATCGAGTGGGAAAAGACTCGATCGGGCGTCGACGGCTGCACTTCGGCGGTCACGCAGCCGGAATTCATTTGAAGGAGTGGAGATGAACACCGAGCACCGGGCCGATCCCCTGCCCAGCGGCGGTCCTGCGCGGCTGTCCAAGACGCTGCACGAAGACCTGGTCAACATGGTCGAGGGCTACGACCAGAACCGCCCGGGGCGGTGGTGGCTGCAGGTCGTCGCCAAGACGGCCCTGTATCCGCGGATCCGTGCGGTGGCGTACTTCCGGCTCAGCCAGTTCCTGGCCGGCAAGCGCCTCGTGGCGCTGGCCTATGCGGTGCAGTCGCGCACGATCCGCATCAGCGGGACCGAGATCAGTCCGTTCGCGACCATCGGCCCGGGGCTGTGCCTGGCTCACAGCGTCGGGATCGTGGTGGGACCGGACGTCGTCGCCGGCCGCAATCTGCGCCTGCACCAGGGGGTCACCCTGGGCGACGGGACGCGAGCCGGCCAGCCCGTCATCGGCGACGACGTGTTGATCGGTGCCGGTGCAGCCGTTCTCGGCGGGATCAGCATCGGCAGCCGCGTGATCGTCGGGGCGAATGCCGTGGTGACCAGGGACGTCGAGGACGACTCGATCGCTGTCGGGATCCCGGCGACGTCCCGGCCTCGGCGCTACTGACCGCCCTGGTGCGGTTCAGGGTGTCGAGGCGATGCTGGCCGCAGCGGAAGCGACGCGAGTCGCCGTCTGGGCCTCGGCCCCGCTGCAGATCGCGCCGCCGCGGATCGCACCGGTGCGGCATCCTGGGTGTGCAGGTGGGCAGTGGCGGCCGCCAGGTCCACCGTGGGCGGAAGCCCCGTCGGACCCGCTGCCTGCCGCACCTGCCGCCGCCGGAGGATCGGCCGGTCACCCGGCCGGCGGGAGATCACCGATTCGAGGATCGCGACGAACTGTGCCGCCGAGTGCGCCGGATCGAACTCCCGCGCCCGGTCCGGACCGCACAGTGCCTTGCCGCGCAGATCCTCCGGGTGACGCAGGTGATGCCCGATCGCATCCGCCATGGCGTCGACGTCCTCCGTCGGGATCAGGGTGCCCAGGCGCCCTCCCTCGAGGAGGGAGCGAGGACCGGTCACGCAGTCGGTGGCCACGATGGGAACTCCGTGACCCAGCGCCTCCAGGAGCACCAGTCCTCCCATTCCCTCGTTCCGGGACGAGAGAACGAACAGGTCGGCCGCCGCGAGGAGGGGGTGTGGATTGGCGAGGAAACCCGCCAGGAAGACGGTGTCCTGGACGCCGAGCTCGCGGCCGAGCTGCTCGAGGCGCGACCGCTCGGGGCCTTCCCCGACGATGTAGAGCAGATGCGGTTCGCCGGCCGCGAGCACCTTGGCGTGAGCGGCGATCAGCAGGTCGAAGCCCTTCTGCGTCGACAACCGGCCCACGGCGACGATGTACCTGGAATCCGGTCGCGCAGTGAATGCGCTCTGCTGCGCCAGGTGCCTGATCCTGTCGACGTCGACGCCCACCGTGATCGACGCCGTCGCCTCTGCGGGCATCCCGTTCTCGATGACACCCTGCACCAGTTGCGGAGACACGCAGATGGACGCGTCCGCCCGCGCATTGACCCAGCGGGTCAGCGGCTGGACCCGGGGCGGCACCCACGTGGCGATCGATTCGGCGAGAGGAGACTGCACCAGCACCACGAACGGCCGGCGGCTCAGCCGGGCGGCCAACCAGCCGAGCAGAAGGACGAATCCCGTTTCACTGACCGAGACGAGGACGTCACACCGGTGCGCCTGCCGGAACAGGCGAAGGGCACCGAGCGGAATGGACCACCGCAACTTGCGGCGGCGTCGGTTGCCGACCACGACCGGGATGGCCGGATCCAGCTCGAGTACCGCCCCGTCGGACACGGCCTGGAGGACGAACAGGTCGACACGGGCGGTATCGGTCTGCAGCGAACGGGCAAGCTCGTGTGCTACCCGGAGCCCGCCGTTCTCCTGCAGGTGGTCCACGAGGAAGAGCGCCTTGGTCGTCATCGATCCTTGATCCTCGCGGCTAGACGTCGGATGCTGCGCCACCGTCTACTGTACGTAACTTCAATCTTGGTGGCATAGCTCCGTCGGGTGACAGTGGTGCTCGTTGGAGTCCCAAGCTGCGGCATATGGGCCCCATTCATCCTTCGGTCTAGGTAGGTTCATGATTGGCCGGCACGGACGCTTCACCCCTCGTAGCGAAGTATCGCACCGTCTGCCCGATTCCGATCTCCAGGTCGATGATCGGTCTCCATCCCAGCTCGGTGCGGGCGCGAGTGGCGTCGATCGCCGAGTCGCGGACGTCGCCCAGCCGGCGGGGTAGGTACCCCGGTTCGTCCGGCGCCTGCGCGGCTGCTGCGACCAGCGCGTGCAATTGACGGTCGGTCGTCTGGATACCGGTGCCGATGTTGTACCGGCGCCGGTCACCGCGCTCGCTCGACGCGGCCAGGAAAGCATCGGCAACATCTCCGACGAAAACGTAGTCCCGGGTGTTTCCGCCGTCGCCGAACACCGTGGTCGGCCTGCCGTTGAGCAGAGCCTCGGAGAAGATGGCCACCACGCCGGCCTCGCCGTGCGGGTTCTGTCGGGGGCCGTACACGTTGGCCAGGGCCAGATGAGTGCATTGCAGCCCGTAGAGGGTGGAGAACGCGTTCAAATACAGTTCGGCCGACACTTTCGACACGGCATAGGGCGACTGTGGATCGATGGGGTGGTCCTCGGCGACCGGAAAGTGCTGCGGGCTCCCGTAGATCGATCCGCCCGACGAGCTGAGGACCACTTTCCGCACACCGGTCGTCCGGGCGGCCTGCGCCACATTGATGGTGCCGACGATGTTGGTGTTCGCATCGGTCACCGGGTCGACCACACTCGCCCGGACATCGACCTGCGCGGCCAGGTGGAAAACCACTTCGGCAGGATTTGCGGCGAAATGAAGTGCAAGCTCGGCATCTTTCACGTCGGCTTCGACGAAGACGAATCTCGGGTGCCCGGTCAGATGAGCCAGGTTGACCAGACTGCCGGTGCTGAGATTGTCGAGCACGGTGACATGGTGACCGGCGCCGATCAGCCGGTCGGCGAGGTTCGAACCGATGAATCCGGCTCCGCCGGTGATGAGAGCCTGCATTACATCTTCTTTTCTTCCATTGTTCATCCGGTGGTGGCTTTCGTGTGGTGTCGGCGGCAGACACCATCGTGGTCGCCCAGCGACCGCCGTGCTCCCCGGTCGCATACCCCGTCGCGACGTACGGACGATATCAACTGCGGAGCAGTCGGCGTGGAGAGTAGCGGCGGATACTGGAGACAATCGGTCCGGTGGCACGACCGCATCGCCCGAGCGGGCGAGGAGACCATCTGAGCGGAACCTGGGGGGATCGGTGGCTCGAACCATCACCGCACAGCGGGTGGCGTCAGCCATCGCACGACGGACCCGACGCGCCGTCCACGCACGGCTCTTCCGCAGGGCCCGACTGCACGACTTCGCACCTGCGTCGGCCTTGGTGACGACCAGGACCGACGTGGCCGCCGCGTCGGTGCCCGCTGTCGACGTGCACAACCATCTGGGACTCTGGCTCAACGGCGGTCGCTGGATGGTTCCGGACGTTCCCGCGCTCCTGTCGGTGATGGACGAACTCTCCGTGTCCGCCATGGTCAATCTCGACGGCCGATGGGGCGCGGAGCTGGATCGCAACCTGGATCGTTACGACCGTGCCCACCCGGGCAGGTTCGCGACCTTCGCCCACATCGACTGGTCGCACCTGTCCGAGCCAGGCGGTGCGCAGCGGCTCCCGGCCATGGTGCGGCAGGCGAAGGAGGCGGGAGCGGCCGGGATCAAGGTCTGGAAGGACCTCGGCCTGTCCGTCCGCGATGCCCGGCAGCAGTTGGTGCTGCCGGACGACCCCCGGCTGACTGCCGTCTGGGACGAGGCCGGGGCACTGGGCCTACCGGTCCTGATGCACACCGCGGACCCGATCGCGTTCTGGAGCCCGGCAGACCGGCACAACGAACGGTTCGAAGAGCTTGCCCAGCACCGCGACTGGCGTTTCGGCGGGTCGACATTTCCTTCGTACGAGCGCCTGACGGACGCGTTCGAACACACGGTGGCCGCGCATCCGTCGACGACGTTCATCGGGGCGCACGTGGCCAGCCAGTCGGAGAACCTCTCACGGGTTGCCCGACTTCTCGCCGACTACCCCAACCTGTTCGTCGATCTGGCCGCTCGTGAGTCCGAACTCGGACGTCAGCCCCGGGCAGCTCGGGCGTTCCTGGTCGAGCACCGGGACCGCGTGCTCTTCGGAACGGACTGCTTTCCGGTGGACCCCGCGACGTACCGGATCTGGTTCCGGCTGCTCGAGTCCGCCGACGAGTACTTCTCCTACTCGGTGAAGGATCCACCTGAGCGCGGACGGTGGTCGATCTACGGTCTCGATCTGGACCCGGCGACCCTGCGGGCCATCTACGCGGACAACGCCCGGCGGCTGATCCCCGCACTGTCGGCCAGGACCTGAACAGTCCATCGGAAAGGCCGCGTACCGGCGTGCCGCCGGCTCCCGGGACCGCCTGGGTGTGCGGCCATCAGGGCTTTTCTCACTCTCCGGCGTCCGGCACCTATGTATACTTGGGCGACTCGCAGCCGGGATCAGTCAGGATCGAACGGGACCTCGGACCGCCGGAGACCTCCCGCCACCGACCACCCATCGTGCAACTCAAGACTGGAGGATCGTGTCCCGTCTCGATCGACGAGGCAACGTCGGCACGCGACTTCGGGCTCGGTTCGCACATTCCCGCAGGACCCAGGACAGGCCATCCCGAATTCCGCCGGCGGACGTCCGCATCCTCTTCCTGCACGACCATCTCCGGGAGAACGGCGGACTGCGTGTCGTCCACGACATGGTCCGCCGCCTGCTGGACAGCGCCACGCCCGCCACCATGTTCGTGCTGCGCAGCCAGGAAGACGGGCCGTTGCTGACGCCGGCGCCGGGGATCCCTGTCGTCTTCGCCGTTCGGCGGCGGATGGCCCTGCGGTGGGCCGTGCTCGTCGGCGCCGGTCCGCTGGTGCGGGAAAGTCGTCGGCACGACATCCTGGTGTCCAGCAGCGAAATCGGATTCGTCCTGCTCATGGGTTGGATCGTCGCCAAGGTGGTCCGGAAGCCGTTCGTGGTGCTGGTCCAGTCCCCGCTCGGCGAGGCCATCGGAGCATGGGTGCCGAAGCCTTTGCAGGGGGTCACCCGCAAGGTCAATGCCAGCGTGGACGCGGCGATCTGCGTCTCCGCCGGCTTGGCCAGGGAGATCGTCGACAACGGGCTACCCGCGGATCGGGTGTTCACCGTGCCGATCGGCGTCGATATCGACCGGGTGGTCGAGTGCGCGCAACAGCCGTCCAGCGTCGCCACACCGACCGGTTGCTACATCGTCGCGGCCGGTCGGTTGGATGTGCAGAAGGGATTCGATGTCCTGATCCGGGCCCACGCGCACGTCGTCAAAGCAGGGACTGCGCACACCTTGGTGATCGTCGGGGAGGGCGATGACCGGGCCGCCCTGACAGAGCTCGCCCGAAGCCTGGAGGTCGCGGATTCCGTCGAGATGCCGGGCTTCGTCGACAACCCGCATCCGTTGATCGCCCAGGCCGACCTGTTCGTGTTGTCGTCGCGGCGCGAAGGAATGGGGGGATTGGTGCTTCTGGAGGCCTTGGCCCACGCCACGCCGATCATCGCCACCGATTGCACCTCCGGGCCCCGCGAGCTGCTCGACGACGGCCGACTCGGGCAACTGGTGCCGGTCGACGACGTCGACGCCATGGCCACCGCCATACTCGCGCACTTCGCCGACTCGACGGTGCTGCGCCGGCGGGCCAGTGGGGGTCCGCTTCGTGTGCACGACTTCGATCCCGACACGTCTGCGGCTGCGGTGACCAAGATCCTGCGTCAGGTCGTCGACGAGCGAGGAGAACGGACAGCGCGTCGTCCTGGCCGGTCACTGCTCGCGGCCCCCGACGCACCCTGGAAGAGTTGCGGGTAGGTCTTCACCTACTGCTCCGACCTCGTCGCCGTTCGAAGCCGCGAGCTGTGTCGTGGATCGAGGCCGCGCCGGTGTCAGGAGGACAGGGCGGCGACCGGCCTTCCCAGTGCCGGCAGTCGACGACGAAGAGCTCCGGCCTTGCCGACGGCTATCTCCCGTCCCACCCGGTAAACATAGTGCGCAATGAGCTGTCGCCGCTCGGCGACCGGCAACGGTGCAGCTGCCAGCAGAGCGATGATTCGCTGGTGGTGCCGGTGGTGCCACAGCGCGATCAGCGCTGCGGGTGGTTCGTCCGGATGCATGGTGCGCCAGATGCGCACCGGGTCCTCGTGTATCCCGGAGCCGGAGGACGCCGTGTGGATCCGGATCGACTGGGAGCAGTTCGCGGTCTCCTGGAACCGGCCGGCAAGCAGCGCCGTCAGCAAGGTCTCCTGGTCCGACATCGGGTAGGGGGCAAGTCGCATTCGCACCCGCAATCCGTCCACCCGGAATAGTCCGAACAGGTAGAGCATGACGGCAATCGATTCGGGCGCGGTCAACATATCGATGTACCGCGTCACCCGGCCGACGACATCCAGCGGCCACACGATGGGTCGGAGGATGTCTCCCGGCGGCGGAACCGGTTCGCCCGACGCACCTATCAGGCGTCCGGCCGGAACCGCCAGCACGACATCGGGGCGGTCGAGCAGGAGCTCCACGCAGTCCGAGAGGCACGTCGGGTCCAGGACGTCGTCATAGGCGGCCCACTTCACGAACGGCGCCGACGACAGATTGGCGGCCATTTCGAAGTTGGCGGTCAGCCCGATGTTTCGACGATTGCGATGATAGCGGACCCGGCTGTCCTGCCGGGCGTAATTCCGGCAGATGTCCGCCGTTCCGTCGGTGGAGGCGTTGTCGCACAGAATCAATTCGAAGTCGGTGAAATTCTGCGCGAGGATCGAGTCGACCGCCTCCCGGAGGTAGCGCTCGCCGTTGTACACCGGCATGGCGACCGAGACCCGGGTGGACGCCGACGCGTCACCACGGGGTGCGGAGCTCACGACTGTGATCCAGTTGTCATGAACAACATAGTTCCCGGTCCATCGACGGCGAAACAATTCGGAGTACCACTAACGGTCTCAAATTGCGGGAGCCACGCCGACCGCGTTTGGCAACTTTCCTGCGCTAAAGGGTGATGGGTGCCCGGGCGGGGCGAATCCAATTTGTCTGCCGTCTTCGATCCGGCACCGGCACTCCAGCTGACCGCCACCCGGTCAGCCATCGACTGCGCAGTGCCGCCGTCGGCATGCCCATCGAGCGCTCACACATCGAACAACGAGGTGACCGACCCGTCCTCGAACACCTCGTGGATCGCCCTGGCGAGCAGCGGTGCGATCGACAGCACCGTCAGCTGGTCGAACTGGTGCTCCGGCGGAATCCAGAGCGTATTGGTCAGGACCACCTCGACGGCGCCGCAGCTGCTCAGCCGCTCCGCTGCCGGATCCGACAGCACGCCGTGGGTGGCGGCCACGATGACCTTCTCCGCCCCGGCGGTCATGATCTCCTGCACGGCCTTGGCGATGGTGCCGCCGGTGTCGATCATGTCGTCGACGACGATGCAGGTCCGACCGGTCACCTCGCCCACCACCCGGTTCGCCTTCACCGAATTGGGGCGGGACGGATCCCGGGTCTTGTGGATGAAGGCGATCGGTACCCCGCCGAGCCGGTTCGCCCACCGTTCCGCCGTGCGCACGCGTCCCGAGTCGGGCGAGACGACCGTCAGCTGCTCCGAGCCGTACTTGTCGGAGATGTACTCGGTCAGCAGCGGTTGCGCGAAGAGGTGGTCGACCGGACCGTCGAAGAAGCCCTGCACCTGGTCGGTGTGCAGGTCGACGACCATCAGGCGGTGCGCGCCGGCGGTCTTCATCAGATCGGCGACCAGCCGGGCCGAGATCGGCTCGCGGCCCCGGTGCTTCTTGTCCTGCCGGGCGTAGGGATAGAAGGGGAGGACCACGGTGATGCGCTTGGCCGACGCGCGTTTGAGTGCGTCGATCATGATGAGCGTCTCCATCACCCACTTGTTGATCGGCGTGCCGCACGACTGGATGATGAACGAGTCGGTGCCCCGGACCGACAGTTCCGGACGGACGAAGATCTCGCCGTTGGCGAAGTCGTAGACGGACTGCGGAGTCACCTCAGAGTCCAGGTACTTCGCGACTTCGTCGGCCAGCTCGGGATAGCCGCGGCCGGCGAACAGCAGCATGCTCTTGCGGGTGTTGGTCGAGATCGCATTCACGTCCGTGGAGTCCTTTTCTCGCCGCGGGCAGCTGGAGCAGACGTCGGGTCAGCCGGCAGTGTCGTCCGCCCGGCCGTCGACCTCGCTGTCGACCTGGGATTCGACCTCGCCGCCGGCCCGGGGGCCCGGCGGGTCGCCGGCCCGGTGCCCGGCGGACAGGGCCGAGCTCGCCGAACGCTCGCTGGCGGTGCCGTTCCGGCGGCGCAGCACCCAGCCTGTCACAGCGTGCTGTCTGCCCCTGGCCACGGCGAGGTCGCCGGCCGCCACGTCCTGCGTCACGGTGGAACCGGCCCCGACGTAGGCGCCGTCGCCGATGGTCACCGGCGCCACCAGGGTCGAGTCCGAGCCGACGAAGGCGTTCTCACCGATCGTCGTGGCGTGCTTCGCCTGGCCGTCGTAGTTCGCGGTGATGGTCCCAGCGCCGAGATTGCTCCCGGCGCCGACCCGGGCGTCGCCCACGTAGGACAGGTGCGGCACCTTGGCGGCGTCGCCGATCGCGGAGTTCTTGATCTCGACGAAGGCGCCCACCTTGGCCTCCTCCCCGAGCGCGGTACCGGCGCGCAGGAAGCTGAACGGCCCGACCGTCGCGGACCGGCCGATGCTCGCGCCGATGCAGTGCGAGCGCACCACGCTCGCACCGTCGGCGACCTCGCAGCCCGACAGGGTGGTGTCCGGCCCGATCACGCATCCGGAGCCGACGACCGTACCGGCTTCCAGGGAGGTTCCGGGCAGCAGTTCGGTGTCCTGGCCGATCCGCACGTCGGCGTGCAGCCACGTCCGGGCCGGATCGTGCACGGTCACGCCGGCCAGCTGGGCGGCTCGGACCAGCCGGGCGTTGAGCCGGCGGCTGAGCTCCGCCAGCTGAACCCGGTCGTTCACACCCTCGGTCTCCGTCGCGTCCGACGTGATGACCGTCCCGACCCGGTGCCCGTCGGCCCTGGCCATGGACACCACGTCGGTGAGGTAGCGCTCGCCCTGCGCGTTGGAGGGTGTGAGCTGCGCCAACGCCGCGGTGAGCACCTCCCCGTCGAAGGCGTAGACGCCGGAGTTGATCTCGGGAATCGACAGCTGGTCGGCGTCGGCGTCGCGGTGTTCGACGATGCCGGTCAGCTCTCCCGACGGGTCGCGCACGATGCGGCCGTACCCGGAAGGGTCGGCGACGACGGCGGTCAGCACCGTCACGGCGTTGCCGGACGCATGGTGCTCGGCGGCCAGCCGATCGAGCGTCGCCGCGGTCAGCAGCGGCACGTCGCCGTAGGTGACCAGGATGGTGCCGCTCCCGGGCAGGACTGCCAGCGCCTGCTCGACGGCATGCCCGGTACCGAGTTGGGCCTCCTGCACCACCTGGAGGACGTCCGGGTGAGCGTCGTCGAGGTAGGAACCGACCTGCTCCCGACCGTGGCCGATGACGGCGACCAGGCGTTCCGGCCGCACCTGCGCCGCCGCGCCGAGCGCGTGCCACAGCAGGGGCCGGCCGGCGATCGGGTGCAACACCTTGGGCAGGCTCGAGCGCATCCGCGTCCCGGCTCCGGCGGCGAGCACGACCACCGCAGCGATGGACGGCTCGACCGATCCGGCGCTCTGCGGGTCCGACATCGGCAATCCCTCCTGTGGCGGCGCGGTCCGCTGATCCGCAGTCCGGGCGATGGCCAAGGGGATGCTAGCCGCCGGACAACCTTCGCCGCAGTGGTCTCGCTCCGCCGCCAGGATTCGAACCTGAACCATCTGAACCAAAATCAGAGGTGCTGCCGTTACACCACGGCGGATTGCTGCGAGCGGTCATCATCCCACGCCCGCGGCGCTCCTTCGCTGCTGGGAAGGTCTGGACCGGAGGGAATCACGGTGTCCGCCCGTGCGAGGAACGCCGGGGGTACCCGGTACCGTGGTGACCAGTCCCGCGACCGCCACCTGGTGGCTGCCCGAGAAAGATTGTTGCCCGTGACCCCACAGCAGTCCGCCGTCGCCCCGGCCGGTCCTCCCGTCAGCACCGTGACCACCGGCGCTCCAGCCGGCTCCGTCGCCGTCGCCCCGCCCGTCCCGCCGGAGGCCAAACCGGGTGGCCCCAAACCGATCCTGGACGGGGAGCGCGGCATCGGGGCGCAGGTCGCCGTCTACGCCTTCACGGTCCTGCCGCTGCTCGCGGTCGTGGTCGCCGTGCCGTTCGCCTGGGGTTGGGGGCTGAACTGGACGGACGTCGCCATTGCCGCGGCGTTCTACGTGGTGTCGGGCATGGGCATCACGGTCGGTTTCCACCGGCTGTTCACGCACGGGTCGTTCAAGGCCAACCGGCCGCTGAAGATCGCGCTCGCCGCGGCGGGCCAGATGGCGGCGCAGGGACCGGTCATCATCTGGGTGGCCGACCACCGACGCCACCACGCCTTCTCCGACAGGGAGGGCGACCCGCACTCGCCGTGGCTCTACGGCACGTCGATGGCGGCGCTGGCGAAGGGTTTCTGGCACGCCCACATGGGCTGGATCTTCGACCGGGACAACACCAACCAGCAGCGCTTCGCCCCGGACCTGTTGGCGGACAAGGACATCGCCCGGCAGAGCAAGTACTTCTGGGTCTGGACCCTGCTGTCGATCTTCGGCCCGGGCGTCGTCGGCGGTCTGATCACCCTGTCCTGGCACGGGGCGCTGACCGCGTTCTTCTGGGCCGGCCTCGTCCGTATCGCCCTGCTGCACCACGTCACCTGGTCGGTCAACTCGATCTGCCACATGATCGGCGAGCGCCCGTTCGCGGCGCGGGACAAGTCGGCCAACTTCTGGCCGCTCGCGCTGCTGTCCTTCGGCGAGTCGTGGCACAACCTGCATCACGCCGACCCGACGTGCGCCCGGCACGGTGTCCTCCGCGGCCAGCTCGACATCTCGGCCCGGACCATCTGGCTGTTCGAGAAGTTCGGCTGGGCCAGCAAGGTCCGGTGGCCGAGCCCGCAGCGGCTCGCCCGGATCCAGGCGACCGCCGGTGAGATGGGTCACTGACCCGAGCGACAGCGTTCCCGGGCCTGTCGACCACGACGACTGTCGGTGGTCCGCCGGTAAAGTGGTGCCCAGTTCCCCCGAGCGGCGCTTCGCGCCGTCCTCCCATCCGGGCTCGGGGGTTTCTGGCGTGCCGGTACCCCGTCGCGCCGCATGTTCGCCCACCAGGACGCGCTGACCAGCGTCCCTGCGGGCGGCAGGATGACAGGAGTACCCGTTGGCACCGCAGGTGAAGAGCAGACCCGACGCAGGCGCCGCATCGGCGGGGACCGAAGCGCGGCGACCGGCGCTGGGCGGGCTGCTCGGCGCCGTGCTGGCGACCGAAGCCGTCCGCGGCGTGGTCGCCGCGGCCGGCGCGCCGACCCATCGGATCACCGCGCCCGCCGGCGCCCGGCCGTTCCTGGCCGCTGCCCTGGCCACCGACACCGATCACGGGGGCGCCGGAGTACCCGTGCTGCTGGTGACCGCGACCGGGCGGGAGGCCGAGGTCGCCACGGCCGCGATCGGCGACCTGCTCGGGCCCGACCGGGTGATGATCTTCCCGTCGTGGGAGACGCTGCCGCACGAGCGGTTGTCGCCCCGGGCGGACACCGTCGGCAAGCGCCTGGCCACGCTGCGCCGGCTCGCCCACCCGCACGACGACCCACGCGGGCCGGTCGCCGTGGTGGTGGCCACCATCCGGTCGCTCATCCAGCCGATGGCACCCGATCTCGGCCAACTGGCCCCGGTCGAGCTGCGGGTCGGCGACTGGGCCGACCTGGGCGAACTGGTCGACCAGCTCGTCACGCTGGCCTACACGCGCGTGGACATGGTGGAGAAGCGCGGCGAGATCGCCGTGCGGGGCGGCATTCTCGATCTCTTCCCGCCGACCGACGACCACCCGGTGCGGATCGAGTTCTTCGGCGACGAGATCACCGACATCCGGCCGTTCGCCGTCACCGACCAGCGGGCGATCGTCACCGACGAGCCCACGTCCTCGGTCACCGCACAGGCGTGCCGGGAGATCCTGCTGACGGCCGACGTGCGTGCCCGGGCGGCGCAGCTGTCCGCGGCCGGCACCGGCGACCCGACGCTCGCCGAGATGCTGGGCAAGCTGGCCGCCGGGGTGGCGGTGGAGGGCATGGAGGCGCTGATCCCGGTGCTGGTCCCCGGCCGGCTGACCATGCTGCCCGAACTGGTGGCTCCCGGGACGCACGTCGTGCTCGCCGACCCGGAACGCATCCGGACCCGGGCGGAGGACCTGGTGCGGACCGGTGCCGACTTCCTGGCGGCCTCGTGGATGGCGGCCGCCACCGGCGGCAAGGCGCCGATCGACCTGGCCGAGTCGGCCTACCGGACGCTCGGCGAGGTACAGGATCTGGTCCGGGACGCCGACCTGCCGCTGTGGCGGATCGCCCCGTTCGGGGTCGACGCACCGCTCGAGGGAGCCGGCCCGGGGTCTTTCGGCCCGATGCCCGCGACGTCGGCGGACATCCTCCCGGCGCCGTCCTACCGCGGCGAGATCGACGTGGCCATCGCCGAGGCCCGGGACCGGGCGGCCCATGGCGGCCTCACCGTCGTCGTCGTGCCCGGCGCCGGTACCGCGGCGCGCGCGGCCGAGCGGCTGGCGGAGGCCGAGCTGGCGGTGACGCTGGCCGGCGAGACGCTGGACAGCGCACCGCGCCCCGGCATGGTGACGGTCGCGCGCGGCCGGCTGGAGGACGGGTTCGTCATCCCGGCCGCAGGTCTCGCGGTGATCACCGAGTCCGACCTGACCGGTACGCGCGGCGCCGCGGCGGCGCAGGCCGCGACGAAGATGCCGTCCCGCCGCCGCAACGCCGTCGATCCGCTCGCGCTCAAGCCCGGGGACTACGTCGTCCACGCCCAGCACGGCATCGGCAAGTACATCGACCTGGTCAGCCGTACCTCCGGCGGCGCCGTCCGCGAGTACCTGGTGGTCGAGTACGCACCGAGCAAACGCGGGCACCCGGGTGACCGGCTGTTCGTCCCGACCGACTCGCTCGACCTGCTGTCCCGGTACATCGGTGGCGAGCTGCCGACGGTCAACAAGCTCGGCGGCGCGGACTGGGCCAAGACCAAGGGCAGGGCCCGCAAGGCGGTGCGGGACATCGCCGCCAAGCTGGTCCAGCTGTACGCGGCGCGGGCCTCGGCCCCCGGGCACGCCTTCGCACCGGACACCCCGTGGCAGCGCGAGCTGGAGGACGCCTTCCCGTTCACCGAGACGCCGGACCAGATGGCGGCGATCGACGAGGTCAAGGCGGACATGGAGAAGCCGGCGCCGATGGACCGGGTGATCTCCGGCGACGTCGGGTACGGCAAGACCGAGATCGCCGTCCGGGCCGCGTTCAAGGCGGTGCAGGACGGGAAGCAGGTCGCCATTCTGGTGCCCACCACTCTGCTTGCCCAGCAACACCTCTCGACGTTCACCGAAAGAATGTCGGCGTTCCCCGTCACCGTGCGCGGGCTGTCCCGGTTCACCGACGACGCGACGTCCAGGGCCACGATCAAGGGTCTGGCCGACGGCAGCGTCGACATCGTCATCGGCACGCATCGGCTGCTCCAGCCGACCGTCCGCTACAAGGACCTCGGGCTGGTGATCGTCGACGAGGAACAGCGCTTCGGCGTCGAGCACAAGGAGCACATCACCGCGCTGCGGGCCCACGTGGACATGCTCACCATGTCGGCGACGCCGATCCCCCGGACGCTGGAGATGAGCCTCGCGGGCATCCGCGAGATGTCCACCATCCTCACCCCGCCGGAGGAGCGCCACCCGATCCTGACCTACGTCGGTGCCTACGACGACAAGCTGGTCGCGGCCGCCATCCGGCGCGAGCTGCTCCGCGACGGGCAGGTCTTCTTCGTGCACAACCGCGTCTCCGACATCGATTCGGTGGCCGGGCGCATCCGCGAGGCGGTACCGGAGGCCCGGGTCGCCGTCGGGCACGGGCAGATGAGCGAGGACCGGTTGGAGAAGGTGATCGACGGCTTCTGGGACCGGTCGTACGACGTGTTGATCTGCACCACCATCGTGGAGACCGGGCTGGACATCTCCAACGCCAACACGTTGATCGTCGACCACGCCGAGATCCTGGGCCTGTCCCAGATGCACCAGCTGCGGGGCCGGGTCGGGCGCGGCCGGGAACGTGGCTACGCCTACTTCCTCTACCCGGGGGAGAAGCCGCTGACCGAGACCGCGCACGACCGGCTGGCCACCATCGCGCAGAACGCCGACCTGGGTGCCGGGATGGCGGTGGCGATGCGGGACCTGGAGATCCGTGGTGCCGGTTCGATCCTCGGTGCCGAGCAGAGCGGACACATTGCCGGAGTCGGGTTCGACCTGTACATCCGGCTGGTCGGCGAGGCGGTGACCGCCTTCAAGAAGGCGGCCGGGCCGGCCGGGCCCGATGCGGCCGACGAAGAGCCGGAGGCCCTGGAGGTCCGCGTCGAGCTGCCGGTGGACGCCAGCATCCCGCACGACTACGTGCCGTCGGAACGTCTGCGGCTGGACGCCTACCGGAAGATCGCCGCGGCCGCGACGGCGGCCGACATCGAGGCGGTGCGGGGAGAACTGGTCGACCGGTACGGCCCGCTCCCCACGGAGTCGGAGAACCTGCTGGCGGTGGCGTCCTTCCGGCAGGTGTGCCGGGCGGCCGGGGTCACGGAGGTGGCGCTCGGACCGCAGGGCCTGCGGTTCAGCCCGCTGCCGCTGGCCGAGTCGGCGCAGATGCGCGCGGCGCGGCTGTACCCGGGATCGAAGTTCCGGCAGCTGACGAACACCCTCACCCTGCGGCCGCCAACGGAATCGGATCGGCTGGCCGCCGATCCGTTGCGCGACGTCGCGCTGCTGGACTTCTGCCGGCAGGTGCTGCACCATCTCGTGCCCGAGACCCGGACCGGCTGACAGCGGCCGGGTCCGAACGCAGAAAACGGGCCGGCGGGAACCTGGAGGTTCCCGCCGGCCCGTTTTCGCGAGCTGGCCTGCTGACCGGACGGTTACGCCGCCCGTACCAGCTGGGGTATCAGTGCCCGGCGGAGCGGCGACGGGTCATCTTGGCGCCGACGACCAGGAGCGCGACACCCAGGAGCAGGATCACGGCTGCGATGGCGACCGCGCCTCCGACGCTGAAGCCCGTCCCGGTGTAGGACAGTGCACCGGACACGCCGCCCGGGGTGGTCGGCACCGGTGAGGTCGAGACGATGGAGCTGGTGACAGGCGCCGGAACGTACTTCTCGTCGGCGGCGGCGACACCGGCTGACAGGAACAACGCCATCGCGGCGAAGCTGACAAGGGCGGTCATTCTGCGAATCATGGGTGTCTCCTCGGGAAGATGAACTAGGCAGAACCTTAGGTGATGAAATACCGAAGCGGTGACCGGCAGTGAGTTCTTCGGCCTTCCGGTGGGCCACTTTCACCCGTCCGGGGTGCCGTCGTCCGGGTATTTCGTGATCGATGGTCTCTCACCGTGTCGTCGGCTCCCGAGGGACCGGCGCAGTCGGGCTATCGGCGGATCGCCCTCAGCAGGCCGAAAACGGCGTCGCGGTGGCCGTCCACGTCGTCACGCCGGGACTCAGCCGCAGTTCCGGGGTGAAGGTGGGGCCGAGCGCCGCCGGTGCCGCCGCCGTCAGGTCGGCGGTGAGCACGGTGTGCGCACCGGGCTTGAGGTCGACGGTCACCATGCCGACCTTGCGGCCGCCCTCGGTGGCCCACACCACCGGCACCGGGCGCCCGTCGCGGCGGATCGCCGTCAGGTCGCCGGAGACGGGCGCGAACACCAGGACGTTGGTCCGCAGGACATAGGGACCGGCAGCGGCATACCCGATCACGTACGGGGACAGGCCGCTGGAGGGCGCCGCGGAGTTCAGCGGCATCGTCAGGGTCAGCGCGCGGCGTCCGTCCGGCCGGCAGGCTCCGGCAGACAGGGAGGCGGAGCCGCCGGAGTAGTAGCCGAGCTTCCCGCCGGTCGCGTCGTCCCGGAAGACGCCGATGGTCGGGCTGGTGCCATCGGTGGACGGCAGCGTCCCGGCCAGGCTGGTGCCGGCAAGGTCGGTCTGTTCCTTCGCGTGCGAGCTCCACAGCAGCAGGCGGCGCTCCCGCACCGCCCGGCCGATCCCGCTCAGCGCCTGCTTGGCGTCCACACCCGAGTTCGTCACTGCGGCGAACGCCTTCTCGGTGGCGGTGTGCAGGAACAGGTCCCGACCACCCGTCTCGGCCTCGCTCGGGTAGAGCTGGTAGGCGGTCGACAGCAGGATGCTGGTGATGTTGCCGGAATTGAGCGTCAGGCCGTTGGGGATCGGGATGTCCGGTGCGCCCTCGATCAGGTAGGACAACGCGACCGGATCGAGGGCGAGCACGCCGTCCACCTGCTGACCGGTGCGGGTCCGGTACATCTGGGCGAACAGCCCGGCGGCGATGGGGAAGTTCGGCGACAGGTTCACGTCCGTGGCGTACTGCGTCGGGAGCGCTCCGTAGAGCACCGATGGCAGCCCGGCCGGCATCTTCATCGGCGGGTCGAAGTATCCGAGCTCCCGGCTGCCCGCGCCCTGTGCGGCGAGCCGCAGCTTGCCGTGATCGACGACCAGCACGGCATAGGACCCGAAGATGCCGCCCGTCGCCCGCGGCTCGGCGAGGTTCTGGAAGACCACCAGGTAGGTCCGGGGGCCGTCGACGCCCAGCAGCGGCGGTGCCAGCCGCCCGATCAGGGCGGCGTCGCCGGTCGTGTCGCTCAGGGTGGTCAGCTTCTGCTGCAAGGTGTCCAGCGCCCGGCCGATCGGTGAGACCACCGTGCGGCGGTCGATTCCGGAGATGGTGCGGATGCCGGCGGCGACGTCCGCATCGGCGGTCTGCAGCGCACCGGAGGCGGCGACGATCGGGGCCAGGTCGATGGCCCCGTTCCGCGGTGCCAGGGCCGCCGGGTTCAGCGTGGTCGCCACCTGGATCAGCGCCGGCGCGGTGTGCCCGGCCAGTCCGTCCACGGTGTCGGCGATGTGGCCGATCGCGGTGAAGTTGCCACCCACCCACGGCACGTGCCCAGCGAGCCGGAACAGCGGATCGTTGGTCGCGGACACCGCGGCGGAGGCCTCGCCGCGCAAGGCGTCCAGGACGGTCTGCGCCTTCGGCAGGTCGATGTCGTCCAGCGACCGGATCTGCGCCTGCAGGTCGCTGACCTGCTCGGCGGCCGTCGACAGGTGACGGTAGGCCTGGTAGGTCCGGTAGCCGACCCACCCGACGGAGAGCAGGAGCAGCAGTCCCGTCGCCAGCAAGGCGCGTCCGATCCACCGCCGGGCAGGCGTCGTGCCGGGTGCGCTCGGTTCGGTGGAATCGGTCGGTTCGGCGGCGGGGGTGGATGCCGGGGGTGCGTCGGTCTCGGGAGGTGCTGGGCGGTCCGGCCGCTGCCCGGATGATCCGGTGGTCCCGGAGGCGTCGTCGGCGGGTTCGGGGGGGTCGCTCGACCCGGCCGGCTGCCCCGTCATGGGCGTCCGAGCGCCCGGTAGGTCCACCCTGCTGCCCGCCAGGTGGCCGGGTCCAGGGCGTTGCGCCCGTCGAGCATCCGGCGCTGCGCGACCACACCGGCCAGCACGTCCGGATCGAGCTGCCGGTAGTCGTCCCACTCGGTCAGGATCATCACCAGGTCCGCGTCCTGCGCCGCCTCCAGCGCGGTGCCGGCGTAGGCCAGGCCGGGAGCGAGCCGCCGGGCGTTGGGTACGGCCTGCGGATCGGTCACCGTCACCGCGGCGCCCTGCAACTGCATCTGGGTGGCCACGTCGAGGGCGGGGGAGTCGCGGACGTCGTCGCTGTCGGGCTTGAACGCCGCGCCCAGCACCGCGATTCGGCGGCCCAGGATCGATCCGTCGCACACCTCGCGTGCCAGGTCCACCATCCGCACACGGCGGCGGATGTTGATGGAGTCGATCTCGCGGAGGAACGCCAGCGCCTGGTCGGCGCCGAGTTCGCCGGCCCGGGCCATGAAGGCCCGGATGTCCTTGGGGAGGCAGCCGCCGCCGAAGCCGAGGCCGGCGTTGAGGAACCGGCGGCCGATCCGGGCGTCGTGCCCGATGGCGTCGGCGAGCTGGGCGACGTCCGCGCCGGCCGCCTCGCAGACCTCGGCCATGGCGTTGATGAACGAGATCTTGGTGGCCAGGAAAGAGTTCGCCGCGGCCTTGACCAGTTCCGCCGTCGCGTAGTCGGTGGTGACCAGCGGGGTGCCGGCCCCGAGCGGCAGCGCGTACACCTCGTCGAGCAGCGCCTTCGCCCTGGCGTCGGCGGGCGCCGGCGGCAGCCCGTACACCAGCCGGTCCGGCGACAGGGTGTCCTTCACGGCGAACCCCTCCCGCAGGAACTCCGGGTTCCAGGCCAGCATCGCGGCCGGCTGGTGCGTGGCGACGATGGTCGCCAGCCGGGCCGCCGTGCCCACCGGGACCGTCGACTTGCCGACCACCAGATCCCCGGGGGACAGGTGCGGCGCCAGGCCGTTGACCGCGGCGTCGACGTAGGTCAGGTCGGCCGCGTTCTCACCGGCCCGCTGCGGTGTGCCGACGCAGACGAAGTGCACGGTGGGGGCCGTGCCGCCGGGGCTGTCGCTGCCGCGGGCGGGGCTGTCGCTGCCGCGGGCGGCCGACATCTCGGTGGTGAACGTCAGCCGCCCGGAGGCCAGCGCCTCGACCAGCACGTCCTCGAATCCGGGCTCGTAGAACGGGGCACGCCCGGCCTGGAGCGAGGCGACCTTGACCGCGTCCACGTCGATGCCGATCACCTGGTGGCCGGAGCGCGCCATGCACGCAGCGTGCACCGCCCCCAGATAGCCGCACCCGATCACGGTCATCCGTGTCATGCGTTCGATCCCTCCTCGTCGAGCGCGAGCGGGGAGCCCGCGCCCTCGAGGCGGTCTCACCCGGTGTTGCGCATCCCGGCCGCTACTCCGTTGATGGTCAGAAGCATGGCACGTTGCAACGCCGGATCCGGGTCGATGCCGGGGCTCGCGCTGCGGATTCGGTGCAGCAGGTCGACCTGCAGGTAGGAGATCGGCGCCAGATACGGCTCCCGCACCGCCAGCGTGCGGTTGAGCTCCGGTTGGGACGCCAGCAGGTCGTCGGACTTCGTCAGCCGCAGCACCTCCGCGACGGTGAGGGCGTGCTCGGTCCTGATCAGCTCGAACAGGTGCCGGAGTTCGTCGGGCACCAGCGCGGACACGTACAGCGCGGCGATGTCCAGGTCGGTCTTGGCCAGCGTCATCTCCACGTTGGACACGAAGGTGCGGAAGAAGTGCCACTTGCCGTAGATCTCCGTCAGGATGTCCCCGTGGCCGGCTTCCCTGGCCGCCCGGAGACCGGAGCCCACCCCGAACCATCCCGGGACGATCTGCCGGGACTGCGTCCAGCCGAACACCCAGGGAATAGCGCGCAGGCCGCCGATGCCGGCGCCGGAGTCCGGCCGGCGGGACGGGCGCGAGCCGATGTTGAGCGAGCCGAGCTGCTCCACCGGTGTGGAGGCGAGGAAGTAGGCCGGCAGGTCCGGGTCGTCGACCAGCGTGCGGTAGGTGGCGAACGCCGCCGCGTTGACCGTCTCCATCACCTCGTCCCACGTCTCCAGCTGGACGTCGGTCAGCCGGGGGGTGCGGTGCAGAGCCGAGGCCTGCAGCGCCGCCGCGACGGTGAGCTCCAGGTTCTCCCGGGCGAGCTCCGGCAGGGCGTACTTGTCGCTGATCACCTCGCCCTGCTCGGTGAACTTGATCGCCCCGGTCAGCACGCCGTGCGGCTGGGCCAGGATCGAGTCGTAGGTGGGGCCGCCACCCCGGCCGACGGTTCCGCCGCGGCCGTGGAACAGCACCAGCGACACACCGTGCCGCGCCGCCACGTCGCGCAGCACCCGCTGGGTCTTGTGGATCTCCCACTGGCTGGTGGTGATCCCGGCGTCCTTGTTGGAGTCCGAGTACCCGAGCATCACCTCCTGCACGTCCCCGCGGAGGCGGACGATCTCCCGGTAGGTCGGGTCGGACAGCAGCTCGTCGATCACCTCGCCCGACTTGCGCAGCTCCTGCACCGTCTCGAGCAACGGCGCGAACCCGATCCTGGCGAAGGCCGGGCGTCCGTCGGTGCCGTGCACGTCGAGCAGGCCGGCCTCCCGCGCGAGGATCGCCGGTGCCAGCACGTCGTCGGGACCCATCGTCATCGAGACGATGTAGGTCTGGATGACGTCCGGGCCGTAGGTGTCCAGGGCGTCGGCGATCTCGGCGAAGACGGAGAAGGTCTTCGCCGCCGCGGCGTCCAGCGGGGCCGGGCGGTAGGACAGCGGGCGCCGCGAGGTGAGCTCGGTGGACAGCAGGACGAGGCGGTCCGCGCGCTCCAGCTGGGCGTACCGGACCGACTGCTCGGACAGCCGGTCGACCAGCTGCGCCAGCACGTGGTGGTGCGCTTCGGCGTGCTCCCGGACGTCCATCACGGCGGCATGCAGCCCGGACGCGGCCACGCTGCGCCGCACGCTCGCCACCATGCCGTCGGCCGCCAGCTGGCCGCCGTGCTCCTCGAGCGATTCGGCGATGATCCGCAGGTCGGCGTGCAGCTCGCTGCTCTGCGCGTAGTCCCGGCCCGGCTCGTGCGCGCTGCGCCGCGTGATCCGCGCCCTGGTGTTGAGCAGTTTGGCCTTGATGCAGGTGAGCTTCAGCCGGTAGGGCTCGGCGGCGTTGAGCTCCTTGACCCGCGGGTCGAGCCCCGGAAGGTGGTCCAGGTCGTCCTGGACCGATGCGGTCAACGCCGGCGAGACGTCCACCACGGCGGTGGAGTTGGAGAGCCCGGCGATGAGGGAGTCGATGTTGTCGATGGCCAGCGCAATACCCAGCTGGCTGTCCAGCGCGAGCACCTGCCGGGTGACCGCCGCGGTGACGTTCGGGTTGCCGTCACGATCGCCGCCGATCCAGGTGCCCACCCGGATCGGTACCGCCTCCGCGGGCAGCGCGACCCCGTAGCCGTCGAGTTCGGCGGCCAGGTCGTCGAGCAGTGCGGGCAGGCTCTCGCCGCAGATCTGGCGCAGGTAGTAGAGCAGGTTGCGGGCCTCGTCGATCGGTGTCGGCCGGAACTGGCGCAGTTCGTCGGTCTGCCAGATCAGGTCGACGAGCTCGGCCAGCTTCCGGTCCTGGCGGACCCGGGCGCTCGACCCGGGTGCCGTGTCGGTCGCCAGCAGGTCGCTGACCAGCCGCAGCTTGGTGAGCACGCTGCGCCGGCTCGCCTCGGTCGGGTGGGCGGTGAACACCGGTCGGACGTCGAGCTCGGCGATCGCCTGGCCCAGCTCCTCCGGGCCGAGCTTCTGCGCGACGTCGGCCACCGCCCGGGACAGCCACCCGTCGCTGGCCGGTCGGCGCCGCAACGCACGGATGCGGTCGACCTGCTCGGCGGCGTTGGCGAGGTGGAAGTAGGCGGAGAACGCACGCACCAGAGAGGTCGCCTGCTCGATGGGCAGGGCCGCCAGCATCGCCCGCACCTGGTCGGTGGCCGCCTGCCGGCTGACCGCGCTGCCGGATTCCTGGGCCTGCTTGGTCAGCGCCCGGACCCGTTCCACCAGATCCAGCAGTTCCTGGCCCTCCTGCCGGAGCAGGGTCTGGCCGAGCAGGTCGCCCACCCGTCTCACGTCCGCCCGCAAGCTCTGGTCGTCGGTCCGCGTCGTCGAGTGCTCGGCAGTGGTCATGCGTCGATCTTCGCCGAATTTGATGACCGGTAGATGACATCGTGTCCTTCTTCCGGTGCCGAGCGCCTGTGGGACGCTGTTGCGCGGAACTCCCGGCAGGGGAGAAGAAGAAAAGGTGGCGCACGTGGTGGTCAGCATGTCGGTGCCGGCAAGGCGCACCGGGGCGGCATCATCGCCGCGGTCCGGAACAGGGGTCGGGCGGCGCGCTGCGTTCGGCCGGCGGGCCCGGCTGCTCGTCCTGCCCCTGGTGCTGCTGGTGTCCGGCTGCTCGGTCGCCACCCAGGCCGGGGCGGCAGCCGTCGTCGGCGGCACCGCCATCTCCGAGTCCCAGGTGCACAACCAGAGCCTGGCCTTCCTCGGCGAACAGTCCGCCGGTTCGCCGGGCGCCCAACCGACCGATGCGGTGCTGGCGGAGATCAACCGCGCGCAGGTGACGTTCCAGGTGCGGCACGCGCTGATCACGAAGGCGGCGCAGGTCAACGGCATCACCCCGACGGCGGAGGAGCTGACGACGGCGCAGACCGGCCTGGACGGGCAGAAGGTCGCGGCGGCGCTGTCGCTGCCGGCGTCCGACGGGCCCCAGCTCGCGTACGACTTCGTGGTGATCGGTGCCCTGGCGAAGAAGCTGCCGCAGGCCGGGGTCCAGGTGCCGGACGTCAGTGTGTCCGTCGAGGGCGTCCCCGCCGCCGACCGGTCCGAGGCGGTGGCCAAGCGTTCGCAGTTTCTGTCCGACCCGGCCGTGTTCGACCGGGAGGTCGCCGCCGCGCCGACCGGCGGGGTGGCCCGGACGCCGATCACGCTGCTGGGCAATCCGGGCGTCGGCTCCACCGGGGTGTTCTCGGCCGGGAACGGCCAGCTGCTCATCCTGCCCGGGCAGGACGCCGGTTACCTGGTGCTGCAGGTGTCCGACCGCAAACTCGGGACCGGGACGCTCACCGCGGCGACGCTGGGCGCGGCGCAGTCGGCGGCGGACTACTTCGATCTCGGGGCGCTGCTGCTGGCCCCCTCGCACGTCAGCGAGACCGTCACCGTCAACCCCCGCTACGGCGTGTGGGACCCGGTGAGCGTGCGCGCCGTGCCGGGGAACGACGGCCTGTGACCCGGCCGGCGGCCGTCGATCAGCCGACCGGATCCGGCCCGGTCGGCACCGCGTCCGGCCCGGATGGCCCCGTGTCCGGCCCGGTCGTTGCCGGGACTGCCGGCGCCGGGGTGCTCCGGGCGATCCAGGTGATGGACAGGCTGCGGGCACCGGGCGGATGCCCGTGGGACGCCGCGCAGACGCACGGGTCGCTGCGCCGGTATCTGGTCGAGGAATGCTATGAGCTGCTGGAAGCACTCGAGGACGGCGACCCCGCCGCGGTTCGGGAGGAGCTCGGTGACGTGCTGCTGCAGGTGCTGTTCCACGCCCGGATCGCGGCCGAACGCAGCGCCGACGACGGCGGGTTCGACATCGACGACGTCGCGGACGCCCTGGTGGAGAAACTGGTGCGGCGCCATCCGCATGTCTTCGCCGACGCGCCGCCCGTCGGGACGGCGGACGACCAGCAGCAACGGTGGGACGAGTTGAAGAAGGGCGAGGCCGGTCGCGGATCCGTCACCGCGGGCGTCGCCCTCGGCCAGCCGGCCGTTGCGCTGGCGGCCAAGCTCGGTTCGCGGGCGGCGCGCTGGAACGTCGAGGTGCCGCTGCCGGCCGGCGACTCCGCGGCCGAGCAGATCTTCCGGATCGCCTACGCCGCCGGCGCGGCCGGGCAGGACCCGGAGTCCGCCCTCCGGGCCGTGGCCAAGGAGTACGCCGGGAGGCTGGCGGAGCAAGAATCCGGGACGGTGGCCTAAGCGCCTGCGGCTGGAAGCGGGCCTGGACGGGGCCGCTACACTCGTCGCCAGGTCATGAGTCCCAGCGACAGCCCCGGCTTGCTGGGCGGCAACCCTCTCCTCGCGGTGGGGTGCCCCGGGTGATGACCAGGCGGTGCATCGTCACGGTGCCCCGCAAGCGCGGGCCCGCCGGTGGCGAGCCCTCTCCCGTTGTCCGTCCAGGATGTTCGGCGACTCGAGGGTCGCCCGAGCAGCACCCACCCCCCCAGGAGCACGAAGATGAGCCCCAACTGGTCCTTCGAGACCCGTCAGATCCACGCCGGCCAGACGCCCGATCCGACGACCAAAGCCCGAGCCCTGCCGATCTACCAGACCACCTCCTTCGCCTTCGACTCGTCGGAGCACGGTCGCCGGTTGTTCGCCCTGGAGGAGCTCGGCAACATCTACACCCGCATCCACAACCCGACCAACGATGTCGTCGAGCAGCGGATCGCGTCTCTGGAGGGCGGGGTCGGTTCCCTGCTGGTCGCCTCCGGGCAGGCCGCAGAGACGCTGGCCATCCTGGCGATCGCCGAGGCAGGTGACCACGTGGTGTCCTCGCCAAGGCTCTACGGCGGGACGTACAACCTGTTCCATTACACGCTGCCCAAGTTCGGCATCTCGGTCGACTTCGTCGAGAACCCGGACGACCTGGAATCGTGGCAGGCCGCGGTGAAGCCGAACACGAAGCTCTTCTATGCCGAGTCCATCTCGAACCCGCAGCTGGACGTCCTGGACTTCGCGGGTGTGTCCGGTGTGGCACATGCCAACGGTGTTCCGCTGATCATCGACAACACCGTGCCGACCCCGTATCTGATACGCCCGATCGAACACGGCGTCGACATCGTCGTCCACTCGACGACCAAGTACCTGGGGGGTCATGGAACCGCCATCGGTGGCGCCATCGTCGACTCCGGGAACTTCGACTGGACGGCAGACCCGGCGAAGTTCCCGAACTTCAACAACCCCGACCCCAGCTACAACAATCTGGTCTGGGGCCGCGACCTCGGCCCGGACGGTCTGTTCAAGACCAACGTCTCCTTCATCTTCAAGACGCGCCTGCAGTTGCTGCGCGACTTCGGGCCGGCCATCTCGCCTTTCAACTCCTTCCTGTTGGCGCAGGGCATCGAAACGCTGAGCCTGCGGATCGAGCGGCACGTGGAGAACGCGACGAAGGTGGCCCACTTCCTGGAGGGCCGCGAGGAGGTCGAGTCCGTTTCGTACCCGTCCCTGGACTCCAGCCCGTGGAAAGCCAACCAGGAGAAGTACTCTCCGCGCGGCGGCGGCCCGATCGTCTGCTTCGAGATCAAGGGCGGCGTAGAGGCAGGGCAGACGTTCACCGATGCCCTCGAGGTGTTCACCAACCTCGCCAACATCGGCGACGTGCGGTCGCTGGTCATCCACCCGGCGTCGACCACGCACGGCCAGCTCTCCCCGGCCGAGCAGCTCACCACCGGCGTCACCCCCGGCCTGATCCGGCTGGCGATCGGCACCGAGCACATCGACGACATCCTGGCCGACCTGGAAGCAGGCTTCCGGGCGGCGAAGTCCTGACCGCGGCCGATCGGAGCTGACCTCCATCGTGCGAACGCCCACGGCCGGTACGCCCACCGGCGTGCCGGGCCGTGCGCAGCGGCACGTCGGCCGCCGCTTCGCTGACGTCGGCGACGTCGTGCTGGAGTCGGGTGCGGTACTCCCGCGGGTGACCCTGGCGTACGAGTCGTGGGGCACGCTGAACCCGGCGGGCGACAACGCGGTGCTGGTGCTGCACGCGCTGACCGGCGACTCGCACGTCGTCGGCCCGGCCGGCCCGGACTTCCCAACCCCCGGTTGGTGGGACGGGCTGGTCGGGCCGGGGGCTCCGCTGGACGACCGGGAGCTGTTCGTGCTGGCCATCAACGTGCTGGGTGGGTGCCGCGGCAGCACCGGCCCGTCGTCGACGGCCCCCGACGGCCGCCCCTACGGCTCCCGTTTCCCCCGCTTGACCACGCGCGACCAGGTGGCCGCGGAAGCGGCGCTCGCGCGGCAGCTCGGCATCGAGCAGTTCGCCGCCGTGGTGGGCGGCTCGATGGGCGGCATGCGGGCGCTGGAATGGGGGGTGATGTACCCGGAGCGGGTGCGCGCCGTGGTGGCCATCGCCACCACGGCCGCTGCGTCCGCAGACCAGATTGCCTGGGCTGCACCACAACTCGCCGCAATCCGGCTCGACCCCGACTTCCAGGCCGGTGACTACTACGGGGGACGGGCGCCGCTGGCCGGGATGGCGGTGGCCCGGCAGATCGCCCACACCACCTATCGCTCCGGCTACGAGCTGGGCGTCCGGTTCGGGCGCGCCGTCCAGCCCGGCACCGAGCTGGCGGAGCGGCCGCTGTTCGCAGTCGAGTCCTACCTGCGGCACCATGGCGAGAAGATCGGTCGGCGGTTCGACCCGAATTCCTATCTCGTGCTGACCGAGGCGATGAACTCGCACGATCTCGGGCGCGGGCGCGGGGGCACCGCTGCCGCGCTGCAACGACTGCGTGCCGACCTCACCGTGGCGGTGGTGGACTCCGACCGGCTGTACACCCCGGCCGAGGGCGCCGTGCTGGCCACCGCGCCGACCGCCCGGCCGTTGATCACCATGCACTCCGACCACGGGCACGACGGGTTCCTCATCGAGTCCGGCCAGGTGGCAGCCGTCGTGCGGTCGGCACTGGTCGAACCGGTCGACGGGCGGCCGTAGCTCCTCACCGGGCCGTCCCGTCCCGGTGATTGCGGCCGGCGCTGCGGGAGACAATGGGCGCGCGCCCGCGGCACCGGCCGAGGCGGAGATGGAGAGCAACGATGTCCCTGCGCCTGGGCTACAAGGCCTCTGCCGAGCAGTTCGGCCCCCGTCAACTGATGGACTTCGGCGTGATCGCCGAGCAGGCCGGCTTCGACTCGGTGTTCGTGTCCGACCATCTCCAGCCCTGGCGGCACGACGGCGGCCACGCGCCGGCCGCCCTGCCCTGGCTCGGCGCACTGGGCGCACGGACCGAGCGAATCGTCCTGGGCACCAGCGTGCTGACGCCGACGTTCCGGTACCACCCGGCCGTCATCGCGCAGGCGTTCGCCACGCTCGGCATGCTCTACCCCGGCCGGGTCATCCTCGGCGTCGGGTCCGGTGAGTCGCTCAACGAGGTGCCGCTGGGACTGACCTGGCCGGACGGCAAGGAGCGCTTCGCCAGGATGAAGGAGGCGGTCACCCTGATCCAGCAGCTCTGGCGGGAGGACCGGGTGACCTTCGAGGGGACGTACTACCGGACCGACAAGGCGACCATCTACGACAAGCCGGAGCAGCCCGTGCCCATCTACATCGGCGCTTCGGGGCCGGCGGCCACCCGGCTGGCCGGCCGGGTCGCGGACGGGTTCATCACCACCTCCGGCAAGGCGGACACCCTGTACCGGGACACCCTGCTCCCGGCGCTCACCGACGGCGCCGGCAAGGCCGGCCGGACGCTGGGCGACATGGACCTGCTGATCGAGATGAAGGTGTCGTTCGACCACGACCGCGAACAGGCGATGCGAGACACCAAGTACTGGGGTGCGCTGGCGTTGACGCCCGAGCAGAAGAGCGGTGTGGAGGACCCGATCGAGATGCAGCGGCTCGCCGACGACCTGCCGGTCGAGCAGGCCGCCTCGCGGTGGATCGTCTCCACCGACCCGGACGAACACGTCGAGAAGATCCGGCACTACCTCGATCTGGGGTTCCAGCACCTGGTGTTCCATGCGCCCGGCCCGGATCAGGCGAAGTTCCTCGAGCTGTACGGCAGCGAGGTGCTGCCCCGGCTGCGGGCACTGGGCGGCTGACCGCCGGCGACACCCGCCCGCTAGGTCGTCGCCCGGTTCGGCGCTCCCGCCGCGTTGGCGGCGGTGAGCAGCCGCGCATGCAGCTCGGTGGTCAGCACGTGGATCTGCCTGGTCAGGTCGGTGTTGGTCTTGAGTTCCAGTTCCTGCTCGACGAAGTCGTGATCG
>CAXTBG010000010.1:83339-86831 GCA_964242105.1 uncultured Nakamurella sp. | reverse complement strand
GCGGCCGTCGCGGGTCCGGCCGGCGCGGGCGGTGCGGCCGTCGCGGGTCCGGCCGGCGCGGGCGGTGCGGCCGTCGCGGGTCCGGCCGGCGCGGGCGGTGCGGCCGTCGCGGGTCCGGCCGTCGCGGGCGGTGCGGGCCGGCGGGATCGGGTCGGTAGGGGCGGACGCTCGCGGCCGGAGGCGCTGTCTACAGTCTCGTCGTGCACCCTCGTGACAACCGGCGGGCGTCGCGGGCGCCCGACCCAGCGGCGGACGACACCGCCGGGACCGCAGCGGCCGGGCGACCCGGCCGGCCCCATCGAACAGAGGATCCCCTCCGACACCATGAGCACCCACACCCGCGTCCTGAGCACCGCAGCCGCATCGTGAGCATCGCCACCGCGTCATGAGCACCGCCACCGCGTCATGAGCACCGCCACCGCTGTGCTGGGCATCGATCTCGGGACCAGTTCGGTCAAGGTGGTCCTGAGCGACCCGGCCGGGACGGTCCTGGCCCAGGCCTCGCGGGACTATCCGGTCGACCGGCGTCATCCGGGTTGGGCCGAGACCGACCCGGCGGACTGGTGGCGGGCCATCCGCACAGCGGTCACGGAGGTGCTGGCCGCCCATCCGGGTGCCGACCCGGCCGGTATCGGCCTGTCCGGTCAGATGCACGGCGTGGTGCTGTGCACGGCCGACGGCACGCCGGTGCGGCCGGCGGTGCTGTGGGCCGACGCCCGCGCCGAAGCCGAACTCGACCTGATCCGGGCGCTCCCGGACGCGGTCCGGGCCCGGCTCGCCAACCCGCTCAGCCCCGGCATGGCGGGTCCGGAACTGGCGTGGCTGCATCGCCACGAGCCGCAGACGGTGGCCCGGGCGCGATGGGCGCTGCAGCCCAAGGACTGGATCAGGGCCCGGCTGACCGGCGACTTCGCCGCCGAACCCAGCGATGCGTCGGCGACGCTGCTCTACGACGTGCTGGCCCAGCAATGGGACGCGGAAGTGGTTGCGGCGCTGGGCATCCGGTCGGAGTTGCTGCCCGCGCTCCTGCCGTTCGCCGGTGAGCGGGCGGGTGAGCTGCGCTCTCCCGCGGCCGCTGAGCTCGGCCTGCCTGCGGGGATCCCGGTGTCGGCCGGCGCGGGGGACTCGGCGGCGGCTGCTCTCGGGTCGGGCGTTCTGGAGCCGGGAACCGTCCAGCTGACCATCGGCACGGGAGTGCAGATCGTCACCGTCGTGCCGACCCCGACCCTCGAGTCGGTCGCCGACCGGCACCAGCCGGTGACCCACCTGTACCGCTCGGCCACCCGCGACGGCTGGTACGCCATGGCCGCCGGGTTGACCGGCGGCCAGACCCTCGACTGGGTGCGCCGGCTGCTGGGTGCCGGCTGGGCGGAGCTCTACGCCGCGGCCGAACGCGGCCCCCAGGAAGGCGACCCGATCTTCCTGCCCCACCTGGTCGGCGAGCGGACGCCGTACCTGGACACGCACCTGCGGGGGTCGTGGTCCGGACTGGACCCGCGCCACGACCGGACCACGCTGCTCTACTCGGCCCTGGAGGGCGTTGCGTTCGCCGTCGCCGACGGCCTCGACGCGCTGCCCGGTGTGCCGCCGACCGGGCGCCGGCTCCGGCTGGCCGGCGGCGGCACCGTGTCGCCGGGCTGGCGGGCGCTGCTCGCCGATGTGCTGGACGCCGACCTGCATGCCGTCGACGTCCCGGGCGCCTCGGCTCGCGGGGCCGGGTTGCTCGCCGCGCAGGCTGCCGGCTTGCTCTCCGACGCCGAGCTGGTCGCGGTGGCCACGCCGCACACCAGCCTCATCGCATCGCCCGGCCCGGGCGTCCCCGCGCTGCGGGAGCGCCGCCGGCTGTACCGGGACACACTGGAAGCGCTGCGGCCGTTGCGATCTCGCCGGCCGACGACGTGAACGCCGGACAACTGGAGGAAGGCAGACCATGCCCGCCGAACAGCGAGAACTGACCGGATCCGTCGTCCTGGTGACGGGGGCCGGCGCCGGGATCGGCGCCGCCACCGCCCGACTGCTCCTGGAGGCCGGTGCCCGCGTGGTGCTGGCCGATCTCGACCCGGCGGCGGCCGGGCAGGTCGCCGCCGACTGGCCGGTCGAGCAGAGCCTGGTCCAAGCCATGGACGTCCGGTCGGCAGCCGATGCCCACGCCGCGGTGGCCGCCGCCGTGCAGCGCTGGGGCCGGCTCGACTCGGTGGTCTGCAACGCGGGCATCGGCGTCTTCGGCAGCATCCTGGACTACCCCGACGAGAAACTGGCAGCGATCGTCGACACCAACCTGCTCGGAACCGTCTGGGCCGTCCGTGCCGCCGTCGCGCACTTCGACAGCCGACAGGGCGGCGGCGACCTGGTCGTCGTCGCCTCGGTCGCCGGACTGGGGAGCGCCAGCGGGCTCGAGTCGGTGTACGCAGCCAGCAAGTACGGCCAGGTCGGCTTGGCCATCTCCCTGGACCGCGAGCTACGTCCCCGCGGCATCCGGGTGAGCACGATTGCTCCGGCAGCGGTCAACACCGGATTCGCCGACGGCGTCGGCCGAACCGCCGGCGACCCGATCAAGGACTCCTACCTGTCGCCGGAGGACGTCGCCTTCGCCGTCACCACGGTGCTGCGGCAGCCACGCCGGATGCGCACCGCGCTGTGGTCGCTGTGGAGCATGAGCGAGACCGCCTGACCGCGACCGCGGGCGCCGAGCCAGGCCGCGTCCCTCCTGTTCGCTGTCATTCCTGCTCACGGCGCTTGTTCGCCTCGTACCGGCGGCGCTGCTCCTCGGCGCGCTCCCGGCACTGCCGGAGGAACTCCGCGTCC
Source organism: uncultured Nakamurella sp. (assembly GCA_964242105.1). Taxonomy (GTDB): domain Bacteria; phylum Actinomycetota; class Actinomycetes; order Mycobacteriales; family Nakamurellaceae; genus Nakamurella. Next base: position 84,026 of record CAXTBG010000010.1, on the reverse strand, counting down.
GCCGCGGCGTCGCCGGCGGTCGACCGGCCGAGCCGCTCGTACTCGGGGAAGCCGTTGGGTCGTGCACCGGCGTAGAAACCGGTGCCGGCCACGGACTCCCGCCGCGGGCGGCCGGCGATGAACCAGGCGATCGAACCGATCCAGACCAGCAGCACGACCATCAGCAACCAGCCGACCTTCGGCACGTTGCGGCACTGCGAGTCCGGAGTACCGATCACGTCGACCACGGAGTACACCCAGAGCGCCAGCAACCCCAGCGACAGCAGCCCGTCGAGGTACAGCATGTCCGACCCCTCCTCACCGCGCCGATTCCGGTCGCCCGACCGACGAATTCTCGCAGATGGGTGCCCGGTTGTCTGCGGCCGCGCAGTCCGGCCGTGACCGACCCGCGACTTTCCCGTCCCCCTGCGAGGATCAACATCGCCGGTCGCGCGAGTTCCCCGTCCCCCTGCGAGGATCAACTTCGACGGTCGCGCGATTCCAGACCCGAAAACCCCGATCCCGGCCCAAATCCGACAAGTTGATCCTCGCCACCGGCACGGATCCTCCCCCGTCCCCCCGCGAGGATCAACTTCGACGGTCGCGCGATTCCAGCCCCGAAAACCCCGATCCCGGCCCAAATCCGACAAGTTGATCCTCGCCACCGGCCGGGATCCTCGCCACCGGCCGGGATCCTCGCCACCGGCC
>CAXTBG010000010.1:0-83239 GCA_964242105.1 uncultured Nakamurella sp. | reverse complement strand
GATCCTCGCCACCGGCCGGGATCCTCGCCACCGGCCGGGATCCTCGCCACCGGCCTGGATCCTCCACCGGCCGGGATCCTCGCCGTCGGCCCGGCCGCTGACGACCCATCAAGGCTCGAACCGGTAGCCGGCCCCGGGTTCGGTCAGCAGATAACGGGGACGGGAGGGGTCGGGCTCCAGCTTGCGGCGCAGTTGTGCCATGTAGACGCGCAGGTAGTGGGTCTCGGTCTCGTACGCCGGTCCCCACACCTCCACGAGCAGCTGGCGGCCGGACACCAGCTTGCCGGTGTGCCGGACCAGCACCTCCAACATCGACCACTCGGTCGGCGTCAACCGCACCGGCTCGCCGGCCCGCAGCACCCGGTGGGCATCCAGATCCACGGTGAAGTCCGCCGTGACGATCGCCGCGCCGGCCTCGCCAGTGCCGGGCGCGCCCCGGCGGACGGCTGCCCGCACCCGCGCCAGCAGCTCGGCCATGCCGAACGGCTTGGTGACGTAGTCGTCGGCGCCGGCGTCGAGCGCGCGCACCTTCTCCGCCGACGTCGACCGGGCCGACAGCACGATCACCGGAACACCCGACCAGCCCCTGATGCCCTGCAGCACCTCGATGCCGTCCAGGTCCGGCAGGCCGAGATCCAGGATCACCACGGCCGGGTGCAGGTGCGCGACCCGGTCCAGGGCCGCCCGCCCGTCGTGCACGACGGCGACCTCGTAGCCGTGCGCCCGCAGATTGATGCCCAGCGCCCGGGCGAGCGCCTGGTCGTCGTCGACGACGAGCACCTTGGTCACCACGGGCAGGGCCGGCGGTGCAGCCGCGCCGGGCTGACGAACCCGGTCGACGCTCGACGAGCGTCGTCGGCGCCCGTGGTGCGAGCCCGTGTCATCCCGATGCCGTCCTCGTGTCGAAGGGCCCGAACCGGAACTGCCCCACAGCATCATCCCGCAGCACGCCGGGCCGCCGCCCCGCCTGGGACACTGTGCGCATGTACCCGCCGGCCGACCCCCTGTCCGGGTCCGGGCGCGGGCCGGACGGCGCGCAGCCGGAGCGGCTGCTCGGCGGCCGGTACCAGCTGGTGAAGCTGGCCGGCAAGGGCGCGATGGGACGCGTCTGGGCCGCCCACGACCAGGTGCTGAACCGCCCGGTGGCCATCAAGGAGGTCGACTTCCCCCGCGGGATGCCGGTCTCCGAGACCGAGCAGGTCGCCCGGCGGACGATGCGCGAGGCCAGGGCGATTGCGTCGGTCTCCGACCCGCACGTGGTGACCATCTACGACATGCTGGTGCTACCGCACGGTCCGGCCATCGTCATGGAACTGCTGACGGCGCGATCACTGGCGGAGGTGCTTGCCGTGGACGGCCCGCTGTCGGAATCGGAGGCGGTCATCGTCGGCCTGGCGGTCGCCTCGGGCCTGCTGGCCGCGCACTCCGCCGGCATCACCCACCGCGACGTCAAGCCCGGCAACGTCCTGATGTGCCAGGACGGCCGGATCAAGCTCACCGACTTCGGAATCGCCCGCAGCGCCGGTGAGCAGACGATCACGGCCACGGGCCTGCTGCTGGGCTCGCCGGCCTACATCTCGCCCGAGGTGGCCTCCGGCTTCCCGGCGACGCCCCGGTCCGACGCCTGGGGGCTCGGCGCCCTGCTGTTCGCCTGCGTCGAAGGTGTGCCGCCGTTCGACCGCGGATCACCCATGGCGACCCTGACGGCGGTCATCCAGGACCCGGTGCCGGCGCACCCGCATTCCGGACGGCTGACCGGGGTGATCCGGGGTCTGCTCACCAAGGACCCGGCCACCCGGATGACGGTGACCACTGCACACGACGCACTCCGCCGGGCCGCGGGCGGCACCATGCCGCCGCCGTTCCGCTGGCAGTCGCCGGCGTCGCCGCGGCGGGCTGATCCGGCTCCGGGCGTTGCTGCTGCCCCGGCTCCGCCGACCGACGACCCACACGCACCGGCACCCGGGCGCAGCGCCGCACCGACACCGGGGCGTAGCGCCGCACCGCCGCCCGGGCGCAGCGCCGCACCGCCACCAGGACGTAGCGCCGCACCGCCAACAGAACGAGTCGACGAACGGCCACCAGGACGGGGCGTTGCGCCGGCACCGGGGCAGGGTGCCATAGCCGCGCCGGGTACCGGACCTGCGGCGACGCCGGCTACGTTCCAGCGCGGCGCAGCGCTTCCCCGTCCGGCGGCGCCCCGCCCGACCTCGCCGACCCCGCCGGTGGACGTCCCACCGCCCCCCTGGGCGGGCGGCGGGGCGTCGGCGTTGCGCCCGATCCCGGTACGGGCGCCCGACCGCACCCCCGCGCGGCGGGCGGCCCTGGCCGTGATGGCCTGCCTGCTCGGCGTGCTGGCCGCGATCGCCGGGTACCTCGGCGTCCGGACGGTCGCCCACCTGGAGAACGGGACTCCGGTGATGTCCTGGTCCGCGTCCGCGCGCGGATAGGCTGCCGTCCATGCCCGCCGCCGTCCAGCCCGACTCGTCCGAGCAGGCTGCCGCCGTGCTGCCCGACGCGTTCGAGCAGGCCGCCGCCGCAGCGGCCGCCCTGGCCGAGGCGACCCAGGTGCCGCACCACGACATCGCCCTCATCCTGGGCTCGGGCTGGGCGCCGGCGGCGGACGCCCTGGGCGCCGCCAACACCGAACTGCCGATGGCCGACCTGCCCGGCTTCCTGGCCCCGGTGGTGCCGGGGCACGGCGGCACCGTGCGGTCCCTGTCGGTCAACGGCAAGCGGGCGTTGGTGTTCCTCGGCCGCACCCATCTCTACGAACAACGGGGCGTCACCGCTGTCGCACATGCGGTGCGCACGGCCGCCGCGGCGGGCGCCACCACGGTGCTGCTCACCAACGCGGCCGGCGGCCTGCGCGAGGGCATGTACCCCGGCCAGCCGGTGCTCATCGCGGATTCGCTCAACCTGACGGCCACGTCACCGATCCTCGGCGCGCACTTCGTCGACCTGACCGACCTCTACTCCCCCCGGCTGCGCACACTGGCCACGGCGATCGAGCCGGACCTGCAGCAGGGCGTGTACGCGCAGCTGCCCGGGCCGCACTTCGAGACGCCGGCGGAGATCCGCATGCTCCGCACGCTGGGCGCCGACCTGGTCGGCATGTCCACCGTGCTCGAGGCGATCGCCGCCCGGGAGGCCGGCCTGGAGGTCTTCGGGCTGTCGCTGGTCACCAATCTGGCCGCCGGCATGACGGGTGAGCCGCTCGACCACGCCGAAGTGCTGGCGCAGGGCCGCGAGTCCGCCGGCTGGATGGGCCGCCTGCTGGCCGCGGTGATGGCACAGGCATGACGGCTCCGACGACGGTGCCGCGGCGGGGTTGACGGCATGACGGAGTACGCGCGCGTCCCCGGGGAGCTGCGCGACGCCGCGCTGCGGTGGATCGCCGACGATCCTTCTCCGCAGGACCGGGCCGAGCTGCAGCGGGTGCTGGCCGACGCCCTGGCCGGCGCGGCGCCCGCGGTCGCCGATCTGCGGCAGCGTCTGGAGGCGCCACTGACCTTCGGCACGGCGGGGCTCCGCGGTCCGCTGCGCGCCGGGCCGGCCGGGATGAACCTGGCCGTGGTCCGCCGCGCGGCGGCCGGGATCGGGGCGTACCTGGTCTCCACGGAGGGCCGCGGCGGCACGGTGGTCGTCGGGTTCGACGCCCGCCACCGGTCTGCCGAGTTCGCCACCGAGGCCGCACAGGTGTTGACTGCCAAGGGTTTCGATGTGCTGCTGGCGCCGGCACCGCTACCCACCCCGATCACCGCCTATGCCGTGCGCCGACTCGGCGCCGTCGCCGGGCTGCAGGTCACCGCTTCGCACAATCCGCCGGCCGACAACGGTCTCAAGGTGTACCTGCGCGGCGGCGCACAGCTGGTCGGCCCGGCCGATGCCGCCATCGAGGCAGCCATCGCGGCGTCCGCCCCCGCCGTGTCGATCGGTACGTCCGGCCGGCCGCGCCCGTGGCCGGACGAGCTGGTGCACGACTACCTGGAGCGGGCCGCCGGCGTGGCCGGCACCGCCGTCCGGAACCTGCGCCTGGCGGTCACCCCACTGCACGGCGTGGGCGGCGAGAGCCTGGTGAAGGCCCTGCACCTCGCCGGGTTCTCCAACGTCTCCGTCGTCGCGGAGCAGGCCGTACCCGATCCGGAGTTCCCGACCGTTGCGTTCCCCAACCCGGAGGAGCCCGGCGCCTGCGACCTGCTGCTCGCCCTCGCCGAGGAGATCGGCGCCGACCTGGCGATCGCCAACGACCCGGACGCCGATCGGTGCGCCCTCGGCGTCCGGGACACCGGGGGCTGGCGGATGCTCGACGGCAACGAGACCGGGTCGCTGCTCGGCGAGCGCCTGCTGGCGAAGCTGGACCGGTCCCGCGTCCCGGATCCGCTGGTCGCCACCACCATCGTCTCCTCCGAGCTGCTCGGCAGGATCGCGGCCGCGCACGGCGTCCGCTACGACGAGACGCTGACCGGGTTCAAGTGGATCGTGCGCAGCGGTGACGGCGACGGCACCGGCCTGGTCTTCGGCTACGAGGAGGCGCTGGGGCTGGCCGTCGATCCAGCTGCCGTCCGCGACAAGGACGGGATCTCCGCGGCGGTGCTCGCAGCGGCGTTGGCCGACGAACTCAGGTCGGCCGGCCGCACGCTGCCCGACGCCCTCGACGACCTCGCCCGCGCTCACGGGCTGCACACCACCGATGCCCTGTCGCTCCGCGTCGACGACCTCACCGTGATCCAGCAGTGGATGGCCGACCTGCGCGCCGACCCGCCGACCGAGCTGCTCGGCGAGCCGGTGACCACCGTCGACGACCTGCTGCCGCGCACCGACGGCCTCCGAATCCGGACGGGACGGGCCAGGGTGGTGGTCAGGCCGTCGGGTACCGAGCCGAAGCTGAAGTGCTATCTGGAGATCGTCACGCCGGTGGCTGCCGCCGCCGATCTGACCGCTGTCCGTGCGCGGGCCCACCGGGAGATGGCCGCGCTCCGAACCGACATAGCCGGACTGTTCCAACACCCAGGGGGAAATTCATGACCATCGACGACATCGCGTTTCCGATATTGATCCACACCTTCAGTCCGGAGGACGGGACGGTCAACGGACGCGCCGTGCGTCGCGGCGGGCACGCCACCATCCACGACGCCTGCATCGCGGAGACGACCGGGTATGCCCGCCAGGCCGGTGCCCCGGTGCTCACCCACGCGGTCGACACCATCGGCCAGCACGCCGAGTACTGGATGCACGTCCATCCCGACGGCCACGCCGTACTGCTCAGCAGTCCACCGCCGGCGCCGGTCACGCCCGTGCCGGGCACGGCCGTGCCGGGCACGGCCGGGTCGTCCTTCCCGGTGGTGCCGGCCGCGCCGCTGTCGGCCGTCCGGGACGCCACGCACGCCGCGTCCACGGCCGCCGCGCCGCCTGCTCCGGCACCGGCCGCGCCGAACCCGGCCGTGACCGTACTGGCCGCGCCGGACCCGGCCGTGACCGTACTGCCCGCTTCGGTCCCGGCGGCCGCTCCTGTCCCGGCGGCCGCTCCTGTCCCGGCTGCCGCTCCTGTCCCGGCTGCCGCTCCGGTCGAGGCCGCCGCTGCTCCGGCCCCCGCGCCGGTCGTTGCACCCCCGCCGCCGGTCGCACCGACCCCGGCTCCGCTCCCGACCCTCGGTGATCTGCTGGCCGCCCGCCCACCGCTGCCGGCGGGACCGGCCCAGCAGGGCTGGCGCGCCGGCCTGCGCCGGCTCACCGGCGGCGTGATCACGCTAGGGCCCGGCCCCGCCGAGCTGCAGCAGCGCAAGGCGGTCGCGGCGGTCCAGCGCAGCCTGTCCGGGCCCAAGACGATCGTCGTGCTCAACCCCAAGGGAGGGGCCAACAAGACCACGGCCACCCTGCTGATCGCGGCCACCTTCGGTATCCACCGCGGCGGGTACACCCTGGCCTGGGACAACAACGAGACCAGAGGAACCATGGGCTGGCGTGCGACCCAGGGCCGGCACACCAACACGGCCGTGGACCTGTTGCGCGAGCTGGACCGGTTCCAGGACACCCGCTCCGCCCGCGTCGGCGACCTGGACAACTTCGTCCGGGGACAGGGGAACGCCCAGTTCGACGTGCTGGCCAGCGACGAGGACGCCACCTCGGCCGCCTCCATCGACGCCGAGGCGTTCGACGCGCTGCACTCGAGCCTCAGCCGCTTCTACCGGATCATCGTCGTCGACACCGGCAACAACATGCGGGCGTCCAACTGGGACGCCGCCGTCCGTGCCGCCGACCAGCTCGTCATCGTCTCGACCATCCGGGAGGACACCGCCCAGTCCGCGGCCTGGGTGGCCGATGCCCTGCGCGACAAGGGCCACGGCGACAAGGTGGCGGCCGCGGTCACCATCCTGGCGGCGCCGAGTGTCCGGCCGGACGCCGAGCTGAGCTCCCGCCTGACGAACCACTTCGGGCGGCTCACCCGCGCGGTGGCCAAGGTGCCGTTCGACCCGTCGCTGGTGGCCGGGGGACCGATCGACATCGACGCGCTGGCACCGGCGTCACGCGAGGCGTGGCTGCAGGCCACCGCCCTGGTGGCGGACGGCCTGTAGACGCCGTAGGCGGCGCCCTCGCAGTGGCGGGCTGTCCGGCATCAGCGACAGGGCAGCACTACTTCCGATAGTTCCGGTTGCGAACGGTCGGCGCTGACGGGAAGATCGCCTGGTGGCGTCGACACACGGAACGCGAGCCCACGGGCGGCGTCCGGCGCTGGTTGCCATCGGTGCGCTGGCCGTGTGCACCGCGGCCGCCTGCTCCTCCGCCGGTTCGCCGCCGACCGCGACTCGGCCCGCGGCCACCGCCACAGCCACCGCCACATCCACCGCGACTCGGCCCTCCGCCGCGGCCAGCGCGACCATCACGATCACGCCGGCCTCAGCACTCATGGACGAACCGGTTGCGGTCACCATCACGGGCGTGGCACCGGGCGCGGCGGTGACGGTCACGGCTTCGACCTCCGACGCAACGCACGTGCACTGGGTGTCAACGGCTCAGTTCACGGCGACGTCCAGCGGCACCGTCTCCCTCGACCAGCCCCCCGACACCGGCAGCTCCTACGTCGGGAGCAACCCGATGGGCCTGTTCCAGGCCATGTCCCCGGTGGCATCGTCGGCAACCGCGTTCTTCACCCCGGTGAGCGGCTACCCGGTTCGGCTGCAGGCGTCGGTGGCGGGTCGGACGGTCGCGACGGCAACGACACAGCGGCTGGGCACTGCCTCCACGGGCGTTACGCCGACCCCGGAGACCGTTGCGGCCAGCGGCGTGCACGCCATCCTGTTCATGCCGAAGACATCGGTCGCCGGCAAGCCGGCCGTCGTCGTCCTCGGTGGTTCCGAGGGCGGTTTGGCCGGAGCGCCGTTGGCGAGTTCGCTGGCCGATCACGGCTATCCCACCCTGGCGTTGGCCTATTTCCGCGAACCCGATCTACCGGGCACCCTGACCAACATTCCGCTCGAATACTTCGTCAAAGGAATCCACCTCCTCGATTCGCAGCCCGGAGTAGACCGGCAGAAACTGATGGTGTTCGGTGTCTCCCGAGGCAGCGAAGCCGCATTGTTGCTCGGAGCGCATTTCCCGGACCTGGTGCACGGAGTGATCGCCGGATCTCCCAGCATGGTGACGTTCGGAAACTTCCCGAGCACGGGCGCCGCCGCGTGGACGCTCGATGGGCACCCGCTGACGTTCGGCTCGGGAACGGATTTCACCAGCGGCATTCCGGAGCCGACGGACGCGCCGAAAGCCGTCATTCCGGTCGAGCAGATCAAGGGCCCGATCCTGACGATCTGCGGAGCGCTGGACACGGTGTGGCACTCGTGCGGATACAGCGACGGCATCACGGCGCGGTTGAAGACGCACCGGGTGAAGTATTCCCGGACCGCGCTCGCATTCCCGGATGCCGGGCATCTGGCCGGTAGCGCACTTGCCTACATCCCGTTGACGACCGACGAGATCAATTCCAGCGGCGGGACCGTCGTCGCCGATGCCGACGCGATGGCACAGGCCCACCAGGATATGTTGACCTGGCTGTCGCACCAATAGCCGCGGAAACTCCCGCTCTCGTTGCCGCACTGCCGGCCCAGAAAGTCACCGCGTGGCGGCCCGAGACGAATTGGCGCTGGTAGGGACACCGGGCCGAGGCTCCGCTCCCTGATATACCCCACCACATTCGCCCGCGAGTTCTGCGTGAGCCGGGTTGATGGGCTGGAGCAACTGCTGCACAGGACGGACGTCGATGTCGGGGTTCCGGATGTGCCGCACGTCGGGGTCCATGGTTCAGACGGCACCGAACTGCCGGTCGCCCGCATCGCCCAGGCCAGGGACGATGTAGCCGGAGTCGTTCAGCCGCTCGTCGACCGACGCGGTGACCACCCGCACGCCGAGGTCCGCCGCGGCCAGGGTGGCCAGGCCTTCAGGTGCCGCCAGCGCGCAGATCGCGGTGACGTCGGTGGCCCCGCGCTGCAGGAGCAGTTCGATGGTGTGCACCATCGACCCGCCCGTGGCGAGCATCGGGTCCAGCACGTACACCGGCCGGCCGGCGAGCGACTCCGGGAGCGACACCATGTACGGCGTCGGCTGCAGCGTCTCCTCGTCGCGGGCCAGCCCGACGAACCCCATCTGCGCCTCCGGGATCAGGGCGTGCGCCTGATCGGCCATGCCCAGCCCGGCCCGCAGCACCGGAACCAGCAGCGGAGGGTTGGCCAGCCGGACCGCCGAGGTGCGCGCGACCGGGGTGTGGATGGGCAACCGCTCGGTGACCAGCGTCCGGCTCGCCTCGTAGATCAGCATCAGGGTCAGCTCGCGGAGCGACGCCCGGAAGGTGGCGTTGTCGGTCCGCGCATCCCGCATCGTCGACAGCCGGGACGCCGCGAGCGGGTGGTCCACGACGATCACCTCGAGATCGGCCGGTACCTCGTGCGGCATGTGCGGACTCGCTTTCTGCTCGGCGTATCGGTCAGGTGCAGTCGTCTCGGCGGAGGGAAAGACTTCCGCGAACCGTAGCCGCTGCCGCCGGTGCGCCTAGGATCGGCGTCCATGACCACCGCCCCGCCGCAGCGGCGTGCACCGGCCGGCGCGCCGCTCGAGCAGTTCGCCGACGCGACCCTCGACGAGTCGTCGCTGCGTCGTTTCCTGCACGCCCTGCCCGGCGTCGACGCGGTCGGCCTGGAGTCCCGCGCGGCGGCTCTGGCGACCCGGTCGATCAAGGCGTCGGCCAAGCTGACCGCCATCGACCTGGCCATCTCCATGGTCGACCTGACCACGCTGGAGGGATCCGACACCCCGGGCAAGGTGCGGACGCTGGCGGCCAAGGCGCGCCGCCCCGACCCGGAGTACCCGGACACGCCGGCCGTCGCCGCGGTGTGCGTCTACCCGGACCTGGCCGCGGTCGCCGCCGCCGCGCTGGTCGGCAGCGGCGTGGGCGTCGCCTCGGTGGCCACCGCGTTCCCCTCCGGGCGGTCCTCGCTCGCGGTGAAGCTCGCCGACGTCCGCCTGGCCATCGCCGCCGGCGCGACCGAGGTCGACATGGTGATCGACCGGGGAGCGTTCCTCGCCGGCCGGTACGGCACCGTCTTCGAGCAGATCGTCGCGGTGAAGCAGGAATGCGGACCCACCCGGCTCAAGGTGATCCTGGAGACAGGTGAGCTGGCGACCTACGACAACGTGCGAAGGGCGTCCTGGCTGGCCCTTCTCGCCGGCGCCGACTTCATCAAGACCTCGACCGGCAAGATCTCGCCGGCCGCGACGCTGCCGGTCGTCCAGGTGATGCTGCAGGCCGTCCGGGACTTCGCCGACCGCACCGGCGAGCGGCGCGGCGTCAAGCCCGCCGGCGGCATCCGCACCACCAAGGACGCGGTCCGCCACCTGGTCGCCGTCCGTGAAGTGGCGGGACCGCAGTGGCTGGACCCGTACCTGTTCCGGTTCGGAGCGTCGTCGCTGCTGAACGACCTGCTGATGCAGCGCCGGACCCAGCTCGAGGGCCACTACAGCGGCCCGCACTACGTGACGGTGGACTGAGATGACCGAACTGCTACCCGCGCACACGACGGATCCGCACTCGCCGGGCGTGCGCGCGGTCGACTGGGACTACGCCCCGGCCCCCGAGTCGGCCGCGATCGGGCGGGTCCGCGAGCGGTACCAGATGTTCGTCGGTGGTCGTTTCGTGGACGGTGGCGGCGGCGACCTGACCACCCTGAACCCGGCGACGGCCGAGCCGCTCTCGGTCGTCTCGACGGCCTCGCCGGCCGACATCGACGATGCGGTGTCGCAAGCCCGGAACGCCTACACCGGAGTCTGGTCGCGCCTGTCGGCGGCCGAGCGCGGGAAGTACCTGTTCCGCATCGCCCGTGGCATCGCCGAACGTGCCCGTGAGCTGGCCGTGGTCGAGACGCTGGACAACGGCAAGCCGATCAAGGAGTCCAGGGACGTCGACATCCCCACGGCCGCAGCGCATTTCTTCTACCACGCGGGCTGGGCCGACAAGTTGCAGCACGCCGGGCTCGGCCCCGACCCCCGGCCGCTCGGCGTGGTGGGCCAGGTGATCCCGTGGAACTTCCCGCTGCTGATGGCCGCGTGGAAGATCGCTCCGGCACTGGCCACCGGGAACACGGTGGTGATCAAACCCGCCGAGACGACGCCGTTGTCACTCCTGGTTCTCGCCGAGATCATCGCCGACGCCGACCTGCCGCCGGGCGTCGTCAACATCCTGCCCGGCGCCGGGGACATCGGCCGGACCCTGGTGAACCATCCGGGGCTGGACAAGGTGGCGTTCACCGGGTCGACCGAGGTCGGGAAGGAGATCCAGCGGTCGTTGGCCGGCACCGGTCGCCGGCTCACCCTGGAACTGGGCGGCAAGGCGGCCAACATCGTGTTCGACGACGCGCCGATCGACCAGGCGGTGGAGGGCATCGTCAACGGCATCTTCTTCAACCAGGGCTCGGTGTGTTGCGCGGGATCCCGCCTGCTGGTGCAGGAGTCGGTCGCGGACGAAGTGATCGACAAGCTGCAGCAACGGATCTCGACCCTGCGGCTGGGAAACCCGATGGACAAGAACACCGACGTAGGGGCGATCAACTCGGCGGAGCAGCTCGCCCGCATCACCGCGCTGGCGGATGCCGGCGAAGCGGAGGGCGCCGTCCGGTGGACCGCGCCGGCAGCGTTGCCCGACCGCGGCTACTTCTTCTCCCCCACCGTGTTCACCTCGGTGACGACGTCCATGCGGATCGCCCGGGACGAGATCTTCGGGCCGGTGCTGTCCGTGCTGACCTTCCGCACGCCCGACGAGGCCATCGCGAAGGCCAACAACACGCCGTACGGATTGTCGGCCGGGGTGTGGACCGAGAAGGGTTCGTGCATCCTCGGCATGGCCTCGGCGCTGCGGGCAGGTGTGGTGTGGGCCAACACCTTCAACCGGTTCGATCCCGCCGCGGCCTTCGGCGGGTATGCCGAGTCCGGCTTCGGCCGGGAAGGCGGCCGGGCCGGGCTGGCCGCGTACCTGCGGACCGACGAGGACGGAAGCTGATGACGGACGCGCAGCGCCTCCCGGTCGCCAAGACGTACAAGCTCTTCATCGGCGGGGCGTTCCCGCGGTCGGAGTCCGGACGCACCTACCCGGTGCACGATGCCGCCGGCGGATTCCTGGCCAACGCCGCGCGCGGCTCGCGGAAGGACGCCCGGGACGCCGTGTCGGCCGCCCGGAAGGCCAGTCCCGGGTGGGCACGCGCGACCCCGTACAACAGGGGCCAGGTGATCTACCGGATCGCCGAGATGCTGGAAGGGCGGCGTGCCCAGTTCGTCGAGCTGCTGCAGGCGTCCGGTGAGGACGCGCCGGCCCGCTCGGTCGATGCCGCGGTCGACCGGTTCGTGCACTTCGCCGGGTGGACCGACAAGATCGCCGCCGTCTTCGGCAGCGCCAACCCGGTGTCCGGGCCGTTCTTCTCGTTCTCCACCCCCGAGCCGACGGGTGTGGTCGCACTCGTTGCGCCGCAACGGGATTCGCTGCTCGGTCTGGTCAGCGTGCTGGCCCCGGTGCTGGCCGGCGGCAACACCGCGGTGGTGCTCGCAGCGCAGCACCGGCCGCTCGCGGCCGTCGCACTGGCCGAGGTGCTGGCCACCTCGGACCTGCCCGGCGGCGTGGTCAACATCCTGACGGGCGACCCGGCGGAGATCGCCCCGCACCTGGCCGCGCACGGCGACGTCGATGCGCTCGACCTGACCGGGTGCGGCGCCGAACTCCGGGCCGAGCTCGAGCGGGCGGCGGCGGGCACCGTCAAACGGGTGCACTCCCCCGGCAACCATTCCGCCGAGCCCGACTTCCACGCCGCACCCGGCACAGCGCGGATGCGCGCATTCCTGGAGATCAAGACCGTCTGGCACCCGACCGGCGCCGTCTCGCTCGCAGGTGGCGGCGGGTACTGACGCCCGGCCAGGACGCCAGGACCGAACGACCGGCCGTCAGAAGGCGGTCAATGCCGCCCGGGACAGGGCGAAGCCGTGGTGCGCGTCGTTCTCGCACCGCACCCCGGTCGTCTCGCCGATTACACAGGTGACGCCGGGCGCCACCGCCAGCTGCCCATAGGCGATGGGTTGCCGGCCGGCCTGCACCATCGCGTCACCCTGGCAGGCGGACAGCACGGGTTGGGACTTCAGGTCCCAGCCGACGATGGTGCCCGGCTGGTAGTCGCAGTTCTTCGGCACGGTGAAGTCGGTCTTGCCGATGAGGCAGTCCACCGATCCAGACCCTTCCGGGTGGTAGACGCACCACAGGTTGCCCGACGGCGACACGATGCCGCTGCCCAGGTCCAGGATCTTCCGAGCGGAACCGGCTCCGTACCCCGCGATCGCGGGCGTGCCGGTGCAGGGGCCGCGCTGGGCGGTCCGCGGTTTCGCCGCGGCCTGGAACGAGGGCGGCGAACACCCGGTGAGACTGATGCCGCTCGAGCCGACCAGCCAGGTGCTCCAGGCCATCGGGCTCTGTGCATAGCTCAGCCCGTAGCCGGAGAACGCCTGCGCGCCCACGATCAGCACGGACGCCGGATCCAGCTGACGGAAAGCGAAGCCGCCCTCGGACGCCAACTGGCCCCCGGGGAGCGTCGGCGTCAGGTTACGCAGCCGGCTGCCGTACACCATGACGACCGAACCGAACGCGGTGTGCGCTCCGGGGATCCCGCTCATCAGACAGGTCGGACGACCGGTCAGGCTGCCGCAGTCCAGCCGGGGCTGGCCGCCGAGCCCGCGCATCGACAGCTGGTCGAAGGGCACCCGTCCCGACAGCAGCAGCATCACCGTCCTGTCGCCCACGTTGACCAGGACGACCGACCGCCCGCTCCCGATGGTGGCGGTCGCCAGCGCGCGGCAGGTACCGGCGGTCCAGCAGGCCGGCGCGGCGTGCGCGGCGGGCACCGGACCGGTGGGAGTCGCGGACGTCGTCGCGCGAGTCGGCGGGGTCGAAGCCGGCGGGGTCGATGACGATGACGACGGGGTCGAAGCCGGCGGCGGCACGCTCGGCGAGGCCGCGGCCGGAGCGGTCGTCGTCACCGTCACGGTGGATTCCGGCGCAGTGCTGCTCGCCGTGCCGGAGGCGGCGGTGCTGGGCGGTGCACTTCCCGGCGCGGTACTGATCCCCGGGACGGTGCTGACCACCGGCAGCGGCTGCCCGCCACGCGTCGATGAGCAGCCGATCAGCAGGGTCAGCAGCAGCGCTGACGCGGCGTAGATCCCGGCCCGATGACGTCCTGGCACCAGCGCAACCCCCGCTCGTGTGCAGCCCGAATACCACTGGTCCCAAGCTAGCAGGCACCTGCGACATTGCTCACGCTCTCGGGAAAGGGCACCCTAACCCGCCGTACCCTGGAGAGGTTGCCCGCCGCTAGGAGAACCCGTTGAGCTCGTCCGTGCCCCTGCAGAACGCCGTCGTACCCCTGCGTGTCGCCGTCGTCGGTTCGGGGCCGGCCGGCATCTATGCCGCCGACATCCTGACCAAGCAGGACCCGGACGTCACCGTCGACATCTTCGACCGCCTGCCGACGCCCTATGGTCTCATCCGGTACGGCGTCGCGCCCGATCATCCGCGGATCAAGCAGATCATCGTCGCGCTGCACCGGGTGATGGAGAACGAGCGCATCGCCTTCATCGGCAACGTGCACGTCGGGGTCGACATCAAGGTCGACGAGCTCCGCCAGTACTACGACGCCATCATCTTCGCCACCGGCGCCGAGCGGGACCGGCCGATGCCGCTGCCCGGCATCGACCTGGAGCGCTCGTACGGCGCCGCCGACTTCGTCGCGTTCTACGACTCGCACCCCGACCGCGAGCAGACCTGGGACCTGACCGACGCGCACTCGGTGGCCGTGATCGGGGTGGGCAACGTCGGGCTGGACGTCGCGCGGATCCTCGCCCGCACCGGTGACGAGCTGCTCTACACCGACATTCCCGAGCACGTCCATGCCGTGCTGAGGGATTCCGCCGTCACCGATGTGCACATGTTCGCCCGCCGCGGCCCCGCGCAGGCGAAGTTCACCCCGGTCGAGCTGCGGGAGCTGGACCACTCCCCGAACCTGCAGGTCCTGGTGTCGCCGGAGGGCATGGAGTTCGACGCCGGGTCGCAGGAGGCGCTGGCCAGGTCCAAGTCCCTGCGGATGGTCGTCGACGTGCTGTCGGAGTGGGCGATCCGCGACGCCGACCCCAACTTCAACCGGCGCATCCACATCCACTTCCTGGAGAACCCGGTCGAGGTGCTCGGCGAGGACGGCAAGGTCGTCGGCCTGCGTACCGAGCACCAGGAGCTCACCGGCGACGGCAACGTCCGCGGCACCGGCGAGTTCACCACCTGGAACGTGCAGGCGGTGTACCGCGCGGTCGGCTACCGCTCCGAGGCGGTCGAGGACCTGCCGTTCGACACCCGCAACTTCGTACTGCCCAACCGCGGCGGCCGGGTCATCGACCTCGACGGCTCTCCGCTGCCGGGCATCTACGCCACCGGTTGGGTCAAGCGTGGCCCCGTCGGCCTCATCGGGCACACCAAGTCCGACGCCGCCGAGACGGTGGCCAACCTGCTCGCCGACGCGCCCTCTCTGGTCCGTGCCCCGGTGCGGGAGCGGACGGCCTTCCACGCCCTGTTGACCGCGAAGGGATTGCCCGTCACCGACTTCGAGGGCTGGGCACGGCTCGACGCCCACGAGCGGTCGTTGGGCGAGCCGGCGTCGCGTGAACGCATCAAGCTGCACTCCCGTCATGGGATGACCGAGGTCGCCGGCATCCGGTGACCCACCGGTGATCGCCCGCCGCCTCGCTCGGCGGTGGCCCTCCTCTACCCTGCGGCAGGGACTGCGCGCGTCCGGCGCGGGTCGAGGAGCAGCTGGAGGAACAAGCGATGGTGCAGAAGGTCCAGGGCGTCATCTCGCGGGCGAAGGACGCTCCGGTGGAAGTCGTGACGGTTCTCGTCCCGGACCCCGGGCCCGGTGAGGCCGTCGTCAAGATCCAGGCCTGCGGGGTGTGCCACACCGACCTGCACTACAAGACCGGCGGGATCGGCGACGACTACCCGTACCTGCTCGGTCACGAGGCAGCCGGCGTGGTCGAGTCGGTGGGGGCCGGCGTCACCGATGTCGCACCGGGCGACTTCGTCATCCTGAACTGGCGGGCGGTCTGCGGATCGTGCCGGGCGTGCCTGCGCGGCCGGCCGTGGTACTGCTTCAACACCCACAACGCCACGCAGAAGATGACCCTGGAGGACGGCACCGAGCTGTCCGCCGCGCTCGGTATCGGCGCCTTCGTGGGCAAGACCCTGGTCGCCGCGGGGCAGTGCACGAAGGTCGACCAGGCCGCGCCGGCCACCGTCGCCGGGCTGCTGGGGTGCGGGGTGATGGCGGGCCTGGGCGCCGCCATCAACACCGGCGGCGTCACCAGGGGCGACAGTGTCGCGGTGATCGGTTGCGGTGGCGTGGGCGACGCGGCGATCGCCGGCGCGAGACTGGCCGGGGCAGGCACGATCATCGCCGTCGACATGGACCAGCGGAAGCTGGAGTGGGCTCGGGACTTCGGCGCCACGCACACCGTTCTGGCGTCGGAGGGCGACGTGGTGGAGCAGATCCAGTCGCTCACCGGCGGTTTCGGCGCCGATGTGGTGATCGACGCGGTCGGCCGCCCGGAGACCTGGCTCCAGGCGTTCTACGGCCGGGACCTGGCCGGCACGGTGGTGCTGGTGGGTGTACCCAACCCGGCGATGAAGCTGGAGGTCCCGCTTCTCGACGTCTTCGGCCGCGGCGGTTCGCTGAAGTCGTCCTGGTACGGCGACTGCCTGCCCTCCCGCGACTTCCCGGTCCTGATCGACCTCTACCTGCAGGGTCGCCTGCCGCTGGACAAGTTCGTGTCCGAGGAGATCGGGCTGACCGACGTCGAGGCGGCCTTCGAGAAGATGCATCGCGGCGAAGTGCTCCGCAGCGTCGTCGTGCTCTGAACCGGCCGGCCGTCGCGGCGCAGGATCTGCGCTGCGACGGCCCTCGCGGCCGACCGGACGTCAGCCGGACTTGCGCCGGAACGTCCGGGTCGCCTTGTGGCTGGACGTCGCCCCGCCCACCCCGCCGTGCCCGTCCAGGTGGGCGCTGCGCGCCTGCCCGGCGGTCTTCTTCCGCTCCAGCGCAGCGGCGAAGGCGGACTTGACGTCGTCCGTCACCGGCACGTGGTCCACCGCTGCGTCCTCCGGCGCGGCATCGGGTGTCGTGCCCTCGGATGTGCTGTCGGCCATGGCTGCCTCCTGGTGGTGACGGTCCGGTGCTGGTCGCGCCGGGTGAGCTCTGGTGCCCGGTTCCGGCTCTCCGCCCAGTCTGACCGCACACCGGCCCCTATTAGTACCAACTACCGGCGGCGCGCTCCACCCGATATCGGCCGTTGCAGGCAGCGGCCGGAAGTTCCGCCCGGCACCGTCGTCGACGCACGACGATCACGACGGGGCCCACACCATGTCGTCCCCGCACAGGTCCGTCCCGACGCTCTTGACCGTCTCCGCCTGGGCCGGTGTCAACCTGTCGAAGTCCGGCGTACCCAGTTCCAGGAGATAGGCACGGGTGGCGTCGATCTGCATCGCGATGTACGACGTTCCCCTACCGTCGTCGACGGCCTTCGCGGGCAGCCCGGCACAGGTTTGCTCCCCGACGCCGGCCCATCGGCCCACCCGGAGTTCGGCGACCGCGCCAGCGTCGTCCCGGGTGGGTGTCACCCCGTAGACCAGGACGTCGCCCTGTGCGCCGTAGAAGATCCAGCCAGCGGGCATCAATCCCGGTGGGAGGTCCTTGGGGTCGAGCAGATTCTCTGGGGGCGTCCAGCGCACGCCGGTGGTGGGGACGGCAGTGGAGGACGTGCGCGGCGACGGATACACCGTGCGCGGCGCCGCGGGGTCCGCGGGGGCCGAGGCGGACCCGGCGGTGCCGGGCGACGGCTCCGCGGACGTGGTGGCGGTCGCCCCGACCGTCGTCGAACGCGCGGACACCCGGCTCGGGCTCGGTGCTACCGACGTGTCCGTCAGGTACTGCGGGGCCGGCCGGCCGGCACTGGGCTGCTGTGCGACGTGGCCGCCGAAGGCAAGGACCGGGACGGTGATGGCGGCGCTGACTCCGAGCCCGATGGCCCCCATTCGCGCTCGCCGCCTGCGGTTCTGCCGCCTGGTGATTGCCGTTCGGATGGACCGCAGAACCATGTCGGAGTTCGGCGTCCTGCGCTCCTGCTCTTGGAGAAGCTGTTTCATCAGTTCGGGATGGGCCATCAGTGCTCTCCTGCGCTGGTACGGGAAGTGGGTAACGGGTGTGCCGACCGGTCACAGGACGGCCGCGTCGAGACGGAGGGCGGCGATGCCGCGACTGCACAGCGAGCGGACGGTGCCCACCGCGCAACCGAGTTCGACGGCGATCGCCGCGTCGTCCAGGTCGAGGTAGTAGCGGAGAACCAGTGCGGCCCGCTGCCGGCGGGGCAGCCGATCCAATCGATCGGCGATGTCGTCGCGCTGGGCATGACGATCCGCCGTGTCCGGCACGTGCTCAGCGAAGTCGGTGAAGGCCTCCCCGGTCATCACCGACACGTGCCGACTGGACCACCGGCGTCGCTGGCCCAGCCATTCGTTGGTGATGATCCGTCGCACGTAGGCGACCGGGTGATCGAGCGCGCCGATGTGCCCCCAACGGCCATGCGCACGCACCATCGCGTCCTGGACCGCATCCGCCGCCGTGTCGGGAGCTCCGGTCAGCACCGTCGCGAATCTCAGCAGGCCGTCGAGCTGGGCCTGGGCGAATTCCTCGAAAGTCTGAACCGTCACACCCCCTCAACGCGAGCCGGCCAGCCTGTCGTTGCAGTAGGCGCCAAGTTTCTCTCGAGCCCTGGGCCCGACCTTGCGTCCGCGTCACCCCACTCCAGGCCACGAACCGCACCGATGTCCTGCACGTATCGTGTTCAATCAACTACACTCTGATAACCGCTACGGCGACACGACCCCCGGGGATCGATGTTCCGCTTGCGCCACGTTGGTGAAGCCGACAGATCGGCGCGTCGAACAATGAGCATCGCTGCCTCGATCGGCCGGCCGTTCGCGGGTCTCGGGACGAAGCTGCGGCGGCCGACCGGGATCATCGGCAGCACTCGCTGGTTGATGGCCGTGCTGGCCGTGTTCACCGCTCTGAACGGCCTGCCCGCGATCTTCACCGGATCGCACGGAGCCTTCGTGGTCGTCGGAGTGTTGTCGGTGGCGATGCTGGTCGCTTCCACTTTTCTGGCCTACTTCGGGCGGCGGGTGCGGTTGGTCGACCTCGTCGACGCCGTCGCACTGTTCGGTTTCACGATCGCAGCCAAAGAGGTGGCCGCGGTCTTCATGTTCACGTTCGCCGCCGTCTGGTTCCGCGGCTTCCACAGCACGATTCTGCAGCGCTTCCTGCGGCCCGCGTTGTACGGCGTCGCCATCCTGGCCGCTGTCGTCCTCTGGCCGCTCAACCCGGCCCATGTCACCGGGCCCGTCGTCGAGCCGGTCATCGGCTTCCTGCCGGTGCTCCTGGTGATGGCGGTCATCGCGGGGCGGCTCGGGAACGGGTTGCTCGCCCAGGATCAGGGGTTGCGCCGGGACGCCGCCCTGGCCACCGCTGGATCCCAGCTGCTGGCCGTCCGGGACGTGACGACGATCCGGTCGGTGAGCTGGCGAGCGATGACGGAACTCTGCGTGGCCTCGCCCGGCCTGCGGATGCTGCGAGTGGAACGAGTGGGCACCGAGCTCAACGTCACCGGCACCGGCGGTACCTTCGCCACGATTCCGGTGACGCTGCCGGGACGGATCCTGGCCACCCCGGGCGACGGCGGCGCCGGCTCCGTGATCGACACCGTCGAACTCGACTCCGCGGCCGGTGCTCCGTTGACCTGGGAATGTTTCCGGTTCGGTGCGAATCTCGAGCAGACGTGGGTCCTCGCCGGAAACGTCGGGAACACACCGGCCGCGTCGATGCTCGCCGTGCGCAGCCTGCTCAACCAGACCATCCTGGCGTTGCGCAACGCCGACGTGCACTCCGAGCTGACCGTGCAGGCCCGGGCCGACGGCCTGACCGGACTGGCCAACCGGGCGGCCTTCACCGGAGAGCTGACCACCCTGCTGCTCGGCGGGGACCGGGCCGCCGAGGTGCACCTGCTGTTCCTCGATCTCGACGACTTCAAGCACGTCAACGACCTGCTGGGGCATCGCGCCGGAGACGAGCTCCTGATCGAGGTCTCGCTCCGGCTGCGCAGCTGTACCCGGCCGGGTGACCTGTGCGCGCGATTGGGCGGCGACGAATTCGCGGTCATCCTGGCCACTGCGACCGAGACCGAGACCGAAGCCATCGCCGAACGCATCGTCGCCTGCATCGGGGAGCCGATCGATCTGGGTGGCCGCAGCGCCCGCGTCGGTGTCAGCGTCGGGATCGCCCGCAGCAGTCCTGGTATCGGCATCGAAGACTTCGTCCACCAGGCCGATGTGGCCATGTACGCGGCGAAAGCCCATGGCAAAGGGCGGATCGAATTCTTCCACGGCGCGCTGCTGCGGGCAGACACCTCGCGGGTCACCTTCGAGAGTCAGATCGCCGCGGCCAGCGCCGCTGGTCAACTCATCACCTACTACCAACCGATCGTGGCGCTACCCGACCTGGAATGCACGGCGATCGAAGCGTTCCTGCGCTGGGACCACCCCACCCGCGGGCTGCTGCTGCCGGCAGACTTTCTCGACGCTTCCGAGCGAATCGGGGCAGTGGCCGATATCGGTCGCTTCGTTCTCCACCAGGCGTGTGCCGATGCCGTCGGCTGGCGCAACGGCAGTCCGGATTCAGCCCTTGCGCTGCACCTGACCATTTCTGCTCGGCAGCTGGCCAGTGACGGGTTCATGTCCAGTGTCCAGCAATGCCTCGAGCAATCCCGGCTTCCGCCTGGCAAGCTCGTTCTCCAGCTCACCGAAACGGTCCTGCTGAATTCGCCGATCGGTGTGCAACGCATGGCAGCGCTGCGCGAACTCGGTGTCCAGATCGCCATCCAGCAATTCGGTACCGGCTATTCCTCCTTCGCCACCCTGCGGTCATTGCCCATCGACGTCATCAAGCTGGACGCCGGTTTCGTCGCCGCTGCCCTGGTCAATCCCGTCGATCGATCTGTGCTGACAGCGGTGGTGGAGCTGAGCACTGCTGAGCTGGGTCTGCGCGTCATCGCCGACTGCGTCGAACGGCCCGAACAACAGCAGTTCCTCGCGGACCTCGGTATCGACGCGGTTCAGGGCTCGATGTACCTCAGGCCGGTGCCCGCTCCCGAACTGTCCAGCTGGCTGCAGCGGAACACGGTGGAGCGGCCACCACCCAGTGGCGTCGTGAGCGTTCTTCGGCCACGCCGGACCCGTCAGCATCCCGGTCCGGACCAGCAGGAATCAGAGCGGTCCGGCCCGGCCATCGCGTAGGGCGACGGCGCCGGTGATCAGGTCGGGCGACGGAAATCGGTGACGTCGGCAAGCCGCTGGAAGCCCGCCGAGACATAGGTCGCGACGCCGCCGGGGTTGCTGCTCGGAGTGCACACCGTCGCGGTGGAAGACCCCAGTTCCTGCAGTGCGGCGGCCGCCGCGACCGTGATGTCGCGGCCGTATCCGTGGCCACGGTGATCCCGGTGGACACCCATCGGTTCGAGCAGTCCCGGTCGTCCCTGCCCGGCCGACCAGACCGTCACCGCGGCCACCGCATCGCCGGCGCCGTCGTACCCGACCAGGCACCGGGCCCGTCGGTACGGCGAGGCTGCGGCCATCGCGTGCCAGCGCTCCGCGGTGAACGTCGAGTTCGGGAACGTCGCCCGGTGCACCGCAACCCGATCCGCCGCGGTGTGCGCGTCGACGACCTCGACCTGTAGTCCGAATTTCTCCACCGGCTCGGTCAGAGTGCGCGACAGCGGGGTCCACGGCTCGTCGGCAGCCCAGCCGCTGCGCAGCAACAGGTTCCTGAACGCGGTGCCGAAGCGGGCCTCGACGGCCGCGCTCCCGGCGGGCAGCACACCCCGCTCCGGCTCCGACAGATCGGCCAGCAGGCAGGCGGCGATCGCCTCGTCGTCGTCGACGCTCGGCGCGAGGGCCATCCGGATCAATCCAGGCCCATCGAGCATGCCCACCGCCAGGATCTGCCCGTCACCCCGCCAGACGCGAAGCCCGTCGGCCAGCGCCTGGGTGCCCAGTCTCCAGGCCCAGCCGAGGTCACCCGGGTGGAGCTGGAGGGGGCCGCCGTCGTGCTGCCAGACGGCCACCGTCTCGACGGTCTCGTCCAAGGCGTCCGGCGCCGGGACCTGGAGTGTGATCGGCATGCGCCGATCCAACTGCACCGCACCGTCACCACGCAGCTGGTTTTCCGCCGACGCCCGGACCGCTACTGTCGGGACGTGCGCCTGGTGTCGATGCTTCCCTCCGCCACGGAGATCGTGTACGCGCTCGGGCTGGGTGACGACCTGGTCGGTGTGACCTTCGAATGCGACGAACCCGCAGCGGCGCGCACCGAGAAGACGATCGTGGTCGGTGGCCGTGACACCAAGAGCATGAGCCCGGGCGAGATCGACGCCTACGTGCGTGACCGTCTCGCGGCCGGCGAGGATCTCTACACCCTGCACAGCGGGGCGCTGGCGGCGTTGGCGCCCGAAGTCATCCTGACCCAGGACCTGTGCCGGGTGTGCGCTCTGCCTTCGGGGCACGTCGAAGATGCCTTGACCTATCTGGGGTGCCGAGCCGACGTGGTCTCCCTCGACCCGCACAACCTGGCCGATGTCCTGGACACCATCGTCCTGGTGGGCGAGCGGACCGGGACGGCCGACCGTGCGCAGCGGGTGGTGGCCGATCTGCAGGCGCGGCTCGACGCCGTCAGCACGGCCGTCGCCGGTCGGCCGCGGCCGCGGGTGGCGGTCGTCGAGTGGGTGGACCCGCCCTTCACGGCCGGGCACTGGGTGCCCGACCTGGTCACAGCGGCCGGTGGCAATCCGGTCTGCAGCCGGCCCGGTCAGCCGTCCGTCACGGCCACCTGGGACGAGATCATCTCGTCCGCACCGGATCTGGTAGTGATAGCACCCTGTGGTTACCACCTGGAGGGCGCCATCAGCCAGGCCCGCACCGTCCTGGACAAGCTGCCGGGAGTGCCGGTCTGGGCGATCGACGCCGACGGCATCGTCGTCAGGCCGGGCCCGCGGCTGGTCGACGGGGTGGAGGCGATCGCCGCGGTGCTGCACCCGGACGTGATCCCCTCGGTGCCCGGCCGTACGGAACGAGTGAGCTGACCGGATGCGGCCGTCCCGCTCCGAAAGGCGCTGGGAAGACTCCGGCTCATGACCTCGCCGGTGTCCGAATGCATCTTCTGCGAGATCGCCGGCCATCGGGCTACGGCAAGCCGCGTCTACGAAGACGATCGCGTGCTGGCTTTCCTGGACCGACAACCCGTCACGCCCGGCCATACCCTCGTCATCCCGAAGGAGCACGTGACGTTTCTCGGCGGTCTGGATCCGGATCTGGCGGCCGCCGTCTTCGGCGTCGCACATCTGCTGGCGACATCTCTCCGCCGAAGCGGTCTCCGGTGCGACGGTGTCAACCTGTTCCTGGCCGACGGCGCAGCGGCCTTCCAAGAGGTCTTCCACACCCACGTCCACGTATTCCCGCGCTTCGCGGGAGACGGCTTCACGATCACCGCGGACTGGCAGCTCAGGACATCCGAAGAACTCGACAGCATCGCCGTGCAGGTCCGACAAGGCATCGATCTGGTCAGAGCCGAATCGGCCTGACGGCTCCGCCGGGCTGCCCTTCGGCCGTGCGTGGTGTGGCCTGGACAGCGCTCGGATCTGGTTGCCCTCCGGCGGTACACTTGGCACTTGTCGCCCGACTCGAGGTGCACCAGATGACGGACCGCCCAGCCGATGACGGCTCCCTGTGGCCCGTGCCCGAGGAGTCAGCCAGAACCCGTCAGCTCAAGGTGCTGCTCATCGTGGTGGGCGTGATCATCGTCCTCGCCGTGGTTCTGCTCCAGCTCATCGACTACGTCGATCCGCAGACGACGACGAATCATGCCCAGGGCGGCATTCACGCGATGTCGCTTCGTGGTGACGGGAGTCCTGTGTAGGGAACTCCCGTCACCCCCGGGCCGGCGTCAGTTCGCGTCGCTGCGCAACATCCGGAACGCGGCCGCTCCGACGAACACCACGACGTACACCACCAGCAACAGCAGGGCCGGCCCGTAGTCGAGGTACTGCGACGTGTGCGTGACCGAGGTCAGCGAGGTTCCGGCACTGGACGGCAGATAGGGACTGATCTTCTCCTGCAGGCTGGCCGAGAACAGCTGGAGGACGCCGGGCAGCAGGAAGAACGCCGCCACGGCGACGGCGATGCCGGATGCTGTGCTGCGCAACAGGAATCCCAAGGCAACACCGAGCAGGCCGGTGCCGGTCAGGTACACCGCGGCGCCGATGACGGCTGCCAGCACGCCGGTGTCGCCGATCGTGACGCCGGCGTCGCCGAGCACCGCCTGCCCGGCGAAGAACGCGATGAAGACCGAGACCAGTTCGACGACGAAGATCGTGGCGCCGAAGACGACCACCTTGGCCATCAGGACCGGCCACCGTTTCGGCACCGCGGAGAGGGTGCCGCGAATCGAGCCGGTGGAGTACTCGGTGGTCACCAGCAGCACACCGACGATGGCCACGATCAGTTGCGCCAGTTGTACTCCGGCCAGCGAAACGCCGGTGGAGTCGTTGCCGAACCCCTGTCCCCCGTTCCCGTCGGGCGTGGTCACGCTGCCGGTCTTGACCGCCGCGGCCAGCACACCGAAACCGATGACCACCAGTGCCGAGGCCAGCACTGTGATGACGATGGACCGGACGGACCTCATCTTGATCCACTCGGACTTCATCACCCGGGGAAAGGTGACGGCCAGCGTGCTGTCGGTCATCAGGGGGATACGTGGTGGCGCGAGAGTCGTCATGCTGCCTGCTCCTTCGAGTGTCGTGAGGTGCCGTGGTACTGGACCGAATCGCTGGTGAGCTCCATGAACGCGTCCTCGAGCGAGGCGCGTTTCGGTGTCAGTTCGTACAACGCGATGCCGGCCGACGCTGCCCGGTCGCCGATCTCCCGTGGTGTCACGCCGGTGACCTCGAGCCCGCCGTCGCTCTCTTCGGTGACCGACACACCGTCGCCCAGCAGCAGCCCGCGAAGGTCGGCCCGGCGATCGGTGCGGACCAGCACGCTGTTGCTGGCGGACTGCGCCGTGAAATCGGCCAGCGAGACGTCGGCTATCAGCTTGCCCTGGCCGATGATGATCAGATGTTCTGCGGTGACGGCCATCTCGTTCATCAGATGGGAGGACACGAAGACAGTTCGCCCTTCGGCCGCCAATTCCTGCAGCAGATAACGGATCCAACGGACGCCTTCCGGGTCGAGACCGTTCACCGGTTCGTCCAGCATGACGACGGCCGGGTCACCGAGCAGCGCGGCGGCGATGCCGAGGCGCTGCCCCATCCCGAGGGAGAACGCGCCGGCCCGCTTGCGGGCCACCTCCGTCAACCCGACGAGTTCCAGCACCTCGTCGACCCGCTTGGCCGAGATGCCGGTCGTGGCAGCCAGTCCCAGCAGGTGATCACGGGCGGAACGGCCGGGGTGCACGCCTTTCGCCTCGAGCAGCGCGCCGATCTCGTGCAGCGGAGCGCGGTGGGCTGTCACGGGTTTGCCGTTGACCAGCGCGTGCCCGGTGGTCGGCCGGTCCAACCCCATGATCATCCGCATGGTGGTCGACTTACCGGCACCGTTGGGACCCAGGAACCCGGTGACGATACCGGGCCGGACGGTGAATTCGAGTGCGTCGACGGCGAGGGTATCGCCGTAGCGCTTGGACAGGTTCACGACTTCGATCATGGGACCAGCCAACGCGAGAAACGGACGGTTGTCGTCGTCCCCCTGCGGACACTTCTGCATACCGCGGGCGCAGTACGGACCCTGACCGGGGCTCAGGAGGTGCCGGGCGCCACCAGGCCGGACTGGTAGGCCAGCACCACCAGGGCCGCCCGGTCACGGGCGCCGAGCTTCAGCATGGCGCGGTTGACGTGTGTCTTGGCCGTCAGCGGCGAAACAACGAGCCTGGTGGCGATCTCGTCGTTCGACAGGCCCCCGGCCACCAGCGCGACGACCTGACGTTCCCGATCCGTCAGCGAGGCCAGCGACTCCGGGTCGTGCCCGGAACGCGACGGGCTGGCCAGGAAGCGCGTGATGAGGCTGCGGGTGGCTGCCGGCGAGAGCAGGGACTCACCGCCCGCGACCAGCCGGATGCCGTCCAGCAGTTCGGTCGGCGCCACGCCCTTGCCGAGAAAGCCACTGGCGCCCGCCCGCAGCGCGGCCGCGACGTGGTCGTCGATCTCGAACGTCGTGACGATCAGGATCTTGGTGCTGGAGCAGCCCTCGTCCGCACAGATGGCTGCGGTCGCCGCGATGCCGTCCATTCCCGGCATCCGGATGTCCATCACGACGACGTCCGGCCGTAGCTGCATCGCCAGTTCGACGGCCTGTGCGCCGTCTGCGGCCTCACCGACCACCTCCATGTCGGGGTCGCTACCGATGATCGCGCGGAACCCGCCGCGGATCAGCGCCTGGTCGTCGGCGAGCAGGACCCGGATCGTCATCGCCACACCGCGGTCATCGGTAGCTCCGCGGCCACCCGGAATCCGCCGCCGGCGGTGGGTCCGGTGCTCAACCGCCCGCCGACGGCGGCGCACCGTTCCCGCATGCCCGCCAGCCCGAATCCCGGCGCCGCACTCGCCGGCCTCCTGAACTCGGGCCCCGAGTCGATGACCTGGACGGTGAGCGCTTCCTCGCCGAACTCCACGCTGACGGTGACATGGCTGCCCGGGGCGTGCTTCTGCACGTTGGTCAGTGCCTCCTGCACCAGGCGATAGGCCGCCTGGTCGACGGCAGGCGGCAGGTCCCGTCCGCGGCCCGCGGCCGTCGTCCGGACATCGAGCCCCGCCGCGCGCAGCGGGTCGATCAGCTCGGACAGCCTGGCCAGGCTCGGCGCCGGCTCCGTGGTCTCGCCCTCACCGGTGTCGCGCAGGACGCCCAGCACGGTCCCCAGTTCGTCCAGCACCTGTCCGGCGGCCTGCCGCGCGTGACCGAGCGCCTGCCCCGCGGCGGCCGGGTCGGAGGCCAGCAGGTGTTGCGCCACACCGGTCTGCACGTTGACGACGGCCATGTGGTGCGCGAGAGAGTCGTGCAGGTCGCGCGCGATGCGCAGGCGCTCCTCGGCCACCCGCCGGGCCGCCTCGGACTCCCGCGTCCGTTCGGCCCGGTCGGCCCGTTCCACCAGGGCGGCGAGGTAGGCCTGCCGGTTGCGGACGGCGATGCCGGCGGCGGTGGCGAAGAGCGTCAGGATGACCAGGTTGAGGTCGGCGGCCTGCAGGCCGAGCAGGCCGGCGGCAACCAGCGCGCGGATCAGCAGCACCGACACCACGAGTGCGCAGGCCGCCAACGAGGTCTGCCGGGGCCGGTGCACCGCGACCGTCCAGACGGCGACGACCATGCTGGTCCCGGTGACGCTGGCCTGCACGTCGACGATCAGCGCGAAGAGGGTGGCCAGGGCGAGGATGGTCAGCACGATCAACGGCGCCCGGCGCCGGAAGGCCACGACCGGCACGCAGAACACCCCGAGCAGTGCAGCGGCCAGCGTGAGGTGGTCCGTCGCCGCCTGGGGCCCGTAGAGGGCGCCGGCGGAGCCGAACCCGCCGACCAGGACACCCAGCCCGGCGTCGGCCAGCACCGGGTGCCGGCGTACCCAGCGGATCACGTCCTTGCGGTTCACCACTCCACGGTAGTGAACGATGGCGGCCTCGGCGGTCCGACGGGCGCATCATCGTCCGGACCTGGACCGGCCGGCTCCGCCTGCCGACGAAGTGTTGGCCGGCGGGCGTTGCCCGAGCGGTAGCATCCCGCAAGTGGTGTGCCACGCATCCGGCTGTCCGGAACCGACGCCGTGAAGCCGGACGTCGGGAAGTCCGACACCGCCGAATCCGGCACCGGCGAGTCGTGTCGCGACGAGTCCGAGGCCCAGCTGATCGCGCGGGTGAGCAGGAACAGGGTCGGCATCGAGCTGATCGACTCCGCCGACCAGCTGGTGGAGCTGGTGACGATGATGAAGTCGGTGACCAGGGAAGCCTGCAGCATGTTGCCCGGCGGTCCCTATCCGCTGGAGTACCTCCGCAGTTCGTGGGACGACGACGTGAGACTGTTGCGCCGCGGCGTGCGGGGACTGTGCCTCTACCAGGCTGACGCCGTGCGACTACCGGGAGTTCTCAGCTACCTCAGCGAGTTCGTCGCCCAGGGCGCACAGGTCAGGGTCGCGGCGCGGATCGTGCACCGGACGGTCATCATCGACCGGCAGACGGTGGTGGTCTGCACCGCGCCGGATTCTCTCGGCCTGCCGTGCCTGGTGGTCAGGGAGCCCGCGATGGTGGCGAGCTTCTACGCCCAGTTCGCGGCGCAGTGGAAGACATCGCATTCCGTGGGGCTCGGGCCAGAGGATTCGCTCGCGGCCGAAACCGTCGGCGAGATCGTCGGGATTCTCGAGTCCGGTGTCACCGATGAAGTGGCAGCCCGTCAGCTGGGGGTCTCGGTGCGGACGATCCGCCGCCGGGTGGCGGCGGTCATGGACCTGCTGGGCGCCAGGAGTCGGTTCGAGGCCGGCGTGAAGGCTGCCCGCGCCGGTTGGGTCTGAACGATCGCACAACCGCGTGCAGCAGGCGGTCGACGGGCGCCGGTTGCGGGCGACGGTGGCAGCAACCGGACAACCAGCTCCGGCCGGCGTCGCCGGCGCCTAGTTTCTTGGCATCGCAGCCACGTTGCACAGGAGGACGAGATGCCGTTTCCACAGCTGGCAAAGAGGTCCGGTACGAGACCGGCGTTGGTCGTGACGTTCACGCTGCTGATCGTGATCGCGTCGACCGTCGGTCTTCTCGCCCTGCGGGACACCAGCGCGACGGCCAGCTACGTGGTGGTGGTGGCCGCGGTATTCGTCCTGTCGATCGGCGCCGGGGTGGCCATGAAGGCATCACGAAACAGCTGACCAGCTCAGCAAGGGCACCGCGGTCGAGCGGATCTGGGCCCGTTCTCCACGGTGACTGCTGCTGGCGCCCCGGTCGGAGCGCACCCGCTGTCGGGAGCAGAGGAAAGAGGGACATTGGTCTCGTGCCGCCGGCGGCAGTACGACGCGGTAGTGTCCGTCCCGGGTCGTGGCGACCCGCATGCTGGACCTCGACCAGGTCCACGTGCCGGGTACCTTCGGCCAACAGGTCGGGCGCTGCGCAAACGACAGGAGCAATTCCGTGCGCATGATTTTCGTCAACCTCCCAGTGGCCGACGTGGACGTCGCTCGCGCTTTCTACAGCGCCCTCGGATTCACCTTCAACGACCAGTACGCCGAGCCCAGTAGCGTTTTCGCAGTTCTGGACGACAACATCGTCGCAGCGCTGCTGCAGAAAGACGCGTACACGGCCATGTTGCACACAGCAGGCGGCTCATCGACCCCCACCTTCAACACTCTGACCGCGGTCAGCCGACAGGAAGTCGACGACCTGGTCGACAAGGCGCTGACCGCCGGTGGTAACCCGGCAGCGGTCGGGGCCGAAGGGCGCCGCGGCTACGGCAAGAGTTTCGCCGACCCCGACGGCAACGTCTGGGAGATCACCTACCTGGAACCTGAGCACGTCATCGACTGACCCCGCGGCGCCATTGCGGCAAATCGGCGAGTGAAGCCCGCTCGCCGGCGATATCGACCGCATTCCCCTACTTCGGCGCGTCGCGGACGTAACTCCGCCTCCACAGGCAGCCGCGAACAGTGCCGAGTTCCTCCAGCATGCCGCAACCGATTCCGCCCGCCCAGCTACCGTTCGCGCGATGTCGGCTGGCTGCCGGCCGATCCAGAGCGTCCGTATCAGTCAGCTGAATGTTGCGTATCAGCACAGTTACGACTGCCTGACGTTGACTTCGTCTGGTTGCAGGCAGAAGTATCTGTATCCAGACGTCGAGCGCAAAGGAGGGTTCGTACATGGCTGCTGCGCACGTCAGGGCCGGCATCCGCGGCGCCTTCTCCATGACGGCGACCCGCCTCCCGCTGACGACGGGCGATCGTCACCGCCGTCAGCATCGGTGGAGTCCTGCGCTCCCGAAACGGGATCGGCAGAGATGTCGGCATGAGTAGCAACAGAACCGCGACCGCCGACCGCGCCCTCGACTCCCCCCGCGAGGAAACGTCCGGTCCCTTCCGGAAATGTCCCACCCGCACTTGCGCGGCGACGGTTTCGTCCTGGACACCTGCCCCTTCGGCCCTGGTCGGCACGGGCCCTGGGGTGAATGCCGTGCCCGCCGCCCCGGACTTCGCGCAACGCCTCACCGGCGCGCCTGCCCAGCCGCCATCTCGACGAATGGGTCGATCCACGCATCACCGCTCAAGAAAACGGAGAACAACAGCATGCCAGCGCACTCCATCAAACGCGGCGTCAGCCTGTACTCGTTCCAGGAGGAGTACTTCCTCAGGACACTGACACTCGAGGACTGCATCCGCGTAGCAGGCGAAATCGGTGCCCGCGGCATCGAAATCATTCCGGAGCAGTCGATACCGGGCTACCCGCACCTCACCGACCAGTTCGTCGCCGACTGGTTCAGCTGGATGGAGAAGTACGACACCACGCCGGTGGCCACCGACCTGTTCCTGGACACCAAACGGTACCCGGACCGCTGGCTCACCATCGACGAGCAGGTGGCGTCGATCCGGCAGGACATCGACATCGCGGTCCGACTGGGCGCAAAGATCCTGCGGGCCATCATCAACACTCCACCGGAAGTGATGGAGGGCGCCGCACCGTACGCCGAGGACAAGGGCGTGAAGCTCCTGCTGGAGGTGCATGCACCGTTCCACTACCAGCACCCGTGGATCGAGGCGCATCTGGAGGTCATGCACCGCACCGGCTCTCCGGCCCTCGGGCTCATGCCGGACATGGGGACCTTCGTCAAGCGCTTTCCCCGGGTGGTCAGCGACCGCGCCCTGCGCGATGGAGCCAAGCCGGAACTGGTGGATCTGATCGTCAAGACCTACAACGACCACGGCGACACCCATGCCCTGTCCGACATCATCAACTACCGGGGCGGTGGCCCCGTCGACTTCGGCCTCGCCAGGCAGGCCACCCATTACATCTGGACCGATCCGCGGTCGTTGATGCCGCACATGTCGTTGATCGGGCACATCCAGGCCAAGTTCTACGAAATGACCAGTGACGGCACCGAGTACTCCATTCCGTATGACGAGATCGTGCCCGTGCTGATCGAGGGCGGTTACGACGGGTATCTGTCCAGTGAATATGAAGGTAATCGCCACATCCAGGACGTGTTCGACGTCGACAGCGTCGAACAGGTGCGGCGCCAACACGTGATGTTCAGCCAGTTGCTCGGCGAAACCGCCTGAAGGTTTCATCCCGCACATCGCTCGAAAGGAATGGCCAGCATGTTCGACAAATACATCGTGTGCACGGAGAACTTCGAACGCGGCAGTGGAACCGGCGGCAGCGTCGACGTCCGGATGCCTTACTACCGCGGTCTGACGCTGTCGATGGTGGAGGCGGTGGACCTGACGCTGGACGGGAAACCCGTCCCGGCAGACCGGACGACACTGACCGTGCACGGCAACACCTATTCGTTCGCAGAACTGCCCACCGTCACCGACGACCGGTGGGAGATGGGCGAGCGAGCCACCCTGAACTTCGACACCGGCGCACCGCTGGCCGGCGGCGAGCACGAGGTCACCGTCTCGGTGCGGTTGCGCATTTCCTACATGCCGGTACCCGGAGGGGGCCGCGACACCAAACACCTGCTCCTCGCGGAGCGCGCGGGAGCGGCGACGTGACCTCGGCCAAACGCGTCCTGATCATCGGCAGTGGACCCAATGGCTCGACCTACGCTCGCAAGCTGATCGACCTGTCCCCCGACATCACCGTGGTGATGGTGGAAGCCGGCCCGGTGGTATCGGACCCGCCCGGGATGAATGTCAAGAACATTCCCGATCTCGCCGCGCAGGCCGCCGCCAGGAAGGCGTCCCAGGGGCGGGCCGTTGCGTCAGGGGTGTCCGGTATCCCCGGCGGCGTCGTCGTGGAGGGCACCATCACCGCCCGACAGGGAACCCACCTGATCGGCCGGGCGGCCGACGGTTCCGAGGGCATGCCCGCGGCGGCGGTGTCGACCTGCGTCGGCGGCCAGGGCGTCCACTGGACGTGCGCGACCCCGCGACCTGCAGGCACAGAACGGATCTCGTTCATCCCGGACGCAGAATGGCAGTCCGACGTCAGCGCCGCCGAGGAGCTGCTGCACGTCACCAGGGCAGCTTTCGGCGATTCGCCGCAGGCCACCGCAATTCTCGACCTGGTCAAGGGTGAATTCGCCGGCGAAGGCGTGCCGGTGACGCCGCTGCCGGTCGCGGCCGATATCCGTCCGGACGGATCGCTGCGCTGGAGCGGCCCCGACGTCGTGCTCGGCGACCTGACGCGCGGGGCGCATTCCGACCGGTTCACGCTGCGCACGCACACCTTGTGCGTGCGGTTGCTCCGCGACGGTCGGCGGGTGGTCGGCGCGGTGCTGCGGGATCTCAGCAACGGCAACGAGGAGGAAGTGCGCGCCGACGCAGTCGTCGTCGCCGCGGATGCCATCCGCACCCCGCAACTGCTGTGGGCGTCGGGCATCCGACCCGACGCGCTGGGTCGTTACCTCACCGAGCATCCTTTGTCCTTCGGCGTCGTCGCGGTGCGCGAAGGCGTCCTGCCGCCGCGCGGAGGCACCAACACCGCGGTCGACCCGATCCGGGCGGTGGTGAACGTCGGCTACGACGAGGACAACCACCCGTTCCACGCACAGATCATGTACACCCCGGTCAGTCCGGTCGTACTGCCCGAGGACAGCCCCCTGAAGGACAATCCCGCCGGCTACATCGGAATGGGCTGGGGAGTGCGGAAATGGCCGCGGCCGGAGGATCGCCTGCTGTTCGAGGACGACCACCCCGACGAGGACGGTTTCCCGGGTGTGCGCATCGCCTACGAGATCACCGACCGCGAACGCGAGCAGCTGGCCAGGGCGCGCAGCTTCCAGCATCGTGCAGCCGCCGCACTCGGTGAATTCCTGCCCGGCATGCCCGTGCTGATGCCGCAGGGCAGTTCGCTGCACTACATGGGCACCGTGCGCATCGGTGAGCAGGACGACGGCACCAGCGTCTGCGACAGCTACTCGAGGGTGTGGGACGCGCCCGGTCTGGTCCTGGCCGGTAACGGGTTGATCCCCACGGCCAACTCGTGCAATCCGACGCTGACCAGCGTCGCGCTGGCAGTCCGCGGCGTCCATGCCCTCGCCTCGGACCTGACCGCCGGTACCGATCACAGCGACCTCTGATTCCGTGAAACCCGAGCTGCGCATCCGTCGCACTCCGCCAGCTGCGCTGCGCTTTCCCTCGCGCATCGTCTTCGAAGAACCAGGACACCATGACGAACACGAGTAGGTTCCCCGACGCTGTGGACGTTGCGATCATCGGCAGCGGACCCACCGGCGCCGCCTACGCCCGGATCTTGTCCGAACGGTCGCCGGGCGCCACCATTGCCATGTTCGAGGCCGGGCCGTCGCTGTCAGACACCCACGGCATGCACGTCAAGAGCATTGCCGACCCGGCCGCCCGCGCGGCCGCACAGCGAAAGTCGGAGGGAACCCGGCCGCACACCGCCGATCTCGCCGGCAGCGCCTACGCCGACCCCGCCAAGCGGGTTGTCCGGGCGGGAACCCACCTGCTGCCGGAGGGTTACCAGCAGGCCGGCGAGGTCGGCCTGCCCGCGTTGGCGATGTCGACCAACGTCGGAGGCATGGGGGTCCACTGGACCGGCGCCTGCCCCCGGCCCGGGGAGAGCGAACTCATCGACTTCCTGCCAGATCTGCAGGAGCTGCTCGACGAAGGCGAGCGGCTTCTCGGAGTGGATCGGCACCCCTTCGACGATGCTCCCTTCGCGGACATCGTGCGCGATCGACTGTCCGCCGAGTTCGATCCTGGGCGTGCACCGGACCGGCGGGTGACCCCGATGCCGCTGGCCGTCCGGCGCCTGCCGGACGGTGAACTGGCCTGGGGCGGACCTGACGTCGTCTTCGGGGACGCGGTCAGGTCGAACGGCAACTTCACCCTGTATCCGCTCGCTCAGGGCCGGAAGGTACGGGTGGAGGACGGCCGGGTGACGGGGGTCGTGATTCGCGACCGGCGTGACGACACGGACCACGAGGTCACCGCACGGTTCGTGGTCGTCGCCGCCGACGCCATCCGCACCCCGCAACTGCTGTGGGCGTCCGGCATCCGGTCGGCCGCCCTCGGCCGCTACCTCAATGACCAGCCGCAGACGGTGTTCGCTGTCCGGCTCCGCGGCGTCACCCCTACCACCCGCGTGGCGACGTCGTCGCCGACACCGACCGTCGCCAGGGCCGCCGCGGACCCGAGTTCCGGCACCAGCACCGCGATCGGCAAGAACAGCGGCGTCACCTGGATTCCCTACACCGATCAGGACCCGTTCCACGGTCAGGTCATGCAGTTGGACGCATCGCCCATCCCGCTGGTGGACGCCGACACTCCCGAGCCGGGAACCGTCGTCGGCCTCGGCTGGTTCTGCGGCAAGGATCTGCAGGCGTCCGACCGGGTCGCGTTCGACGATGACGCGACCGACGAGTTCGGCATGCCCCGGCCCCGCATCCACTACACGCTGACCGACCACGACCACGACATCCTGCGGCGCGTGAAGGAATCGGTGCTCCGCGCGGCACGGGTACTCGGCGATTTCATCGGTGACCAGCCGTTGACCCTGGCGCCGGGAGCGTCCCTGCACTACCAGGGCAGCACCCGGATGGGCGCGGAGGATGACGGCACGTCGGTGTGCGGCCCGGACAGCCAGGTGTGGGGCGTCGCCGGGCTCTACGTCGCCGGAAACAACGTGATCCCCACACCGATCGCCTGCAACCCCACCCTGACGTCGGTTGCGCTGTCGGTCGCCGGGGCCAGGGATATCGCCGCGCGGCTGGACAGTGGCACGGACCGCTCCGTCACCGCGAGCAGCCAGGCTGCCCGGTGAGCTTTTTCCGCACCACCGGACCGTGCCCGTGCACACAGTCAACTCCGATGCACCCCGAGCCCCGCCGAGTCGCCGACCCGGTGAGCGGGCCGGCTTCCCCCCTCCGAGAAAGGACCTGACCGCCATGGCCTGGACCAAGTGGTCGTACATGGATCATTGGGTGACACAGACGCCGCAGGGCCCGCAGCCGCCGTCGTTCAACCGCGCCTACATGGACCGCTACGTCAAGCAACTGGCTTCGCTGGGATTCAAGGGCTTCGACACGTTCTTCTTCTACCTGCCGATGCTCGCCGGCATGTACGGGTCGGTGCCGGGATTCGAACGGTTCCTGCAGGACAACGGGTTCGACAAGATCACGGGCATCTTCTCGGCCTACCCCTATGCGACGAAATACACCGCACCGCACGTCCGGGAAACGCACGACCGGATCGTCGCCGACTGCGAATACACCCTCCGCGCGGTGGAAGGCCTTTCCGTGGAGAATTTCATCGTGATGCCCTCCACCACGTACTTCCAGGTAGAGCCGGTCACCGACGAGAAGATCAAGATCATGGGCGACCTGTGGAACCGGGTCGGAAAATTGACCCTGGAACACGGCATGACGACCACCTGCCACTTCGAGTTCTGGGGAGCCATCCGGACCCGCGAGCAACTCGACCTCTTCTTCGACTACACCGACCCCGAGTACGTCCACTTCTTCTGCGACACCGCCCAGCACACCATCGCCGGCGTCGACCCGATCGAGCTGTTCCGCACATACCGGGACCGCTGCACCGGGTTCCACTTCAAGGACACCCACACCGTCGACGAGCACGAGGCGTACCGGACCCCACCGGACGCCGAGCTGATGGCCGCGGGAGTGGACCGGTGGTTCTACGAGATGGGCACCGATGGCGGTCTGGTCGACTTCCCAGCTCTGATGCGGGAAATCGTCACCTCGGGCTACGACGGGTGGCTGACCGTGGAGCACGACAAGGCGGACCAAGGCGGCGGAACCTACGCGGAGGCGACCTGCGTGGCCAAGTGGTACATCGACAACATCCTGGCTGAAGCTCAGGCCGCGGCCGGCCAGCTGCCGGGCACCACCGAGGGCGGATCGGAGAACGGACGATGAAGGACACTCTGCGTTGGTCCTACGCACTGAACCAGTGGAACTACCGGCTCGACATCTTCGTCCGGCACTCCGATCAACAGCGGGCGCTGAAAACGGTGTCCGCGGTGGGTTTCGACCACATCGAACTGCAGTCCGGTACCGGCCGATGGGACAACCTGGCGCGTCCGGAGGTGATCCTGCTCAATCACGGAGACCACGCCGGCTTCCTGCGGTTCCTGCGCGACTGTTCCGTTCAGGGCGTGTCGAGCATCGTGTGGGATCCCGGCATGCCGGTGGAGGAGGAGGGCTGGGCGTTCCGGTCGACGCGCAACCCGGCCGACCACGACGCGATCGTCGAGTCGGCGAAACCGTTCGTCGACTTCCTGGCCGGCGTCCATGCCGACCGACTCGTCGTCCGGCCTGTGGGATCGGCGTGGATGCAGCCACCATTGGGCCCGGACGACCTGACCGTCATCGGCGACGTCTGGAACCGGGTCGGTGAACTCGCGGCAGGCGCCGGCGTCGGCCTTTCGGTGCACTACGACTGTCTGTCGGCTGTGCACACCGCGGAACAGGTCCGTGGCCTGCTCGACGCGACCGACCCCGCTCTGGTGGGTCTCACCATCGACACCGCAGAATTCACCGTCGCCGGCATCGATCCCGTCGCCTTCTACCAGACGCACCACGACCGCGTGAACCACGTCCAGCTCAAGGACGCGCGGCACGTGGACACCGGCTCGGAGTACCTGACGCCGGGCGCCGAGTCGACCATGCTGAAAGGGGGGGCGGGGCGCGGGATCGAACGGTGGTTCTACGAGCTGGGTACGGACGGCGGCCTGGTGGAGATCAAGGCGTTCGTCTCCGCCCTGCGCGAGCACGAATATGCGGGCTGGGTGGTCGTGGAGAGCGATCACGGTGGCAACCCGGCCGAACTCGCCATGCTCAACAGCTGGTATCTGCAGCACGAGCTCGCCATTCCCCGGGTCTGACCGGCGTCGTCAACCGGGCCAGCGCTGCGGTGGATGTCCGCTGCAGCGCTGGCCCTTCGGCGTGTCGGCCGCCGCATCGCCCAGCAGTCGTCGAAGTACAGCGAGGTGCGCCTGCTCCCACCCGTTGCGCTGCACCAGATAGGTGGCGGGGTGTACGGATCGGGCCTGTCCATCGGGTCTGCACCGCTGACACGTCCGGCAGGCTGACACGTCCGGCGAAGACGCCGCGACGGGCCGGTCCGTCCGGAATCTCCGGACAGTCCGGCCCGTCGAATGCAGGCTATTTGTTCTTGACCATCGTATGACGCCTCACGGCCGGACGATGCTCAGGCGTCCGCTGCCAGCGACCTGATGCGCTCGACCGACTCGGCGGACGGAACGGTCGGGAAGTACTCCAGGCCGATCGGGCCCGAGTAGCCGGAACTGCGCAGCACGGACAACTTCTGCGACCAGTCGATGCTGCCGCTGCCCGGCTGCCCGCGGCCGGGAGCGTCGGCGATCTGCACGTAGTCGATCAGGCTGCCGGCGTTCGCCAGCTCCTGAGCAGTGTCCTCCCCCTCGGTGACCGAGTGGTACAGGTCGTAGAGGATGCCGAATGACTCGTCGTTCACGGCCTGCGCCACGGTCACGGCCTCCGCCGTGCGGTCGAGCAGAGCACCGGGGTGGTCGACCCGCACGTTCACCGGTTCCAGCACCAGCTTGACCCCGGATCCGCGGGTGCGCTCCACCGCCTGTCCGAACGCGTCGATGAGCTTCTGCAGATTCTGCGGCCGCTTGGCGCCGGGGAAGCCGATGCCGGAGCCGAGCACGATGCGGGGACTGCCCAACGCCCGGGCATTCTCCACACCGCGCTCCAAGCCGTCGAAGAACGGGGTCAGGTCGGTGCCGGGGAGGGTGAAGTTGGTGCGCGGCTCCGCCAGCACAGAGGTCAAGGCGACGCCGCTGTCGGTCAATGCCTTGGCCAGCGTGGGAATGTCCCGGTCCAGCGTGCCCCACATCTCCACCGCGTCGAAACCGGCGGCGGCGGCGGCGCGGACGCGGTCGGCGTAGTCCGCGCCGGCCTCGGTGAACAGGAGCTCGATGTTCGGTGCAAGTTGATACATCATGCCTTCTCGGTGAGGGCCGCGGAGATCGAACGGCGGATGAGGTCGTGCTGGGCTTTGATCAGGTCGACGGGGGAAGCTTCGTCCAGATCGGCGAAGGCGTGCCCCTCCCATTCGGTGGAGAAGAACCCGGAGTACCCACCGTCGACGAAAACCTTGACCAGTTCAGGATAGTCGATCGCAGGCTCGTTGCCGTCGGCGTCGATGTCGTAGAACTTGGCGTGGACGTGCTTGATCAGCGGCATGATGTCGCTCCACTCGTGCGGGTCGACATGGCCATGCATGTTGAACGCCAGCCGGGCGAACGAGCCCAGCGTCTCCGGTGCGATACCGCGGGTCTGCAGATAGGCGATGAACTCCCCGTGGCGCTCGTTGATACCGGAGTCCTGCGCCCAGATGGTCTGCAGCCGATCGAGGTCTTCCGCGGCCAGGCCCATCTTCGCCAGCTTGCGCAGCAGCGTCGGGGACATGCTGTGCATCGTCGAGGAGAAATCGGCCACGAAACCCAGCCGCGGCGAGTCGATCTCGGCGTACAGCTCGCGGATCGCGAGCACGTTGGGCGTGTTCGGGCCGTACGGGGCGTGGATCTCCCAGCCGAGGACGAGGTCGAGTTCTTCGGCGAGCGGCATCAACCGGCGGATCAGGGCCGGCTCTGCGCTCTGGATGCGCACCAGGGGAAAGCCCAACGCCCGGGCGGACCGGAACTGGGTGGCGGTGAACTCGTACTGCTCGTCCGGGGACATGTCCCGGTCCCGCCGGCGCCCCATGTCCAGGTTGCACCCGAACGAGCTGGGTACGAAGCCGTGCCGGTCGAAAGCCTGCCGCCAGTTGCTGACGAACTCGTCCGTGACGGCCGGGTAGGAACGCAGCGTCTGGGACGCCACGATCTCGATGCCGGGCCCGATGCCGGCCCGGTCGACCACATCCAGCAAGCCGGACAGGTCGAAGCGGCCCGCAGCCCATTCACTGGTCAACGAATACAGGGTCAGGCCCAGTTTGATGTTGCTGCCGGGAACTGCCGGCTCGGCGGTGCGGGGAGCGACGGAGGTGGTCAAGGGAAATCCTTTTCAGCGCGCGACGAGGGAGCGGCGGTTGGTGGCGTGATTGGTGACGTAGACCGTCGGGGCGATCTGCATGTACGGCAGCCGCAGGTCGACGGTCACCTGCACGTCGACCTGCTCGCCGGCAGGCGGGGCAGCGGCCATCGGGACGACGACGGTGAGCCGGTCCTGGATGAACCAGAGCACATCCCACTGGTCGGCGAGATCGGCCACTTGGTAGGACTTGTCGCCCAGCTCGACGCGGAGCTCCGCGGTGGGCACCGGCCGCCCGTCGATCTCGACCGCGATGTTGGTGACGCTGGACAACCACAGGCTGCGGTACCAGGGAACCGTCAGCGCAATGCCCAGCCCGTCCGGGCGGGACAGCAGGCTGTGGTCTGTCAGGACGGTATCTCCGGTGGCCATCAGATGTGCTCCTTCTCTTGCGTGGATGAGGTGTCGTGCGTGCGGCTCGGCGACGGGAATCGACGAGGCGAATCAACCCTTGAGACCGCCGGCATAACCCTGGATGAATTTCTTCTGGGCGAAGAAGTAGAACGCCAGGATCGGCACCATCGAAATGATCACGACAGCGAAGATCAGGTTCCACTGCGAGACGAGTGACCCGACGTAGTTGTACATGACGACCGGCAGCGTCTGGTAGTCCGAGCCGTTCAGGAAGATGATCGCCGTGAAGAAATCATTCCAGACGATGAGCCCGGCCAGGATCGAGACGGTGCCGGTGGCAGGTCCCATCAGCGGGAACACGATCCGCATGAACGTCTGGCCCCGCGAGGCGCCGTCGACGGTGGCGGCTTCCTCGTAGTCCCGGGGCAGTCCACGGAAGAATCCCGCATACAGGAACACGGATAGCGGCATCAGCACGCCGGTGTAGATGACGATCATGCCCCACGGGGTGCCGGTCAGGCCGAGGCTGCGGGCCTCGACGTACAGCGGCACCACACCGAGCTGGGTGGGCAGCAGGATCGCGATCAGGAACAGGTAGAACGTGCGCTTGCTCAACCGGCTCGTGCTGCGCCCGAACACGTACGCTGCCGGTGCACCGAGGATGATCAATCCGAGAATCGAACCCACGGTGATGATGGCACTGCTGGCCAGGCCCTTGAAGATGGCGGACGCGGCGTCGCTCGACGGTGACAACAGCGTGACGAAGTTCTGGAACGTGGGGCTCGAGGGAAACGCCAACGACGACGTGGTCAGCACCTGGTCGTCGCTCTTCAGCGAGGTCGAGATCAGGATGTAGAACGGCAGCAGCATGATCAGCGCAGCGATGATGGTGACGATCTCGCGGACGAGCGTTTTCTTGGTGTAGTGGAACACTGTCTCTCCTGACCGGTCCTAGTAGCGAGCTCGGGTGGCGTACTGCTGGACGACGGTGAAGATGAGGATGACGACGCTCAGGACCAACGCGAGCGATGCTCCGAAACCGAAACTGCTGAACTGGAACGTCTGCTGGTACACCTCGGTGGCCAGGGTCTGGGTGGCGCCGGCCGGGCCGCCGCCGGTCAGCGCCAGGACCTGGTCGAAGACCCGCAGCCCCTGGATGAGCATGAGCGTGGTGGCGATGGCGATGGACGGCTGGATCGTCGGGACGGTGATCCGGAAGAACCGGGTCACCGTCGAGGCTCCGTCGACCATTGCCGCTTCTTCCATCTCCACGGGGACCGTGGCCAGGCCGGCCAGGTAGATCACCATCGTCAGTCCCATGCTCTGCCACACCATCACCACCAGGACACAGCCCAGCGCCAGGTGCGGGCTGGCCAGCCAGTCCGTCGCCAGCGAGCCGAGCCCGATGTTCCGCAGGACCGCGTTGAGCGGGCCGTCGTAGGCGAAGATGAATTTCCAGATGTAGGAGACCGCGATCGGCGCGATGACCACCGGCATGAAAAGCAGGGTGCGCAGCAGGTATCGGGTCTTGAGGCCCCGGTTGAGCGCCAGCGCGAACAGCAGCCCGATCACATTCGTGAGGATCAGGTAGGCGAACGCCAGGATCAACGTGTTCACCAGTGCGCCGACGAGTTCGGGCTGCTGGAAGATCTTCTGGAAGTTTTGGATCCCGACGAACTGGAAGGAACCGATTCCGGTCCAGTCGGTGAAGGCGTAGAACGCGCCGCCTATGGTGGTCGCGTAGATCATGGCGATCACCAGCACGACCGCCGGGAGCGCCCACCACCACCTGCCGTAGCCCAGACTGAACGGGCGCGGGTCTTCTGGACCGGTGGACCGCCCGCCGGTCAGCGGGCTCACGTTCCCGGCGGATCTGTCGATGATTGCCATTCCACTCGCCTTTCTGCGTATCCACGCGGGGCATCGCCCGGTCGAGCGACCCGGGTTTCATCCCGGGAACGCCCGACCGCAGCAACAGGGTCAGCCGTTCCAGGCGGTGTCCATCGCCTTGAGGACGTCGGGGATGGTCTTCTGCCCGGTGAGCAGACCGGTCACACCGGTGCCCAGTGCGTCGTAGACCTTTCCGTTGGGCCAGTCGTCGGCGGCGAACGGTAGGTACTTCTTGCCAGATAGGAGGCTTGCGACCGGGGCGTACTGCGGCAGCAGCTCGGACCCGGTGACGTTGCCGATCGGGATGCTGCCCTGGGCGTCGGAGAACTTCTTCGCCTCGGCGGCCGAAACGCTGAACTTCAGGAAGTCCGCCACCAGTTTCGGACTCTTGGTCTTCGCGTTGCCGGCCAGACCGATGTCGGAGGTGACGGCGCCGTAGGTCGTCAGGCCCTTGGGAGCCGGGAACGGCAACGCGACCAGCTTCACCGCGCCCTTCGAGGCGTCCATGATGTCCTTGGTGGCGCCGCTCGGGGCGAAGAAGCCGAACAGCTTGCCCTGCGAGGAGCCGTTGGTCAGGGCGTCGAAACCTGCTCCGGCAGCGCCGTTCTGGAAGCAACCGGCCTTGTTCAGGTCGACGATGCTCTGCAGTGCCTGGGTCCATCCGGCGGTCCCGCTGAAGGTCGTCTTGCTGGCGGCACGGTCGGCGTTCCACTTCGGGTTCGGCCCGTAGACGGTCGACGTGGCGATCTCCACCGCGAGCACGCCGGTATTCTGCGAGATCGACCCGGCCAGGCCGAAGATCGACTTGCCCGAGGACTTGACCTTCCCGCACTGCGCGATCACGTCGTCCAGGGTCGAGGACGCGGTGATGGTGACCCCGTTCTGCTTGGCCAGGACATCGTTGTAGACGATCCCGCTCAGCGCCGTTGCGCTCGGCAGCCCGTACAGCTTGCTGTTGTAGGAATAGCCCTGCAGTTCGGTCGCCGGGACGTCGGTCTTCAGGCTCGCATCGGTCAGCTCCATGAGGAGGTTGGCCTTCGCGAGTTGTCCCACCGTTGCGGCCTGGCCCGTCCCGGAGTTGATGTACATGACGTCCGGGCCGTTGCCGGCCTGCATCTGCGTCGTCAGGGTCTGGTTGTAGGCGTTGAGCGCGATGCGGTTGGGCTTGATCGTCACACCCGGGTGCGCGGCCATGTAGTCCTTGGCCAGCGTTTCGTACGCTGCTTCGACGTTGTTGGAGCTGGCGTAGGACAGCGTGATGGTCTGTGGCTCGCCCCCGTTCGCACCTCCCGCCGACGACTTGGATCCGCAGGCGGACAGGGTCAGGAGGGCGGCCAGCGCTAGGGCCGCAATTGCAAGCCGGCGACGATGCCGAACGATGGAGGAAGTCATTGGAGCCTTTCGGTGGGCCCGGACGGGTAGGTGGACACCGAGCTCCACTGCAGGCGATCACATCTCGGTGTCACGAAGGTCTTCGCAAGAAGTGTCACAGAGGTTAAGCTTGCCCACAACATAAGTTTGCTGATGAACGACATAAACAGCGCAGATGCTGTCCGTCATCGCGCAGGCGCAGTTGGCCCGTAGTGTCAGGGAGCGCCCAGAATGTCGCGGCCGATGAATGCACGTCCACCCCGGGTGCGAACTACTTTCGACACGAATCCGACAAAGACTGCTCCAGGAGAGGAGACGGCGGATGCCGATGCTCACGGAACGCATCGAAACCTTGGCGGCCGTGCTGAGCGTCATCCGCAGTTCCCGCGAGATGACCCAACCGCAGCTGGCCAAACAGGTCGGCCTGAGCCGGGGGGTCGTCACGGCACGGATCGCGGAACTGGAGGCGGCGGGCCTGGTGAGCTACGGCGGCATGGCTCCCTCGACAGGGGGCAGGGCGCCGCGGCAGCTGCGTCTGCGCGCCGAAGCAGGCGTGGTGGTCGGCGTCGACATCGGGGCGACCGGCATGGCCATCGGCCTGTCCGACCTGTCCGGCCGCATCGTCGATCGGGTCGTCGAACCGATGGACATCGCGAACGGCCCCGACGTGGTGCTCGACCGTGTCGAGTCGTTGGTCGAGCAACTGCTCGCCCGTTCCGCCACCACGGCCGAGATCTGGGGTATCGGTGTCGGCGTCCCCGGCCCGGTG
Source organism: uncultured Nakamurella sp. (assembly GCA_964242105.1). Taxonomy (GTDB): domain Bacteria; phylum Actinomycetota; class Actinomycetes; order Mycobacteriales; family Nakamurellaceae; genus Nakamurella. Next base: position 39,899 of record CAXTBG010000010.1, on the reverse strand, counting down.
GAGTTCGCGACCGGACTGCCAGTCGCGCCGCCGATCATGCCCGGGTGGAACGGCTACTCGATCCGGGAGCGGTTCTCCCGGCGCTGGTCGGCTCCTACGTGGGTCGACAACGACGTCAACCTGTTGGCCATCGGCGAGCTGCACACCAACCAGGACGCCGCCGACGCCCGGAACCTGCTCTTCGTCAAGATCGGCACCGGGATCGGCGCCGGCCTGATCTCCAACGGCCGGCTGCACCGGGGCAGCAACGGGTGCGCAGGCGACATCGGACACGTGGCGGTCGTCGAGGCCGAGAACGTCATCTGCCGCTGCGGGAACGCCGGCTGCCTCGAGGCCGTGGCCGGTGGCGCAGCGCTGGCACGCGAGGGACGGCAGCTGGCCGAGTCCGGCGGCAGCGCCGTGATGGCCGAGATGCTGGCCAGTTCCGGACGTCTGACGGCCGAGGACGTGGCGACCGCCGCCTGGAACGGTGATGCGGCGGCCCGCGCGCTGCTCGCCCGCTCCGGTCGCCTGGTCGGTCGCACCCTCGCCACGCTGGTCAGCTTCTACAACCCGGGGCTGGTCGTCCTGGGCGGTGGCGTGGTGAACGCCGGCGACTACGTTCTCGCCGCCATCCGCGAGGTGGTCTACCAGCGTTCGCTGCCCTTGGCCACGCGGACACTCCGCGTCGAACCGTCCGCCACCGGAGACACCGGCGGCCTCGGCGGGGCGGTCCACCTGGTTCTGGACGAGCTGTTCGCGCCGGAACGGCTGGCCCGCTGGCTCGCCCACGCCACCCCGGCGGGGCGGCCGGACCTCGCCGGTACCACCGATCTGGAACCGGCGGCCTGACGATCAGACCGCCGGTGTGCGGTCCAGCGACTGTGCGCGGCTGGAAAGTCTTTCGTCGGGCAACAGCAGGGACAGGCCGAAGCCGACGGCGAACAGCGCGCCGGTCCACCAGAACAAGGGCGGCAGCGCCCCCCCGTAGGCGTTCGCGACCACGGTGCGCAGCCCGGCCGGCAGCGCCGCTGTCGTCTCCGGCGTCAGATGGCTCGGATCGACACCGGGGGGCAGCACGCCGGTCAGCGACTCGGTGACCCGGGCGCCGAACGAACCGCCGAGAACCGCACCGCCGACCGCGACGCCGATCTCGCGGACGAAGGACACCGTCGAGGTGGCCGATCCCAGCACCGCCGAGCTCACCGCGTTCTGCACGATCACCACGGTGATGTTCATGAAGCACCCGGCGCCGGCACCGAGGGCTGTCAGCAGAGCCGCGAACACCCACAACGGGGTGCCCACCCCGACCGTCGTCAGCGAGATCATCGTCGCAGCGGCCAGCCCGGTACCGACCATAGGCAGGAACTTGTAGCGGCCATACCGACTGATCAGCACGCCGGCCACGTTGCTGGCTCCGACGATTCCCACCGTCAATGGAAGCAGGAGCAGGCCGGCACCGGTCGCGCTGAGGGAGTACACCGTCTGGGCATAGGTGGGGACATAGCTGATCACGCCGAAAAGGCCGGCACCGACCACCAGGCCCAGGGCTCCCGCAACGAATACCGTCCGATCGCCCAGGAGCGCGAGCGGAATCAGCGGGTCGGCGGCGCGCCGCTCGATGAGGACGAATGCAACCGATCCAATGACCAGAACCAGCAGCAGGCAGACCGCCGCGGCTGAATTCCACTCGATGTCGTCGCCGCCCAAGCTGCACAGCACGACCAACGCGGACGCGGCGGCGGCCAGAGCGGTGAATCCCGCGACGTCGACCGGGGCGCTCCGGCGATGGCGAGGAATGCGCAGCGTCCGTGCCGCGATGAAGAAAGCCAGCGCCCCGAGCGGCAGATTCAGCCAGAAAATCCATCGCCAACTGGCCGCATCTGTCAAGGCGCCGCCGACCAGGGGGCTGATCACCGTGCTGATCGCGAAAAGACTGCCCAGCGGGGCGAGGAACTTACCGCGGTCGCGGGCGGGCACCACATCGGCGACGACGGCCTGCGATCCGATCAGCATCCCCGCGCCGCCGATACCCTGGACCGCGCGGAACATCACCAGCTGCCACAGGTTCTCGACCAGGCCACATGCGGCCGACCCAACCAGGAAGATCGCGATGGCCCACAGCAGCAGCCCTCGCCGGCCCCAGACGTCGCCGAGCTTGCCGTACAGGGGCATGGCGACCGTCATCGCGAGCGTGTAGGCGACGAAGACCCACGAAACGTGCTCGAGACCGCCGAGATCGCCGACGATGGCGGGGAGGGCGGTGGCCACGATCGTCTGGTCGAGCGCGGACAGCAGCGTGACCAGCGCCAGACACACAAACAGCGAACGGCGTTTGATCGGCGGATGGTCCGCCACGACGCCAGCGGGCACGTTGGAAGAAATCGGCATTCATACCTCCGCCGATCGGATGCGGACGGTTCCCGCATCGACGGCGGCGGAAGGCGCGGACCGAGTCGATCGACTCGTCCGACGGACTGGATGTCAGCCCCGGCGTCGCGTCCATCATCTCACAGCTCGTCCCACGTCCTCCCTACGGCGAACGGAATGATCCAGCACACATTTGCGCTCGATGCCTGACGATCAGCCACCCGACCACCCGCCATCCGCCGAGAAGAAAGGGTGCCCGTTGCGGATGTCGTCGGGAAACCTCTGGTTCACGTCCCAGTGCTCGACGATCTTGTCGCCGACGAGCCGGTAGATGTCGACCACCGCGAAGCGAATGTCGCCGCCGGCCCGCCCATGAACAAGGATCACCGCCATGTCTGCGTCCAGGAGAATGCGGCGAACCGTCAGCTGGAGTTCCGGATCGGCGAACTTGTCGGTCAGCACGGCGACCGCGGCGGCCCGACCGTCTGGCAGCCCGGGGCTGTGCTGCAGGTAGTCCTCGGTGACGTACCCCCCGAAAGCGCCCTCGACGTCCTTTTCCTCGTACAGCAGGTGCACGAAATCGGCCAGCAGCTCACGCCGGCGGGACGTGTCACCGCCGCCGCTCACCGGCCCTTCGCCGAGTCGGCGAAGGTGTCGGCCACCCAGTCGGCGATGAAGGTACTGACGTGCGGCAGGTGGTCCAGCCCGATGTGCTCGGTGGCCCCTTCCTGTGCGGTGAAGATCCGAAGTTCCCGCTTCGGTGAGTTGACTGCTTGCTCGTAGGAGCGGTGCGCGTATGCCACCGGGATCTGCCGGTCACCCTCGCCGTGCACGATCAGGAACGGCACGGCGATCTGCTCGACGACGCCGTCGAGGTTGACGCCGTCGGCGAAGTCGATGAACTGCTGAAGGTCGGTGTGGCCCCACACCCACAACACGTGCTCCCAGTAGTGCGGGACCGGCCGTTCGCCCTCTCGCTCCATCCGCCGGCGCTGCACCGCGCCCCAGTCGTGATTGGCGCCCCAGGCGACGCACAACGCGAAACGCTTCTCGAACGCCGCGGCCCGCGGGGCGAAATAGCCGCCCAGGGACCAGCCGACCACGCCGATCCTTCCGGGATCGACATCGCTGCGGGTGAGCAGGTAATCCACCGCCGCCGACGCCCACGCCTCCGTGTCGATGCGTGCGGTCAGACCGCGCAGCCGCAGTGCTTCGCCCGTGCCCGGCTGGTCCAGCATGAGGCAGGAGATGCCCCGCGCGGCAAGCTCCTCCCAGTGACTCGAGGAATACATGTGTTCCTTGGTCGAGTCCAAGCCGTTGACCAGCACCATGACCGGTGCCGGCGCGTCGTCGGACGCCGGGGCCTGACTGAAGTAGGCCGGAAGGAACGCGCCCTCGTAGGGGATCTCGACGCGCGACAGCCGGGAATCCTTGAGCTCGAAAGCCTTCAGCTGCAGCTCGAGCACCCGCCGGTAGGTCGGTAACCGTTGCGGATCGGAGTTGGACAGCATCCGCTCGGCCTGGCACAGGTAGTTGGTGGCGCGTGCGTACAGCTGGCCCGCCGTCCGACGGTGCCCGACCTTCTCGGCGGCCTCTGCCTGCTCCACCAACTGATCGGTCAGGGCCGTCCAGGCGCGCAGGAAGTCGGGGGTGCCGGCATCCTCGCCACGCGTGGCGGCGTCCTTGATCGGCCGGCAGGCTCGGTCGACCTCGTCGATCAGGCCGCCGGAGTTCAGCGCAGCGACCACGCCGAGATTCCAGACGTAATTACCCGGGAAGTACTCGAACACAGCAGGTTTCCTCTCGGTGGGTGCAGTGCGCCGGGTTTCCCCGCAGCGCCGCGGACAGTGCCAGCTCAGGATCCGGTCGCCGCCCGGACGCGGGTGCGGGGTCGCCGGCGGGCGGGTTCGACGGGCGGCAGCTCGGTCCCGGCCACTACCCGGTTGCGGACCGTTCCGATGCCTTCGACGGTCATCTCCACGAGGTCGCCCGGCTGTAGCGGCGCGGGCTCGAGCGACCCGGAGCGTCCCCACAGCTCGGCCAGACAGCCGCCGTTGCCGCAGGTTCCGGAGCCCAGCACATCCCCGGCGCGCACCTGCGTCCCCCGCGAGGCGTAGCTGATCAGTTCCTCGAAGGGCCAGCCCATGTTCGACAACAGGTCCTGGCCGACCAGGGAGCCGTTCACCGACACCCGCATGTCCAGGGCGAGGTGACCGTCGGCGGCGCAGAACGGCTCGAGTTCGTCGGCGGTGACCAGCCAGGGCCCCAGCGTGGTCGCCGAGTCCTTGCCCTTCGCGGGGCCCAGGTTGACCCGCATCTCGCGGCTCTGCAGATCACGAGCCGACCAGTCGTTCATGACGGTGTAGCCGAAGATGTGCCTCCGGGCCTGTTCCGGGCTCAGCGATGCGCCGTCGGCGCCGACCACGACGGCGACCTCGAGTTCGAAGTCGAAGCGGCGGCAACCGGGCGGCACCGCCACGTCGTCGTTGGCACCCACCAGCGCGTAGGGGTTGGTGAAGTAGAAGGTCGGGGCCTGGTACCACTCGGGCGGTACCCCAGCGACCCCGTCGATGCTCATCCGCACGCCCTCGACGTGCTCTTCGAAGGCGACGAAATCACGCACCGTCGGCGGCGCAAGCGGCGGCAGCAGTCGCACCCGGTCGATCGGCTCCGGCGGGTTGCCCAGCGCATCGCGTCCGGCGGCCACCGCGGCCGGCAGGCCGCGGCGCACCAGATCCAGCACCGTCGTTCCGTCCGCGAACGCGTGCAGGCCGGCACCGGAAACCACTCCGGCGTGGACCGTCCCGCCGGAATCCCAGGTGGCGAAGCGCATCAGACCGGCGGGGCCACGAACAAGCCCTTGTCCGGGTCGTTGAAGGACCGCTGTGCGACGAACTCGTTCATCGCGTTCGCGGTCCCCCACTGGTCGGAGACCTCCGGATCGGAGAAGTCGTACATGTGCGGATGCCAGGCATCCTCGTCGAGCAGTGCCAACTCGGTGGTGTACTCCATGGTATTGCCGTTGGGGTCCAGGAAGTAGCTGAACGTGTTGTTGCCGGCCAGATGTCGTCCAGGGCCCCAGATCTTCTCGACACCGGCCCGCAGCAGACGCCCGGTCCCGCGCATGTACTCGTCGATGCCCCGCAACTCGAACGACGCGTGGTGCAGGGACGGGTGCGGGCAGCGCGCGATGGCCATGCTGTGGTGCCAGGCGTTGATGCGCATGAACCACATCATCTCGCCCATGCGCGGGTGCATGAGGGTGTCCGACAACGCGAACGACAGGTGCTTCTCGTAGAAGGAACGGGTGGCGGCCGGGTCGGCGGAATTGATGACCACGTGCGAGAGGCGAACCGGGATGGACTCCCCGGCTTCGATCGGCCGGTGCTTGCGCACGGCCACGTCGGAGCTGATCTCCACGGTGCGCCCCTCGTTGTCGAAGAACCGGAAGCCGTACCCTCCGCCGGGCGTCTGCAGATCACCGGGCTCGCTGATCAGCCGGACGCCGTCGGTGGCCAGCTGCAGGGCCAGGGCGTCGGCGTCCGCGTTGGTCGCGACGCCGAACGAGATGAGGTCGATCCGCTTGTCGACGGATTCGCGGAGCCGGACCACGTACTGCTCCGGCGATCCCTCCGCAGCAAGGAAGGTGATGCCGGTATCGCTGTGTTCGGGCTTGAGACCCCATGCGTTGGTGTAGAAGTCGAGCTGGGCGCGGTAGTCGGGAACTGCCAGGTCGACGTGCCGAAGATGGGTGATCAGGCGTCGGGGTTGCGTCATGTCGGTCCTTTGTCCGGGAGGGGAGCGGAGATCAAGCGGGTTGGCTGGTGAGCATCGCGACGGAGCGCAGCAAACCCGGTATGTCGCCCTGCACGTGATCCAGCTGCCAGCGGGCGATCTGGTTCGATGCGTCGACGACCGTCTTCGCGCGCTGGAAGCGTCGCGCGTGGAAGGTGTCCCATAGATCCTGGTCCAGGCTGTCCTGGTCGATCAGCAGGCTGGCGAGCACAGCGGCGTCTTCCAGCGCCATCGCGCCGCCCTGCGCCACCGTGGGCGGACACGTGTGCGCGGCGTCCCCGATCAGGACGATCCTGCCGCGGTTCCACGGGGCCGGCAGGACATGGGTCTCGAACCAGGTGTAGTTGACGCGGGTCGGGTCGTCGAGCGATGCCCGGATGTCGTCCCAGGGCCCGTGATACGCCTGCGACAGCTCCTTCATGGTCGACAGTTGTTGCTCCGGCGTCATTCCCGACCGGTCCTGAGCCGGTTCGACGATGTACGCGTACAGCGAGTCCTGCCCGGTCGGGCAGTAGCCGGCGATGTAGGACGGGCCCCCGTAGTACAGGTCCGTTCGGGTCACCGACTCCGGACGTGGACAGAACGCGCGCCAGATGCCCATGCCGACCGATTCGGTGGACAGCTCGACCCCCAGCAGTCGCCGGGTGTGCGAGCGGACCCCGTCGGCCCCGATGACGAGGTCGTACCGCCCGGTCGTGCCGTCGGCGAAGGTGACGTCCACGCCGGCCTCGTCCTGCGCGAGTGCGACGGCGGTCAGGCCGAATCTCGTCGCGACACCGGCATCGCTCGCGCGTTCGTGGAGGATCCGGGCCAGGGCCGGCCGGGACATCCCCATGGCGGCCGGCAGATCCGGGCCGCCCGTCTTCGCGTCCGGGATCTCCGCCAGCACGGTGCCCGCAGGATCAGGCGCCCGGATCCCGGTCACGTCGAACGGGTAGCCCTCCTGCCGCGCGGCATGCCAGACGCCGAGCACCTGCAGTTCCCGCAATGCGTTGCCCTGCAGGGTGATGCCGGATCCTGCAGTGGCGACCGCGGACGCCTTCTCCACCAGATCGACCTGCACCCCGACATCGGCCAGGTGGATCGCTGCGGCGACACCAGCCAGGCCTCCGCCCAGGACCAGTACTTTGCTCACTGCCGGCATCGATGAGTCCTCACTTCACGGCGATGGGGTTGACCGGGGCACCGACGGCCCCGGTGACGGGCAGCGGAGCGGCGACGAGGAAGAACTCCCACACGCCGTCCGCGGTGCAGTCGGCGGCCAGCGCCTCGAAGTCCCACAGCTCACCGATGAACAAACCGATGTGTGGGATGACGACCTGGTGGAGCGGCTGGAAGGCTGGAACGTCGAATTCGTTCGGCCGCACCTCGAATCCCCAGGTGTCGGTCGCGATGCCGGCGATCTCGGTGCTGTACAACCAGTCGGCGGCGGAGAACGAGAGCCCGGGAGCCGCACCGCCGGCGTACTCGCCCCAGCCGAGTCCCTGACCGAGAGAGCGGCGCGCCCGGGCCAGTTGACCGGTGCGGACACACAACAGATCACCGCGTCCGACGGCCACACCCTGGCGCTCGGCCGTCGCCACGAGGTGCTCGGCGGTGATCGCGAAGCCGTCGTCCAACTCGCCGTCAGCGCTCAGCGCCCGCCCGACGTCGAGCAGGACACCGCGCCCGGCGATCCGGTCCGCGGCGGTCTGGATACCGGTCTTCTGGTCGCCGGCGCTGGTGACGACATCGGCCGCGCGGCGGCCGTTATAAGCTAGGCCGTGGTCGAAAATGTGACCGAGGCCATCCCACTGCGTCGACGCCTGCAGTGGCATGAAGACGACGTCGTCGGCCCCGCCGAACCCGTGCGGGAAGCCCTGGTTGCCCAGTTCCGCGTCGGTGCCGGTGTCCAGCATGGTGTGAACCGGGTTGGTGCGGCGGCGCCACCCTCGCTGCGGCCCATCTCCGTCGAACGGCTGGGCCAGCGAGAAGCTGGCGCCCCGTCGAACCAGGCCGGCGCCGTCACGCCGCTTGCTCTCGTCCAGGAAGTTCAACGTGCCCAGGGCATCGTCGTCGCCCCAGCGGCCTGCGTTCGAGCAGCGACGTGCGGCAGCGGCGATCGCCGCCGTCGGATCGGCGCGGTCGTGGGGCAGGGCAGGCTGCGACACTGGGAGTCCTTCCTGGAGATACTGTCCACTGTCGATGCTGGCCCGGCATCGGGCAAGACCAATTCGTCTATGCCCGGCATCCACAGCGCTGATGTCGGTGGCGGATGAAGAGCCTCTCGAACCTCGACCTCAATCTCCTCATCGCGTTGAGCGCGCTGCTCGAGCAACGGAGTGTCACCCGCGCTGCTGAACAGCTCAACCTTTCCCAGCCGGCGTTGTCGGCCTCCCTGGGCCGGCTTCGTCGGCACTTCGACGACCAACTGCTGACCCGCCGGGGAAACGAGTACGGGTTGACGCCGATGGCTGCTCAGCTCCGCGACCGGACGCGGGTGGCGCTGAGCAGCGTGGAACGTGTTTTCTCCACCGAACTGGAATTCGATCCGAAGACGTCCACGCGCGAATACTCGCTCGTTCTGTCCGACTACGCGGCGGCGGTATTCGGGCCGGACCTGGTCCGCCTGCTGTTGGCCCGGTCGCCCAAGGCCCGCCTGCGCTTGTTGAGCAGCACCCCGTCCATCATCGACCGCGCCCACGAAGAACTGCTGGCGACCGATCTCATCGTATTGCCGCACGGATTTCTGACGGACCTGCCGCACAAGGATCTGTACGAAGACAGCTGGCGCTTCATCGTGTCCGCCGACAACACTTCGGTCGGCGATCAATTGACTCTGGAACAACTGGAGACGCTGCCCTGGTTGTCCACCTACTTCGGTCCGACGGCCTCGACTCCGGCGATACGCCAACTCCAGCTGCTCGGCATCAGTCCGCGCGTGGAGGTGGTGACCGAGAACTTCCTGACCCTGCCCCGCCTGTTGGCCGGCACCCAGCTCATCGCCGTTCTACAAAGTCAACTGGCCGATGCGCTGACCCCCGACATGGGTGTCCGAACAGTGCACAGCCCGCTGGAGCTGGCCCCCCTGGTGGAGGCCATGTGGTGGCACCCGGCATTCAACGACGACCCGGAGCACCGCTACATCCGTGCTCTGGCGCTGAAGGCGACCCAGCGGCTGCGATCCAACGGATCCTGACGAATCAACAGCCGCGCGTCATCCGGCGTGCAGCAGCTCTGCGGCGCGGATCGGCGTCCCGTCGCCGAGCCACCGACGCAAAGCGGTCGGGTGGAGCAGGTTGCGCGCCGCGAGCAGTGCGCCTCCCGTGACGCCCTCGCTGAAGTCCAGCGATGCCGGCCGGATCGTCAGACGGTACGCCGCGGTGTCGATCGCATGTTTTCGGACGGCCTTCTCGAATTCGTCGAAGAACAGCCCGCCGTAGCGAATGACTCCACCACCCAGGACCAGCGTGCCCGGATTGGCGAAGTTCACGACCCCGGCGACCATCGTCCCGGTGATACGGGCGGCCGCCCGCACCGCGTGACAAGCCGTCTGATCTCCCGCTTTCACGGCCATTCCGACATCGTGGCCGGTCAGTTGCTCCTTTGCGGCGAGCAGCTTTTCCAGCAGCGGGCTTGCACCCGCCCGGGCCTTTTCGGTCAGGTTGCGGGACAGCGCCCATCCACTGGCCAACGTTTCCAGGCATCCCCTTCTCCCGCACCGGCAGGAGACCGAGGCCCTGTCCGTCACGCGGACATGACCGATGTCCCCCGCCGCACCGGTGTCACCACGCCGTAGCCGCCCGTCGGCCACCATGCCGCTGCCGATGCCGGTGGCGACTTTGACGTACAGCAGATCCCGCCGCTCCTGTGGAATTCCTCGTTCCCACTCCCCCAACGCCATCAGGTTCACTTCGTTCTCGAGCCATACCGGAACCCCGTACCGCTGGAAGAACCACGTTCGGACGTCGAAATCCGACCACCCCGGAAGGACCGGTGGAACGACGACACGTCCGGACGCCGAGTCCACCGGGCCGGGCACTCCGATGGTGATTGCCCACAGCGCACTCGAGGTGTCGACCTTCCCCAACAACGACCGGAACACCCTGTCCACCGTCCGAAGGACGGCCACCGGCCCCCGGGCGATGTCGATGGACCGGGAATCAGTCGCCAGCGCACGCCCGTCCAGGGTCGACACGGCCGCGTCCAGGGACACCTCTCCCAGGCACGCGGTCAGGACGAGGCCCGCCTCCGTACGAAATCGCAGGGACCGCGACGGTCGTCCTCTCCGCAGTCCCGACGGCGCTGCCTCCTCCTCCGCGAGCACGCCGAGCTCCAGACCCTCGCGGACGCGTTGGTTGACGATGGTGCGCCCTAGACCGGTGGCCGCTTCTATCTCCGGCCGGGTCGATGCGCCACCGGCCCTGACCAGGTCGACGATCTGGGTGAGGACCAGGACGTCGCGGACCGACGGGGCTGGCTGTGTCACAGGTCCCTCCGCTCGCGCAGGTCGAACGTCGATGCTACGTCAGGGTAGCCGAACGAGGCGGCCTGCTTCAGACTTACGCATCTTGCGTGCAGAATCCTGGGACCGGGCTCCGCGTCCGAGCAACCGCAGACCCATGGTCAGAGGACCATCAGGCTTGTTGCTGCCAGACGCATGTCGTCACAAGGCTGTGACTGTGCTCCCCAGTTCCATGCGGCGACGACCTCCCGCCGGCGGGACGCAGTTGGGGCTGACTCTCGTTTTATGTTGATTTCAACCTTAATCTCTGTCAGGCTGTCGTCACCGCGTTCCCGCGGGCGTACGACCCCCCAATGTCGAAAGGGCTCGTCCAGTGCTCAGATCGTTGTCCCGACGCGCGTGTGTGACCGCGGTCGCCGCAGCAATGTGCCTCACCACCGCCTGCTCGAGCGCGGGATCCTCGTCGGGGTCTGCGCCGGGCGGCTCCGAACCACAATCCCTGACCTTCAGCGTGCCGGTGGCCAACACGACCGAGAACGCCTACCAGGCCCTGGCCGACCTCTACATGAAGGCTCACCCGGGAGTGACCATCAAGGTCAACAGCGTCAACCTGTCCAGCTACAACTCGACACTGACGACCTCGCTGCAGGCGGGCAACGGCCCAGACCTTTTCTATGTCAACCCCGGAAGCGGCGAAGCCGGGTCGGTGGACCAGTTGGGCAAGGCAGGCCAGTTGATGGCACTGGCCGATTCGACCTCCATCAGCGGGCTTCCCGCAGCCGACGCGGACCTGTTCAAGGTGAACAGCAAGGTGTACGCCTACCCGGTCGACCTCGACACCGCCGGCATCATCTACAACGACGAGGCGGCCCAGGCGGACGGCATCAAACTGACCGGCAACTCGACGTTCTCGGACCTGCTCGCAGCCTGCAAGACCGCAAAGAGCAAGGGCAAGGCGCTTCTCGGCCTTGCCGGTTCGGCAGCCCCCAACACCGCGTACCTGAGCATGGAGCTCGCCGGCTCGACCGTCTACGGCCCGACGCCCGACTGGAACGCCCAACGGAAAGCCGGCAAGACCACCTTCGCCGGCAGCGACGGCTGGAAAGCTGCGCTCGACGGCATCAAGACGCTGTATACCTCGGGATGCTTCCAGAACGGGGCTGCCGGCGCTGGATTCGACGCGCTGACCAACGGCATGTCACAAGGCAAGATCTTCGGATTCTTCGCGCCCGGCGGCGGCGCATCGGACATCATGAAGGCCGCGCAGGGCCATGTGAAGCTGATCATCCTTCCCTTTCCATCACCGTCCGGGCCGACATTGATGACCGCTGCTCCCGCCGACGCGATTGCCGGGAATGCAAAGACCAAGAGCCCGAAGCTCGTCGCCGACTTCTTGTCCTGGTTCGTCCAGAAACCGCAGGCCATCACCTTTGCCAACACCAAAGGCGACCTCCCGGTCGGCGACGTGAAGGCCACTGAGCTGCTTCCGCAGTACGCCGGCATCGCGGACGTGATCGTCGCCAAGAAGTATGTCCCGCTGGGCTATCAGCAGTGGCCCAACGGTCGCGTCTACAACACGCTGGGCGAAGGGGTGACCGGCCTGCTGACCGGCCAGAAGACGACCGCAGACATCCTCAAGGCCATGGATCAGGCCTGGGACAACTGATCTGGCAGCTGCGTGATGGTGATCGCTCGAAAGCGAGCTGTCAGCGAGAAATGGGGCCAGGGTGACGACATCATCAGGTACGCCCCCTGGAGTGGCGGCGACTGATCGCCACCCCGAGCAGGCACATCGCACCACCGACCAGGGCCAGGACGGTCGGCACCTCACCCAGGCCGACCCGCGACATCACCACCACCAGCGCCGGCACCGCCAGGGTGGTGGAGGTGAGCCGACCCGCGGGGGTTCGGGACAGGGCATAGGCCCACAGGGTGAAGGCGATGGCGGTCGGAAAGATCCCGAGGTAGACGACGGCGGCGATGTCCCCGCCCGGCGCGGCCGAGAATTCGCGGACGGCCTGCGGGAGGAAAGGGGTGAGGACCAGCGCGCCGACGGTGCACCCCGCCCACGTCGCCGTCACGGCGTCAATGGTCCGTAGGGCGACCTTCTGGGCCAGCACCCCCGCCGCGTACAGCACTGCGGTGATCAGCCCCAGAAGCACGCCCAGGCCGTCACTGTGGCCGCCGACGCCACCGACGGCAATCATCGTGACGCCGGCGAACGCCACCAGGACGCCGACGATCAGTGGTCCGGGGAAACCTTCACCCATCAGCAGGCCCGCAGCAATGGCGACGAGGATCGGCGCGACATTGACGAGCATGGCGGCGGTGCCGGCATCGAGATGTCGTTCGGCGGCATTGAGAACGACGGTGTACCCGGCGAACCAGAGCACGCCGTAGGTGATCACCATCGTGAGGCCACGGCCACGCGGCAGCGGGTGGCGGTAGCGCAGGGCGACCACTCCCAGGGCGACCGAACCGGCCACCAGTCGCCCCAGGGCCAGTGAGCCGGGCGAGAACGTGTCACCCACCGCCCGGATCGCGATGAAAGCCGATGCCCAGAGCAACAGCACCGCAACGACCGCGGCCGTCACCACCCAGGTACCCGCCGGCGGAGGCGGCTCGGGGCGGCGAGGACGAGCTTCCTCGAGTGCGGCCGTGTCCGGGAGATCGTGACCGGCGCTGGGATCGACGGATGTCATCCACTCAGCCTGCTGTGCGGCATCAGGAAGTACAAGCGGTTGTTCCTTCATCATCGTTCAGCGGGACTGTAGGGTCGGACGATGATCGACACTCACCGGCTCCGCGTGTTCCGGGCGGTGGTGGCAGCCGGATCCATCAACGGAGCGGCCAGCAGCCTCGGGTACACCTCCTCCGCGGTCAGCCAGCATCTCGCGGCGCTCCAGCGCGAAACGGGGCTCACCCTGATCGAGCGCCGCGGACGAGGGATCGGGATCACCGCCGTCGGGTTGACCTTCGCCGAAGAGGCCGGGGCGGCGCTCGAAGGCCTGGCCACGCTCGAATCGGTGGCAGCCGATCTGCGGGCCGGTCGGGTCGGCCGGCTCACCATCGGCTACTTCGCGTCCGCGGGTGCTGCCTGGATACCTGAGGTGGTGGCAAACCTGTTCCGTGAGTTCCCGCTGTTGCGATTCGACCTGCGACTCATCGAATTGGCTGGTGAGACGCCCTCGGCGCCGGACATCGAAATCTTCATCGGGCAGGAGTCGACGGCGGGCACCGACCCCGCGTACGACGTCCAGTTCCTCCTCGAGGAGCCGTATTTCGTCGTGCTGCCATCGGGACACCGATTGTCCACCGGCACGTCCGTCGAACTGGCGGAGCTGAGGAACGAACCCTGGATCGACAACGACTTCTTCCGCGGCCCTTGCCGGGAGGTCACGCAGAACGCCTGCGTGGCCGCGGGTTTCAGTCCCACCTTCCACATCGAGACACACGACTACCCGTCCGCGGTGGCCTTCGTGGCGGCCGGTATCGGCATCACCGTGCTGCCAAGGTTGGGTACGTCGAACCTTCCGGTGACGGTGTGCGCGCTGCCGGTCGTCCGGCCCGTGCCCACCAGGCGCATCATGCTGCGGGTCAAGCGCTCCATCGGCGACCATCCGGCGGTGCTCCGCGCTGCGTCCCTGCTCCGCGAGCAGGCACGGGCCAGTGCCTGCTGACCCGGCGTTCCGGCACGGAGCCCGATGTGTCGCGGACGAGGCCGTGCACGACGAACCGAGCTGGCGGCGCATCCCAGGTGCCGGCTGCACCGCCGGCACGTTGTCTGGCCGGTGGCGCACCGCCAAGTTGTTACAGTCCACTGATGGCCATGGCAGCAACCCGGCGCGATCGTCAACGCACGGAGACGATCGCCGCGATCAAAGCTGCGGCATGGGAGGAAATGCGGCGGACCGGCACCACCGATGTGTCGCTGCGGGCGATCACCCGTGAGCTGGGTATGGCTCCGTCGGGTATTTATCGTTATTACGCCTCGCGCGAGGAATTGCTGACGTCGTTGATCATCGACACCTTCGACGAACTGAGCGAAACTCTGCAGCGAGCTCTCGACCGGGCCAGCGAGCAGCCGACGGTGGACGCCGAGGAACTCTTCGTGGTCGTCGGCCTGGCCTACCGGAAATGGGCGCTGGACAACGTCCTGCCCTATCGGCTGGTATTCGGCAACCCCTTGCAGGACTACCAGGGAAACTCTGACACGACGAACGCCGCGCGCGGCGTCACCGACGTCCTGCTGGACATCATGAACCGCCTCTTCGCCGGCGGGCGGCTGGCCCTCGAATCGTTGGACAAGGACCTGAGCGCCCCCGTTCGCGCGCGGTTCGAGCAGTGGGCGGGCACGACGACGCATCCACTTCCGCCGGCGGCGTTGGCGGCCGCCCTGTACTGCTACTCGACGCTGCACGGAGCGATCGATACCGAGATCAACGGGCATCAACCGCCGCAGGTCACCGGTGATCCCGACGTCTTCGCCATGAATCTCCGCCACAGCGTCCGCAGCATTCTGCAGTGACGATTGGCAAATGATCGCGGGCAGGCCTGTCAGCTCCGGACCCGACCGACCGGCGAACTGTCCGAGGTCCTGTTCGCGGCCAGCGCCCGTTCGCGGACGAGGAGGAAGAGCGGAACCGCACATGCCATCGCGCCGACCACTCCGAGCGCGATGAACGCGGGGCCGAATCGAATGCGCAGTCGGCGCGCCTCCACGACGATGAATACCGACACGGCGACGGACACGACGATCAGGTCCACGGCGGCCGAGCTCGACGCGGAATTGGCGAACCAGGCCTGCAGGTAATTCACCGATCCGGAATAGGTGAGATTGAAATACCAGGTCAGGACCAAGCCGACGACGGCCAGGGCGCCGAAAACGATTTGTCTGGCGACAGAGGCGGTCACCTGGACACCCGACTCGCCCGGAGGGGAACCAATGCTGCCGCCAGGGTGGCGACGACCAATACGACCGCGGCGGCCACCGTCAGCAGATCGGGCCGGATCACGGACTGACCTCGTTCCGCCTGCCAGGCAAGCAGAACGATCAGCCCGACGTAGCCGCACGCCCCCACGACGACCAGCCGGGCCCGCTGCCGATCGGTCAGGGACGGAGCAAGACGAACCAGCAACCACAGCATCACCGGTACCGCCTGCAGCCCGTGGATGCCGACGAAATGCGCGACGCGCAGGTCCCCGTGCTGGGTGCTCCAGCCGGTCACCGGCAGACCGGGCCCACCATCGGCCGCCCCGACCGTATGGCCGCCGCCCTCGGCGAATTCGGTGTTGAGGAACATCAGGATTGCTTCGGCCATGCCGGTCAACGCCACCAGCAGTCCACCGACGACCGCGGCCCGGGCCGGCGCCGGTAGGGAACGCTGCCGCACCAGCAGGATCGCGGCCATGACGCCGGCGACGAACACCAAGGAGATCAGCACACCCATCGCCGCGAACACGGACGAATCGAAGGCGGTACCGGTGTTGAAGTGACTGGTGGTGCCCCGCACGACTTGCAGGTCGATGAGGGCGAACTCCCCCAGGAAACCCACCGCGTTCAGCGACGTGATGACCCGCACCGCACGTCGGTGACCGTCGAGCATCGTGAGCAGCCAGGCAACCGTGGCGCAGTAGATGGCGATCGAGATGGCGAACTTCGCCGGCTTGAGCCAGGCCGGCGCGCCGGTGATCCGGTCGGGGTCCACCACGATTCCCACCACAGCGACCACCAGCAGCACCACACCGGTCGCGCACACGGTCAGCAGTGCGGGCGACAGCCCACGCGCACGTCGCTGTTCGACCAGGCGGGACGCTACAGCAAGCATCGGGCACTCCATGTGAATAGTGATCGTGATGTGAGCAGTATTCACACTGTCGCCCGAGGAGTCAACAGCACGGCCCCGTCATCGCGCGGTTTCTCCTGGCAGGTCGGCCACTTGGCTGCCGGTGCCGCTCGGCGGAAGACGGAGATCGGTGGTGGCAGGGCTCACTGCCACCACCGACATCCCGCAACTGGTGGTGCCATGACTGTTTGTGACGGGAACCTCCGGCGCAGTCCGTCAGGCAACCGGCGCCTCGCCAACCCTCGAACGGCGCAGGCGGCAGAATCCTGGCCGTCGCCTACAGGCCGAAGCCTCCCTGTCCGCCGCCCATCATCCGCTTCGCGGCCATCGCCGCGATACCGCCCAACGCCGCCTTCATGATCGGGTTGCCGCCGCCACCGCCGCCACCGCCGCCGAGCAGACCGCCCAGACCGCCGCCACCGCCGCCGAGCAGACCGCCCAGACCGCCGCCGCCACCGCCGCCGAGCAAGCCACCAAGGCCGCCACCCCCTCCGCCACCGAGCAGGGACCCGAGCAGGCCAGGGTTCTGCTGATGGACGGAAGTGGTCAGCGAGGCCAGGGAATCCGGATCGGTAGATCTGCCGTCCCAGCCGCTGTCGATGCCCTGCGCCTGGGCATTCTGGTGGAGCTGCTGGGCGTAGCTATCGCGCTCGTCCGGCGTCATGTTCGACAGCGCGTCGCGCGCGGAGGCCTGGTAGGTCTGCGGATCGACCTCACCGGCAATCTCGGTGTACCGCTGACCGGCCTCTTCGTCTGAGATCCCGTCGTACGGGGCACCCTGCTGGTACCGGCCGACGAAGTCGCCGTACTCCTGTTGCCGCGCGCCGCCGCCCATCAATTCATCCAGTAGACCCATCTTGAACCCCTTGCTCGTATCCGACCTCGGTGCGTCAACCGGGCGGTCGACGCGGAGGTCAGCACGGCGACCTCACGGCGCGAGCCCGCGACGGCGAGCCGTCCGGACCCATCCGGACGGTTCCGCTGAACGCGCTGCTCAAACCCACGACCGTCGGTCAATCGGTGCCGCCACCGGGTTCGCGGCCCGATCTCTCCGGGCCGTCGGGTCGATCGTGACGTCGCCGCGGCCGGACCTCGGCCGGGCGAACGGGCGGGTCCGGCGACCGGCGGCCAAGGGCAGGGCTCTGGCCGTGCGCCGATCACCCACCCACTGGCGTCCGGTCGGGCCGACAGGGAATGCTGGAGCCACCAGCAGCCGCCCGGTGCTCCCGGTCCGGTCCACGAGAGGGATTCCATGACAACCGACCTGCGCACGCTGCGCAACTTCGTCAACGGGCAGTTCGTCGACGCCGCCGACGGCTCGACCAGCGAGGTGATCAACCCCTCCACCGGGCAGGCCTACGCCACGGCTCCCGTGTCGGGCGCGGCCGACCTGGACTCGGCGTACTCGGCGGCCGCGACAGCCTTCGAGTCGTGGGGCCGAACGACACCGTCCGAGCGGCAGCGCGCACTGTTGAGGATCGCCGACGCCCTGGAATCCCGCGCGGACGAATTCGTCGCCGTGGAGAGCGAGAACACCGGCAAGCCGCTCGGGCTGACCGCGTCCGAGGAGCTTCCGCCGGCTGTCGATCAGCTCCGGTTCTTCGCCGGCGCGGCGCGCGTCCTGGAGGGGCGCGCGGCGGGTGAGTACATGGCCGGCCACACGTCGTTCATCCGCCGCGAGCCGATCGGAGTCGTCGGCCAGGTGACGCCGTGGAACTACCCGCTGATGATGGCGATCTGGAAGATCGGGCCCGCGTTGGCCGCCGGCAACACCATCGTGCTCAAGCCGTCGGACACCACCCCGGCCAGCACGCTGCTGCTGGCCGAACTGGCGGCGGAGTTCCTGCCGCCGGGCGTGCTGAACGTGGTGACCGGCGACCGGAACACCGGCGCCGCGCTGGTCTCGCACCCGACGCCCGCCATGGTGGCCATCACCGGCAGCATCCGGGCCGGCATCCAGGTCGCACAGGCTGCCGCGCCGGACGTCAAGCGGGTGCACCTGGAACTGGGCGGCAAGGCCCCGGTCATCGTGTTCGACGACGCCGACCTCGCCGCCGCCGCAGAGGCCATCGCGGTCGCCGGCTACTTCAACGGCGGCCAGGACTGCACCGCCGCCACCCGCGTCATGGTGTCGCCCGGCGCCCACTCGGACTTCGTCGACGCGCTCACCGAACAGGCCAGGAACACGGTGACCGGCCCGCCGTCCAACGCCGACGCGCTGTTCGGGCCGGTCAACAACGCCTCGCAGCTGGCCTCGGTCGGCGGCTTCATCGACCGCCTCCCCGACCACGCGCTGCTCACCGTCGGGGGCTCGGCACTGAGCGGGGGCGACTACGGCGGCGGCTACTTCTACGAGCCGACGGTCGTGGCCAACCTCGACCAGCAGGACGAGGCGGTGCAGAACGAGATCTTCGGGCCGGTGATCACCGTGCAGAAGTTCACCGACGAGCGGGAGGCGCTCGCCTATGCCAACGGCACGAAATACGGCCTGGCGTCGTCGGTCTGGACCTCAGACCACGGCCGTGCGATGCGGATGTCCGCCGCGCTGAACTTCGGCTGCGTGTGGATCAACACGCACATCCCGCTGGTGGCCGAGATGCCGCACGGCGGATTCGGGCACTCCGGCTACGGCAAGGACCTGTCGATGTACGGGCTCGAGGACTACACCCGGATCAAGCACGTCATGTCGGCCATCGGCTCGTGACCACGACCAGAGAAAGCGCAGGACAGACCATGCAGACCATCGACGGCATCCGCACCGACCTGGCCCAGGAACGACGACTTGTGACGCCCATCCCAGGGCCGAAATCCGTTGCGCTGCACGAGCGCCGGCAGCAGGCGGTGGCCGCAGGAGTGGCGTCGACGCTGCCGGTCTACGCCGCGGACGCCGGTGGCGGCGTGATCGTCGACATCGACGGCAACTCCTTCATCGACCTCGGGTCCGGGATTGCGGTCAACACCGTCGGCAACGCGGCGCCGATGATCGTGGAGGCCGTCCGGGAAGCGGTCGAGCACTTCACGCACACCTGCTTCATGGTGACGCCCTACGAGGGGTACGTCGCGGTGGCGGAGAAGCTGAACGAGCTGACGCCCGGGCGGCACACCAAGCGCAGCGCGCTGTTCAACTCCGGTTCCGAGGCGGTGGAGAACGCCGTCAAGATCGCCAGGCGGGCGACCGGCCGGAGCGCCGTCGTGGTGTTCGACCATGCCTACCACGGCCGCACCAACCTGACGATGGCGCTGACCGCCAAGGCCATGCCGTACAAGAAGGGCTTCGGGCCATTCGCCGGTGAGATCTACCGCATGCCGATGTCCTATCCCTTCCGGGATGTCGATGGCATGACGGGCAAAGACGCTGCTGCGCGGGCGATCTCGATGATCGAGAAGCAGGTCGGAGCGGAGGACTGCGCCGCCGTGCTGATCGAGCCGATCCAGGGCGAGGGCGGATTCATCGTGCCGGCTGACGGCTTCCTGCCGGCACTGTCGGAGTGGTGCACCCGCAACGGCGTGGTGTTCATCGCGGACGAGATCCAGTCCGGGTTCTGCCGGACCGGCTCGTGGTTCGCCTGCGACCACGAGGGTGTCGTGCCCGACCTGATCACCTCGGCCAAGGGCATCGCCGGCGGGCTCCCGCTGGCCGCCGTCACCGGCCGTGCGGAGCTGATGGACTCGGTCCACCCCGGTGGGCTCGGCGGCACCTACGGCGGCAACCCCATCGCCTGTGCGGCGGCGTTGGGCGCGATCGCGACGATGGAGGCGCTGGACCTGAACGGCGCCGCGCGCCGGATCGAAGAGCTCGTCCTGCCGCGGATGCAGGCGCTCGCGACGCAGACCGGACGGATCGGCGAGGTCCGCGGGCGGGGGGCGATGCTCGCGCTCGAATTCACCGTCGCCGGCTCGCTCGAACCCGACCCCGCCGCCGCGGTTGCCGTGGCGAAGGCCTGCCACGGCCAGGGCGTCGTCGTCCTGACGTGCGGAACCTACGGCAACGTCATCCGGCTGCTGCCTCCGTTGGTGATCGGGGAGGACCTGCTGTCCGAGGGTCTGGACGTGCTGGAGTCGGCTGTCCGGGCACTGTGACCCGGGGCGGTTAGGCTGGCCCGGCGTGCCCCGGGGCGGGCGTGCGACGTTCGACGGTGATCTGGAAAGAGGAAGTCGTGGCAGCGGAGATCATTCCCATCCAGCTCGGCCTGACGGCCGGGAACGGGTTGACGCTGTGGGCGCCGCGCTGGCGTGAGGAGGGCGAGGAGTGGGAGGCCTTCCTCGGCTTCGGTGACGACCTGTACGTCTTCCCGTCACCCGCACACCTGGCCGCCTTCATCCGCGGGGACGCCGAGCACGACCTGACGGACCACCCGGAGTGGACGGCCGCCGCCAAGGCTCTCCCCGACGAGCTGGTTCCCGACGACGACCACCGCTTCGACATCGTCGGAGTTCCGGAGCTGGTCGCCGAGGCACCGGACATCTGGACCTTGGCCGAACTGGCCGACACCGTGTCGATCCTCCATTCGCTGGCGGAGGTGTGCGACCTACCGGCCATCGAAGAGGTGCTTGCCGACGCCGACGGCTTCAGCGTCCTGGGGGCGGGGGAGCAGGCGTTCACCGGCCGGCAGGGCGAGAAGCTCTGGAACGGCATCGGCGCCGTGGTGTCCGCACGCTGGGACGAGGTGATCGAGGCCCTGGACAAGGTCGTCACGACGCCCGACGTGGACCCGGTGCTGCTGGAGCAGGCCGAAGCGGAAGCGGTCGCCACGAACGCCGTCCTGGAGACCGACGACGAGGACGAGGTTCTCGTCCCCGAACTCGAGGAGGGCGAGCGCGATCCGGAGTTGGCGTTCTGGGACGAGATCGGCATCGACTGCATCGAGATCACCGTCGGCGGAAACACCGGCACCACGCTGCGGTGCTATCTCGAGGACGAACCGGTCTTCCTCTCCAAGTCGAACCGCATCCAGATCTTCTCCTCCGACGAACGCCTGGAGGAGTACCTGTCGGATGCGGGCGCCGACCACAAGCTGGCTTCGCTCGCCATCTGGCCGGAGATCCGCGAGGCCATCGCGGGCGGCGACGCCGTCGTCGTGGCCGGGCCGGAGAACACCTATCAGCTGGACGGTCTCGCCGACGATCTGCTGACCGGGCCGGACGCGGTGAACCAGAAGCAGCTCGACCTCGCGGTGGAACTGCTCACCGACGCTGCCGTCGCGCGCAAGGACGAGGAGACCGCCGACGCCCTCTCCAGCGCCACCCCGCTCTCGAGCCTGGTGAGCTCGATCCTCAAGCCCGATCCCGACCGGATGGCACCCGCTCCCCCGTTCGACGACGAGGTCGCCGCCTGGTCCGTCCTGGTGGACGCCTTCGCCTCCACCCTGGACTGGGACCCCGACACCGCCTGACCCCGCTCCTGGCACTCTTCGGCGCCATGCTCTGGCCCCTGCTTCGGCACCGCGCCTCGGCCACCGCGCCTCGCTCCACCGCGCCTCGGTCACCGCGCGTCGGTCCCCGCGCGTCGTCGACCGCGCGTCGGTCCCTGCGAGGATCAACTTCGTACGTCGCGCGAATTCAGCCCTTTCCCCCGTCTCTTGAGCCCGAACGCGACAAGTTGATCCTCGCCACAGGTCCCCCCCGGGCACACACACCCCTGCGAGGATCAACTTCGTACGTCGCGCGATTTGAGCCCCTTTTCCCGCCTTTGGGGCGAGAAATCGACAAGTTGATCCTCGCGGTCGGCATCGGCCGCAGGCGCGTCACCGTCGTGGAGACCGAGGCGACGGCCCTACCAGCCGGAGGCGCGGTTCGCCGCCGTGTCGAAGGGACCGGGCGGGCGGTCGAGGGACCAGGAGTCCGGTACGGGCATCCGTCCACGGAGGCGGGCGGCCTCGTCGACTCTGCGCACGAGCTCGGACGGCCGGCGAAGCGCAAGTTCGAAGTTGTAGCGGACGACAGCGAAACCGACGGATCGCAGGTGTCGTTCACGCTCCTTCTCCGCCATCACGACCGAGTCGGCGTCCGGGCGATTGTTGTACTTCACGGCCCCGTCGGCCTCCAGGAAAACGCCGAGGGACGGGACGAGCAGATCGGCGCGATACATCCGTCCCTGGGCCTCGATCCACACATTCGACAGCGGGGGTGGCCGTCGACAGCTGAGAAATGCCAGGCGCCCCAATGATTCGACCGGGCTTTCGACGCGGGCATCGGCATTGTGGAGCACCCAGCGGGCTGTCTGGATGCCAGGATGATTGACGAGATCCTCGGTCAGCCGCGCGAGCACTTCAAGCGACGCCCCGCGGTGAAGAACGTGGTCTGCGGCCACCAGCCCGGCCACCGGCCCGTAGTGACGGGCGACGTCGACGACCGCAAAGCCGTAGTCCAC
This sequence comes from uncultured Nakamurella sp., assembly GCA_964242105.1. Taxonomy (GTDB): domain Bacteria; phylum Actinomycetota; class Actinomycetes; order Mycobacteriales; family Nakamurellaceae; genus Nakamurella. Next base: position 17,095 of record CAXTBG010000010.1, on the reverse strand, counting down.
TGTCTGGACCCGATCCCTGGACATGCGATGTTGGGGCGGCAGGTATCCGTTCCTCGTGCGTCCGTACACAGTGCGATCCGGGCCGCGGTGGGGATCGCCCGGCCGCAGAGCCGTCGGGAGATGTGGCGGACAGTGCACGGTCGGAATGTCCAGCACGGCGACCGCCGCCCACCCAGCGAGGTGGACGTCTGCAGCCGAACTCATGCCGAATCCCACGGCTCGCGCGCGAAAGCGTTGCCAGGGGGTCATGTCCGCCCACCGCGATTGCTGGACGAAGGCGCATTTCGCCACCCGTATCAACGTCGAGCGGGCGACTCCCCGCCGCAGCATCGCCCGCGGTATGCCCATCGAATCCGCGTCGGCTCCGGACACCACCGTTCCGAACCGCGTGAACAACTCGGCCAGCACCGCGGCGTCCCGCTCGTCCCCCATGAGCGGACATGGTGCCCGTGGAGCCGGCTTCTCTCAGGGGCGTACCGGCGGTCTGGGGACAGTTTCGCGCTTGTGGACAACGTGGTTCGACTTTGCTCCGCCCGCTCGCACCCACCCTGGCGAGGATCAACTTCGCGAATTCTTGGTATTTCGGGCCCCGAATCGACAAGTTGATCCTCGCAGAACGAAGTTGATCCTCGCCGAGGGGCGGGGGCGGGGGTCAGGGGACGAGCGGGGCGTAGCCCGCCTTGATCACGTTCTCGATGATGGCGAGGCGTTCGTCGAACGGGAGAAAGGCCGACTTCATCGCATTGATGGTGAACCAGCGCAGGTCCGCCCACCCGTAGTCGAAAGCCTCGACCAGGTCCAGCATTTCGCTGGTCATGGTGCAACCGCTCATCAGCCGGTTGTCGGTGTTGACGGTGACGCGGAAACCCAGGTCCTTGAGCAGCCCGATGGGGTGCTTGGCGATCGACTCGGCGGCGCCGGTCTGCACGTTCGACGTCGGCGCCATCTCCAGCGGAATGCGCTTGTCGCGTACGTAGGCGGCGAGCAGCCCCAGCTGGGCCGTGCCGTCGAACGCGAGGGAGATGTCGTCGATGATCCGGACGCCGTGCCCCAGGCGGTCGGCGCCGCACCACTGCAGCGCCTCCCAGATGGACGGCAGACCGAACCCTTCGCCGGCGTGGATGGTGAAGTGTGCATTCTCCCGACGCAGGTACTCGAAGGCGTCCAGATGCCTGGTCGGCGGGAAACCTGCCTCCGCACCGGCGATGTCGAATCCGGCCACCTCCTCGTTGCGGTACTTCACGGCCAGCGCGGCGATCTCGCTGGATCTGGCGGCGTGCCGCATCGCCGTCAACAGCGCGCGCACCCGGATGACGCGGCCCGTCGCCTTCGCGGCCACCGTCCCCGCCGCGAAGCCGTCGATCACCGCCTGCACCACACCGTCGAGATCGAGGCCCTGCTCGACGTGCAGCTCCGGAGCGAATCGCACCTCGGCGTACACGACCCCGTCGGCGGCCAGGTCCTGCGCACATTCGGACGCGACCCGGATCAGCGCTTCGCGGGTCTGCATGACCCCGACGGTGTGCGAGAACGTCTCGAGATACCGCTCCAGCGATCCGGAGTAGGCCGATTCGGAGAACCAGCGCGCCAGCTCACCGGCGTCGGTGCTCGGCAGGTCGCGGTATCCCTGCCGCTCCGCCAGATCGATCAGCGTGCCGGGCCGGACGCCGCCGTCCAGGTGGTCGTGCAACAGCACCTTCGGGGCGGTTCGGACGGTGTCGGCGGTCAGCTCGACGGGCGGGGAGGCGACGGACGTGGGAATGGCCATCAGCCGACGTTACCCGGGGCGGGCTGCGTGCCGGCCAACCACCGGCGAACACGACGTGCCGGACGGGACCGCCAACGGCACGTCAGCGGGCGGACGCCACGGCCCGGCGGTACCGGTGGACCGCCATGCCGAGGAAGACGCCCCACAGCAGGAAGATCAGATCCCACAAACCGAGATGCCAGGCCAGCGCATACCGGTCGGCGCCGGATGAATTGACGACACCGGTGAGCGCCAGCGCAGCCCCGATCATGTTCGCCGCCCCGTACACGATGAGCACGGCAGCCGCTACCCAGCCAGCGATGATGACCCATCGGGGCGGCAGCCGCCGGCCGAGCTGCCCGGCCAGCACGAAGGCGAAGCCGACGCCCAGCAACTTGAGCACCGCGGCGCCCAGCGCGAGCGCCGTCGCTCCAGCCGTCGCGGACGCCGCGAGATCGGCGATCTTGCCACCCACGGAACGGATGCCGATGGTGCCGCCGAAGGTCCAGTACAAGCTGACGATCGCCGAGAAAGCCGCAACCGCAGCGGCCGCGTAGGCCCAGCCGCGGCCCGCCATCCTGCGCGGAGAAGTGACAGTACCCATCTGCTACCACCTGAACCGTTCGCGTTGCTCAACGATCTGCGGACTGTCGGTGCTCTGTCCTACAGTCCAGCACATGGCAGACCTGATCGTCGTGCAAGGACTCGTGAAAAAATTCGGCGGGACGACCGCGCTGGCGGGCGTGGATCTCGCAGTCGCGGAAGGTACCGTCCTCGGCCTGCTCGGGCCCAACGGGGCGGGCAAGACAACCGTCGTACGCATCCTGTCGACGCTGCTGCAGGCCGACGCCGGCCGCGCCGAGGTGGCCGGGCTGGACGTCGCCACCCAGGCGGCCGAGGTGCGCGCGATCATCGGGCTGACCGGGCAGTACGCGGCCGTCGACGAGTACCTGACCGGGTTCGAAAACCTGGAGATGGTCGGGCGGCTCTATCACCTGGGCAAGAAGGAGTCGCGCCTCCGGGCCGGCGACCTGCTCGACCGCTTCGATCTCACCGACGCCGCCAGGCGGCCGGCCAAGACCTACTCCGGCGGCATGCGCCGACGCCTGGACATCGCGGCGTCGCTGATCGCGCGCCCCCGGGTGCTGTTCCTGGACGAGCCGACCACCGGACTGGATCCGAGGAGCCGGCAGGGCATGTGGGACTTCATCGAGGACCTGGTGAACGACGGTACGACGATCCTGCTGACCACGCAGTACCTGGAAGAGGCCGACCGACTGGCGAACCTGATGGTGGTGATCGACCACGGTCGGGTCATCGCGCGCGGCACCGGCGACGAGCTCAAGGCGCAGGTCGGCGGCCAGCGGTTGGAGTTCACCGTCGTCGACGCCGCCGACCTGCCGGCACTGGCTGATCTGCTCGCCCCTCTCGGGCTCGACCGGCCGGGGGTCAACGAGCAGACCCGCACCGTCAGCCTGCCGGTCATGCGCGGCGCGGACGACCTGGCGGCAGCACTGGACAGGTGGCAGGGCAGCGGCATCGAGCTGATGGACGTGGGTCTGCGCCGGCCCGACCTCGACGATGTGTTCCTCACCCTTACCGGGCACGAGGCCGAAGCGCAGGATGCCGACGGCGCGGTCCGGGCCACCGGCGGCAAGCACGCGAAACCGGACAAGAGCAAGAAGAACAGGGAGCAGGAGGCGCTGTGATGAGCACGCTCGCGCAGAATTTCGCCGACGGCGTCACCATCACCAAGCGGAACATGATCAAGATCAAGCGGGTGCCCGACCTGATCGTGTTCTCCACTCTCTCCCCGATCATGTTCGTGCTGCTGTTCGTGTATGTCTTCGGCAGCGCGATCCCGATCCAGGGCATCAGCTACGCGGAGTTCCTGCTGCCCGGGATCTTCGTGCAGACGGTCATCTTCGGCAGCACCATCACCGGCTCGAGCCTGGCGGACGATCTGCAGAAGGGGCTGATCGACCGGTTCCGCTCATTGCCCATGTCGAGGTCCGCTGTCCTGGTCGGTCGGACCGTGGCTGACGTCGGCCTGAACATCGTCACCGTGGTGGTGATGTCGGTGACCGGGCTGCTGGTCGGCTGGCGGATCCGCTCGTCGGTCGGCGAAGCTCTGCTCGGGTTCCTGCTGCTGCTGTTGTTCGCCTTCGCGGTGTCCTGGCTGATGGCGATCATCGGGCTGCTGGTGCGCACGCCGGAGGTGTTCAACAACGCCAGCTTCATCGTGATCTTCCCGTTGACCTTCATCGCCAACACGTTCGTCCCGACGACGAACTTCCCGGCGTTACTGCGCACCATCGCCAACTGGAACCCGGTGTCCTCCATCACCCAGGCTGCCCGCAATCTGTTCGGCAACACCGGTCTGGCGGTGCCCGACGTCTGGCCGCTGCAGCATCCGGTCGTCTACACCTTCTGCTGGATCGTCGGACTGCTGGTCGTCTTCGTGCCGCTCGCCGTCCGCACCTACCTGCGCGCCGCGGTCCGGTAGCCACTTCCCGCGGCGGTCGGCGGTTCCGGCGGTCGGCGGTTCCGGCGGTCGGCGGTTCGCGCGGCGGCTCCGTTGCGCCGCGCCGCGAGGCCCGACATCATGCCCGGCTCCCGACGAGCGCCTTCCGTCCCGGCGCGCGCGTTGCAACGCGATCAGCCCACCGGAACGCGCTCGCGGGGCGGGCCGCCAGTTGCGGCGGCTGAGGAGCAGCGGGCCGGACCGCGCGCAGTCCCGGTCGACCGTGGATGCGAGGGTCAGCCGCGCAGCAGGTCGAGCACCAGGCTGCGGGCCGGGACCGCGGTGCCGGGGTCGACGATGTCGACGGCGTCGGCCAGGTCTGCCCGGGCGGCGGCGAACCGGTCCGGGGTGTCGGTGTGCAACTCGAACAGCGGCTGTCCGGCGACCACCCGGTCGCCCGGCTTCGCCAGGCAGAGCACGCCGGCGGCGGCCTGCACCGGGTCCTGCTGGCGGGCCCGGCCGGCCCCGAGTCGCCACGCCGCGACTCCGACCGCCATGGCGTCCAGCCGCGCGACCACGCCGGCCCGGGAGGCGGCGACCACCTCCCGTTCCCGCGGCACCGGCAGGACGAAGTCCGGCGCTCCGCCCTGCGCGGCCACCATTGCCCGCCACCGGTCCATCGCCGCGCCGGAGGCCAGCACCCGGGCCGGATCGACGTCCACACCGGCAAGCCGCACCATTTCGCCGGCCAGCGCGAGGGTCAGCTCCACCACATCAGGCGGTCCGCCCCCGGCCAGCACCTCCACCGCCTCGGCCACCTCGACCGCGTTGCCGACGGCGGTGCCGAGCGGGGTGGACATGTCGGTCAGCAACGCAGACACCCGGACACCGTGCGCCGAGCCCAGATCGATCATCGTCCGGGCCAGCGCACCGGCCCGGACGGGGTCCTTCATGAACGCGCCGGAGCCCACCTTGACGTCCAGCACCAGGGCATCGGTGCCCTCGGCGATCTTCTTGCTCATGATCGACGCGGCGATCATCGGGATGGACTCGACGGTGGCGGTCACGTCCCGGAGCGCGTACAGCTTGCGGTCGGCAGGCGCGAGCTCGGCGGACGCGGCGCAGATGACGGCGCCCACTTCCCGCAGCTGCACCCGCATCTGGGCCGGCGACAGGTCCGCGCGCCAGCCGGCGATCGATTCCATCTTGTCCAGCGTCCCGCCGGTGTGCCCCAGACCCCGGCCGGACAACTGCGGCACGGCCGCGCCGCAGGCGGCGACCAGCGGCGCGAGCGGGAGCGAGATCTTGTCCCCCACCCCGCCGGTGGAGTGTTTGTCAACCGTCGGCCGACCGACACCGGACAGGTCCAGCCGGATACCGGAGTCGATCATGGCGCGGGTCCAGCGGGCCACCTCGGCGGGCGTCATGCCGTTCAACAGAATCGCCATCAGCAGCGCCGACATCTGTTCCTGCGCCACGCCGCCGCGGGTGTACTCGCCGACCACCCAGTCGATCTGCGCCTCGGTCAGCGCCCGCCCGTCCCGCTTCGCGGCGATGACGTCGACCGCGGCGAATCCGTCCGACACCGTCAGAACCCGTAGTCCTGGATGGACCGGCCGTGGCTGACGTCCACCAGGTGCTGCAGCCGCGGAGCCAGCTCGGCCACGGTGGCCGGTACGTCGACCGTCAGGAGCTGCCGGTCGTCCATCAGTACCCGGCCGTCCACGATGGTGGTCGAGATGTCCGCCGACCGGGCGCTGTACACCAGGGTCGCGGCCAGGTCGTGGATCGGCTGGGTGTGCGGCCCGGACACGTCCACCAGGAGAAGGTCGGCGCGGTGACCCGGTGCCAGCGAGCCGACCTGCCCGGCCAGCCCGACGGCCGCCGCGCTGCCCAGGGTCGCAATACCGAGCACCTGCCGGGCCGTCATCCACCGCTCGTCCTGCTCGACGTACTTCTGCACCAGCGACGTCATCAGCATCGACTCCCAGACGTCGAGGGTGTTGTTGGACGCGGCGCCATCGGTGGCCAGCCCAACGGCGACCCCGGCGGACAGCAGCGCGCGGATCGGCGTCGTCTCCTCGCCGACCTTGAGGTAACCCTTGGGCGCGGACCCGACGCCGACCCGCCCGCGGGCCGCCGCGAGCAGTGGAAGATCCTCCGGCACAATGCCTTTGCCGTGCGCGATCAGGACCCGGCCGTCCAGCAACCCGGTGTCGTGCAACACCTGGATCGGGCTGACGCCGCGCAGCGCCCTGCTCTGCCGGGTCTGGATCCGGCTCTCGGCGGCATGGATGTGCACCAGCAGGTCGTGCTCCAGGCCGGCCCGGGCGGTTCGCCGGAGGTCGTCCTCGTTCACCGTGTAGTCGGCGTGCGGCGCCAGCGAGGTGGTGATCCGGCCGCTCGAAGACCCGTTGTGGTCCAGGGCGAAGCGCAGCCCGCGGTCGAACCCGGCGGTGCCCTCGCTGCTGAAGTACGTCCATCCCAGGTTCGCCCGCAGGCCGGTCTCGTCGACAACCGCGGCGATCCGGTCCATCGCGAAGTAGTGGTCGGCGAAGGTGGTGGTGCCGCTCGCGATCATCTCGGCGCAGGCCAACCGGGCCGCCAGCGTGACGTCGTCCGGGGTCAGGTTCACCTCCATCGGCCAGATCTTCAGGTTGAACCAGTCCGACGTGCTGACGTCCTCCGCCGCCCCGCGGAACATCACCATCGGGGAGTGGCTGTGGCAGTTGATCAGTCCCGGCATGGCCACCCGGCCCCGGCCATCGATCACCCGACGCGCCAGCGGCACCGCCGGCGGGTCAGCGGTCGGTGGGGTGGCGGCGACGGAGACGATCAGACCGTCGCGCACCAGAATCGTGGCGTCGGGCAGGAAGTCGACGGCGCCGTCCTGGTCGTGCACGAGGGCGGTGACGGAGGTGATGGCCAGGTCGGCGGTGGGGAGCGCCGCGTCGGAAGTGGTCACGTGGCAGTCTCTCACCCATGAGCCTGCCGTTACCCGTGGACCCGACGATCGCCGGGCTGAACGAGCGGGCACTGGCCGCGGTCGCGGCCGGCGACGCCGAGGAAGCGAACCGGGCCGCCGAGCGAGCTGCCGACGCCGGGTCGCTGCTCGGCGTCGCGCTGTCCACCTACCTGCGCACGGCCCACCGACACGATGTGTACGACCAGCCGGCTGCCTTCGAGGCGTTCATCACCGGCGGCGGCAACGTCGACCTGTACCGGCGCACCAGCGCGACGCTGGCCAGTGCATACGCGCCCGGGATGTCGCTGCTGGACATCGGCTGCGGCAACGGTCGGGCGCTGGTCCCCGCACTGCAGGTGGCCGGGACGAACCTGCCCGCCGCCGTGGACCTGGTCGAACCGGGAGCGGACCTGCTGCAGCACTGCGTCGCGGCCATCACCACCGCCGCGCTGCCGATCCGCACCACCGGCTGGCAGATGGGCCTCATCGAGTTCCTGGCGACGGCACCGGCGGGTCAGCGCTGGCACCTGGCCCAGTCGACGTTCGCCCTGCAGTCACTGGAGCCGACCGAGCGGGCCCGCGGGCTGGCTGCGCTGGCGCCGCGGGTCGACCGCCTGGTCGTCGTCGACTTCGACATGCCCGGTCACCGCGCCGGCAGCGCAGACCAGCTCCACTACCTGGCGGTCCGCTACGAGCAGGGCCTGGCCGAGTACGACGACGATCGCGACCTGGTGGCGCAGGGGTTCCTGATGCCGGTGCTGCTGGGCCAGCTTTCCGAGCAGACGCCCCGGACCAACTGGGAACACCCTGTCGCCGATTGGGTCGAGCAGGTCACCGCGGTCGGATTCACGGACCCGCAGGTCCAGCAGGTCGCCGACTACTGGTCCGGCCCGGCGTTCGTGCTGGTGGCCACCGGCCGATGAGGCAGGTCCGACGGCGGTCGTTCCATCATCCAGAGCAGCGCGCCAGCGGTCGTCGGATTACCAGGGCAGCGCGCCGGCGCTCGTTCGATCACCAGGGCAGCGCGCCCGCGGTCGTTGGATCACCAGGGCAGCGCGCCGGCAACCAATTGACCGCGGCAGACGACGGCGACGATCTGGTCGGGTGTCATCGCTGTCGCGTCCTGCCAGGGCCGGCCGCGCAGCACGACGAAGTCGGCGCCGTACCCGGACGCAATCCGGCCGACCGAGTCGCCCAGCCCGACCGCCGCGGCCGCGTCGGAGGTCGCCGCGCGCAGCGCCCGCTCCGGCGAGTAGCCGAGCACCTCGACCATCCGGGCCAGTTCGCGCCACTGGTCGCCGAATTCCTGGAAGTAGCCGTTTGCATCGGTGCCCAGCACGAACCGGACGCCGGCCTCCGCCGCGGAGCGCAGCAGCTCGTCGCGGGTTCCGACCAGCGCGGCCGCGATCTCCTGCGCCTCAGCGCTCACCGGCACCTCGGCTCGGGCGATCATGTCGTTGATCAGCAGGGTCGGCGCCACGGTGATCCCGCGTTCCGCGATCACCGCGGCCTGCCCGGCCGTCATGCCGGTGCCGTGCTCGATCGAGTCCATCCCCTCGTCCAGCGCAATCTGGATGCCCTCGGCGGAGTGGGTGTGGCAGGCGACGAGCATCCCGAGGGCATGCGCCTCGTCGACGGTCGCCGCGATCTCGGCGCGGGTGTGATTGCGCCAGGACACCTTGTCACCCATCGACAGCACGCCGCCGCTGGTGTAGGTCTTGATGCCGGTCAGTCCGGCGCGTGCCCAGCGCCGGACCAGCGCGCGGCAGGCGTCCGGCGAGTCGGCCGTCGGCGGCCGGTCGACGACCGCCCGGGGCGTGAACAGATCCAGGTGCCCGGCCGTCATACCCACCGGTCCGCTGGCCAGCAGTCGCGGCCCGGGCAGTACGCCGGCGTCGAAAACCCTGCCGATGGACGCCTGCATCTCGTCCGCGCCCAGGTCGCGCAGCGTTGTCACACCGAACCGCATGGCACGCTGCGCATTCGCCACCGCATGCAGGGACTGTTCCTCGCGCGAGGTCACCAGCGGCCAGGTGAAGGTGTCGAACCCGCGGACGTTGTCGCGTCCGCCGGCGAAACCGACGAGGTGCACGTGGGTGTCGACCAGACCGGGGATGACGCTGAACTCCGCCGGTCCCGTGGGCTCATCGACCTCGCTGAGCATCCCGCCCGACCAGGACAGCGACCGGGGACCGAGGTAGGCGGACCCGTCCCAGATCTCGACCGCGCCGATCGAGCCCGACGACGGAGTGGACGGACCGGACGGAGCCGTCATCCGGGCAGGTGCTCGGGACCGAACGCGTCCGGCAACACCCAGGTCATCGGCTGGATGCCCGACGGGGTGTCCACCAGCAGCTCGGGGCCGCCGAACTCGTAGATCACCTGACGGCAGCGCCCGCACGGCATCAGCAGGTCCCCCGTGCCGGACCGGCAGGCCAGCGCCACCAACCGCCCGCCGCCGGACAGCCGCAACTGGCCGACCAGCGTGCACTCGGCGCACAGGCCCAGCCCGTAGGAGGCGTTCTCGATGTTGCAGCCGGTGATGATCCGGCCGTCGTCGACCACCGCGGCCACCCCGACCTGCAGTCCGGAATAGGGGCAGTAGGCCTGGTGGGCAGCCTCCTCGGCGAGGGCGCGGAGAGCAAGCCAGTCGAAGTCCGGCACGGTCAGTGACCGCCCTTGCGGTAGGGCATGCCGTCGGCCTTGGGTGGCCGGAGTCGTTGCGAGGCAAGGCCCATCACCAGCAGGGTGATGACGTAGGGCGCGGCGGTCACGAGCTGCCGGGGCAGCGAGTCGGTGTCCAGGAACCACCACAGCGCCAGCGCCGCGATCACCAGCGCCACCACCGGCACCGTCCGCTGGCCGCGGCGGTACTGCAACACCGCCACCAGCACCAGAGCGATGGCCACCAGCAGCAGGAACGCGTGCATCGCAGTGCCGTCGGAGTCGAACAGCTGGACACCGTCGGTGTAGCCGAACAGGATCGCGCCGGCCGCCATGCCGCCCGGTCGCCAGTTGCCGAAGATCAGCGACGCCAGGCCGATGAAGCCGCGTCCGGCGGTCTGGCCGTTGATGTACTTCTGACCGATCACCAGGAAGGCACCGGCGAAGCCCGACATCGCACCGGACACCAGCACGCCGTAGTACTTGTAGAGCACCACGTTGACGCCGAGGGACTCGGCCGCGTACGGCGCCTCGCCGACCGATCGCAGCCGCAGGCCGAACCTGGTCCGCCAGAGCACGAAGCCCGACAGCGCGATCAGCACCGCGGCGAGCACCGTCAGCAGCGACAGCGAGGTGATGGATCCGCCGAGCACGCCGGCGACGTCGGACACGAAGAACCAGCCCTTGCCGGCGATCGTGCCGAGCCAGTCCGACAGCCCCGGGACGGTGATCTGGGTGACGTCGGAAACCGGCGGCGACTGCTGGTCCCCGCCGCCGGGCGCGTTGGCGAACAGCAGCTGGGACAGGAACAGCGTCAGTCCGGGCGCGACGATCGAGATCGCCACACCGGCGATGATGTGGTCCACGCCGAAGGTGATGGTGGCCAGGCCGAGCACCAGACCGCCGAGCATGCCGCACAGGATGCCGGCGACCACACCCGCCCAGGGTCCGTACTGGTAGCCGGCCCAGCCTGCGGCGAAGGTGCCGAGGATCATCATGCCCTCGAGGCCGATGTTCACCACGCCCGCGCGTTCGGACCACAGGCCGGACAGCCCGGCCAGCGCGATCGGCACCGCGGCGATGATCGCGGACTGGATGGCCCCGACCGAGTCCAGGTTCGCCGCACCGGTGATCACCCGGACCAGCGAGATGATCAGCAGCGCAGCCAGAACCAGCAGTAACCACACCACCGGCGTGATCCGGCGACCCTTCGGCGCGGGGACCGCCCGGGTGATGGGAACTTCGTCCAGAGAACTCATGCCGCTGCCACCGGTTCCTTCCGGACCGCGGTGGAGGCCAGCGCGCGGGCCACTTCTCGCTGCTCGAGGGCGACGCCGGAGCGCCGGACGATCTCGTAGGCGATGACGACGCAGAGCACGATCGTGCCCTGCATGATCGTCACCAGCTGGTTCGGTACGCCGATGCCCTGCAGCGCATTGGACGAGCTGTCCAGCGCCGACCACAGCAGAGCGGCGAAGACGATGCCGACGGGGTGGTTCCGGCCGAGCAGCGCGATCGCGATGCCGGTGAAGCCCAGGCCCGCCGGGAAGTTGATCGAGTACTGCGCGGCCGGGCCGTTCAGCAGCTCCGGGATGCCGACCAGCCCGGCGACCGCGCCGGAGATCAGCATCGCGTACACGGCCATCTTCTTGGCGCTGATACCGCTGGCGATGGCAGCTGCCGGGTTCATCCCGGTGGCCTTGATGGAGAACCCGAAGATGGTGCGGTTCAACAAGAAGGCGTACAGCACACCGACCACCACGGCCAGCAACGTCAGCGTGTAGATCGGCGTGATGGATCCGGTGACCGCGATGGTCGGCACCATGCCCGCATCGGGGATCGGTTTGGTGCCCAGGTTGTTCCCCACCTGCACGGCCAGCCGCTCGGGGCTGAGCAGGTAGGCGATGATCGCGGTGGCGATGGCGTTCAGCATGATCGTGCTGATCACCTCGCTGACCCCGCGGCTGACCTTGAGCCACACCGCGATCCCGGCCCACATCGCGCCGGCGACCATGGCGACCGCGATGGTCAGCGCCACCCGCAGCGCCGTCGGGAGCGAATTCATGAAGCTCGCCCCAGCCAGCGAGGCCGCCAACATCGCGCCGAGCCGGTACTGGCCGTCGACGCCGATGTTCAGCAGGTTCATCTTGAAGCCGATGGCGACGGCGACCGCGGCGAGGTAGTACGACGCCGCCTGGTTGATGGTGCCGATCAGCACCCGCGACTTCCCGAACGCCTTGCCCATCGAGGTGAAGGCGTCGATCGGATTGTGCCCGGTGATCAGCAGGATGGCGGAGGAGATCAGGGCGGCGACGATGAGCGCAATGATCGGACCGGCGGCGCCGAGCAGGATCTTGCGACCGGAGAGGGCTTTCATCTCAGTTGACTCCCGGCTGGGTGGTCGACGTGGCCGACGTCAGCGGTGAACTGTCGACAGGTGCCGGTTCCGGCGGCAGGCCCGCCTCCTCGGCGCCACCGGTCATCGCGACCCCCAACGACTCCGGGGTGACCGTGTGCGGGTCATAGGTCCCGACCAACCGGCCGCGGAGGATGACGGTCAGCGTGTCGGACATGCCGATCAACTCCTCGAGGTCGGCGGAGATGAGCAGCACGGCCAGACCGGCGGCCCGCGCCCGGCGCAGTTGTTCCCAGATCGCCGCCTGCGCACCGACATCGACACCGCGGGTCGGGTGCGCCGCGATCAGCAGCACGGGCTCACCGCTCATCTCGCGGCCCACGATCAGCTTCTGCTGGTTCCCGCCGGACAGGGCGGCGGCGAGCACGTCGATGCCGGGCGTGCGCACGTCGAACTGCTCGACGATCCGTCGGGTGTCGGCCCTGGTGCCGGCCCGGTCGAGGAAGGCCCCTCTGGCCACCGGTTTGCGCGTCTGGAAGCCCAGTGCGCGGTTCTCCCAGAGAGGTGCCAGCAGCATCAGCCCCTGCCGGTGCCGGTCCTCCGGGATGAAGCCGATGCCGGCCTCGCGTCGCTTGAGCGTCGAGGCATGGGTGATGTCGACGTCGCCGAGGTGAATGGTGCCCGCGGCCACGGTCTCGATGCCCATGATCGCGTCGACCAGTTCTGCCTGGCCGTTGCCCTCGACACCGGCGATGCCGAGCACCTCGCCGGCCTGTATCGTCAGTTCTATGTCGGTCAGCAGATCCCGGTCGCCGGGGCCGGCCACCCGCACGCCGGTCAGCCTGAGCGTCTCGTGGTTCGTCACGGTGGAGTCGCGGAGCTCCGGCACCGGCAGCGCCGAGCCGACCATCAGTTCGGCGAGCTGCCGGTTGGTGACGGATTTCGGGTCCGCGGTGCCGACCGTCGTACCGCGCCGGATCACCGTGATCTCGTCGGCGATGGCGCGGACCTCGTCGAGCTTGTGCGAGATGAAGATGATCGTCAGGCCCTCGGCCTTGAGCTCGTTCAGGTTGCCGAACAGCTCGTCGACCTCCTGCGGCACCAGCACCGCGGTCGGTTCGTCGAGAATCAGGATCTTGGCGCCGCGGTAGAGCACCTTGATGATCTCGACCCGCTGCCGCGCCCCGACCCCCAGTTCCTCGACCAGCGCCCGCGGGTCGACGGTCAGGCCGTAGCGACGGCCGATCTCGTCGATGTCGGCTCGCGCCTTCGCTCCGTTGATACGCCCGCCGACCACCGGCTCGGCGCCCAGCACGACGTTCTCCCAGACGGTCAGGTTGTCGGCCAGCATGAAGTGCTGGTGCACCATGCCGATGCCCGCCGCGATGGCATCCGCCGGCGAGGAGAACGTCAGCGGGTCCCCGTTGATCTCGATCGTGCCCTCGTCGGGCTGGTGCAGACCGAACAAGGTCTTCATCAGCGTCGACTTGCCGGCTCCGTTCTCCCCCACCAGGGCGTGCACGGTGGCGGGCCGGACGGTCAGGTTGATGTCGGCGTTGGCGACCACGCCGGGGTACCGCTTGGTGATGCCGGTCAGCCGGACGGCGGGCGGCTCTGCGGTCTTCGCCGTGTCGAGGGCTGTGCTCACAGCTGACCACTCTTCACGCGTGCTCCTGCTCTTGACACTGCGGTCGGACCGGCGGGGTGGCGAAGCGGTGTTGCGAGGATAGAACAGCACTACGACATCAGGGCCCGGTGACGCCGCTGGTCATACGCGACGCCGCCGGGCCCTGATGCTCTGTTGCCGAGAGCTAGCTGAGCGTGGTCGGAACCTTGATGGTGCCGGCGATGATCTTCGCCTGGTAGTCGTCGATCTTGGTCTTGATGTCGGCGACCGCCGGGTTGGAGGTGGAGAACCCGACACCGTTGTTCTTCAGGTCGTAGACCTGGACACCGCTCAACGGCTTGCCGGCGGAGACGGACGAGATCATGTTGTAGACCGAGACGTCGACGTTCTTCACCGCGGAGGTCAGGATGACGCTCTTGACGTCGGCCAGCGTCGGCAGGTTGTACTGGTCGGAGTCGACCCCGATGGCCAGCTTGTTCGCGGACTTGGCGGCCTTGAACACACCGTTGCCGGACCCGCCGGCGGCGGCGTAGACGATGTCCGCGCCTCCGTCGTACATGCCCTTGGCGATCGTCTGGCCCTTGTCGGGAGCGTTGAAGCCGCTGAAGTCCGGGGGCTCGGTGACGTACTTGTCGTCGATCTTGATGCTGCTGTTGGCGGCCTTTGCACCGGCGTCGAAGCCGGCCTGGAAGGTCTGGATCAGCGGGGTGTTGACACCGCCGACGAAGCCGACGTGGCCGGTCTTGGACTTGAGGGCGGCGGCGACACCGACCAGGTAGGAGCTCTGCTCGGCCGCGAAGGTCAGCGACGCGACGTTCTTCAGCGCACCGCCCTTGCGGGTCGGATCGGACAGCGAGGCGTCGTCGACGATGGCGAAGTGCACGTCGGGGTTGGCAGCGGCGACCGTGCCCATGGCGGTTGCGTAGTCGAAGCCGACGGCGATGACGGTGTTCGCGCCCTGGTCGACGAGCTGGCTGAGCCGATCCACCTTCTTCTGGTCCGGCTCGCCGACGGTCGCGGCCAGCTCGGCGACGAGCTTGACGCCCTTGGCCTCGGCGGCCTGCACACCGCGGAAGGCGGAGTCGGTGAACGACTGGTCGCCCTTGGGACCGTCGTAGGCCATGCCCAGCTTGACCGTGCTCGGGTCGCCGGTCATGGCGGGGAACACCGTGGCACCGCTGGCACCGGAGGTCGGTGCGGAAGAGCCGGAGGTCATCGAACCAGCCGTCATCGAACCCGACGTCATGGAACCAGCAGTCATGGAACCCGATGTCATGGAACCTGCTGTCATGGAACTTGACGTCATCGCGCCCGAGGTCGTCGATCCCGACGAAGGCGCAGCCACCGAGCTCGCGCCGGAAACGGCACCGCCGGCCGCGCTGGAGGCACCCGACGCGGCGCCCGTGCCGCTGCTGGTGGAACTGCAGGCACCGAGCACGAGGGCCGCGGCCGCGACCCCGGCCATCATTGACAAGTTACGAGCGCGAAGCACGTGTTCTCCTTCTTCTCACCTGCACACCCTCGGACGAGGGCACGCTGCATCGATCCGACCCCACGAGCCCACTACCGGTCGGACGCTACCGCGACCTCCCCGTCCGCAGCGAGTTCCGGACGCTCTCCGTGACCGAATCGTGCTGCAAGCGAGCAGACCTCGGGTCAGCCCGCGTGCGAGGTCACGCTGTGTCGACCGCCGGGGGGATCTCACCGGCCGCCCCACCGTCCGGGCGCCCTTGTCGGGTACTCAATAGCAGCCGGTCCGCCGGGACGTGAACACCGTGTGTCAACAGGGTCACATCCTGCTGGGACGCCGCCTGATCATGGTCAGGGTTAGCATCGGTTCAGCCGCTCTTTACTCGAACCCGACGCTGCCGTCGACGGCGGGCTGCGGACACTCTGCACTCTCCCGGAGGTCGAACCACACCATGTCCTCATCCACCGTCCTCCGTCCAGGGGGTAGCGGCATTCCCAAGCCACGCCGCGGGTCCGTCTACCGCGGCGCAGAAGGCATGTGGTCGTGGGTGGCGCACCGGATCACCGGCGTGCTGACCTTCTTCTTCCTCTTCGCGCACGTGCTGGACACCGCACTGGTCCGGGTGTCGCCGGAGTCGTACAACAAGATCATCGAGACCTACAAGAACCCCCTCGTCAACCTGATGGAGGTCGGGCTGGTCGGCGCCGTGCTGTTCCACTCGCTGAACGGCATCCGGATCATGCTGGTCGACTTCTGGTCCAAGGGCACGCGCCACCAGCGGACGATGCTGTGGATCGTGGTCGCCACCTGGGTCGTCGTCATGGTGCCCGCCGTGTACTTCATGCTCGAGTTCACCATCCGCAAGACGTTCGGGGACGCGTCGTGACGGCCGCCTACGATCCGCCCGCCACCCGTGGCATCGAGGCGCCCCGCGCGCCGAAGAAGCGCGTGGCCGGGCGCAGGTCGAACTTCGAGATGTATTCCTGGCTGTTCATGCGGATCTCGGGCATCGTGCTGGTGGTCCTCGTGCTGGGCCATCTGTTGATCATGAACGTGCTGGACGGCGGGGTGCACCGGATCAACTGGGGCTTCGTGGCCGGTCGCTGGGCCTCGCCGTTCTGGCAGATCTGGGACCTGACCATGCTGTGGCTGGCCGAGATCCATGGCGCCAACGGCCTGCGCACCATCATCAACGACTACTCCCGCAAGGACGGCACGAGGTTCTGGTTGAGCATCCTGCTGGCCGCCTCCGTCGTACTGACGCTCGGCGTCGGTACTTTCGTCATCTTCACGTTCGACCCCTCGATGACCGGCTGATAGGGAAAAACCATGCAATTCCATCGCTATGACGTCGTCATCGTGGGTGCCGGCGGTGCCGGTATGCGCGCCGCCATCGAATCCACCCAGCACGCCAGGACGGCGGTGCTGACCAAGCTGTACCCGACCCGGTCGCACACCGGCGCGGCGCAGGGCGGCATGTGCGCCGCGCTGGCCAACGTCGAGGACGACAACTGGGAGTGGCACACCTTCGACACCGTCAAGGGCGGCGACTACCTGGTCGACCAGGACGCCGCCGAGGTGATGTGCAAGGAGGCCATCGACGCCGTCCTCGACCTGGAGAAGATGGGCCTGCCGTTCAACCGCACGCCGGAGGGCCGGATCGACCAGCGCCGCTTCGGTGGGCACACCCGCAACCATGGCGAGGCCGCCGTCCGCCGCGCCTGCTACGCCGCCGACCGCACCGGGCACATGATCCTGCAGACGCTCTACCAGAACTGCATCAAGCAGGGCGTGGAGTTCT